>NZ_JBEPLH010000002.1:0-564865 GCF_040545135.1 Burkholderia sp. 572 | reverse complement strand
CCGGCGCCGGACACCCGGCGGCCGAACAGCTTACGCGGCACGAAAGCGGACATTTCTATGTAGCCAAAAGCGGACATTTCAATCTAGCCACTACAACACAAACTACCGATAATGCTGATTATGTAAAATTGAGTTCTGACTAATTCTATGGGCGTTTATGTCACGTGCCTCGCCGTGATGAGCCTCGGCACCGTGATGGTACGCTACAGCGCGGCGCGATAGTCCAAGGCCGGAGTACGGAGGCCGCGTCGGTATTCGATAGAACGCCTAGGTGAGACCTATCGAGCGATACCACGCTGATCAGCGCGTGCGCGCTCGTGCGAGAAGCTAGGATCGCCCGGACGTCGGAAGCGACGTGATCAGCACCGCGCCGCATGACGTCTTGTGACCGTCGAACGAGGCGAAGCTACCCTCCACGTTGAAATCGGAATCGCCTTCCACAATTACGCACTCGCCGTGGATCGGACAGGTGCAGCGGTCGCCGATTCGTGCGACTGGCCGACCCATCACCTCGCTGTTCGCAGCACCGGACTCAACGCGCCCGCCGTGACTGTGTACGTCTCCAACCCGAATTACACCGCGCATGAAAGCCTCTGATCCAGGTTCGTGTTCGTCATAGATCCCGCCGCACAATCACATCGCACTTCCATCGTTATGACAATCCACGCGCGGTGGCCAATTCGGTTCATTTGCGCGCTCTGAATGCGTTGACCACGCCCACGACGAACAGGACGAGTCCGACGAATACCATTAAAACGGGCACCGAGAAGACAAACGTCAACTGTGCATCGCTTTGAATATGCCACTGGTCGAATGCGCCAATGATCAGAAGAACAAATAAGGCAGCGGAAAGGCAAATCCCAGCGGCAACCAGCCCAACGCCCCACCCCATGAGCTGCTGACGGCGAGAGGGTCTATACGCTCCCGATTCCATAAAAATTCCCCACAACGAAAGCAAACGACGCGCGAATCAGTGGACCGCACGCCGCACCCGATCTATCGCATCATTCGCGTGCTCAGAAGCTGTAGCCTTGCCCGGATCGACTGTAATCGACATCGTGGCGCTTCCCCCACCAAGGCAGATAGGCACTACCCTCTCCGGCCGCGCGGAACCACGGTTTCTTTGGATCGACGGGATTCAGCTTCGCCGGCGGCACCACGACGACCGCCGTCGGGTGTTCGAGGTCTGTCGTGCCTGCCACGAGCGTATTGCCGCCGATATGGTTTGCGCGACCGATCGCCAGTGCTACGTCCGTCAACGCGGTACCTGCGCCCATCTCACCGAGGAGCGCCGGCGTGTTGAACGTCTGTTTCTTGTAGTCATATTCCGGCAGCACTTCGGTCAACGTCTGGGACAACGTACCCAGGCGAGCGGATGCGGCGTCGCTGCCCTTGCCGGCGTCGTGGACCACGTAATGAAGATCAGCCGTCGCCACCCCAGCATTGTGGGCAGCTTGCTCAATGGTCGATTTCCACGCCTGGACTGCGCGGGTCGTCCCGGACTTCTTTTCGAAGTCGTTCACGTTGCCGACTGCGGCTCGCCCGATCCACGCGAGCGGCTCTCGCCCCGTCGCAAAGTCCGGCCCGGTCAGAACGAGCAGCACCATGTTCTCGTTCATCTGGTTGTCCTTCGGTGGGAAACTCGGCGCGTCCCAGTTCATCACCCATACGCTTTTATCGGGGTGTGCTTGCAGGTACTCAAGCGCACGATTCAGCGACGTGAAGCCCGCATTTGGACCACCTGGCGTGATGTGGACATCTGGCGGAGTGTCACTGTTCCACAGACTCGGTGCGGACTTATTCCCGATCTCGTAATAGTCGACAAACTGGTCGACGAGATATTTACGTGACTCTTCCGGATCGAGTCGCTTCTCGGGGATTGCAAACTCGATATGCGTACCTGCGAGTTCTCGCCAGCCTTTTCGGTCCTTCGAATGCACGTTGTAAAAGTACGCCGGGCTCATCACATAAATCTCAGCAAACAAGCTGAGAAGTTTGTCGACATATTTTTCGTAGAATCCGTCAAACGTCTCGCGCCCATCGTTTCCATACGCAACACCCGCGACCGGTTGAACAGTCGTGAAACTCTTCGGATCCTCCTTCACCATGTCGTCGTGCTCATTGGGCCCGACGAGGCCCATCGTCCAAAGCAATTGCCATTCGGTCGGATAGTCACGTCGTTCTAACGGATTGAGCCACGCCAGGCCGACGACTTGAGCGCGGAACGGCTGATTGGGTGCAGGTGCTGCCATTGCAACGCTGGCAGCTGCCCCAGTCGTGGCCAAAGCGACCTTTTCACCGCCGGATTTCCGAATTCCCGCCCAGAGCGCCAGCACGGCAACCAAAACCAGGAGCGGCAACACAATCAATCGTTTCATCCATTCCTCAACCGAAAGCGGCTGCGGCGCAGCCTGCTGAGCATGATACGTCCACGTCGCCGCTACCGCGACCGACAAGACGAGAATCGCGATAGCGACGCCTACACGTCGCGGCCAAGTCGAGAGAGCGGTACTCATAGGGCGTGCGTCGCACTGAGGAACCACCCACCATCTCGTTCGTCCTGGATTTTCTTCGGCATATGTGCATCTGCATCGGCCTTAACCCAGTCTGATAGAAACAGACCACTCATCTTCCCTTTCGAGAAGTACGACGCGTACTTCCGGTGTGGATTCGATTTGTCCATGCCTTCACCGAAGCGCCAGTCAGCTTCAATGCGCAAATCCTTCCAATCTTCGGGTGTCAGTTTGCACACACCGATTGCCACATCGTAGGCGAGCGCGTGCTCCGCGTGCATGGCGTTCGTCATGATCGTCGAATGGTTCGTCGGATTGTTCTTCTCCGTCGCACCGAGATAGGTTGTCACGGTGGACGTCGAATACTCCTTCGCCTTGCCGTCAGCATTGAAGCCGGGTTGCTCGGAGGTTACGTTTCCATACGCGTCAATGAGCGAGCCATTTCCTTGCTCACGTTGGCGGACGGTCTGTCGCACGACCGCATGCAATTCGTACCGCATATCTGCTTCGCTATCCTCATTCCCAATCGGTGCCGCGCCCTGGTAGTTGTCGATCGCGTCCCCCGGCTTTTTGTTAGCAGAAGCCTTGTTTCTGTCGCGTGCGGCCGCAACCGGGTCATTACCCTCATTAAATTGGCTCGTTGCTGCGGGGCCGTCATGGACGGGTGCGATCGGACTGCCAAACTTCATTGCTACTGGGGTGAACGGGTGATCCAGCTTGGGCGCGTCGATCGGGATTGCCCACCATTCTGATGGTGTCGCATTGACCGCCGGCCGGAATATGTTTACGGCCGTTCCGATGCTTTGCATCTTCCAGATTCCCCACATGTCGTGAAGAGTCGTTCGGTTCTTTAACGACTTGATGAGCGAGAATCGTGCCTCGGGAGATGGGGGATACCAAAACCCTTTCGTCTTTCCTTTCTTGTAGCGCCAGTCATTCTTCGTGTAATCGTAAAATCCCCCGGGCTTCTGGCCGACCAGGTAGCCCGAAGCGAAGACTCGCTGCGTGAAGCAATCAGCACCGCCCGTAACCTCTATCTCGTACTCGCTCAAGCCACGCCAGCCGATCCCCTGGACCGTTGTCGCCGAGATGACTTGATCATGCGGGCAGCAGTAGAGCGTGACGCGGCCAAATGTGCGATACGTGTTTCCGTAACCTGTCGGCCCCATGGAGGTCTTTCCCCATACCTGAAGGCCGTGCGCCTGTCGATCGTCCGCTGCCTTATACGGTTTGCCTTTTGACGACGTGGACATATTGGACATTTCCGGATCGATATCTTCTGGCGTCGGTTCTAGGCTGAACCGTGCCCGAATGATGTCGAAGAAGTTCGACAGCGTGCGGACCCGCGCTTCCCATGTCTCGCGGCCGCGTCGACCCTCTGCATCCTTTGCGCCGCGTTGAGTCCAGTTATCGGGCAAGTTGCTGTCAACCAAGCTGTACGGCGCGTTTGCCAATACATAGGCGTCGGCGACACAACGGCCAGATTTCCCCTGGCCATCCTTTACCTCCGGCAATTGGTCGCCGAGAAACGCGGCTGTGAGCCCGACTATGTTCCCTTGACTATGACAAACGACGGTGATCGGACAGTCCGCTTGCTTTTTCCTGATCGACTCGATCAGTTTCGCGAGACGCAGCGCAGCCATGACTCCGTATTGCCGGTTTGGCGTCGAGTACACCATGCGGGCATCAACGGGGTTCAAATCCTGAACCTGTAGCCACAGGAATAGTCGATCGTTCACCCCGACGTTCCACAAATCCGGAAGAGTTGTACACCCATTTGCAAACGGGCCTCCCCCCCAGTAGTTTTGTTCGTTCAGGAAAATGTTGCCGCCAAACTCCTGCAGTTCTTCTTTGTTCGCCTTGTGTCCCCAACGGAAGTGGATGACCGGCGACCACGACGGGTCGGGCTGCACGTAGGTTTGCGGCGTCATCTTCGGGTTGATGAAGCCGTCGTTCGTCAGGAACTTGACGTACTTGGCTGGGGTGAGTTGTCCACCTTCCGGTCCTTTGAACATCATCTGATCGTCGAGCCGCCCAAGGCGCCGGTTCAATCCCTTGCAGAGACCCTCTTCGGCCGGGCCGAACCACTCGCCCTCGGAGTTGACGCCGTGAACGAAGATCACGACGCCAGGGAGCGGCATTGGTTTGACCGCAACGAGTTCCTTCTTCTTGTTCGGCAGCATCGTACCCTTGGTAGTGGCTGCTGGAGTGCGTTGTGTTGTTGGCATGACCCGTACCCTGTCTCTCAGTTATGCGTCTTTCTTGAAAAACTTCACGACCACTTGTTCGAACTGGTTGTGGTCGATCGGAGCCATCGTGCCTGCGCTGTCCGTCTGGCCGTTCACGATCTCGCCCGACGCTTTGTGGACCTCACCCACGTATCCTTCGATCGGGTTCCCGTCGGATGCCCGCACCAGCTTCGGCACGCGCCCGAGCGCCGCATGGTCGAACTTCGGCATGTCCGTGCTCATGCTGGCAGGTCTCTGCCATGAATGCCCGGCGGACTTCACGGTGAACTTTCCCGGGCACCCAAGCTCGATGTCGCTGCCGTGAAGTTTCAGGTAGGCACCACCGGATGTCGTAAAGACCACCTGGTCGTTCGCCATGCCGGTGATCTTTCCGTCGGCCGCTGTGAACTGGATGTTCTTCGCCGAATCGATCTGCGTATCGTCGTTCTGGCTTTGCAGCGTAACCTTGCCCTGGTTCGCGATCGCCGACACACCATCGCTGTGAGCGAACATCGCGACGCCGCGACCGCCGTGCAGGTTGATGCGCTGGCCGCTGGTCACCTGGACGTGCTGCTGAGCGACCTGATCGATGTTTTCGCCCGCGTACGTCACGTGGGTTTTCGGGGTGATAGCAACCGATCCGGCCTGCGCGCCGAAAGCCATCAGCGCCTGTGAGCCGCTCCCGGTGCCCGCTCCAGCTCCGGTGTTAGATGCTCCGCCGGCGGGCGTCCAGCTCTTGAACGCGGCGGCGACAGCCTGCTGGCCGGCAGTGTCTGTCGCTTGCCCGCCATGTTCACCGGCATAGTCGCCCAGCGACTTGAACAACTCGGTGCACTCGCCGAGCAGTTGCAGCAGCTCGTCACGATCAAGCTGCCCGCCGCTTGCCTGCGAGCGGGCATATGTTGTTAGCAAGATCCCTTGCGCGGCGCGCAGCGCTGCGGCCGCATCGGTGCGCAGCTCCGCACCCTCGCCGCGGCCCTTCCCTTGCCCGTCCTGGCGCGGTTGCGTGAGGAAACCCAAATTCAGTTGGGAATGAGCGTGCTCGCTCGCAAGTTGGCTGGAAATTTCTCCCGGCGTGTCGTCGAGCCGCAACTGGTTGTAGCGCTGCCCCTTGATTTCCTTCGTCTTGATACCCGACACATATCGGTTGCCTGGCAGCGAACCGGTGTGCGTGAACGCCGCCGGCGGGTTCGCCCCGTTGCCGAGGACAGCGATGATCACCAACCGGTCTGGATCGCCCCCGATCGCGCCGAGCAGGACCTCCATACCGATGCGAGGCAGAAACGACGCACCGAACTGCGTGCCCGCGAGGCTCGACGCCACCCGGATCGGCGCGCTGTCGCCTGCGTTATCGTTCGTGCCGGCCCCTTGCGCATGAGAATGATCGGCAGGATCCAGGCCTTGGATCCTCACGTAGACCCGCCCGAGCTCGTCGGTCACAACCTCATCGCCGTCGCGCGTGACGATGACCCCGGTCAGCAAATGGACGGGTGGCAGGTCAATTCTGGGATCGTATGCCGGCGTAATCGGGACGCCGCGGCGCACGCACGTAAAGGTATTTTCGTAGCGCGTATCCGATTCAGCGGACGACGGGGCCAGTTGGGCCGGCGAAGGCGATACGAGGTTCTTGCTCGCAGCAAAGAGCTGCTGCACGCGTTCGGTCAGCCCCTTCGGGAGATTGTTCGAGACGTCGTGACGAATCGACGTGACGACGAACTGCCGCTTGTCGGCCGACAGCATGTCCAGGTCGGGGTCACCCGTCAGCGTGATCCAGGTGCCGACGGCGAGATCGCGGATCCCGCTCGCGCCATCGTACTGTTCAGCTTCGAATTGGTGCGCCAGCATACGCGAGCGCGTAAGGCGATCGTGGTCGTCCCATGAGTCGCCTGCGTGCGGGACATCGATCGCCACGTCGGTCAGGAGCGTCGCCAGATCGTTACCGGCATCGCCCTGGTCGACTTCGCCCGCCACGGTCGACTCGTCAATACGCGCCTTCTTGTAGTCCCATGATGGTCGACTCGCTGCGCCCGGCACCAGGCGCGCATGCAGCGCGAACAGCGTGACCGTATCGCGCTCTTCGGTTCCAGCGTCGCGTGGGTGTAGACGCACCGTTCCGGCCGGTGCTTCCTGCAACGAGTCAGGATTGTCGCAACAGACCAAAGTGTGAACAGGGGTGTCATCTTCGGAGGTCGAGCCGCCCTTGGCGGGCCCTGCCTTGACGAAGACCGAAATCCCTTCTCGACGCAACAAGCGCCGCACAAACGCTGCGTCCGGCTCGTTCACCTGGCGCGTCAATTCCCGGGCCGGATAGCGATCGCGATTCAGGAATGACAGGTCGAATTCGAAGGCTCGCGCGAGTGCCGGGCTACGCTGGCGCCATTCGTTGAACATCACCGTGAGGACGTCAACGACGCTCTGCTTGCGGAAGACGCGCGAGTTCGTCCGTTTGTTCATCAGTGACAACGCATCACAAACGGTCAGCTGGTAAACGCACAGCTCGCCATCGCTTTGTCCGACTTGCACGTTCTCAACGATCGCGTTGATCATCTGCAGCTGGCCGCGGTCGGTTACCAGTCGCAATGAGACAGGCACGCCGATAAACAGCTTGGGCGGTAGGTCGTGTCGTGTCGATACGCACGTGAGATGGCCGTGGATGCCGGTCATCAGCCCTTCGTGAACGTTTGCGTGCTGAAGCGCAAGCAAGCGCCCCAACGTCCCTTGCAGCCGCCCGAAATTCAAAGCGACCGGACGTCGGTTCCAGTCGACCGCGCCCGACGCGAAGCTACTAAGTGTGTCGCTGATGCTCACTTCGGCCCTCTCAGTTTTATGTTCATGCCCGGGCGGCCACAACGTGGCCTTCCGTCAATTTTTGTTCAAACGGTCTCGACTCGCGGCACGAAGTGCCAGCACCCGGCTTCCGGGTTGTACAGCGCCAACTGCTCGGCATCGCCGGGAGGTACAACGATCACATCGACAGCGTCGAGCGATCTGCCGCGTCTCTTGCCAGGCAAAGAGGCCTGCGGACTGGTGCAGTCGATCGAGCGTCGACCACGTCGCTGCTTCAATTGCTACCGCCGTTTGGTGCTGGCGCCATCGTGCAGCCTGGTCTCAAGCAACCCTGAAGAGATGGCCATCGTGATGCACGACGAGCCGGTTCTCGTGGGCAAGCCACGCGAGAGGCACTGTGAGCGGCCACGGTCGAGACCTGCCTGAATAGAGAACGCGCCGCGGCAGGCGACTCGACAGCAAGACGCCTTCGACTACCTTTGCATCGTGTCGCAGCAGGAACACCATCTCCAATAGCGCATCGAATGGCGACAGGAAACAGCGAACCGCTGGACCGAAATCCGACTAATCGCCCAACAATACGGACAAGACATCCATTGGTGCCGGCGTCGTCAGGACATAAACCGGGTGCTGATGATCCAGCGTCCTCATGGCGTCGATCGGAAATTTCCCAGCGCTTTCCAAATCAATCGGAATCCCGCTATTAGACTATATGCCGATTTAGCAAAGCCATTCTAGACGGACTGCGTGACTCAGATCGTCAAGCTTTGTTACGGTGCCCTCGTGGCCGACCCGAGAATGCGAACCTTACAATTTCCGTTGATCCTTGCGAGAAATTCGGGAATCGAGCCATTGTGGCGGATCGATTATTGCGGTTCGTGTAAATAATAATCTGATTATCCACGCTGGTCTGCCGAACCGTAAAGCCGTCCCGCCTCAGTATCGCGCCAATCGCGGTGATCAGCATCCAATGCACGGCCATGCTTGCCGCACCGGGCGAGTAATACAGAACGTAAGACATGGTTTGAATCCGTTTCCTTGAATTCGAATTGAGCATCGCGCCGTCTGCGAGACGTCCGCACGACGATCGCATTCAATCAACGCAACGCACGAAAACCACCTGCCGGCACTGCGTGACTGCGTCACTCCCCCACCACCTCAGCCTGACGATCGTCGCGCGTCGCCACCGCCGCACGCCGGCCGCGTCGCCCGGCCGACGCCACGACACGAAACGCCACCGGCGCGAACACGAGCCCGAACACCGTCGCCGCCAGCACACCCCCGAACGCGCCCGTGCCGATCGATCGCCGGCTTTCCGCCCCGGCGCCCGTCGCCAGCACGAGCGGCACGACACCGAGCAGGAACGCCATCGACGTCATCACGATCGGCCGGAATCGCGCAGCGGCCGCATCGACCACCGCCTGCCGCAGCGGCACGCCATGACCGGCCAGGTCGCGCGCGTACTGCACGATCAGGATCGCGTTCTTCGCCGCCAGCCCGACCACGGTAATCATCCCGACCTTGAAGTACACGTCGTTCGGCATGCCGCGCGCGAGTGCCGCCGCGATCGCGCCGATCATGCCGAGCGGCACGATCGTCAGCACCGACAGCGGAATCGTCCAGCTTTCGTACAGCGCGGCCAGCGCCATGAAGACCGCGAGCACCGACAACCCGACGAGCAGCGGCGTCTGCCGTGCGGCAACCTGCTCCTCGCGCGCCGCATCGACCCAGTCGAAACCGATCCCGGCCGGCAGCGCACCGGCCAGCCGCTCCATCTCCGCCATCGCCGCGCCCGAACTCGTGCCGGTCGCCGCCCGGCCGCTGATGTCGAGCGACGGATAACCGTTGTACCGGTTCAGCATCACCGGGCCGATCGTCCAGTGCGGCGCGGCAATCGCCGAAAGCGGCACCATGTCGCCGGTACGGTTCGGAACGGTCAGCGCCATCAGTTGCGCGTCGGTCGCGCGCGCGACCGGGTCGGCCTCGATGATCACCCGCCGCATCCGGCCCGACGCCGGAAAGTCGTTGATGTAGTTCGAGCCGAACGTGCCGCCCAGGAGCCCGGCGATCCGCTCGAACGGCACGCCGAGCGCATACGCCTTCGCGCGATCGACATCGAGCTCGATACGCGGCGCGTCCGGCAGGTCTTCGAAATGCACGGCCGAGAGCAGCGGATCCGCCTTCGCACGCTCGGCAAGCTGCGCGCGGGCCGCCTTCAGCGCGTCGAGCCCGCCCCCGCCGCGATCCTCGAGCCGGAACGTGAATCCGTCGGAATGCCCGATGCCGCGCACCGAAGGCGGCAGCGCCGCCTCGACGTCGCCGTCGAGGATCGCGCCGAAACGCGCGTTGAGCCGGTCGCGCAACGCCATCGCGCCGACGTCGCGCTGCGCCCAGTCCTTCAGTTCCACGAACGCCATCCCGACGTTCTGCCCGCTGCCCGCGAAACTCCAGCCGATCACGCTCGTCACGTTCGCTATCGCCGGCTCCCCGCGCAGGATCGCCTCGACACGCTCGACGACCGCGAGCGTACGCGCCTGCGTGGCGCCCGCCGGCAACTGGATCATCACCTGCAGTTGCCCCTGGTCCTCGGTGGGCAGGAAGCCGCCCGGCATCATCCAGTACAGCAGCCCGCACGCGATCACGAGTGCCGCATAGACGGCCACGACCATCCCGGTGCGGCGCACGGCAAACACCGCGACGCGGCGATAGCCGGATTCGGCGCGCGCGAAGGCCACGCCGAACCGGTCGGCCAGACGCGCGCCGATGCCGAGTCGCCTCGTGCGGCCGGTTCCGCCGCCGTGTCGCGCGACCGGCTTCAGCAGGTTCGCGCACAGCGCGGGCGTGAGCGACAGCGCCATGAACGACGACACCAGCATCGACGCGATCATCGCCACCGCGAACTGCCGGTAGATGCCGCCGACACTGCCGGGGAAAAACGCCATCGGCACGAATACGGCGGTCAGCACCGCGGTCACGCCGACGATCGCCCCGCCGATCCGCTTCATGGCCCGGCGTGTGGCGTCGCGCGGCGACACGCCCTCCTCCATCACGCGATGCACGCTCTCGACGACGACGATCGCATCGTCGACCAGGATGCCGATCGCCAGCACGAGGCCGAACATCGTGAACACGTTGATCGACAGACCGAACGCCCACATCGCGACGAACGCGCCCATCAGCGTGACCGGAATCACGACGGTCGGCACCAGCGTGTAGCGCAGGTCGCGCAGGAACAGCCACATCACGCAGAACACCAGCACGACGGCCTCGACGAGCGTCAGCACGACTTCGTGGATCGCGATCTTGACGAAATGCGCGCCGTCGAAAGGAATCTCGACCGCGACGCCCGGCGGCAGCGTCCGCGACAACTCGGCGAGCCGTGCGCGGATCGCATTCGACGTTTCGAGCGCGTTGCCGCGCGGGCCGAGCTGGATGCCGACCGTCGCGGCCGGCCGGCCGTTCAGCCGCGAATAAAACGAATAGTCGTCGCGGCCGATCTCGACGCGCGCGACGTCGGCGACGCGCACGGCCGAACCGTCCTGCTTCGACTTCAGCACGATCCGGCCGAACTCCTCGGGCGACGCAAGCTGCCCCTTGACCACGACCGTCGCGGTCAGCTGCTGGCCATGCACGAACGGCGCGTCGCCGATCGCGCCGGCCGTGACCGTCGCGTTCTGCGCGCCGATCGCCGCGATCACGTCGTCGGCGCCGAGATCGTATTCGCGCAACTTCACGGGATCGAGCCAGACCCGCAGCGCCTCGTCGGCATCCCACAGCTCGGCCGCGCCGACACCCGGCGCACGCTTCAGCTCGCGCAGCACGTAGCGGTTCAGGTAATCGCCGAGCTGCGCGGAATCGCGCGTGCCGTCGGTCGACGTCAGCGTGACGAGCATCAGGAACGTGTTCGCCGCCTTGAACACGCCGATCCCCTGCTGGACGACCTGCTGCGGCAGCCGCGGCTCGACCTGCTTCAACCGGTTGTTGACGTCGACGAGCGCGATGTCCGGATCGGTGCCGGGCGAGAACGTCACGTCGATCTCGAGGTTGCCGTGACCGTCGCTGCTCGTCTCGTAGTACAGCAGCCCGTCGGCGCCGTCGAGGCTTTCCTCGATGACGCTGCCGACGTCGGCATCGACCGTCTCGGTCGACGCGCCCGGATAAGACGCGGTGACCACGACCCGCGGCGGCGCCAGGCGCGGATACTGCGCGATCGGCAACTGCGGAATGGCCAGCACGCCCGCGACGACGATCGCGAGCGCGACGATCCACGCAAAGACGGGACGGTCGATGAAGAATGACGGCATCGGCGAGTATCGGCAGCCGCGCTACAGCGTGAGTTCGAACGCGCGCGCGAGCAGCCCCGGCAGCTGCGCGCCTCCGGTGGCACGCTCGCCGTACGTGTCGTCGTTCGCGAGCAGCGCGGGCGCCGCGCCGAGCTGCTCGAGCTCCGATCCGAACAGCCGGTAGAAACTGTCGTCGAACCGCATCGCGTCGACCGGCGCGACGATGCGCCCGCCTTCGACCCAGAACGTCGCGAAGCGCGTCATCCCCGTCATCCGGCAGGCGATCGGGTCCGAGAAGTTCAGGTACCAGAGGTTGCCGACGTAGAGCCCCGTGTCGAGCGCGGCCAGCACGTCGGCATCCGCGAGCGTGCTGCCCGCGATCGTCAGCGACTGCGGCGATTCGCCGTTGTCCGCCCCGTTCGGCACACGCCCGTGCTCGCGCGCGGTGCGTGCGCTCACGAGCTGCCCTTCCCCCCGCCCGCCGACGACAAGCGGCACGCTGTCGCGCCGGTAGCCGTCCGCGTTGAACGCCGGCGCGATGCCCAGCGAGAAATCCTCGGTGATCGACACGCGCGGATCGAGCGCGACCTCGCCGGCGTACAGGCGATGCAGCGGGCTGCGGGCGCTCGCCAGCGCACGCGCCGAAAAGCCGCTCCAGCCGAGCAGGCTCGTCATCTCGTGAACGGCGTCCGGCGCGAAATACGCGCGGTAGCGTCCGGGCGCAAGCGCCTTCGGCGTGCGGCCGAGCACGGGCAGCCGCGCGGCGGCCGCCTCGACGCGGGCGGCGAACGCCGCATCGCTCCAGTCGTCGCCCGCGTAGGCGGTCTTGATCGCCCGTCCGCTCGGGTCGTACAGCGACCAGCTGAAGTTGAAGTTCTCGACCTCGTACCAGCCGCGGCTGCCGGTCGACGACGCGAAACCGCGCGCCAGCGTGCCGCCCGCGTAAAAACCGACGAAGTCGAGACCGCGCGCGCATTCGGCCACGACGCGCGCGAGCCCGTCCGCATCCGGCAGGCGCCCGGTGCGGTGCGTTTCCTGCAGCCACGACGAGGTATCGAACAGCAGGTGCGGATCGTCCGGCGCATCGCGCAGGCCGTCGCGCAGCACGGCCAGCGCCGCGGCCAGTTCGGGCAGGTCGGCCGCCGGATCGCCGCAGACGGTCAGCGCCGAATGCGCCTGCCGCGCCCCGTCGACGAGCCGCACGGACAATCGCCCCTGCGTGACGCGCCCGGTCTGGCGAATCCTGCCGCCGTTGAAGCGGACGAAGTCGGACGTTTCGCTCGAGAAACCGAGCAGGACGGTTTCGGCCGGCGCCTTCAGCCGTTGCGCCTCGTCGGCGAGCCGGGTGAAATGCGCGTGCCAGTCGATTCCGGCGCGGCGTGCCATCGGTTCGAATCCCGTCATCACGCGCCTCCGAATACGTCGACATCGGCGAACACGCAGGCCGGCGCGGCGTGGCCGACCCGGATGATCTGCGCGGGCTCGCCCTTCCCGCAATAAGGCGTGCCGTAGATGCCGAACGTGCCCGCATCGCCTACCGCGCGCAGGCTGCGCCAGAACTGTGCGGAGATGCCGCGGTAGTTCGGGCGCTTGACGACCTGTGTGAGCCGGCCGTTCTCGATCAGTTGCCCGAATTCGCAACCGAACTGGAATTTGTTGCGGTGGTCGTCGATCGACCAGGACGTGTTGGTGCGCATCAGGATCCCGTGCTCGGTGCCCGCGACCAGCGCATCGAGCGACTGGTCGCCGGGTTCGACGTTCAGGTTCGCCATCCGGTCGATCGGCGCGCGGTTCCAGCTCGACGCGCGCGAATTGGCCACACCCGGCAGGCCCGCACGCTGCTGCGATAGCGCCCCGCCGAGCAGCCGTTCGAGCACGCCGTTGCGGATCAGGTACTGCTTGCGCGCCGGCGTGCCGTCGTCGTCGAACGCGTAGGACGCGGCTTCGGCGACCGGCTCGGGATCGAACGTGACGTTCAGCAGCGGCGAGCCGTACTGATAGTGGCCGACCATCTCCGGCCTGACGAAGCTCGATCCGGCGAAGTTGCGTTCGTCGCCGAGGATCCGGTCGAGTTCGAGCGGATGGCCGATCGACTCGTGGATCTGCAGCATCATCTGGTCGGGCATCAGCAACAGGTCGCGCCGGCCGGTCGGGCAGTTCGGTGCGGCCAGCAGCTGCAGCGCCTCGTCGGCGACGCGCGCGCCGGCGCCGTCGAAGCCGTAGCGCGCCAGCACGTCGAGGCCGCCCTGCGCCAGCGTGCCCGATTGACCGAGCGAGCGCGTCTGCGTGTCGCCGTCGCCGTGGGCGACGGCGTGCAGCTCGGGCATCAGGAAGCGGAACCGCTGGTCGATCCGGACGCCGTCGCTCGTCAGGTAACACTGTTCGGTGTCGACGATCATCACGCTCGCCGCGCGCTCGACGATGCGCGCGCCGAGGTTCGCCGCCGCGCATTCGTGCGCGAGACGCTCGATCCATTCCGCGCGCGACGGCAGTGCCGCGTCGACATCGGGCGACGCATACGTGCCGCTCGTCTGCGGGCGCGCAGCCTGGCGATGATCGACCAGCGCCCACGGCGCGCTTGCCCGTGCCCGCGCGGTCGCGATGTCGAGCGCCGCCTGCAGCCCGGCCGGGGACAGGTCGGGCGTCGCCGCATAACCCGCGCCCGTGCCGGCCCGGGCCATCAGCATCGCGCCGCGCTCGCGCGTGCGCGAGAACGGCTGCGCGACGTCGTTGCGCACCGCATGTTCGTCGATCGTCTCGTCGACGATGCGCAGCGACCAGAAATCGGCGTCGCTGTGCAACGCCTGCGCTGCCTGTACGGCTCGGGCGCCCAGCGCCCGGTTCTCGTCAATCATCGGTTCTCTCTTGCCTCTGCTGCGGGCCGCGCGCCGGCGCCGGCATGGACGACGCGAGCAGCGCCCGCGTATACGGATGGCATGGCGCGTGCAGCACGTCGAGCGTCTCGCCCTCCTCGACCACGCGCCCCGCCTTCATCACGATGACCCGGTGGGCCATCGCGCGCATCACCGCCAGATCGTGCGTGATGAACAGGTAGCTGAGTTTGTACTTCTTTTGCAGATTCGTCAGCAGATTCAGCACCTGCTTCTGGATCGACACGTCGAGCGCGCTCGTCGGCTCGTCGAGCACCAGCAGTTCCGGCTCCACCGCCAGCGCCCGCGCGATCGCGATCCGCTGCCGCTGCCCGCCGGAAAACTCGTGCGAATAGCGCAGCATCGCCTCGGCAGGCAGCCCGACCTCCTGCAGCAGCGCGGCGATCCGCGCCCGCCGCGCGTCGCCGGTCACCTGCGGCCGGTGCACGCCCAGCCCTTCGCCGACGATCTGCTCGACCGTCATGCGCGGCGACAGCGAGCCGAACGGATCCTGGAACACCACCTGCATGCGCCCGTACAGCGTGCGCCGGCCCTGCGTCGTGCGCAGCGACGCGAGCGGCATGCCGTCGATCTCGATCCCGCCCGACGCCGGCCGCTGCAGGCCGAGCACCGCGGACGCGAGCGTCGATTTCCCCGAACCCGACTCGCCGACGATCCCGAGCGTTTCGCCGCGCTTCAGGCTCAACTGCACGTCGTGCACGGCGCGGAACGTCGTCTTGCCGAGCACCGAGCGCCAGCCCTTTGCCGCGATGCGGTAGTCGACGGCGAGTTGCCGCACGTCGAGGATCGTCTGCGCGCCGGCGGCGACCGGCTCGACCGCCCGTTGCGGCGCGCTGTCGAGCAGCCGGCGCGTGTACGGATGCTGCGGCGCCGCGAACAGCCCGGCGGTCGTGCCGGTCTCCACCAGCACGCCCTTCTCCATCACGGCCACACGCTGCGCGAAGCGCCGCACGAGGTTCAGGTCGTGCGTGATCAGCAGCACGGCCATCCCGCGCTCGGCGGCCTCCCGCTCCTGCAACTCGATCAGCAGGTCGACGATCTGCTGGCGCACCGTCACGTCGAGCGCGGTGGTCGGCTCGTCCGCGAGCAGCAGCCGCGGCCGGCACGCCAGCGCCATCGCGATCATCGCGCGTTGCCGCTGCCCGCCCGACAGCTGGTGCGGAAAGCTGTCGATACGCCGCTCCGGCTCGGGAATCCCGGTGCGCCGAAGCAGCGCGATCCCGCGCTCGCGCGCTTCACCCGGGCGCAGCCCCTCGTGCAGCCGCAGGCTCTCGGCGATCTGCTTGCCGATCGTATACAGCGGATTGAGCGCCGTCATCGGCTCCTGGAACACCATCGCGATATCGGCGCCGCGGATCCCGCGCATCTGCTGCTCGGTCTTCGCGAGCAGATCCTCGCCGTCGAACAGCATCCGCCCCGACAGCGTCGCCTGCTGCGCGAGCCGCAGGATCGACAGCGCGGTCACGCTCTTGCCCGACCCCGACTCGCCGACGAGCGCCACGCGCTCGCCGCGGCCGATCGACAGGCTCAGGTCCTGGACGGCCGCGTTCGCGCCGAAATGCGCGGAAAACCCGTCGATCTGCAGCAACGGTCTCGTCATCATCGCCCTCCGCCGAATGCCGAGCCGCGCGTGCGCGTGTCGAGCGCGTTGCGCAGCGCATCGCCCATGAAGGTGAGCAGCAGCAGCGTCACCACCAGCGCCGCGAACGCCGCGATCGAGATCCACCACGCATCCAGGTTGTTCTTCCCCTCCTGCAGCAGCTCGCCGAGGCTCGGCGTCGGCGGCGGCACGCCGAGCCCGAGGAAGTCGAGGCTCGTCAGCGACAGGATCGCCGCGCTCATCCGGAACGGCAGGAACGTGATCACCGGCGTGAGGCTGTTCGGCAGCACGTGGCGCCAGATGATCTGCGCGTTCGTCAGCCCCATCGTGCGTGCCGCTTTCACGTAGTCGAGCGCGCGGTTGCGCAGGAATTCGGCGCGGACGTAGTCGGACAGCACGAGCCAGCCGAACATCGACAACAGCACGAACAGCAGCCACAGCGACGGCGTGAAGATCGACGCGAAGATGATCAGCAGGTACAGGTCGGGCAGCGCGCTCCAGATCTCGATCAGGCGCTGGCCGACCAGGTCGGTACGGCCGCCGTAGAAGCCTTGCAGCGCGCCGGTCAGCACGCCGACCAGCACGCCCGATACCGTCAGCGCGAACGCCATCAGCACCGACAGCCGGAACCCGTACAGCAGCCGCGCGAGCACGTCGCGCCCGAACTGGTCGGTGCCGAGCCAGTTGCTGGCCGACGGCGGCGCCGGATACGGGCGCGACGCGAAATAGTCGATCGTGTCGTAGCGATAGCGGTTCGGCGGATAAAGCGCGAAATTGCCGTGCGACTCGAGTTTCGTGCGGATGTACGGGTCGAGATAGTTCGTCATCGCGGGAAAATCGCCGCCGAACGCGGTCTCCGGATAGTCCTTCACGATCGGGAAGTAATAGTGCCCGTCGTAGCGCACGATCAGCGGCCGGTCGTTCGACAGCAGGTTCGCGCCCAGGCTGAGCACGAACAGCACCGTGAAGATCACAAGGCTCCAGTAGCCGAGCGGCTGTGCGCGAAAGCGCAACCACGTGCGCCGCCACGGCGACGGCGAGGCCGCGCACGCCGCGCATGCCTGGTCAGTGGTCCAGGCGGTTGAACTGGATACGGGGGTCGACGAGGACATAGCAGATATCCGCGATGAGTTTGGTCAGCAGGCCGATCAGCGTGAACAGGAACAGCGAACCGAGCACGACCGGATAGTCGCGGCGGATCACCGAGTCGTAAGACAGTTGCCCCATGCCGTCGAGCGAGAACAGCGTCTCGATCAGCAGGTTGCCGTTCAGGAATGCGCCGACGAACGCGGCCGGCAGCCCGGTGAGCAGCGGGATCGCCGCGTTGCGCAGCACGTGCTTCCACAGCACGTCGCGCTCGGGTGCGCCCTTCGCGCGTGCGGTCAGCACGTATTGCCGGCCGATCTCCTCGAGGAACGTGTTCTTGGTCAGGATCGTGACGATCGCGAAGTTGCCGACGACCGACGCCGTCACCGGCATCACGATGTGCCACAGATAGTCGAGCGCCTTTCCGATCACCGTCAGGTCGTCGAAGTTGTCGGACGTGAGCCCGCGCATCGGGAACACCTGCCAGAACGTGCCGCCGCCGAACAGCATCAGCAGCAGCACACCGAGCACGAAGCCCGGCACCGCGTAGCCGGCCAGCACCAGCACGCTCGTCACGGTGTCGAACCGCGACCCGTTGCGCACCGCCTTCGCGATGCCGAGCGGCACCGACACCAGGTACGTGAGGATCACCGTCCACATCCCGAGCGTGATCGACACCGGCAGCTTCGAGCGAATGACCGCCCACACACTGCGATGCGCGAAATAGGACTGGCCGAGGTCGAACGTCGCATAACTCTTCAGCATCAGCACGTAGCGTTCGAGCGGCGGCCTGTCGAAGCCGAACTGCTTGCGGATCTGTTCGATCTGCTGCGGGTCGACGCCCTGGCTGCCGTGGTAGCCGCCGCCTCCGCCGCCAGCCTCCCCGCCGCGCGCGCTGCCGTGGCGCAACTGCGCGAGCACCTGTTCGACCGGCCCGCCCGGCACGAACTGCGTGACCGCGAACGTGATCGTCACCACCCCGATCAGCGTCGGGACCATCAGCAGCAACCGCCTGAGTATGTATGCGAGCATCGTCGTTCCCCCGTCAGGCCGCCGGCGCGGGTTTCGCCGCCGGATGCTTCACGTACCAGTAGTCGATGATCCAGTCTTCGTACTGATAGGAATTCGGCACGATCGCCGGGTGGCCGAGCGTCGCCTTGTACGCGATCCGCGCATTCGGCAGGTAGTACTGCGGAATCAGCGCGTACAGGTTGATCAGCACGCGGTCGAGCGCGTGCGTGGCCGTCTCGAGATCGTCGAGCGTGTCGGCGGCGAGCGCCGCGCGGATCAGCGCGTCGACCGCCTTCGACTTCACGCCCGGATAGTTCTCGGAGCCCGGCTGCGACGCAGCCGCGCTGCCGAAGCGGCGCGTCAGCTCCGCACCCGGGATCGTCACGGGCAGGTAGATATACGTCGTCATGTCGTACTCGAAGTTGTCGAGCCGCTTCAGGTAGACCGCGCTGTCGATCTCACGCAGGTACGCGTGGATGCCGAGCATCGCGAGCGCCTGCGTGTACGGCAGGATCAGGCGGTCCATGCCGGGCTGGTCGTCGATGATCTCGATCGTCATCGGCGTGCCGTTCGCGTCGCGCAGCGCGCCGTCGCGGTAACGCCAGCCGGCCTGCGCGAGCAGGTCGCGCGCCTGCTTCAGGTTCGCGCGCAACGAGCCGGGCGGCAGCGTCGACGGCTGCCGGACCATCGGGCCGAACACCTCCGGAAACAGCGTCGAGCGGAACGGTTCGAGCAACGCGCGCTCCTTCTCGCTCGGCATGCCGGTTGCCGCGAATGGGCTCGCCTCCCAGAAGCTGTTGGTACGGCGATACTGCCCGTAGAACATCATCCGGCTCATCCAGTCGAAGTCGAACGCCAGCGCGAGCGCGTGCCGCACCCGCACGTCCTGGAACATCGGCTTGCGCATGTTGATCAGGAAGCCCTGCATCTGCGCGGGGCCGTCAGGAAACTCGCCGCGCTCGAGCATGCCGTTGCGGAAGTTCTTGCCGACGTACTTGCGCGCCCACTGCGTCGCGCTGTATTCCATGCGCGCGTCGATGTCGCCGGCCTTGAACGCCTCGAGCGCCGTGTACTGATCCAGGTACAGCTTGAACGACACGCGCGCGAAGCGGAACATGCCGCGTCGCGACGGCAGGTTCGCCGCCCAGTAGTGCGGGTTGCGCACATAGACGATCTGCTTGTCGTTCTTGCGCTGCTCGATCAGGTACGGGCCGCTCGCGATCGGCGGCACCGTTGCGATCTGGTCGAACGGCGGCCGCGTGCCGTCCGCACGCTGCCCCCACTTCGGCGAGAACACCGGCAGGTCGCCCGCGATCAGCGCGGCGTCGCGCTCCGCGTGCTTGAACTCGAAGCGCACCGTGTGGCCGTCGACGACCACCGCACGCCTGATGATCGAGAACTGCGCGTTGTACAGCGGCGAGGCCTGCGGGCTCGTCAGCGTATCGAACGAATACCTGACGTCGGCCGCGGTGATCGGGTCGCCGTTCGAGAAGCGTGCGGCCGGATCGAGGTGGAACGTCGCCGACAGCCCGTCGGGCGCGACCTCGACGTCGTCGGCGATCAGCGCGTATTCGGATGCGAGCTCGTCCCAGCTGCGCTGCATCAGCGTGTCGAACATCAGGTTCTTGATGTCCGGCGCGGGCGAGCCGCGCACGAGAAACGGGTTCAGCGAGTCGTAGCTTTGCGCTTCGTCGTAGTTTTCGAAATCGAGCGTGCCGCTGTCCGGCGCGTCCGGATTCGCGTAGTCGAAATGCGTGAAGCCCGGCGGATACTTCGGGTGGTCGTATTGCGAGATCGCCGGCACGGCGAGCGCGGCCTGCGGCATGACGCCGCCCGACACGAGCCACGCGGCGCACATAAGCAGCGCGGCGCGCGTGGCGGCACGCATCCGCCCATGCGTGCGCTTCAGGCGCTTCAGGTGCGAGTGGCGCGGCACGCGTGCCCGTCGCCCATTCAACAGTCTCATGGTCAGTCTGTCCGGAAGCGTGCGGGCGCGCTGCCTGCGCACGGTCGATGCCTGTGCCGGACGCCGCATGTCGGCCGCGTCCCGCGTGGGGTTCGTGCTGTACACGATCGGATCAACTGCGCCGCCGCGCGCCCCGGTTGCGGGACGTCGTGGCGCCAGGCGAAAAAAGGCCGCCCCGAAAAGGGGGTAGTGGACGTGGAGCGGCCTGTCCAAAGCCTGTCAGCGCATTGCGATCGCCGTCAGAACTTGTACGTCGCGCCGACCTGCGCGAACCGGCCGATGTATGAATACACCGACGTGTCGTACCCGCTCTGGTCCAGCGTGCCGTTCGCGAAGATCGGGTCGTACGGCGGCGTGCGGTTGAAGAGGTTGTTGATGCCGCCGTAGATCGTCCAGTTCTTGAAGCCCGTGTACGTCATCATCAGGTTGAACTGGCTGTACGAGCCGACCTTCGACGGCGCGGGCGCCGGCAGCAGGTTCTGCGCGTACGGGCCCGTGAACTGCCACGTCAGCGCCGCATCGAACTTCCGGTAGTTCCAGTCCAGCGTCGTGTTGCCGCGCCAGCGCGGGAAGCTGCCGCCGAACGGCTGCGTGATCGTGAAGTTGTTGCCCGCGCCGTTGACCGGCGTTCCGCCCGGGAAGCCGATCTTGTAGCTGTTGATGTACGCCCAGTCGCCCGACAGCGTGACCGTGCCCCAGCCCTTGAGCGGCAGGCCCTGGCGGAACGTGCCTTCGAAGCCGTTCGTATCGAGGTAACCGAGGTTCTGGTACGGAATCATCTTGTACAGCAGCTGGCCCGTCGTCGGATCGGTCACGACCTGCGACGGCGCGCCCTGGCCGATCACGTTGTCGATGCGGATCTTGTACCAGTCGAAGCCGAGATCCGTGTAGCGGCTCGGCGATACCTGGAAGCCGATGTTGAAGTTGCGCGTGCGTTCCGGCGCGAGGTTCGGGTTGCCGACGGTGATCGACGTGTAGTTCTGGCCGGTGGCCGGATCGACCTGGATGCCGAGCGTCTGCGACTTGCTGTCCTCGACGAAGGTCGGCGCGCGGAAGCCGCGGTTGTACGACGTATACAGCGTGAGGGCCTTGATCGGCTGGTAGCGCAACGCGAAGCGCGGCGAGAAGGCACCGCCCACGTCCGTGTAGTGGTCGTAGCGGCCGGCCTGGCTGAACGTCAGGTTCTCGAGGATCGGCACGTTGATCTGGTAATAGACGGCCGCGACGTTGCGCTGGCCGTTCACCGTCTCGAGGTCCGGGGTAACGACCGCCCCGCTCAGGTATTCGGAGCCCGGCGTCAGCACTTCGCTCTGATGCGTGAACTGCGCGCCGAAACCGATCCCGACGTCGCCGGCCGGCAGATGGAACAGGTTCGGCGTCGACAGTGTCGCGTCGATCGTGTCGAGCTTCGAGATGCCGAGGTTGTTCGCTTCCTGGAACAGCCCGTTGAACGCGTTCGGCGTCGCCGCCGGGTTCGCAAAATTCAGCGTGCCGTTCTGGTAGATGTTGTTCAGCGCGTTGACGTTCAGCTGGTTCGTGAACACGTTCGACACCGTGCTCTGCGAGTGGCTGACCGACGTCGCCCAGTCCCAGTCTCCGTACGGCAGCGTGAACGACCCCTTGATGCCGGCGGCCGCACGCCAGTAGTTCGCCCAGGTCTTCTGCGCGACCGTGTTCGGAAACGCGTAGGTGAGCGGCGTGGCCGCGCCCGTCGTGTTGTACGGGTTGCTGACCGGTACCGTGTAGTTGAACGGCGACAGCAGCTTCGTCTGCGGATTCCAGACGAGCGCCGGGTTCTGCGGGTTGCCGATCACGTTGTTCCACAGGCCGTCGTTGGTCGTGGTCGTGTTGTAGCTCTCGAGGAAATCCGCGAACGCGGTCGTCTTGTCGTCGATCTTGAAGTCCCCGTGGAGCTTTGCGTTCAGGCGCTCGGTCATCGGCAGGATCGACGTGCTTTCAGCCGTGTTGTACGCGCAGATCGTGCCCGGCGATCCGGACGACAGCGAATTCGACGCGGCCTGATGGACCGAGCCGCCGAACGGGCAGCCACCGCTCAGCGCCTGCGCGACACCACCGGGCATGTTCCAGTACGACGGCGCGAGCAGCGAGAAGCCGCCCGGCTTGCCCGTGAAGTCCTGGTTGCGCGTCGAATCGCGATCGGCCAGCGTGAAGCCGTTCGACTTGTAGTAGCTGAGCGCGGCCGTCACGTTGAAGCGGTCGGCGTTCAGGTCGCCGAAGCCGCCGAGCACGCCGAACTTCGTCGTGCCGTCGCCGTTACCGGCATTGATCGCGCTGCCGAGGCTGCCGTCGAGCTGCAGGCCGCGGAAATTGTGTTTCGTGATGATGTTGACGACCCCGCCGATCGCGTCCGAACCATACTGCGACACGGCGCCCGTCTTCACGATTTCGATCCGCTCGATATCGTTGAGCGGGATCGTGTTGAGGTCGAAGAACGAGTCGACGCTGTTCGAGAAGAATGCGTAAGGTGCGACGCGCTGGCCGTCGACCATCACGAGCGTGTACTTCTCGGACAGGCCGCGCAGCGCGATACCGGCCGCGCCGGCCGCGAAGTTGCCCGATTGCCCTTCACCCCAGCTGTTCGCCGAGTTGGCCGCCGCATCGCGCAGGAAGTCGGTGACGGTCACCGCGCCGCTGGCCTGGATTTCCTTCGGCGTGATCGTCTGCACCTGCTGGAAACCGGTCTTGTCGGCCTGCCGGATCAGCGAACCCGTCACTTCGAAGCGCTTGATCTGCGCGACCTTGCCCTGCCCGTTCGCGCCGGGTGCGGCGGGCGTGGCCTCGGTTGCGGCGCCCGCTGCCGCGGCGCCCGTGGCAGCGGCGGCATCCGGCGTGCCGCCCGCCTGTGCAACGGTCACGGGCGCGCCGTTCGCGACCGCATCCGCGATCGCGACGGCGCCCGGCGCCGGCTGGCTCTGTGCAAACGCCGGCGGCGCCAATGCCGCCGTCAGCGCCAGCTCCGCCCAGACTATTCTCTTGATGGCCAACGCCAAAACTCTCTGCTTCATCTTGTTCCCTCTCGCTCGTAGTAAGACCCCACCTGCTGCGCGCCGGAACCTTGTGAATTCCTTGCGCGTCCTGGGTGACCGTGTAACGGAACCCGCGATTGCCACGCCTTCGATTGCCACGTTTTCTACCGCCACGACTCGAACGGCTCGGCTTCGGGGCACCAGCACCATTCAGCATCACCGTCGTTTTCTATTTTGATTCGCCATACTAAACACCTACATTGAGCGCATTACCTGCTTCCTGCCGATTCGACCGGCATCCGCTACCGATCGGGTACCTATCCTTGCTGACGGTCCGCCGCGCCGGCCGCCCTTGCTAGAACAGCCTGGGCGTGCCGACCCAGACGATCACCGCCTCTTCGTCGGCCGTGTTGCGCCACGCATGCGGCATCGTCGACTCGTAATGCGCGGTATCGCCCTCGTTCAGCGTGAACGTGCAATCCTCGAGCGTCAGCGCCACCTGCCCGCGCAACACATAGACGAACTCCTCGCCCGCATGCGTCGTCATCTCGGACGACAACTGCCCCGCCGGCATCCTGACGAGGATCGCGTCGAGCTTGCGGCCGTCCACCAGATTCGTCAGCCGGGCGAACCGGCTGGCCGAGTTGGTGAACTGGAAATACTGCAGCGCATTGCCGCGGCATACCGAGCGCGCCTCCGTCGGCGTGTCGATGAAGTACTGCATCGTCACGCCCAGCGCCTTTGCGATCCGGACCAGCGACGTGATCGACGGCGTCGCCCGCCCACGCTCGACCTGCGACAGGAACGGCTTCGAAATGCCGGCGATCGTCGACGTTTCGTCGAGCGTAAGTTTCAGGCGCTGGCGCAGCGCCCGGATCTTGTTGCCTAGCGACACGGCGACGAGCACCGACTCATCAGGGGGCAAAACCATGGAAAGACGGACCCTCGCAGTCGAAATCGGTTTGATGTCGTCAAGCCTCGACCGATGCCATGACGCGACCGGCCCGGCGCGATACCCGGCCGCACGCTGTCGCGGCGTGCACGCCGCGCGTGGTGCGGCACGGCACCCGCATCGCTCGGCCGTGCCGATCCTGCGCATTTCATTCGGTTTACTAATCAACAAGGCTGCCCCTTTTCCCTCGGCTGACCTGCCCTCATGCATCGGTGCCGTCTGAGCGGCGCACCGATTTCCGCTCACCGACCACGCCCGCTCCCGCGCCGCGGGCCGTCGTGCCCGTGCGTTGCGTTAGCGGGATGCCACCACGGTCCAGAGCCGTGCGAGGTCGGCGGAACCGTCGGTGCCCTTGACCGTGCGCAGCACCTGGACCGCACGCGCCTTCTGACCGGCCACGTAATACGCCTCTCCGAGCCGCAGTCGCGCCGCGTCCGGATGCTCGAGCCCGCCCTTCGCGATCGCCTGCTCCATCATCGGCAGGCCCTGCTGCGCCTTGCCTGCGAAGACGAGGTTCATACCCGCGTCGATCGGCGCAGCCGGCGTCGCGGCGTCCCCGCCCGATTGCGCGCGCTTTGCCGCGAGCGCCTGCAGCCGCTTCTCGCGATCCGCCTGTGCGTCCTTGCCGAGTACGCCGGACGCGAACCCCTGGTCGATCACCTGCTTGCCTTCGGCGGGCGACCCTGCCACCAGCGCGAGCTGCGTCATTTCCATGTACGCGTCGGCTGTCGCGAGCGAGCCCGTCGCCCGGCGCAACCGGTAGATGTCGAGATCGAGCGACGGCAGATACCCCGGGTTGCCGCGAATCGCCGTGACCATTTCGTCCCAGTACGCGGGGCTCGGGTGGTAAGCCACCAGCAGCCCGAGCGCACCGCGATACGCGTTGCCGTCCTTCACTTTCTGCGCGCAGGTCGCAAGCATCTGCAACTGCCCTTCATCCGGCGCGTGTCCGCCGTTCGCCTGCGCGTCGGTGCTCGCTTTCAACTGGCTCACGAGCGGTGTGCAATCGTTCGACAGGTAGTACGACTGCGTGAGCAGCGTGCGCATTTCCGGATCGGATCCGCCTGCCTTCAGGTAGCGCTGTGCAATCCGGATCGCCAGCGGGTAGTTCTTCTGCTGGAAGTAGATGCCGGCCAGTGCCGCCGTGGTCCGCTGCTCGTCCTCGCCCGACAGCCGCCCCGAGTTCAGCACGGCCTCGTAGGCCTGCGCGGCCGTGCCCGAGTCGCCTGCCGCCATCGCGGCCGCGCCGCGCATCTCCTCCACCATGTAGGTTTCGTACGGCGTCCGGTTCGGCACGGCCGCCGCCTGGGCGATCTTGCCCAGTGCATCGCGATACTTGTGCGCCCGGTACAGGTCCTGTGCGGCCGCCAATGGCTTTGCCACGTCCGGCCGCAGCGCGTCCGCCGGTAATGCCGGGCGTCCGAGCAAGCCTGCCGCGCCGAGCGCCGCCACCGCCATCATCCGTTTCCATCGTCGCTGGTTCATCGGCTCGTCCGTGTCGTCATTGCATGAACTGTTCGTTACCGATCAGGCCGATCTTGGTCGCGCCCACGCGTTGCGCGGACGCGAGCACGGCGGCCACGTCCTTGTACGGCACCAGCTTGTTGGGGCGCAGGTGGATTTCCGCCTGCACGGGTTCCGCCGCCACCTGGGTCAGTTTCGCCTCGAGCGCCGTGCGGTCCGGCACCGGTGCGCCGTTCCACGTCGTCGTGCCGTCGAAGTCGATGTCGATCTGCACGATTTCCGGCGGCGTGGCCGGCGGCGGCGGGTTACCCACCGGCAGGTCCATCTTCACCGAATGCATCTGAATCGGGATCGTGATGATCAGCATGATCAGCAACACCAGCATCACATCGATCAGCGGCGTGGTGTTGATATCGACCATCACTTCCGGTTCGGCATTGCTTCCGCCCGAAGGCACATTCATTCCCATCGTCGACTCCTGTCGATCAGCGTTAGTGCTTTAGCACTTACGCTGATCCCATGCTTCGCGGTCGATCAGCATTAGTGCTTCAGCACTTACACCGCCCCCATGCTTCGCAGTCAATCAGCATTAATGCTTCAGCACCTACGCCGACCCCATGCCCCAAGGCCGACCAGCGTCAGTGCATCAACCCCAGCCGCCAGCCCGCCATCTCACCAAGATTCCCGTCCACGACTAGCTGCCGCGCGCGGGCGGCTCCGTAATGAACGACAGTTTCGCAATCCCCGCGCGCTCGCACATCGTGACCAACCGGCCGATGAACTCGTAACGCGTGTTCTGGTCGCCCCGCACGTGGACGCTCGGCTGCGGCTGCTGCTGCGACACGTCCTTCAGCTTCGCGAGCAGTGTCTGCGCATCCACCAGCTGCTCGCCCCAGAAGAAGTCGCCATCGCGGTTCACCGCGATCTCGATACTCTTCGGCGTCGTCTGCAGCGGTTGCACCGTCTCCTTCGGCAACTGAAGCTGGATCGTGTGCGTCACGACCGGGATCGTGATCAGGAAGATGATCAGCAACACCAGCATCACGTCGACGAGCGGCGTCGTGTTGATGTTGGCGATCACCTCGTCGCTATCGTCCTGCCCGACGTTCATGGCCATCGCGCGTCTCCGTCGGCCGGTCAGTTCGCGAGCGACGCCGCGGCCGGCGACGAGGACGCCGCGCGTACCGGGCGCCGATTGCCGGCCAGCAGCACCGTGTGCAGTTGCGCGCCGAAGTTGCGAACCCGCTCCATCACCGACTTGTTGCGCCGGACCAGGAAGTTGTAGCCGAGCACCGCGGGCACCGCGACGGCGAGGCCGATCGCGGTCATGATGAGCGCCTCGCCCACCGGGCCCGCGACCTTGTCGATCGACGCCTGGCCGGCGATGCCGATGGCGGTCAGCGCGTGATAAATCCCCCAGACCGTGCCGAACAGCCCGACGAACGGCGCCGTGGAGCCCACCGTGGCCAGGAATGCGAGCCCGTCCTGCATCCGGTTCGACACGTTCGTGATCGAGCGCTCGACCGATACGTCGATCCACGTGTTGCGGTCCACGGCTTCCAGCAGCGCATCTTCATGATGCTCGCCGGCCTCGATTGCCGTTTCGGCGATGAACCGGAACGGTGACGCCTCGTCGAGGAGCCTGGCGCCCTCGGCCAGCGACGGTGCGGACCAGAGCTGCGCATCTGCCAGTTTCGCGCGGCGGTTGGCGCGCAACTGTTCCAGGAACTTCGTGATCATGATGTACCAGCTCCCCATCGACATGATCACCAGCAGGATCAGCACGAAACGGGCGACGAAGTCGCCGTTCTTCCATAGCGCGCCGAGCCCGTACGGGTTCTCGACCGCTTCCGTCGTGGCCGGCGCGGGCGGCGGAGCCGGTTCGGCGGCGGCCGGAGCCGTGGCCGGTGCGGCAGACGGCGCCGCGGCCTGCGCCGCCGTGCCGGCCGCGCCGCTTGCCTGCGCATGGGCGAGCTGCGGCGCAACGAACCCGTCGACTGCGACGACGGACATCAGGATGCTTGCCGCCAACGCGGCCAGTGAACGCTTCGTCATACCCCACTCCAGTTATTTCGGTGAACTTAATACGGCAGTTCGTGATGGTTTTTCCCGACCCGGTTCGCGCCGGGCCGCCCACTGCATCAATTCAGATTGAACGAGAACGGTACCTGGACCCGCACCGACTGGCCCTGCGCGACGCACTTGAATCGTTTTACGGTGTTGTAGGCAGCGCGATCGAGGACCGGATCTGCCGACTGCGCCACGCGCTCGTTCGTGATGTTCCCTTCCGCATCCACGACGAATTCGATGGTTACGTCACCCGTGATGTTGTTTTCCTGCGCTTCCTTCGGATACTGGATCGACGCGCGAAGCGCGTCCGAATTCGGGCAGACGACACCCACGTCATGGCTGACGGGCTTGGCCGGCGCCGGGGGTGCTACGACCGGTGCCTGCACGGCCGGCGCGGAGGGTACCGGGGCTGACTGGTGCGTGATCGTCGCCTGCGGCGGCGCCTGCACCGGCACTTCCGGCGGCGGGACGAACGGGGGCGGCGGCGGCGCGAACTTCGGCGGCGGGAGTTTGACCACGGGCATCGGCGGTGGCGGCGGCGGCTTGACCGGCTCGATGATGCGGGTTTCGATCGGGTGCTGGATCACCTGCACGACTTTCGTCGCCAGGCCGTTGAGCAACGCGTAGATCAGCACTGCATGCAGCACCAGGACGATTCCGACGCCGCCGAACCGGCGTACCGGATTCTGTTGCTTCTTGCCGAACTCTCGCGGACGGCCCAGCGTAGCCACTCCGCTGTTCGACGTAACCAGACTTTCTTCGACTTTCATGCCCACCATCCATCCCCCAAGCGATTCGCCCAGTTTCGGATTGCTGCCGGCGGCGAAGCCAGGTCGGCATCGCCATCGCATCTACCCGAACATTTCATTTCAAATTCAATTTGCAATCCGAATTGAAAGAATTGCATTCGAATTCCAATACACTCTTTTTCAAGGAATCGTTCCGGCCGGCGCGGCCCGGTGTTGCACTGGAAAACCACGCGCCTGCACGTTCAGGCAATTGTCAGCTGAGCGGGCGGCGCCGCGCGTTTCGTATGACGATTCACCGTTCGTTACGCGGTGATGTCATTGGCGCCGTTCACTTGGGTGCAGAAGATAGCAAGGAAAAAATTTTGCCGTCAAACTTTATTTGATACCCGAATACAAAGTTTGGAGGGGATATTCAAATAATATTCCGGTAAGCACAAATACAACTTTTATTATTAATTTGGTAATTGAATTGTATGGGTATATGCGAAAACGGATATTGATCCGCTTCAACATAAATATCGGCATATCTCCTGCATCGCACCAAAAAAGGGCATTCGGAAAGTAACCTCGAGGATGCATCCCCCGCCTCGTCATCGCTCGCATGTCGACGGACATGCCGGTCGACCGCCTCGAACTGGCCGGGATCGTTTCCTCAAGGACGACGCACCGGAGATGCCGAACCAGAGGTATCAGAACAGTTAATCTGGAATGCGACTTAAATTCATGATTGGTCGGCCGCCGTAAATACGCCGCAAAAAAATTCGGATGGCGAATTAACTATCCGACGGCCATCCCGCTGACAAGACCTGCAACCCTGTCACACTCGCACCGACAAATGCCCGTGCACCGCAAGCGTCAGGACTGCATGCCCTGCATCTTGTGCGAGAAATGCGCACGCTCGGCCGTCTCCATCAGCGTCAGGAATTCATCCTGCATCATGTGGATCAGCGCTTCGTGGTCGCCGGCCTCGAAATAGACTTCCGGCTGCTGTGCGAGACGTTCCTCGAGAAACGTCTTCATGCCGTACGCCATGCAGACCGGCGGCAGCGCACCCATGTCGCAATCCTTGAACAGCTCGCGCAGTTCGACCTCGCGGGCGAGCACGAGATGGCGTCCCGTCTTCACCCAGAGATCCGACAGGCGCACGGCGTGCGTGGTCGGCAAAACGGCTGCGACGTAGCCTTCGTCGTCTTCGAGGAGCACGGTTTTCGCGAGGCGATCGCCGGGGATATGCGCGGCGGCGGCCGTCTCCATGCTCGTATGGCTATAGGGGTGGTACACCACTTCGTACCGCGATGACTTCTGGCGCAGGCAATCCTGCAGGGTGGCTGATACTGGCATGGCACACCTCGTCTGGGCGAATCGGGCGAACGGCGTTCGCTCCGGATTTGTTCAGCATAGGTCGCATTCGAGCCAATGGAAACGCCGCCTCACCCCTTCCTCATTCGGGTGCCCGTTCTGGTTCCAACCCCGATTCCAGCCCCTTTTCGCGCAGCCATTCGCGGTTGAAGAGCCGAGCACGATAGATGTCGCCGCGATCGCACAGCAAAGTCACGATCGTATGCCCCGGGCCCATCCTGCGGGCCAGCCAGACCGCCGCCGCGACGTTGATTCCGCTCGATCCGCCGACGTACAGCCCTTCTTCGCGCAGCAGCCGGTAGACCATCGTCACGCACTGCGAATCGTCGATCCTCACGGCGTCGTCGATCGGTGCGCCGGCCAGATTCGCGGTGACGCGCGTCGAGCCGATGCCTTCGGTGATCGAGCTGCCTTCGGCACCGAGGTCGCCCGTTTTCACGTAACCGTAGAGCCCGCTTCCGTGCGGATCGGCCAGCACGATCCGGACCTCAGGATTCTGCTCCTTCAGGTAGCGGCTCACGCCCGCCAGCGTGCCGCCCGTGCCGGTTGCGCAGACGAACGCATCGACCGTGCCCGCCGTATCGCGCCAGATTTCCGGTCCGGTCGTCTCGTAGTGCGCCTGCCGGTTGACGACGTTGTCGAACTGGTTGGCCCATACCGCGTTGTCGAGTTCGTCCGCGAGCCGCCCGGCAATCTTCTGATAGTTGTTCGGGTCGCGATACGGCGCCGCCGGCACCGGGCGCACGTCGGCGCCGAGCGTGCGCAGGATCGCCATCTTGTCCGGCGATTGCGTGTCGGGAATCACGATCACGCAGCGATAACCGCGCGCCGCGCAGATGTGCGCAAGACCGATGCCCGTGTTGCCCGCCGTGCCCTCGACGACGGTGCCGCCCGGCTTCAGCGCGCCGCGCTGCTCGGCGTCCCGGATGATGTAGAGCGCCGCGCGATCCTTCACCGAACCGCCCGGATTCATGAATTCCGCCTTGCCCAGGATTTCGCAGCCCGTTTCCGCGCTGAGCTTCGCCAGCCGGATCAACGGCGTGCGTCCCACGCAGTCGACGAAGCCGTGTCGCACGTCCATGTTGCCCTCCGTTGCATTCGCGCTCGCGCGCCCTACACAACCAAGGATAGGACGCGTCGCTTTCGACGCCAGCCGCCGCGTACTAAGCTTGGAGAGCCCATTGCGGCGCGCGCGCCGCATCGCCAGACGAGGTCCGCCATGCTGCAATTCGAAACCGTCACCATCGACAAACCCGAGGCCGTAAATTTCATCCTCGGCCAGTCGCATTTCATCAAGTCCGTCGAGGACATCCACGAGACGCTGGTCGGCACCGTGCCGGGCATTCGTTTCGGGCTCGCGTTCTGCGAGGCATCGGGCAAGCGTCTCGTGCGCCGCTCCGGCACCGATGCGGAACTCGTCGAGCTCGCGTGCCGCAACGCCCTTGCGATCGGCGCCGGTCACGCGTTCATCGTGTTCCTCGGCGACGGTTTCTATCCGGTCAACGTGCTCAATGCGATCAAGGCCGTGCCGGAGGTCTGCCGGATCTACTGCGCGACCGCGAACCCGACCGACGTGATCGTCGCGGAAAGCGCGCAGGGGCGCGGGATCGCCGGTGTCGTCGACGGCTTTCCGCCGCTCGGCGTCGAAGACGACGACGACGTGCGCTGGCGCAAGGATCTGCTGCGCACGATCGGATACAAGGCGTAGGCGCGGGCCGCCGGTGCGGCCGCGGCGCATACATCGAGCTTCCGCCAGGGCCTGCCCTGCAGACGTGGCCGCATCGTCGATGCTGACCGCGTCTCCCTGCCCTGCGAAACACGAAGAAAAAGCGGTGGGATCAAAGGCGCGACCGCGGTCAGGATTTCAGGTCGCTGAGTTGACTGACCGTTAGTTGCAATCTCGAGAACAGGATTACGCTCCCGTTGGCGACGCGCCGGCCACCCGGCTGTCCTATACTGGCCGCAACAGACCGACCGGCAGCCGAGCCGACACGACGACCGCGCCGCCGCCCCCTTCCCGGAGCCACGCATGCATTACCAGCTGATCTACGAACTCGTCGACGATTACCTGTCGCGGCGCGAACCGTTCCGCGCCGAACATCTCGCGCTGGCACAGGCCGCGACCGAGCGCGGCGAACTCGTGCTCGCCGGCGCGCTGTCGGACCCGGCCGATCAGGCCGTACTCGTGTTCGAAGGCGATTCGCCGGAGGCGGCCGAGTCGTTCGCGCGCGCCGATCCGTATGTGCAGAACGGCCTCGTGAAATCGTGGCGTGTGCGTCCGTGGCGCGTCGTGATCGGCAAGCACGCCCCGCGCTAGCCGCGACGCAGGACTACAGCCACCCTGCCCGCTTGAAGCGCCACCACAGCGCGAAGTCGGCGACGACCATCACCGCGATACAGCCGTAGAAACCGTATTTCAGGTGCAACTCGGGCATGTTCGCGAAGTTCATCCCGTAGATGCCGGCGATCATCGTCGGTATCGCGAACAGCGCGGCGAACGAACCGAGCCGTTTCGTCACTTCGTTCTCGGCCAGCGAAATCATCCCGAGGTTGACCTGGATCGCCGTGACGACCATCTCGCGGCGCCCTTCGATCGTCTTCACGATCCTCTGCAGATGGTCGTACACGTCGCGGAAATAAGCCGCCATCCCGCTGCAGACCTGCGGCACGCGTCCGCCGGTGAGTTTCGCGAGCGGCTCGATCAGCGGCGCCGTGTGCTGGTACAGCGTCACGAGCCGGCGCTTCAGCGAATAGAGATCCTCGATGATCGCGCGCGACGACGCGGGCGTGGCCTTCGCGAAGATCCGATCCTCGAGTTCCTCGAGCTCGGTGCCGAGCGTTTCGAGGATCGGGAAATAGCGGTCGACGACCTGGTCCATCAGCGCGTAGAACACGAACGCCGAGCCTTCCCGCAGCAGATGCGGCTCGTGCTCGCAGCGCTTGCGCACGTCGCGGAAGTCCTGCTCGGTGTGATTGCGAATCGACAGCACGTAGTTCGGGCCGACGAACACGTTCAGCTCGCCCACCTTGAATTCGCCGTCGTCATCGAGCTCGACCGTATGCAGCACCGCGAACAGCGAATCGCCGTACTCCTCGATCTTCGGCCGCTGGTGCCCCTTGCGGGCATCCTCGAGTGCGAGCTCGTGCAGCCCGAACTCCTCGCCCATCAGGTCGATTTCCTCGGGTGTCGGATCCTTCAGCGCGACCCACACGAAGCATTCGGGCTTCGACACGTAGTCGCTGATGGCGTCGATATCGATGTCGGCCAGCTTGCGGCCGTCCTGGTATGCAGCACAGTTGATCAGCATGGTGTCTCTGATGTTGCGGTTTGCGCATCAGTTTACCGGTTTGCTGCGCGGGCGGCCCGGCTTGCGCGGCACGACGATATTGGTCATGATCGGGCTGCGTGCGCCGCAGCACGCGCACCAGGACACTGCGGCCCAACCGTCAAGGAGACAGACCCATGTGGTATTTCTCGTGGATACTCGGCATCGGCGTGGCGCTCGGCTTCGGCATCATCAACGCGATGTGGCTCGAGGCGGAAGTGTTCTCGCGCGGCGACAAGCGCAACGGTGCGCCGAGCCCGCAGCCGGGAGGCAAGGCTTCGTGACGCACCTGGTGTTCTTCTGCGGTCACGCCGGCACCGGCAAGACCACGCTCGCGAAGCGGCTCATCGGGCCGCTGATGCGCGCGACCGGCGAGGCCTTCTGCCTGCTCGACAAGGACACGCTGTATGGCCGCTACAGCTCGGCCGCAATGGGTGCGCTCACCGAGGATCCGAACGACCGCGACAGCCCGCTCTACCTGAAGCATCTGCGCGATCCCGAATACCAGGGCCTGCTCGACACGGCCCGTGAAAACCTCGCGCTGGGCATCGGCGCGCTCGTCGTCGGCCCGCTGTCGCGCGAAGTGCGCGATCGCCGCATTCTCGACCGCGCATGGCTCGGCATCTCCCCCGACGTCACGCTGACGGTCGTCTGGGTCTACACGTCGGAAGACGTCGCGCACCAGCGGATCGTCGCGCGCGGCAACCCGAACGATGCCTACAAGCTCGCGCACTGGGACGAATACCGGCAGCGCCGCTTCGTACCGACCGGCCATGAATGCGACGGCATCGTGATGTTCGACAACACCGCGCCATCCGACGCCGACATCGATACGCTGCTGTACCGCATCGCGCCGCCTCCGCCTGCGACGACAATCGTCCCGCCGCTGCCGGCCTGATCGCCCCTCCTGTTCGTTCCCGCAAAAGACAACGCCGGAAGCGCTGCTGCGCTCCCGGCGTCGTACGGCCCTCGTGCCGGAGGCTGGCGGACGGTCAGGCCACCGCGTGCACGCGCTCCATCGTGCCGCCTTCGTACAGCTTGCCGAAGCGGTTCGACAGGAACGCCTTCAGCGACACCTTTTCCTGCGGGATGAAACCGCTTTGCGGCAGCTTCTTCTCGCGGAACAGATCCAGCACCGCGCACATCGCGCCGGCCGTCGTGATCTGGATCGCGCTCATGTGCATCCCGCACACGTCCTTCGCGAAGATCTTGCGCGTGAACACGTCCTGCACCAGCTGGCCGTCCTTCACGCCCGTCACGGTGATGAACACGAGCACGACGTCCTGCTTCGTCGACGGCACCGCGCGGCGCATGATCGACTTCAGCGTGTCGCGATCGGTCGACAGGCGCAGGTCCTCGAGCAGGAACTGCACGAGATCGCGGTGGCCCGGGTAGCGCACCGACTTGTAGTCGAGCGTCTCGACCTTGCCCGACAGCGTCTCGCACAGCGTGCCGAGGCCGCCCGACGTGTTGAACGCTTCGTATTCGGTACCGTCGAGCGAGAAGTGCTCGAGGCCTTCGAGCGGCTGCACCCACTGCTTGCGGCCGTCGCGGATCGCTTCGCACGGCTGGCAGTATTCGTTGATCAGGCCGTCGACGCTCCACGTCAGGTTGTACTTCAGCGCGTTGGTCGGATACTCGGGCAACGCGCCGACGCGCATCTTCACGTCGCGCACTTCGCTGAAGCCGTTCACCAGTTCATGCGCGGCGAGACCGATGAAGCCCGGGGCGAGGCCGCACTGCGGCATGAACGCACGGTCGGAGCCTTCGGCCAGCTCGCGGATCGCGTGGGTCGCGCGCACGTCTTCGGTCAGGTCGAAGTAGTGGACGCCGGCAGCCTTCGCGGCGGCGGCAACGTTGACCGCGAGGTAATAAGGCAGCGCATTGACGAGCGCATCGAAACCCTTCACTGCTTCGCGAATCGCGTTCGCGTCGGCCGAATCGACCCGTTGCGTCGCGATGCCTTCGCGCGACAGCTTCGCGAGCGCATCCGCATCGCGGTCGAACGCGACGACTTCGTAGTCGCCCGTTTCACGCAGCATGTGAGCAATGGTGTGGCCGATCAGACCTGCGCCGACGATGGCGATTTTCATGCGCTTATCTCCTGATGATGGGTGTGATGTAGTGGACGGCGTCGAGCCATGAACACAGTTTAGGGACGCGCAAAATCAGTTCCAAGACGAAGAATGATGCGAAACGACCGATAATTTCGACGTTACGACGACACATTTCGTCGAAACGTCGAAATGAGGTTTTTTCACCCGTTACGGGCCTGCCGTGACTGGCCAAAGTCTCGCGAGCCAGACTGCATGCCGACTACACGATTGCCGAGGAGGCATCGCATGCAATCCCTGCCCGCCGAACGCACGCGGCACTGGCTGACCAAGGTGCCCGACGTCGCGCTGTCGCTCCGGATCGGCAAGATCATGTCGACCACGGTCGGCGAAACCGGCGCGGACTATCTCGCGCTCAACGTGGGGCCCGGCCGGATCGTCGCGCGCATCGCGATGGCGTCGCGGCTCGCGATTGCGTTGTGGATGCAGTTGCGTACGCACTGCGAGGTGTCGTGGATCTGCCAGCCAACGGTGGTGCTGGTCAACATCGTCGGTACGCGGATCACCGACCTGCTCATCGTCGAAGTGAACGTCAGCCTCCACGCGAGCGCGACGATCAACGCGGCGCGCTCGCGGCGATCTTCATCGTGCGGCATCGCATTGAACGCACGCTGTCGATCGACACGATCGTCATGCCGCGATGCGAGCGGCTCTATGTCGGGCCGATACGGCAGCGCAACAAGCGCGGTGCAACGAACACCGCGCCTGAACGTCAGCCGCCGATCGTCCCGCGATCGATCTTGCGCGACAGGATGATCGACGTCGTCGTGCGCTCGACGCCTTCGAGCGTGCCGATCTGGTCGAGCAGGTCGTTGAGCCGTTCGGGCGAATCGGCGCGCAGCCATGCGACGTAGTCGTACTCGCCGCTCACCGCGCACAGCAGTTGCACCTCGGGCATCCGGTCGAGCTTGCGCAACACGTCCTTGCCGAACTTCGGCGTGAGGATGATGCCGACATACGCGTAAATGCTCGCGTCGAGCACGTCCTGCCCGAGCCGGACGCTGTAGCCGGCGATCACGTTGGTCCGTTCGAGCCGCGCGATGCGTGCGACGACCGTCGTGCGCGCGACGTCGAGCTGGCGCGCGAGATCCGCGACGCTGGCACGCGCATCGGCCTGCAGCAGCGCGACGAGTTGCCGGTCGAGATCGTCGAGTTGGTCGAGGCGGGGTGGACGCATGAGGCTGGGCCGGGGCACGACGTGCCGGCAAAGTGGAAGGTGACGCGATGATAGCGCCGAACGCCGGCCCGCCCAAACGGCATCGCCCGGAACCGATTCGAACCTTTCAATTTCGATTCGTATCGGATGTAAGCAAGTGTCGCATTCACTGCTGCGCCGCACTCAACGTGCTACTAATAGCTGGCGATGCGAGATGCGTGCTTGCGGCAATTGCCGCCGCGCCCGCTCGCCAGACACCACCCCGGAGAGCCAACCATGAAGAAAATCTCGCTCACCCTCGCTACGCTCGCCGTTGCAGCCAGCGCGTTCGCGCAAACCCCGGCGCAGCCGCAAGCGCCCGCTCAGGCCACGACGACCGCAGCCGCGGCTTCGGCCCCGACCGCCGAGCAGCGCGAGGCGCGCCATGAAGCCCGCGTCGAGCAGCGCATCAAGTACCTGCACGACCAGTTGAAGATCACGTCGGCGCAGGAGCCGCAGTGGAAGACGTTCGCCGACACGATGCGCGGCAACGGCGACACGATGGGCCGCCTCTATCGTGAACGAATGGCCAAGCACGACGTCTCCGCACTCGACGACATGAAGCAGTATGCGGAACTGTCGCAGGCGAACGCGGACGGCGCGAAGAAGCTCGCCGACGCCTTCGCACCGCTCTACGAGAGTTTCCCGGCCGACCAGAAGGCACTGGCCGACACGACGTTCCGCAGCTGGCTGCACCACGGCGGCGAGCATCGTGGCAAGGGCAAGACGAAGGGCAAGGAAGGCAAGGCGGCAGCCGCGCCGGCCGCCAGCGCACCCGCGCAGCCCTGACGCCCGCCCTGCCGGCGCCGCCGGCACCGCACACGGCCCGTCCGGGCCGAACGGCACCGCTACAGGCGACCGGCGCGTCACACGGCGCGCCGGATTCGGGATAAGCTCCCGGCTTTTCCCGCACTTCCCCGCCATGCTCGAACTCAAGCACATCGACCTGCGTACCGATCCGCAGGCCCGTCGCGTCGTCAAGGACGAAACCGTCGCCGTTTCCTTCGCGGACGCCGACGGCGAACTGATGAGCCTCGAAGGCCCGAACCGCTATGTGGCGGGCGACGCGCTGATCACGGGCTCCACCGGCGACCGCTGGGTCGTGTCGCGCGCGCGCTTCGACGCCAAATACCTGCCCGCCGATCCGGCACTCGCACACGGCGCACCGGGCGCCTACCGGAACCGGCCGGCCGTCGTGCTCGCCCGCCGGATGGACGAGCCGTTCACGATCGCCCGCTCGGAAAACGGCGACACGCTGCGCGGCGTCGCCGGCGACTGGGTGATGCAATACGCGCCCGGCGACTACGGTGTCGTGCAGGCGCAGCGCTTCGCGCAGGTCTACCGCGACGCGTGACGCGTCGTGCCGGCATCGCGCCGGCGCGAACGATCACGCAAAGTCTTCGTCGAGTTCGAGTTCGGCGTCGCGCTCGACGGCCTCGCCGGCCGCGTGGCGCTCCTCGAGCGACCCGAGCATCGCTTCCGTATACGCATGCAGCACCGCATGGCTGCGCGCGCGCTGCATCGGCTTGAGTGCCAGATAGCGCGCGAGTGCCGCCGGCACGATGCGGATATCGAGCGTCATCCGCTTCGGCGTCGCGCCGAAACGCATCGCGAGCCAGTGCACGGACAGGAACCGCCCGCGCGCGTCGCTGCTTTCGGCGAACCGCGTCTGCTCCGGAAAGAGATCGCAGATCACGCGTGCGAGCGCGTCGAATTCCGCGCTCTGGCATTCGATCAGATAGTCGTCCATCCCGTCTCTCCCGTCAGGCTGCCGATTGCGACGGCCGGCACGTCTTCACCAGCACGACGACCAGAAGCGCGGCCAGCACGAAATACACGGCCTCGACCCAGCCGGCCGGCAGCACGCGCACCTGGTACAGCAGCGCCGGCGCGGCTGCCAGCGCATGCAGCACGATCGCGAGCGGCAACACGCCCGCGCGGCCGGCGCGCACGCCGCGCCAGACCAGCACCGACAGCGCAAGCTGCAGCACGAACGCCGCGCAGCGCTCGAGCAGCAACAGCAGGATCGACTGTGCCGACAGCGTCGCGAGCATCACGTGCAGCCGCACGACGGTATCGCCCGGCAGATCGGCGAGCTGGGTCTCGAGCTGGCCGCGGCTCGCGAGCCACGCGAGATACGACCACTGGCCCCACACGAGTACGCCGACAAACCACGCTTCGGCGCCACCGTGGCCGATCCCGTAGCCGATTCCGCGGCTGTCGCCGGCCGACGCGCCGTAGCGGCGGTTCAGGAAACGCATCCCGAGATAACGGCCGGCTTCCTCGAACACGGCGGTCGCAAGCGCGCTGTACGCGACGAACGCGAGCGGCTGCGTGAGCCAGCCGTCGGGCGGCGTCTGGCTCAGCACGAGCCCGTGGAATGCGCGTTCGAGGATCATCGCGAACAGCGTGAAGACGGCCACGCCGACGATCGTGTCGCGGCGGTTCAGCGCAAGCGGCTTGCGCAGGATACGGAAGAGGACGAGCGGCAGGAGCGCGATGATCAGCGTGGCGGCGATCAGCACCGCCAGCGTGACGGGGGCGACAGTCATGTATTTCCTTGTTCGGGGCAGCGCACCTGACGCGCTGCGTGCCCCGAATGATACTCAGCTTGCGGTCGACGCGCGCACAACCAGCTCGCCGGGCAACAGCGAGACGCGTACGTCGCCCGCTGCGCCGTCGATCCGCTCGTGCACGAATTCGACGGCCTTGTAGCCGATTTCGTAGGTCGGCTGCCGGATCGTCGTGATACCGATCAGCTCGGCCCATTCCGGATCGTCGATCGACAGCAGCGCCGCCTTCTGCTGCCATGCGGCGCCGAAACGCGCGCGCAGGTGGCGCGCGATCGCGAGCGCGACCGGCGCGTTCGCGGCGAACAGCGCCGCGCGCACGCCGCGCCGTGCCGCGTCGTCGATGCGGGCATCGATGTCGGCGAACGCCGCCGCGGTCGCATCGGGCTCGTTCAGGTCGAGCACGACCGTCGACGGCACCGTCAGCCCGCGCGCGCCGAGTGCCGCGCGGAATGCGGCCTCGCGCAGGCGCCGCGAGCTGACGCGCTCGAACGGCTGCACGACGAAATGGATTGCGTCGAAACCGTGTTCGATCAGGTGCGCGAGTGCCGTCTCGATCGCGTCGGCGTTGTCGAGGCCGATCAGGTCGGCCTCGAAGCCCTCGACGGTCCGGTCGACGAGCACGGCCGGGATGCCGGCCCCGCGCAGCGGGCGCAGCACGTCCTCGTCGGCGCCGAGCGCGTTGACGATCAGCCCTTCGACGCGGTAGGTCGTGAGCAGCTGCAGGAAGCGGCGCTCCATCTCGACTTCGTTCGCCGCGTGACAGATCAGCGGCATGTAGCCGAGCGCCTGGCAGGCAGCCTCGACGCCTTGCAGCACTTCGACGGTATAGGGATTGGTCAGGTCGGCTGCGAGCATGCCGAGCAGCCGGTTGCGGCCGCGCTTGAGCCCGCGCGCCATCTGGTTCGGCCGGTAGTTGAGCCGCGCGATTGCCGCTTCGATCCGCTGGCGCAGATCGGTGGACAGCACGTGCGTCTCGCCGTTCAGGTAGCGCGACACGCTGGTTTTGCCGGTGCCGGCTTCGCGCGCGACATCGCTGATCGTCGCCGGACGCGTTGTGGTTGGTTGCGAATCGGTCACTGTCGTGCCTCGCGACGTTCGATCCGCGCCGCGTCGTGAGCAGACGGATCTTTGTTGTTGGAAACGTAAGCCACCCGGTGGAATCTCCTGTCGATCCGCGTTAGCGCTTCAGCGCTTACGCGGATCCCATGCTTCGCGGTCGATCGGCGTCCGCCCTTCAGCGCTTGCGCGGATCCCATGCTTCGCGGTCGATCGGCGCCGGCGCGTCGGCACCCGCCCCGGTCACGTGCACAAGCAGTCGGCCGCACCGGACCTGGCGCGGATACCCGTCGCGAGACGCCGCCGGCAGCGCTGCCGTGCCGTCGATACGACGCGCGGGGATCATAACGCAGCCAGCCCTCCGGCACCAAGACCATCGACTCTAACGAAGCCGCCCGGCCGCCGGGCGGGCACCCGCTCGCGGTCGGCCCGTTACCCGCCGCGGCTCAGGCGCGTGCGAGCGCATCCGGATTGACGAGATTCGTGCGCAGCGTGCCGGCCAGCGCGCCGACCAGGTTTTCCGCGGCGCAGCGCGCCATCGCGTGGCGCGTCTCGTGCGTCGCCGAGCCGATATGCGGCAGCGCGACGACATTCTTCATCTGCAGCAGCGGCGAATCCGCGGCCAGCGGTTCCTTCTCGAACACATCGAGCCCCGCGCCGCGGATCGTACCCGCGCGCAGCGCATCGATCAGCGCGGCTTCGTCGACCACCGGCCCGCGCGATGCATTGATCAGTATCGCGCCGCGTTTCATCTTCGCGAATTCGGCCGCGCCGATCAGGTGGTGCGTTTCGGGTGACAGCGGCACTTGCAGGCACACGAAATCCGCTTGCGCGAGCAGTTCGTCGAGCGTCACGCGCCGTGCGCCGTACTGCGTTTCGGCTTCCGCATGCGCGGACCGGTTCGCATACAGCACCTGCATCCGGAAGCCGAGCGCCGCGCGGCGCGCGACCGCGCCGCCGATCCGCCCGAGCCCGACGATGCCGAGCGTCTTGCCCTGCACGTCGGTGCCGTACAGGTCGGGGCCGATGCTGCGATGCCAGTGGCCTGCCTTCACCCACTCGGCCAGCTCGACCACGCGTCGCGCGGACGCGAGGATCAGCGAGAACACCGTATCGGCGGTCGATTCGGTCAGCACGTCCGGCGTATGCGCGAGCACGATCCCGCGCCGCGTGAGATCCGCGACGTCGAAGTTGTCGTAGCCGACCGAAATCGTCGACCACGCCTTCAGCCGCGGTGCGCGGTCGAGCATGTCCGGCGTGACCTTCAGGCTCGCGCCGATCGCGCCGTCCGCGTCGCCGAGCGCATCGGCGAGGGCTGCGGCGCCGTCGGCCTGCACGACGTCCGCATGCTCGCGCAGGTACGCGAGGACGTCATCGGGCAGCGGCTTGTACGCGACGATACGGGGCTTCATCTGATTCATTTTCCTTGCAGCGGCGCCGCGAGCGGATGCGTATCGGGCGCCTGGGGTTTGACGGACAGCGTGAGGATCACCGCGGCGACGAGCGCGGCGCTCATGAACGCGTACGACGCGACGGGCGAGCCGGTCGCACCGTTCAGGTAGCCGACGAAGTACGAGCCGACGAACGAGCCGAGCGCGCCCATGCTGTTGATCAGCGCCATCGCGCCGCCGGCGACGTTCTTCGGCAGCAGTTCCGGCACGATCGCGAAGAACGGGCCGTACGGCGCGTACATGGCGGCACCGGCCACGACCAGCAGCGCATACGAGATCCAGAAATGCGACGAGCCGAGGGCGTACGATGCGGCGAACGCGGCCGCGCCGATCAGCAGGAACGGCCACACGAAGCCACGGCGCGAACCGACCTTGTCGGACGCCCACGACGCGGCGAGCATCGCGATCGTCGCGGCGAGATACGGCAGCGCGGACAGCCAGCCGGTCGCGACCATCCCGAGGTCGGAGCCGTTCTTGACGATCGACGGCAGCCATAGCACGAAGCCGTACACGCCGATGCTCCAGCAGAAATACTGTGCGCACAGCTTGATCACGGCCGGCGAGCGGAATGCCTCGCCATAGTTGCGCACGGGTTTGATCGCTGCCTGCTCGGCCGCGAGCGCGGCGTCGAGGTCGCGTTTTTCCTGCGCGTTGAGCCACGGCGAATCGGCCGGCTTGTCCTGCACGAGGAACCACCAGCACACGGCCCAGAGGACGGCCGGCACGCCTTCGGCGATGAACATGTGGCGCCAGCCGAATTCGTGCACGAGATAGCCCGAGACGATCGACATCCACAGCACGGTGACCGGGTTGCCGAGGATCAGGAACGTGTTCGCGCGCGAGCGTTCGTTCTTCGTGAACCAGTTGCTGATGTAGATCAGCATCGCGGGCATCACGGCCGCCTCGACGACGCCGAGCACGAAGCGGATCGCCATCAGCGACGGGATGTTGCTGACCACGCCCGTGAGTGCCGCGCAGGCGCCCCACAGGATGAGGCTGACGAACACGAGCTTCTTCACGCTGCGGCGTTCCGCATAGATTGCGCCGGGGATCTGGAAGAAGAAGTAGCCGAGGAAGAACAGCGCGCCGATCAGCGACGACAGGCCCTTGCTGATCCCGAGGTCCTGGTTGATGCCGGCTGCGGCGGCGAACCCGTAGTTCGCGCGGTCGAGGTAGGCGAGGCTGTAGGTGATGAAGACGATCGGCATGATCGTCCACCAGCGGCGGGCAGCGAGTGTATTGGCCATCAGAATGTCTCCTGTGTCGATCAGAGTTAGCGCTTTAGCGCTTACTCTGATCCCATGCTTCGCGGTCGATCAGAGTTAGCGCTTTAGCGCTTACTCTGATCCCATGCTTCGCGGTCGATCAGAGTTAGCGCTTTAGCGCTTACTCCGATCCCATGCTTCGCGGTCGATCAGAGTTAGCGCTTTAGCGCTTACTCCGATCCCATGCTTCGCGGTCGATCAGAGTTAGCGCTTTAGCGCTTACTCCGATCCCATGCTTCGCGGTAGACCAGAGTTCGCGCTTTAGCCCTTACTCCGATCCCATGCTTCGCGGTAGACCAGAGTTAGTGCTTTAACGCTTACTCCGATCCCATACATGCACGACTAAATGAGTCCGCGGATTGTGCCGTGTCCGGCCTCTCATTGCGCGGTGAAGGTTTCCTCTAAGCGATCGGCGTGATTGGTGACGTTTTCGAATCGATCGAGCGCGGCACGGGTCGGCAGCCCTTCCGAGTCGCCGATCACCTGGATCGCAAGCGCGCCGATGCGGTTGCCGCGCGCCACGGCCTGCTCGATCGTCTTCCCTTCCAGCAGCGCGCTGACCACGCCGACCGCGAAGCCGTCACCGGCGCCGACCGTGTCGACGACGTTCCGCACACGCTCGCCGGCCACCGTTCCGTCACGGCCGTCAGCCGTCCGGTAATACGCCCCTTCGGCACCGAGCTTGATCACCACCCCGCGCGCGCCTTGCGCGAGATAGAAGCCCGCGATATCGGCCGGCGTGTCGTGCCCGGTCAACTGCCGCCCTTCGGCGATGCCCGGCAGCACCCAGTCGGCGAGCGACGCGAGCGCGTTCAGCGTCTTCGCCATCACGTCGGCGGACGGCCACAGCGTCGGGCGCAGGTTCGGGTCGAACGAGATCGTCTTGCCGGCCGCGCGCATTTCGCGCGCCAGCTTGAACGCAAGCTCGCACGACGTCGCGGAGATCGCCGGCGCGACGCCCGTCAGGTGCAGGTGGCGCGCGCCGAGCACGTAGTCGGCCACGTAGTCGTCGCACGACAGGTGGCTCGCGGCCGAACCCTTGCGGAAATACTCGACGGTCGGGTCGCCGCCGTCGTCGTTGCGCGACTTGAGCTGAAAGCCGGTCGGGTAGCGCGGATCGACGGTCACGCACGATGCGTCGATGCCCTCGCGCGCCAGCGTGTCGAGCACGTAGCCGCCGAACGAATCGCGGCCGACGCGACTCATCCAGCCGACCCGGAAGCCGAGCCGCGACAGGCCGATCGCGACGTTCAGGTCGGCGCCCGCGATCCGCTTCGCGAATTGCGTCGCATGCGCGAGATGACCGGGCTCGGTCGCGACGAACATCGCCATCGCTTCGCCGTAGGTCACGACATCGAGTGCTGCTTTCATGAATGAACTCTCCAGGATCCTTCTGCCGTCACGCGGTTGCGAGCCACGCGACTCGCCGGCATGCATCGCCCGCCAGGTCGGCCGCGTCGAACGGAAACTCGATGCCGCGCGGCGCCTGCTGCGGCAGCGCCGCGAGCACGCCGGTCACGAGCGGGTCGTTCGGCGCCGGCGCGGCGGCGAAACGGCGCGCGCCCTCGCCCTCGACGGCCTTGCAGTGAATGTATTCCACATGGGACGCGAGCACTTGTGCGCAATCAAGCGGCGCTTCGCCCGGCCACTGCCAGTTGCCGATGTCGAACGTCATCCCGAGCGCATCGGGCATACCCGCGGCGGCCAACGCATCGAACAGGCCGCGGAACTGCGCGAGCGCTCCGCCGACCGGAAGCTGGCCGTTCTCGACCACCACGCGGGCCTTCGCGCCGCGCGACAGCGCGACGATGTCGGCCGCGTGCGCGTCGCCGGCGAAGCCGCCGAGCTGGAATTTCACGAAGCGCGCGCCGAGCGCGTCGGCTTCCGCAAGCGCGCCGCGCAATGCATCCGCATCGAGCGCGCCCGTTTCCGTGTACAGGTTGGCCGGCGTCGAATAGACCGACCACAGCCCGTGGCCGGCCAGTAGCGCACCCAGCGCGGCGAGCGCGCCGGGCGCAGCGTCCGCTTCCGACGCGAACAGTTCGCGCCGCACCTCGAAACCCGTCGCACCCGACGCCGCCGCGGTCGCGACGAATGCGCTGTGGCCCTCCTGACGCACGCGGTCCATCCCGAATGCGCTCGCCACGATCACGATGTCTGTCATTCTGCCCTCTTTTCCCCGGAATGGAACCGGTTCCATTTGCTTGAGACGGATGGTGCGCTTCGCCTCGAACCCACGCCATAGAGGAAATCCCTAAGTTGGGGCATGGCGCGAACGCACGTTCCGACGGTACGCATCACGCATGCCCGGGCCGGCTTCGGCCGTTCCGGCGAGGTTCAGGCGATATCGTGCGCGAGGCTCATTTCGAGGAATTGTGCGGCGACCCGCGACGGCGCGCCGCCGTGCGGCACGAGGATGGAGAAGTGACGCGTGAGCGGCGCGGGCGCGAGCGAGCGCAGGACGAGCGCGGCATCGTCGTGACGCAGCGACATCGCGGACACGAACCCGACGCCCATCCCGGCACGCACGGCTTCCTTCACGGCCTCGACACCCGCGATCTCGAATGCGACACGCATCGGCGCCGCGCCTTGCGCGAACGCGCGCTCGACGAGTTGCCGCACGGCGGAGCCCGCCTCGCGCAGGACGAGCGGATGGGCCGCCAGCGCGTCGAGCGTGACGCCCGGCGCGTATTCGGGCGCGGCCAGCGGATGCCCGGTCGGCACGATCGCCACGATCTCGTCCTCGCGCCACGCGTGCACCGCGGTGCCCGGCGGCAGCGCCTCGCCGGGCGGCCCTTCGATCATCGCGATGTCGAGCGACGGCAGCGCCGCGACCACGTCGGCCGTGTTGCCGCTCATCGTGTGGATCGCCACGCGCGGGGCGCGCGGCTGGAACGCCGAGATCAGATAAGGCAACAGGTAGCTCGCGGGTGTCGTGCTCGCGCCAATGCGCAGCGTGCCGGCTTCCAGGCCGCGCACCGCGTCGCGAAACGCGCGCGCCTGCGCGAACGTGTCGCGCTGCGCTTTCGCGTACTGCGCGAGCTGTTCGCCGATCGGGGTCAGGCGGATGCCGCGGCCTTCGCGCTGGTACAGCGGCTCGCCGAATTCGTCCTGCAGCAGCCGCAACTGGCCCGACACGGCCGGCTGCGACAGATGCAGCGCCACGGCGGCGTGGCTGATGTTCAGGTGTTCGGCGACGGCTGCGAACGTTATCAGTTGATCCGGGGTCATGGGGATAAATTATCGGCTTTCCGGATAGTTTACGTCACAAATCACAATTTTTCATATCGATATAACGAAATTAGGATTACAGCATCGCAACACGCTCCATCACGGTGCTTCCATGTCCACTGCCCCGATTCCCCATCTCAGCCCCGCCGCGCCGTCGATGCGCGGCCAGTTGAACGGCGTGCTGTTCGTCGCGCTGTTCGCCGCCGCCGTCACGAGCCTGTCCCAGCTTCCCGCGATCGCGGGGCTCGGCCTGTCGCCGCTGATCGTCGGCATCGTCGCCGGTGCGCTGTACGGCAACGCGCTGCGCGACGGCATGCCGGCGAGCTGGGCGGCCGGCGTCAACTTCTCCGCGCGCAAGCTGCTGCGCATCGCGGTCGCGTTCTTCGGGTTGCGCGTGAGCCTGCAGGAAATCGCGCAGGTCGGGCTGCCGGGCCTCACGGTGTCGGTCCTCGTCGTCATCAGCACGCTCGCGATCGGCACCTGGGCCGGCATGAAGCTGATGAAGCTCGACCGCGATTCCGCGCTGCTGACCGCCGCCGGCAGCGCGATCTGCGGCGCGGCCGCCGTGCTCGCGTTCGAGTCGACGCTGCAGTCGAAGCCGCACCAGAGCGCGATGGCCGTGGGCAGCGTCGTGCTGTTCGGCACGCTGTCGATGTTCCTGTACCCGATCGCCTATCACGCCGGTCTGCTGAATCTCGACCCCGCCGGCCTGGGCCTGTTCTTCGGCGGCACGATCCACGAGGTCGCTCAGGTGGTCGGCGCGGCGAGCGACATCAGCCCGCAGGTCGCGCACATCGCGACGATCGTCAAGATGACGCGCGTGATGCTGCTGGTGCCGGTGTTGCTGGTGCTCGGCTGGTGGCTCGCCCGCTCGGCCCGCGCCACCGCCGGCGGCGCGCAGGGCAAGCGCAAGGTGGCCGTGCCCTGGTTCGCGCTCGGGTTCCTCGGCTTCGTGATCGTCAACTCGCTGAACGTGCTGCCGACGGACGTCACGCACAGGCTGAACGTGCTCGACACCTTCGCGCTGACGATGGCCATGACCGCGCTCGGCATCGAAACCCGCGTGGCGCAGATCCGCGCGGCCGGCCCGCGCGCGCTGATGACCGGCCTGATCCTGTACGTGTGGCTGATCGCCGGCGGCTACGGGATCACCTGGGCCGTGCAGCACTGGCTTGGCTGAGTTGCCCGCCCGTGACACGTCGCGCGCCGCGCCCGCCGGGAAGGTCCCGCGGGCGCGGCGCAGTGCTATGCTTCGCGTCGTTTTCCATCGCCCTCTTTCAGCCGTGCTCTCGTTCCTGCTGAAGCTGCGCACTCGCGCCCAAACGCTGTTCCGCCTGTCGGACGCCCATACGATGCTGATCTGGTCGGCCATCGTCGGCGTCGGCGGCGCCTTTGCGACGATGGCGTTCCGCGAAGGCATCGACCTGATGCAGCACCTGATCTCCGGACAAAGCGGCAGCTTCGTGCAGATGGCGAAGCGCCTGCCGTGGTACGTGCGATTCTGGATGCCGGCCGCGGGCGGCTTCCTCGCCGGCTGCGTGCTGCTGCTTGCGACGCGCGGCGACAAGAAGGCGGGCAATACCGACTACATGGAATCGGTCGCGCTCGGCAACGGGGTCGTGCCGGTACGCCAGAGCCTGTGGCGCAGCGTGTCGTCGCTGCTGACGATCGGCAGCGGCGGCTCGATCGGCCGTGAAGGCCCGATGGTGCAGCTCGCGGCGCTCGCCGCGTCGCTCGTCGGCCGCTTCGTGCACTTCGACCCGCCGCGCCTGCGCCTGCTGGTCGCCTGCGGGGCGGCCGCCGGCATCACGTCCGCCTACAACGCGCCGATCGCCGGCGCATTCTTCGTGTCGGAAATCGTGCTCGGCACGATCGCGATGGAGAGCTTCGGCCCGATGGTCGTCGCGTCGGTCGTCGCGAACATCGTGATGCGCGAATTCGCCGGTTATCGGCCGCCGTACGAGATGCCGGTGTTTCCGGCCGTCACCGGCCCCGAGGTGCTGCTGTTCGTCGTGCTCGGCGCGCTGTGCGGCGTGCTCGCGCCGCAGTTCCTGCACCTGCTCGACGCGTCGAAGCACCATTTCAAGCGGCTGCCGGTGCCGCTGCCGGTGCGGCTCGCGCTCGGCGGCCTCGTCGTCGGCGTGATCTCGGTGTGGACGCCGGACGTATGGGGCAACGGCTATAGCGTCGTCAACCAGATCCTGCATTCGCCGTGGACCTGGCAGGCGCTGGTCGCGGTGCTCGTGTTCAAGGTCATCGCAACCTCCGCCACGGTCGGCTCGGGTGCGATCGGCGGCGTGTTCACGCCGACGCTGTTCGTCGGCGCGGTGTTCGGTTCGCTGTTCGGGCTCGCGATGGAAGCGCTGTGGCCCGGCCATACGTCGGCATACTTCGCGTACGCGATCGTCGGGATGGGTGCGTTCATGGCGGGCGCCACGCAGGCGCCGCTGATGGCGATCCTGATGATCTTCGAGATGACGCTGAGCTATCAGGTCGTGTTGCCGCTGCTGGTGTCGTGCGTATTCGCGTATTTCGTCGCGCGCGCGACCGGCACGACGTCGATGTACGAAATCACGCAGCACCATTACCAGGACGCACAGGAGAAGCTGCGCCTGCGCACCACGCAGATGCGCGAGCTGATCCAGCCCGCGCAGACGGTCGTGCCGCTCACGGCGAGCGTCGCCGACATGACGCGCGTGTTTCTCGAATATCCGGTGAAGTACCTGTACGTCACCGATGATGCCGGGCGCTTTCGCGGCGCGGTCGCGCTGAAGGACATCACGTCGGACCTGCTCGACAAGCGCGACACGACCGACAAGACGGCCGCGCATTACGCGCACACGCCGTTTCCGCTCCTGACACCCGACATGCCGCTCGCCACCGCGCTCGAACGCTTCATGGCGTTCCAGGGCGAACGCCTGCCGGTGATCGAAAGCGAAGCCGAGCCGACGCTCGCGGGCGTCGTCTACAAGACGTCGCTGCTCGATGCGTACCGACGGATGACCGGGGAGCGCTGATTCGCACGACGCGATGAGGCGCGGCGCATGCCGCATGCTTCATCGCACCCCGCCTTTGCCGCGCATCGCACGCGGCACGACGAATCCGCTGCCGCGTCAGTCCGGCGCACGCCCGAGCACGACACGCGCGAAGAATCCCGCGAGCACCGACTCGGCCACCTCGGCCGGCACGTGCTGCGGATCGGCCGCGTAATACGACTGCACGCCGTCGCACAGGCACATCAGCCCGAACGCGAGCGTCTCCGCCGGCAACAGCAGCGGCGTGCCGGAGCGCTCGGAGAAGCGCCGGATGAATTCGGCCATCTGCACGCGCTTGGCGTGCAGGAACTGGTTGAAGCGCACGCGGAACTTCGCATCGCGCGCGGCCTGCAGCTTCGCCTCGCCCCACAGCAACGAGAATTCGTCGTCGGCGAACAGCGTGCGGTAATGCGCGAGCGTCATCGATTCCATCTGTTCGCGCGACCCGCCCTCGTCGAAGATCGCCTGGAAATCGGCCTGCACCTGCGCATGGTTGCGCTCCAGCAACTCCAGCAGGAGTTCCGACTTGCTGCGGAAATTCGAGTAGAACGCGCCGCGCGTATAGCCGGCCGCGGCCGCGATGTCCTCGACGCTCGCGGCCACAAAACCTTTCTTCAGAAAAATGCGATGCGCGGCATTCAGCAGACGTTCGCGCGTCTGATCCCTGCTCTGCTCGCGGGTTAAGCGCTGTGGTTTCATGGCGCGCAGTCTAGCATCGATTCCCTTTCAAATTCATCTTTGCACTCAGATACAGGTGTGTATTAGAATTCGCCACAGTTTCTGAAAATGCTGTCCGCGCGCCCCTGTCGGCGCCGCTCGGGGCAAGCGCGCGCCGCGCTTGCCGGCTTCGTTCCGCTCTCGCTCTCACCTCACTTGGGGGTTTCGTGAATCGCTCCGGTTCCCGCGCCGTGCTGCTGATCGGCACCGCGCTCGTCCTCGCCGCCTGTCATCCAAAAGAATCCGCGCCGCCCGCCCCGCGCCCCGTCGTCGCACTGCCCGCCCATGCCGACGACGCCGCGGTCGCCCGCACGCTCCCCGGCGAGATCCAGCCGCGTTATGCCACCCCTCTGTCGTTCCGCATCGCCGGCAAGATCATCGAGCGCAAGGTGCGCCTCGGCGATACGGTCAAGGTCGGCCAGGTCGTCGCGCTGCTCGATCCGTCCGACGTCGAGAAGAACGCCGCGAGCGCACAGGCGCAACTCGACGCCGCGACGCACAGCCTCGCGTTCGCGAAGCAGCAGCTCGACCGCGACCGCGCACAGGCGCGCGAAAACCTGATCGCGACCGCCCAGCTCGAACAGACCGAGAACAGCTACACGTCGGCGCTTGCGCAGCGCGACCAGGCGCAGCAGCAGCTCGCGCTCGCCCGGAACCAGCTTCGCTACGCGACGCTCGTCGCCGATCACGCGGGCTACATCACCGCCGAACAGGCCGACACCGGCCAGAACGTGTCGGCCGGCCAGCCCGTCTACCAGCTCGCGTGGTCCGGCGACGTCGACGTCGTCAGCGACGTGCCCGAAGCCGCGCTTGCATCGCTCACGCCCGGCCACGCGGCCAGCGTCACGCTGCCGTCGCTGCCCGGTCGCCAGTTCGCGGCGAAGGTGCGCGAAATCGCGCCGGCCGCCGATCCGCAAAGCCGCACGTATCGCGTGAAGCTCACGCTCGCCGCGCCCGATCCGGCGATCCGGCTCGGGATGACGGCCAGCGTCGCGTTCGACGGCGCACCGGCCGCCGGCGACGCGCCGTCGATCACGCTGCCCGCGACCGCGCTGTTTCATGACGGCGCGCAGCCGGCCGTGTGGGTCGTGCGCACGAAGGACGACACGCTCGAGCTGCGCCGCGTCGACGTCGCGCGCTTCAACGAGCGCACGGTGACGGTGTCGCACGGGCTGCAGCCCGGCGAGCGCGTCGTGTTGCAGGGCGTGCACACGGTCAGCGCGGGCGAGAAGGTACGCGCGATCGCGCCGCTGCATCCGGAGGACTTCGCATCGTGAGCGTTTCGTACGAAGAAGGCCGCTTCAATCTCTCCGCGTGGGCGCTGCGCCACCAGGCGCTGGTCGTCTACCTGATCGCGCTCGCGACGCTCGCGGGCATCCTCGCGTACACGCGGCTCGCGCAGTCCGAAGACCCGCCGTTCACGTTCCGCGTGATGGTGATCCGCACGTTCTGGCCCGGCGCGACCGCGCGGCAGGTGCAGGAACAGGTGACCGACCGGATCGGCCGCAAGCTGCAGGAAACGCCGGCCATCGACTTCCTGCGCAGCTATTCGCGCCCCGGCGAATCGCTGATCTTCTTCACGATGAAGGATTCGGCGCCCGTGAAGGACGTGCCCGAGACCTGGTACCAGATCCGCAAGAAGGTCGGCGACATCGGCTATACGCTGCCGCCCGGCGTGCAGGGCCCGTTCTTCAACGACGAATTCGGCGACGTCTACACCAACATCTGGACGCTCGAGGGCGACGGCTTCACGCCCGCGCAACTGCACGACTACGCCGATCAGTTGCGCACCGTGCTGCTGCGCGTGCCGGGCGTCGGCAAGGTCGACTATTTCGGCGACCCCGACCAGCGGATCTTCATCGAGGTGAACAACGCGCAGCTCACGCGCCTCGGCATCTCGCCGCAGCAGCTCGGCCAGGCCATCAACGCGCAGAACGACATCTCGTCGGCCGGCGTGCTGACGACCGCCGACGATCGCGTGTTCGTGCGCCCGAGCGGCCAGTTCGACAACGTCGATGCGATCGCCGATACGCTGATCCGCATCAACGGCCGCACGTTCCGGCTCGGCGACCTCGCGACCGTGAAGCGCGGCTACGACGACCCGGTCGTCACGCAGATGCGCGCGGGCGGCTCAGGCGCGGGCGGCTCAGGCGCGGCCGGCAAGGCCGTGCTCGGCATCGGCGTGACGATGCAGCCGGGCGGCGACGTGATCCGGCTCGGCAAGGCGCTCGACGCCGAATCGAAGGACCTGCAGGCGCAACTGCCGGCCGGCCTCAAGCTGGTCGAGGTGTCGAGCATGCCGCACGCGGTCGCGCATTCGGTCGACGATTTCCTCGAAGCCGTCGCCGAAGCGGTCGCGATCGTGCTGGTCGTGAGCCTCGTGTCGCTCGGCCTGCGCACCGGGATGGTGGTCGTGATCTCGATTCCGGTCGTGCTCGCGGTCACGGCCCTCTTCATGTACCTGTTCGACATCGGGCTGCACAAGGTGTCGCTCGGCACGCTCGTGCTCGCGCTCGGGCTGCTCGTCGACGACGCGATCATCGCGGTCGAGATGATGGCCGTGAAGCTCGAACAGGGCTACACCCGCGCACGCGCCGCCGCGTTCGCCTATACGAGCACCGCGTTCCCGATGCTGACCGGCACGCTCGTCACCGTGTCGGGCTTCCTGCCGATCGCGCTCGCGAAATCGAGCACCGGCGAATACACGCGCTCGATCTTCGAGGTGTCGGCCATCGCGCTGATCGCGTCGTGGTTCGCGGCCGTCGTGCTGATTCCGCTGCTCGGCTACCACATGCTGCCCGAGCGCAAGCGGCACGCGCACGAGGCGCACCTGCCCGACGATCACGAGCACGACATCTACGACACGCGCTTCTACCGCCGCCTGCGCGGCTGGATCGACTGGTGCATCGAGCGGCGCTTCGTCGTGCTGCTGATCACGGGCGCCCTGTTCGTCGTGGCAATGATGGGCTTTTCGCTCGTGCCGCAGCAGTTCTTCCCGAGTTCCGATCGCCCCGAGCTGCTCGTCGACCTGCGGCTGCCCGAAGGCGCGTCGTTCGCGGCGACGCTGCGCGAGACCGAGCGCCTCGAGAAAGTGATCGACAAGCGCCCCGAGATCGATCATTCGGTGAGCTTCGTCGGCAGCGGCGCGCCGCGCTTCTACCTGCCGCTCGACCAGCAGCTTCAGTTGCCGAACTTCGCGCAGTTCGTGATCACCGCGAAATCGGTGAAGGATCGCGAGAAGCTCGCGACCTGGCTCGAAACCACGCTGCGCGAGCAGTTCCCGGCCGTGCGCTGGCGGCTGTCGCGGCTCGAGAACGGCCCGCCGGTCGGTTACCCGGTGCAGTTCCGCGTGAGCGGCGACAGCATCGCGACGGTCCGCTCGATCGCCGAGAAGGTCGCGGCGACGATGCGCGGCGACGCGCGCACGGTCAACGTGCAGTTCGACTGGGACGAGCCGGCCGAGCGCTCGGTGCGCTTCGAGATCGACCAGAAGAAGGCGCGCGAACTGAACGTCACGTCGCAGGACGTCTCGAGCTTCCTCGCGATGACGCTGTCCGGCACGACCGTCACGCAGTACCGCGAACGCGACAAGCTGATCGCGGTCGACCTGCGCGCGCCGAAGGCCGATCGCGTCGACCCCGCGAAGCTCGCCGGCCTCGCGCTGCCGACCCCGAACGGCCCGGTGCCGCTCGGCTCGCTCGGCCGCTTCAAGCCGACGCTCGAATACGGCGTCGTGTGGGAGCGCGACCGCCAGCCGACCATCACCGTGCAGTCGGACGTACGCGCCGGCGCGCAGGGCATCGACGTCACGCATGCGGTCGACGCGAAGCTGAACGCATTGCGCGCGCAGTTGCCGGTCGGCTACCAGATCAACATCGGCGGCTCGGTCGAGGAAAGCGCGAAGGCGCAGAAATCGATCAATGCGCAGATGCCGCTGATGGCGATCGCGGTGTTCACGCTGCTGATGATCCAGCTGCAGAGCTTCTCGCGCGTGCTGATGGTCGTGCTGACCGCGCCGCTCGGGCTGATCGGCGTGGTCGCCACGCTGCTGATGTTCGGCCAGCCGTTCGGCTTCGTCGCGATGCTCGGCGTGATCGCGATGTTCGGGATCATCATGCGCAACTCGGTGATCCTCGTCGACCAGATCGAGCAGGACATCGCCGCCGGCCACGGCCGCGTCGACGCGATCATCGGCGCGACCGTGCGGCGGTTCCGCCCGATCACGCTGACGGCCGCGGCCGCCGTGCTCGCGCTGATCCCGCTGTTGCGCTCGAACTTCTTCGGGCCGATGGCGACCGCGCTGATGGGCGGCATCACGAGCGCGACCGTGCTGACGCTGTTCTACCTGCCCGCGCTGTATGCGACGTGGTTCCGCGTGAAGCGCGACGAACGCGACCCGCAGAACGGCCCGCCGTCCGGCGGCACCGCGCCGGCCGCGCCGTCGGGAGCCTGACCATGGATCGATCGATGAACCTGAAAACGAAAGCCGTGCGGGCACTCGCCGTGGCGAGCCTCGCCGGCCCGCTCGCGGGCTGCGCCTGGTTCGCGCCGAGCGGCGAGCCGCCCGCGATGCCGTCGCCCGCGCACTACGGCACCACGCCGCAAGTGCAGCAGACCGTGTCCGCGCAAGGCGTCGCGCAGCAGTTCGAGGTCGGCGCGCAGCCGGTGCCCGACTGGTGGAAGCAGTACCGCTCCGATGCGCTGAACGCGCTCGTCGACGAAGGGCTGCGCAACAGCCCGACGCTCAGTGCGGCATCGCACTCGCTGGATGCCGCACGCGAACAGCTGCGCGGGCAGATCGGCAGCTCGATGCTGCCGTCGATCGACGCGAGCGGCCAGGCCGCGCGCCAGCGCGCGCTCGGCGTGCCGATTCCCGCGCTCGGCGCGCCGACGCTGCTGTACGACACGTTCGTCGGCCAGTTGCAGGCGAGCTACACGATCGACCTGTTCGGCGCGTCGCGTTTCGCGAACCGCGCGCTGGCGCGACGCGTCGACGTCAGCGCGTTCCAGCTCGAATCCGCGCGGCGCGCGCTGGCCGCGAACATCGTCACCGCGTCGATCACGGTGTCGGTGCTGAATGCGCAGATCGACACGACCGAGCGGCTCGTCGCCCTCGCCAACGACCAGGCGCACGATGCCGAACGCCGCTACGCACTCGGTTCCGCCTCGCGCAGCGACGCGCTGAACGCGCGGCAAAGCGCCGACACGTTCGCGGCGAGCCTGCCCGCGCTGCGCCAGCAACGCGACTCGGCCCGCCATGCGCTCGCGGTGCTGGTCGGCCGCACGCCCGACCGGCCGCCGGCCGATCTCACGCTCGCCGATCTGCACCTGCCCGAACAGGTGCCCGTCGTCGTGCCGTCGGACCTGCTGCAAAGCCGCCCGGACATCCAGGCCGCCGACGCGGGGCTGAAGGCGGCCGCGGCCGAAGTCGGCCTCGCGACCGCGCAGATGTTCCCGCAGCTGTCGCTGTCGGCCGCGATGGGCAAAGGCGGCTTCAGCTGGCCGGCGATGCTGTCGGGCGCCGGCGCGATCTGGAACGTCGGCGCGTCGCTGAGCCAGCCGATCTTCCACGGCGGCGCGCTGCTCGCCCAGCGCCGCGCGGCGAAGGCGACTTACGAGGCCGCCGTCGACCAGTACAAGCAGGCCGTGCTCGGCGCGTTCCAGAACGTCGCCGATTCGCTCGCGGCGCTCGAGCACGATGCGGAAGCGCTCGACGCGTCGTCGCGCGCCGCGCTGTCCGCGCGGGGCGCGTACGACGACGCGGCGGCCCGCGTGCGGCTCGGCGCGCTGCCGCCGTCGGCCGCGCGCGCCAGCGAGCTGCAGTATCGCAATGCACGGCTCGACGAGATCCGCGCGACCGGCGCGCGGTTCGCGGATACCGCGCGGCTCTACCAGGCGATGGGCACGCCGCCGGTCGACAAGGGCGGGCCGTCCGGCAAGGCCGGCAACACCGCCGGCGACGGCGCAACCGGCCAGCAAGCGCGCGCCGCCACCGCTGATACCGCCGCCTACACGCCGCCTTCGCCACCTTCACCGCAATAAGCCGGCCCCGCCATCGCGTGCGCGCGGAATCCCCGCGCGCACGCCTCTCCATCTTCCGCTTGACCCTCACGTAGCGTAACGTTCGAGACTCCAGTGTGCGTACCGAACGGAGGAACGAATGCGACTGAAAGTGGGAGAACTGGCGAAACGCAGCGGGCTGACCGTCCGCACGCTTCATCACTATCACGCGATCGGTCTGCTGACGCCTTCGGCGCGCGCCGACAACGGCTACCGGCTGTACGACCGCCACGACATCGCCCGGCTCCACCAGATCCAGGCGCTGCGTCGCTTCGGCCTGTCGCTCGTCGAAATCGGCGACCACCTGAACCAGCCCGGCACTCCGCTCGTCGATCTCGTCGCGAAGCAGATCGCGCTGCTTGACCGTCAGCTCGCGCAGACCGCGCAGCTGCGCGAGCGCCTCGTGAGCCTGCATGCGCAGCTCGCCGCAGGCACGGAGCCGGAGCTGGCCGATTGGCTCACCACACTGGAGTTGATGACCGTGTACGACAAATATTTTTCCGAGGAAGAACTCGCGCGCCTGCCGATGTACCAGAAAAGCCAGGCGGGCGACGCCGAATGGATCGCACTCGTCGACGAAGTGCGCGCGCTGCACGACGCGGGCGTACCCGCCGAGGACGAACGCCCCCGTGCGCTCGCCAGTCGTTGGATGAAGCTGCTCGTGCGCGACACGAACAACGACCCGCGGCTGCTGGCAAAGCTGAACCTGATGCACGAGCAAGAACCGGCGATGCAGTCGAAGATCGGCATTTCGACCGCGCTGCGCGACTATGTGCTGCGTGCGTCGTCCGAAAACAAGATGCGGATCTTCGAGAAGTACCTCGCGCCGGACGAGATCCGCTTCATGCGTGCGCACTACGGCGAACGCGCGATGGAATGGCCGCAACTGATGGGCGACGTGCGCGACGCGATCGATGCGGGCGCCCGACCTGCTTCGCCGGAAGGCCGCGCGCTCGCGCAGCGCTGGCTCGAGCTGTTCTGCAGCTATGCCGGCCACGATTCGGCCACGCATGCGAAATTCCGCGCGGCGATGATGAACGAGCCTGCACTGACGCAGGATACGTGGGTCGACGACACGCTGATCGGTTTCGTGCGGGAGGCGATGGCGCAGCTTGCGCCCGCGCGCTGAACGCGTTGAGCGCATGAACGTGCGGGCGGCAGGCGGGTTTCCCGCGTGCCGCCCGCTTCACCATTTGCAGCCCGTGTCGCGCACCGCATCCAGCGCGAGCATCGGCAACGCCAGCAGGCCCGCGCGTGAATACGCGTGCCGGCAGTCGGTGCGACGGGCATTCGACATGCCGTCGGCCAGCCTCGCATCGACGGTGTCACGGCGCGCGGCCACGCCGCCGGACGACGCGCCCAATGCCCCGACCGCCGCCTGCGCCGGACTGCGCGCCGCCGCATGCCGCGAGCCGATCGCGTCCAGATCGCGGCGCCAGTCGAGATCGGGGCCTGGTGCGTTCTCGAAATGGGGTTCACGTCGGGTCGCGATTGCGCCGGCAGGCGTTTCACCTTGCCGACGCGAAACGCCCCCCGTATTCGAAGACGCCCGCGTCGTCATGCGCGACACCGCAACCGCGGCGGATCGTTTCGTCGATGACACGGCGCCCTCCGCACCGCGCCCACTCGCGGCGGGCCCGGTTCGCCCGGCGTCAGGCACACCCGCCGCGGGCACCGGCCGCGCGGGAATCAGCTCGACGCGCAGCGCGAGCCGGGGCCGCGCCCCGGCGTTCGGGCCTGCCACCGTCGACGCCCGCTGCAGCACGAACCATCCGAGCAGGTGAATCGATACGGACGCGACGACAGCCAGCGCGACGATGCGCGGCCGGCGCCGCCCCGCCACGCCGGCAAGCCGCGATGGCGATGCGTCAGTCCGGCTCGCCGACACCGTCATCGCTGAACGCGAGCAGGTCGCCGGGCTGGCAGTCGAGATAACGGCAGATCGCCTCGAGCGTCGCGAAACGGATGCCCTTGACCTTCCCTTGCTTGAGCAGCGACAGATTCTGTTCGGTGATGCCGACCGCCGCCGCGAGATCCTTCGAGCGGACCTTGCGCGTCGCGAGCATCACATCGAGCTTGACCACGATCGACATGGCGCGCCTCAGACGAACTGCCGATGTTCGGCATCGAGTTCGCTCGCCTGCCGGAGGATATGCGCGATGACCGCGATGCAGGCCGCGGTGAACAGCGCGACCACGTACGGCAGGCTGAACCCGATGCTGACCACGCGATGGCCGACCGGTTCGCGCAGCGTCGCCCACACGCTCAGGAGCGGTTCGCACAGCAGGCTCAGCAGCACCCACATCCCGATCGCACGGCCCGTCTTGCCGAGATGGCCGGCCGCTTGCGCGGAGAAATAGTCGCGGCGCGCGTAGGTGCGGAACAGCGCACGCAGATGACGAAGGCCGTTCGCGAGCGCGATCAGCGGCACGCTCGACAGCAGGATGCCGACCGCCTTCTGCCACCACGGAAACGCGGCGACATCCACGTGCAGGTTCGAGATCACCGAATCGGTGAGGCCGAATACGAGGCCGGGCCCCGACGCCGCGTTCAGCGACGGGAACGCCCAGCACGCGGCGTTGAGCACCAGCATGCCGACGATGAACCACAGCGTGACGGTGGCCATCTGCTGGCTGATACGGGCGATGCGATCGGAATGCATGGCGTGTCCTCGACGACGAATGAACGAGCGTCGATTGTACGTCTGAAATTATCGTTAAACGATAATTAATTGCCGTTGAACCATGATTTATTATTGTTCGACAGGTTCGACTCACCCCCAACAGGCGCGTGTCGCACGCGCCGTCACGATCGCCGGGCGCGCGCCTATCGGTAGTCGCGCGCGCTGATCGCGTGCCAGTGCTTCGTCATGTAGCGCAGAAACGCGGGTCGGGCTTTCAGGTCCGCATTCGGCACGGGCGCCGCGCCGCCGTCCATGAACTTGCCGTTGACCGTGACGGTTTCCTCGCCGCGCAGCACGTACTTCGTGCCCTGGTCGATCAGGAAGTACTTGACCTGGTCGGCGCTGACGTCGCCGCGGCAGCCGATCCTGTACGCGAACAGAAACTGCTTGCGGCCGTTGCCGAGCAGGTCGCGCATCTCGATCGACGCGGGCACGACGTCGAGAATCACGTCGACCGGGCATGCCTTCACGTAGTCGCGCACGGTCCAGTCGGGCCGGCCGTCGAGCGTCGCGGCGACCTTGAGCTCGAGGTCGTCGCCGGACGCGGTGCGTGCGAGCGTCACCGCATGTGCGCCGGCCGCATCGGTCCACGTGTATTCGGTGGCGGCCTGCGCCAGGTTGCACAGCGCAGTGGCGGCAAGAAACAGGCAAGGCGAAAGGAAGCGTCTCTTCATCGGCGAGGTGAAAGCAGGATCGAACGCGCCATTATCGACACAGCCGCGTGCCTCTGCCAGCCGCCCGCCGCCTGCCCGTTCAGCGCTCGCGCGCCCCGAGCCCGAGCGCCTTCATCCGCCGGTACAACGTCCGCTCGCTCATCCCGACCTGCTCGGCGAGCGCCTTGCGCGTGCCGTCGAACGTGCGCGCGATGCGCACGAGCTCCGCGTCCGACACGCCGCGCGCATCGGCCGCGCGATCCTGCGGCGCCGCCGATGCGGCGACCAGCTCGGCCGGCAGGTGTTCGACCCGGATCGTCCCGTCGTCCGCGAACAGGCACGCGCGTTCGAGCACGTTGCGCAGCTCGCGGATATTGCCCGGCCACGCATAGGCATCGAGACACGCGCGCGCGCGTTCGGTCAGGACAAACGGCCGGGCCGCGAACGGCCGTGCGCCCGTCTCGCCCGCGCCGGCGCGCGCGTTCGCGATTCGCCGCAGGATCGATTCGGCCAGCAGCGCGACGTCCCCGCGCCGCTCGCGCAACGCCGGCAGCGGAATCGGAAACGCGTTGATCCGGTAGTAGAGATCCTGCCGGAACCGGCCGTCGTCGATCATCTCGCGCAGCGGCTTGTGCGTCGCCGCGACCAGCCGGAAGTCCGCGCGCAGCGCCTCGACGCCGCCGACGCGGCGGAACGTGCCCGACTCGATCAGGCGCAGCAGCTTCACCTGCATCGGCAGCGGGACGTCGCCGATCTCGTCGAGAAACAGCGTGCCGCCCTGCGCGGTCTCGACGAGGCCCGGCTTGCGCTGGTTCGCGCCCGTGAACGCGCCCTTCTCGTAACCGAACAGTTCGCTCTCGAACAGCGTCTCGGCGATCCCCGAGCAATCGACGACGACGAACGGCCCCATCGCGCGATCGCTCGCCTCGTGCAGCGCACGGGCGAACAGCTCCTTGCCGGTGCCCGATTCGCCGAGCAGCAGCACCGGCAGCATCGACGGCGCGACGCGCTGCAGTGCGCCGAGCGCCGCATTGAACGCGTCGGCGCCGCCGACGAGCCCTTCCGCACTCGGCTGCGCGGATGCGCTGCGCACCGTGGTCAGCCGCTCGACGTACGCGATCACGTTGCCGTGCGCATCGAAGATCGGCCGCAATTCGACGTCGACATGCTCGGGGCCGCGCGGCGTGTGATGGATGTGCAGCACGCGGTTCAGCCCGCGCGACTCGAGCGCCTGCTTCATCGGGCAATGCTCGCCGGCCTGGTCGCACGGCACGTCGTAGTGATGCGACACCTGGAAGCAGTGCCGGCCCACGTGCTCGACGCCCGCGACGCCGAACTGGCGCCGGTACGCATCGTTCGCCGCGAGGATGCGGTAATCGGGATCGACGACGATCATCGGCTGCGGATCCTGCTCGAGATACGCGACGAGCGCGCGCACGTCGGGCATGACGTCGGGGCGCGGCGCGGGGACGATCGGGATGGTGTCGTGCGGATTCATGCGGACGCTCGGTGAAGGAGATGCCTGACGAACTGGCAGGTGCACTGCCAGGCGGACTGCCAATTCTGCCACGACACCGCCAGAAGTGGCAGTCGGCAGCGGCAACCGAACGCCGGCGACGCCCGTGCTTCGCCGCTCCTGCGCCGAAAACCCGAATCGAATCAAATCCCTGGCAGATCGGCCGGTGCCGCGACGCAGGCTGGCACGCTTCTTGAGTTACAGATCGCGATTGCAGATGCAGAACCCGATCAAGGACACCCCGTGAGCGATGCCACCACGCTGTCGGTCGAAGGCTTTTTCGACCCGGCGACCCACACCGTCAGCTATCTCGTGCTCGATACCGCGAGCCGCGCATGCGCGCTGATCGACAGCGTGCTCGACTACGACCCGACATCCGGGCGCACGCGCACCGCCAGCGCCGACCGGCTGATCGCCCGCGTCGCCGAACTCGGCGCGGACGTGCACTGGCTGCTGGAAACCCACGTGCACGCGGACCACCTGTCGGCCGCGCCGTACCTGAAGGAACACGTCGGCGGCCGGATCGCGATCGGTTCGCACGTGCGCCGCGTGCAGCACGTGTTCGGCACGCTGTTCAACGCGGGCCCCGGCTTCGCGCAGGACGGCCGCCAGTTCGACCGGCTGCTCGACGACGGCGACACGCTCGCGCTCGGCACGCTGACGATCCGCGCGCTGCATACGCCGGGCCACACGCCCGCCTGCATGACCTACTGCGTCGACGACGCGACGCAGCGCGCGGCATTCGTCGGCGACACGCTGTTCATGCCCGACTACGGCACGGCCCGCTGCGACTTCCCGGGCGGCGACGCGCGCACGCTGTACCGCTCGATCGCGCGCGTGCTCGGCCTGCCGCCCGACACGCGCCTGTACCTATGCCACGACTACCAGCCGGGCGGCCGCGACGTGCAGTTCGTGACGACCGTGGCCGAGCAGCGCCGCGCGAACGTGCACGTGAAGGACGGCGTGACCGAGGACGATTTCGTCGCGATGCGTACCACGCGCGACGCCACGCTCGCCATGCCCGTGCTGATGCTGCCGTCCGTGCAGGTCAACATGCGCGCCGGCCACCTGCCCGAGCCCGAAGACAACGGCGTGCGCTACCTGAAGATCCCGCTCGACGCGATCTGAGCGCCGGCGCCTCAACCGAGACCCCCGACATGACCTCCATCCGCAAGCTGACCGACGCGCTGTCGGTCTCGCCGCAGATCGCGGCGGCCGACCTGCCCGCGCTTCACGCGGCCGGCATCCGCGCGATCATCTGCAATCGCCCCGACGGCGAAGGCGCCGACCAGCCGACCGTCACCGAAATCCGCGCGGCCGCCGCGCCGCTCGGCATCGACGTGCTTTACCTGCCGGTCGATACGGGCAAGGTGACCGACGACCAGGCCGCGCAATTCGGCGCACTCGTCGCGTCGCTCGACGGCCCGGTGCTCGCGTACTGCCGCAGCGGCATGCGTTCGGCCACGCTGTGGGCGTTGTCGCAAGCCGGCCTGCGCCCGCTGAACGACATCGTCGCGACGGCCGCCGCGGCCGGCTACGACCTGCACGCGCTCGCGTCGCGTGTCGTGCAAGGCGGCAAGCAGGCGGCACCGGCCGTCGACGCGCGGCACGACATCGTGATCGTCGGCGCGGGCGCGGCCGGCATCGCGGTCGCGTCGAGCCTGCTCGCGCGCGACGCGTCGCTCGACATCGCGGTGATCGATCCGGCCGACGTCCACTACTACCAGCCGGGCTGGACGATGGTCGGCGCGGGCGTATTCCGCCCCGAGACCACCGCACGCCGGATCACCGACGTGCTGCCGCGCGGCGTGCACCGGATCCAGGCCGCCGTCGCGGGCTTCGAGCCCGACGCGCACGTGGTCGTGCTCGACGGCTGCCGCCGCATCGGCTATCGCAAGCTCGTCGTGTGCCCGGGGCTCAAGCTCGACTGGCACGCGATCGAAGGCCTCGCCGACACGCTCGGCCGCAACGGCGTCACGTCCAACTACCGTTACGACCTGGCGCCGTACACGTGGGAACTCGTGCGCGCGTTCCGCGGCGGCAACGCACTCTTCACGCAGCCGCCGATGCCGATCAAGTGCGCAGGCGCACCGCAGAAAGCGATGTACCTGTCGTGCGACCACTGGCGGCGCGCGGGCCGCCTCGAGGCCGCGAACGTCGAGTTCCTGAATGCGGGCGGCGCGCTGTTCGGCGTCGCCGACTACGTACCCGCGCTGATGGAGTACGTGAAAAGCTACGACATCGCGTTGTCGTTCGGCCACAACCTCGTCTCGATCGACGGCCCGGCACGCCGGGCGACGTTCGCGCGCGCGCTGCCCGACGGCGGCAAGGAAACCGTGGTGCGCTCGTTCGACATGATCCACGTCGTGCCGCCGCAGAAGGCGCCCGATTTCGTGCGGTCGAGCCCGCTCGCCGATGCGGCCGGCTGGATCGACGTCGATCCGGCGACACTGCGCCACCGGCAGTACCCGGACATCTACGCGCTCGGCGACGCCACCAACACGACCAATGCGAAAACGGCCGCGGCCGCCCGCAAGCAGGCGCCCGTCGTCGCGCACAACCTGCTCGTGTCGCTCGGTCGCGCGCACGGCGACGCCGCATACGACGGCTACGGCTCGTGCCCGCTCACCGTCGAGCGCGGCAAGATCGTGCTCGCCGAATTCCTGTACGGCGGCAAGGTCGCGCCGACCTTCCCCGCGTGGCTGATCGACGGCAAGCGCCCGTCGCGGCTCGCGTGGCTGCTCAAGGAACGCGTGCTGCCGCCGCTCTACTGGAAGGCGATGCTCAAGGGCCGCGAATGGCTCGCGAAACCCGCGATCGCGCGTTGACCGGAGCCCGATGACGTCATGCTGATTTCCCTCGTACTGGGCGGTTTCGTCGGCGCCGTGCTCGGCCTGACCGGCGCCGGCGGCGGCATCCTCGCGGTGCCCGCGCTCGTCGTCGGCATGAGCTGGCCGATGCAGCAGGCCACGCCCGTCGCGCTCGTCGCGGTGGCCGGCAGCGCGGCGCTCGGCGCGCTCGAAGGCTTCCGCCGCGGGCTCGTGCGCTATCGCGCGGCACTGCTGATGGCGGTGGCCGGCGTGCCGCTGACCACGCTCGGCGTACGGCTCGCGCACGTGTTGCCGCAGCGCCTGCTGCTCGCGCTGTTCGCACTGACGATGCTGGTCGTCGCCGGCCGCCTGTTGCGGCAGGCGCTGCGGCATGCGGCGGTCGACGCCGACGCGTCGCCGCTGTGCGTCGGCCGCGTGAATCCCGATACGGGCCGGCTCGTGTGGTCCTGGCCGGTCGGTGTGGCGCTGGCGTCAACCGGCGCGATGACGGGCCTGATGACGGGGCTGCTCGGCGTCGGCGGCGGCTTCGTGATCGTGCCGATGCTGCGCAAGTTCACGAACGTGTCGATGCATGGGGTGGTCGCGACATCGCTGATGGTGATCGCGCTGGTCGGCACCGGCGGCGTGTTCGCGACGCTCGTGTCGGGCACACGTGCACCGCTCGACGTGACGCTGTGGTTCACCGTCGCGACCGCACTCGGCATGGCCGCCGGTCGGGGCGCATCGAGACACCTCGCCGCGCGGCACGTACAGGCCGGGTTCGCGGCCGTGCTCGTGTGCGTCGCGCTCGGGCTGCTGGCGAAGGCGGCGTTCGGCGCGTAATCGCGTACCGACCGGCGCCGATCGACGCGCAGCGCCGCCAGACAAAACGCCCGGCCGACTCGTCGTCGGCACCGGGCGTTTTTTATCGCGGGCGCCACCGGCCAACGGCGCGACGCGCCGTCGTCGTCAAGGCAGATGCTGGATGGCCGTCAATTCGGCCTTTCGAGCCATTTGCGCAGCCTGCCGGCAATCCCGGATCGCTCGACATACCCCAGCGCCGAAACCGCACACATCATTCCGATTGCCGCATACAGCAAGGCCATTTCTCCGTTCCTTGCGATGTCCGGCCATGCTGCCTGTGTCAGAACCGCAAGAACGGTCGATCCAGCCACACCGCCCACGATGACCAGCATCGGCAATACCGCCCTGCGAGGAAGCAGCGTGCTGGCCCGATAGACCGGATACGAAAGCAGCATTGCCACGGGAAATGCAACCGTGAAAGCCGCAGCGGAAAAAACGATCGAAACACCGCCGAAATCCTTGACGGACAAAACGCCGATCAGCAAGCCTGCCACGATCGCGGCAGTCAGGCTTGCACCAAGCAATTCCGAAATCTTCAATTCCTTTCTCCCGTCGCACCAGACAAAACGCCCGGCCCGACTCGACGTCGGCACCGGGCGTTGTTCATGGCAGACGCCGTTCAGGCGTCAGGTCGCGAATCCCGCCATCCGCTTGCGCTCCTGGCGCAGCATCACGAAGTTCGCGATCACGACGCCGGCCGTCACCGCGACGATGAACAGCGTCGCGAGTGCGTTCATCTCCGGGTTCAGCCCGAGGCGCACACGCGAGAACACCACGAGCGGCAGCGTCGTCGAGCCCGGGCCCGACAGGAACGCCGACAGCACGAGGTCGTCGATCGACAGCGTGAACGACAGCAGCCAGCCCGCGATCAGCGCCTGCGAGATCAGCGGCAGCGTGATCGTGAAGAACACCTTCAGCGGCGTCGCGCCGAGATCGAGCGCGGCCTCTTCCAGCGACGGGTTCAGCTCGCGCACGCGCGACTGCACGATGATCGCGACGTACGAGATGCACAGCATCACGTGGCCGAGCCAGATCGTGAAGATGCCGCGCTCGGCCGGCCAGCCGATCCACTTCGCCAGTTCGATGAACAGCAGCAGCAGCGAGATCCCCTGGATCACCTCGGGAATCACGAGCGGCGCGTTGATCATCCCGCTGAACAGCGCGAAACCGCGAAAACGCCCCATCCGCGCGAGCACGAAACCGGCCCAGGTGCCGATGATCACCGACGCGAACGCGGTCAGCACGCCGATCTTCAGCGACAGCCACGCGGCCGTCAGCAGCTCGTCGTCCTCGACGAGCGCCGAGTACCAGCGGAACGAGAACCCCGACCACACGGTGACGAGCTTCGACTCGTTGAACGAATAGACGATCAGGCTGATGATCGGGATGTACAGGAACGCGAAGCCGGCAAACAGCGCCGCGAACTGCAGGTAACGATTCGGCTTCATCGACGGCCTCCCTGCTCCTTCGCCTGGAAGTGCTGGAACATCGCCATCGGCACGAGCAGCAGCAGCACCATCGCGCAGGTCACGGCCGATGCCATCGGCCAGTCTGCGTTGTTGAAGAACTCGTTCCACATCACGCGGCCGATCATCAGCGTGTTCGCGCCGCCGAGCAGCTCGGGAATCACGTACTCGCCCACCGCCGGGATGAACACGAGCAGGCAGCCCGCGATGATCCCGTTCTTCGACAGCGGCAGCGTGATCTGCACGAACGCCTTCCACGGCTTCGCGCCGAGGTCGTACGCGGCTTCGAGCAGGCGCAGGTCCATCTTCACCAGGTGCGCGTACAGCGGCATCACGAGGAACGGCAGGTACGAATACACCATCCCGATGTACACCGCGTAGTTGGTGCGATACAGCTCGATCGGCGTATGCGTGAGGCCGATCCACATCAGGAAGTTGTTCAGCAGCCCGTTGTTCTTCAGGATGCCGATCCACGCGTACACGCGGATCAGGAACGACGTCCAGAACGGCAGCATCACGCCCATCATCAGCAGGTTGCGGGTCGCCGGGTTCGAGCGCGCGATGTAGTACGCCATCGGATAGCCGATCAGCAGGCACAGCAGCGTCGTGATCGCGGCCACCCACACCGAGTTCACGTAGGTCGCGAAATACAGGCTGTCCGTGAACAGGAACGCGTAGTGCGACAGGTTCAGCGCGACGTGCACGACGCCGTCGGCGTACGACGCAAGCTCCGTGTACGGCGGGATGCCGAGCTGCAGCTCCGCGAAACTGATCTTGACGACCAGCACGAACGGCACGAGGAAGAACAGCACGAGCCACGTGAACGGGCCGGCCACGACCGCCGTGGCGCCCGTCAGGTTGAAGCGCCGCACCGGCCACGAGAGCATGGACTTGAACGAGGTCATGACGTCAGCACCACGCCGGCAGTCGCGCTCCAGCGCACGTAGATCTCGTCGCCGAGCGACGGCGTGTCGAGCTCCGAAATCGCGAGGCTCGACACGTTCGCGATCACCGTCTTGCCGCCGTCGAGCTTCACGTGATACAGCGAATAGCCGCCCATGTACGCGACGTTGCCGATCCGGCCGCGCGCCCAGTTGAACGCGCCTTCGGGCGGCTTGCGCGTGAGCGCGATCCGCTCGGGGCGCACCGACACCGTGACCGGCATCCCGAGCGGGCCCGAGATCCCGTGGCTCACGTACAACCGGCTCGGCAGCTCCGGCGATTCGATGTACACGTGGTCGGGTTCGTCCTCGACGGTCACGCCTTCGAACAGGTTCGTCGAGCCGATGAATTCGGCCGAGAAGCGGCTGTTCGGGTATTCGTACACTTCGTTCGGCGAGCCGATCTGCACGATCTGGCCTTCGCTCATCACCGCGAGGCGATTGGCCATCGTCATCGCTTCTTCCTGGTCGTGCGTGACCATGATGCAGGTGACGCCGACCTTGTTCAGGATGTTGACGAGCTCGATCTGCGTGCGCTGGCGGATCTGCTTGTCGAGCGCGGACATCGGCTCGTCGAGCAGCAGCAGCTTCGGGCGCTTGACCAGCGAGCGCGCGAGCGCGACGCGCTGCTGCTGGCCGCCCGACAGCTGGTGCGGCTTGCGCTTCGCGTACTTGCTCATCTGCACGAGTTCGAGCGCCGCGGCCACGCGTTCCTTCAGCTCGGCCTTCGGCGTGCCTTCCTGCTTGAGGCCGAACGCGACGTTCGACTCGACCGACATGTGCGGGAACAGCGCATACGACTGGAACATCATGTTCACGGGCCGCTTGTACGGCGGCATCTGCGCGAGGTCCTCGCCGTCGATCAGGATCTTGCCCGACGTGACCGTCTCGAGGCCCGCGAGCATCCGCAGCAACGTCGACTTGCCGCAGCCCGAGCTGCCGAGCAGCGCGAACAGCTCGCCCTGGCGCACGGTCAGGTTGACGCTGCGCACGGCTTCGGTGTCGCCGAATTTCTTGACGACGTCGACGATCTGGACAAAGTTCTCGGCGCGCGCATCGGCGCCAGAGGAGGAAACGGAGGACGGTGCGCCCGCGACCGGCGCACCCGACTGGCTATTCATGATGTGCTGCATCTCTCCTGCGTTGAACGAACAAAGCCCCCGGGGGCACCAGGGGCTTCATGACTGCTGGGAACGCCGGCTCGCGTCAGCGGCCCGACTTCAGCTCGGTCCACAGACGCGTCTGCAGACGCTGGATTTCAGGCGGCAGCGGCTTGAGCAGGAACAGCGTCTTCACGACGTCGGCCGGCGGATAGACGGCCGGGTCGTTCGCGACGTCGGGCCGCACGTACTTGCGGGCCTCGGCGTTGGCGCTCGGGTAGTACACCGCGTTCGTGATCGCCGCGTGCACCTTCGGATCCTCGATGTAGTTGATCCACTCCAGCGCGGCTTCCTTGTTCTTCGCGTCCTTCGGGATCGCCATCACGTCGAACCACACCGGCGCGCCGCCCTTCGGAATGTAGTACTCGACCTTGTACGACTTCTTCGCCTCGATCGCGCGATGCTTCGCGATCACGACGTCGCCCGACCAGCCGAACGCGAAGCAGATGTCGCCGCCGACCAGGTCGTTGATGTAGCCCGACGAGTTGAATTGCGTGATGTACGGGCGGATCTTCTTCAGCACTTCCATCGCGGCCTTGTAGTCGGCCGGGTTCGTGCTCATCGGATCCTTGCCGATGTAGTGCAGCGTCGCCGCGAACATCTGGTCGGGCGCGTCGAGCACCGACACGCCGCAGGTCTTCAGCTTCGAGATGTTTTCCGGCTTGAACAGGATGTCCCAGTTGTCGAGCGGCACCTTGCCGAGCGCCTGCTGCGCCTTCGTCAGGTTGTACGCGAGACCGGTCGTGCCGTACGCCCAGGGCACCGAGAACTTGTTGCCCGGATCCGCGCCGGCGACGAGCGCCATCAGCTGCGGATCGAGGTACTTGAGGTTCGGCAGCTTCGACTTGTCGAGCGGCGCGAAGATGCCGGCGGCGATCTGCTTGCCCGCGTAGTTGCTGGTCGGCACGACGATGTCGTAGCCCGAGCTGCCCGTCAGCAGCTTCGCCTGCAGCGTATCGTCGCTGTCGTAGTTGTCGTAGCGGACCTTGACGCCCGTCTGCTTCTCGAAGTTCGGGATCGTGTCCTTCGCAATGTAGTCCGACCAGTTATAGACATTGAGCTGCGTATCCTTCGCCGCTGCCGCCGATGCACCCACGCACAGCGCGAGCGCTGCGAACCGGCCCACTACCTTTGCTTTCATCCCGTTCTCCCTCCGGCCGGACACGTTGCCCGGCTGCCGTCTGCCTCGTCATGGCGGCGCATTCTGGCGCGCCGCCCCTCGAAAACCCCGAAAACTACCATCATTCGCGCCCCGTCACAAAAAAATCATGCCGGTGTCGCGCAAACGGAACAGATATCCCGCTGCCGGCCGGTCAGGCGGCCCGTGCGGCGGGACGTTCCCGGGGAATTCTATCGGGTAATCGGCGGCTGTCCACCGGGAAAGACGGGCGGCGACGAAACCGCGTTCGCCGGCCGGACGCGAGCCGTGCGGCGGCCGCGCCCGAACCCGGCCGTACTGTCACGCCGCTGCACCGGTACGGCATGCCGGCCGCGCCCGTCCGACCGACCGGCCGCGATGCATTAAAATGGCGGCTGACGATTCAACTGCGTGAACCCCTCCGATGGCCTCCAATCTCCACGACCTGCCCGACAGCCCCTGCATCGGCGTGTGCTCGACCCTCTTCGACGAAGTCTGCAAGGGCTGCGGCCGCACGGCGGCCGAAGTGTCGAACTGGGTGTTCCTGAGCGACGACGAAAAGCGCGCGGTATGGGAGCGCATCCAGCGCGAAGGCACCGCGATGCGCTTCCAGTACGACAAGCTGTAAATCCGCCGCGCAAAAAAAAGCGGCATGCAGACCGCCATGCCGCCAACCCCAACTCTGTTCTGTTTCTGTTTCTGTTCCTTTCCCGCCGCGTCTAGAACTTCATCCCGACGCCCACGCCGACGATCAGCGGATCGATGTGCAGCGTGCCGATGCCCTTGTCGCCGAGCGTCGCATCGGTGCTCATCCAGATCTTCTTCACGTCGACGTTCATGAAGACCTTCTTCGTCAACTGCACGTCCACGCCGAACTGCAATGCCGGGCCGAAGCTGCTCTTGTTGATCGACACGCCCTGCCCGCCGACGTTGAGCCCGTTGTTGTAGAAGTACGTGTAGTTCACGCCCGCGCCGAAATACGGACGCACCTTGCCGGCATGGTTGAAGTGATACTGCAGCAGCAGCGTCGGCGGCAGCACGCCCACGCCGCCGAGATTGCCGAGGCTCGACGTCAGCTGGTGCCGCGACGTGCCGAGAATCAGTTCGACGCCGAGGTAGTCGCGGATCATGTACGTGAAGTCGAGCTCGGGCACGATCGCGTTGTTCACGCCGACGTTGAGCGCGCCCAGCGTGTCGCTCGCGCGTTCGTTCGGCTGGATGCTGATCGCACGCAGCCGGACCAGGACGTCGCCCTGGTTGATGCCGTCGCCCGGCGAGGCCGCGTGCGACAGCGAAGGCATCGCGGCGAAACTGGCCGCAACGGCGGCAGCGGTAACACAAGTTCGAATCGTTTTATGCATGGTACGGACCCCCAAAGAATGGTTCCCATTCTCCTCGTAGGGTCTTTTCATCGTCTTGATATCCGTCAAGCCAGCGTAAACGTGGGACGGTTTGCCGCAGGCTCGGTCGCACAGCCCGTCAGCAGCAGGTCGAGCAGGTCGCGCACGCTGCGAATCGCACGGCCGAACGGCAACGCCTCACGGCCGCGGAAGAACAGCCCGTTCGCGACGTCGCCGCGCAGCGCCGCCGCCAGCCGTGTGTCGATGCAGAAATGGCCGAACTTCTCGATGCCGTCGCGCAAGCCGCATACGCTCAGGCATTCGAGCGCGGTCGGGCAGCGCTGCTTCAGCGCGCCGAGCTTGTTGCGGATGCGCGTCTCGTTGCGCAGGTAACGATCGAGCCACGGCGTTTTCACCGCGCGTGCGGGCAGCCCCGTCACGCTGACGAATTCGACGATGTCGTCGGGCGTCGCGTCGGCCAGCACGCGCTTGAAGTGCGGATGCGCATCGCCCTCTTCCGTCACCGCGAATGGCGTGCCGACCTGCACGCCGTTCGCGCCGGCCTCGAGCGCCGCGCGCACCGTGTCGTGACTGTTGATCCCGCCCGCAACGATCAGCGGGATTGTTTCGCGTGCGATGCCGAGCGATGCCATCACCTGCGCGGTCTCGTCGAGCACGCGTGCGAAATCGAAACGGCGGTCGTGCATGTCGTCGATCTGCGTGACGCCGAGATGGCCGCCCGCATGCGCCGGATGCTCGATCACGATCGCGTCGGGCAGGCGCCCCTTCTTCATCCACTTCTTCAGCACGAGCGCGATCCCGCGGCTGTCCGACAGGATCGGGATCAGCGCGATGTCGTGTCCTTGCGTGAGATCGGGCAGGTCGAGCGGCAGGCCCGCGCCCATCACGATCGCATCCGCGCCCTCGTCGCATGCGACCCGCACGTAGTCCGCATGCGCGCTCACGGCCTTCATCACGTTGACCGCGATCATCCCGCGTCCTTCGCTGTAGGTCTTCGCGAGACGGATCTCGCGGGCGAGCGCCTCGAGGTTCGCGGCCTCGAGCGTCGCGCGATCGGGTTGCGCGCGGCAACGCGCGAGCAGGTCCGCATGATGGTGACGCAGGTCGATGCTCGCGATCGTGCCGACCGCGCCTTCGCGCGCGACGCTGCCCGCCAGCCGGTGCGCGGAAATGCCGACGCCCATGCCGCCCTGCACGACAGGCAGCAAGGTGCGGCCGCGGATCGTCAGCGGCGGAAAGGAAGTGCGTACGGTCATCTGAAACCTCGTCGGAACATCGGAACCGCGATGATCGACGATCCACCGCCGCGCACCTTGACGACCGTCAATAAAAAAACGGCACCAGCGTGCCGTTTTCGGTTCGTGCGGCGCGAAGCGCTCAGGCAGGCTTCGCGGGCTTGAGCTGCATCGACTTGTACTCGAGATATTCCTCGAGCCCGTACACGCCGTTCTCGCGGCCATGCCCCGACTGCTTGTAGCCGCCGAACGGCGCGGCGCCGTTCCACGTGCCGCCGTTGATGTCCACCTGCCCGGTGCGGATACGGCGCGCGATGCCCATCGCGCGTTCGTCGCTGCCGGCCCACACCGCGCCGCCGAGCCCGTACGGCGAATCGTTCGCGATCCGCACGGCCTCGTCCTCATCGCGATACGTGATGATCGACAGCACCGGCCCGAAGATTTCTTCCTGCGCGATCGTCGATTTCGGATCGACGCGGCCGAACACGGTCGGCTTCACGAAGAAGCCCTTCGTGAGCCCTTCCGGCAGGCCCGTGCCGCCCGTCACGAGCTCCGCGCCTTCGTCGATCCCGCGCTGGATGTAGTCCTGCACGCGCTGCTGCTGCACGGCCGACGCAAGCGCGCCGAGACGCGTCGCATCCTGCCGCGGGTCGCCCGCGACGTACGATTCGGCCGCGGCCTTCGCGATCGCGCGCGCTTCGTCGTAGCGGGCTTCCGGCACCAGCATCCGTGTATGCGCCGAGCAGGTCTGCCCCGCGTTCAGGTAGCAAGCGTTGACCGTGCCCTTCACCGCCGCCGCGAAATCGGCATCGTCGAGGATCACCGACGCCGACTTGCCGCCGAGCTCGAGCGCAACGCGCTTGACGCCCGCGGCCGCCAGCTCGGCCACGCGCTTGCCGGCGCGCGTCGAGCCCGTAAACGACACCATGTCGACGTCCGGATCGGTGGCCAGCACCTCGCCGACCACCGGGCCGTAGCCGCACACGAGGTTGAACACGCCGGCCGGCAGCCCGGCTTCGTGAATCGCTTCGGCAAGCATGAACGCATTGAGCGGTGCGACTTCGGACGGCTTCAGGACGACCGTGCAGCCGGCCGCGAGCGCCGGTGCGACCTTCAGCGTCACCTGGTTGAGCGGGTAGTTCCATGGCGTGATCGCCGCGACGACACCCACCGGCTCGCGCACGACGAGCGAGTTGCCGACCTGTGCCTCGAACTCGAACGACTCGGCAAGCTTCGCGTACGCCTTCCAGTTGTAGATCGGGCCGCCGACCTGGATCGCGCGCGACAGCTTGATCGGCATCCCGACTTCGCCGGTGATCGACTGCGCGAGCTCCTCGCTGCGCGCCTGCAGATGCTCGACGATCTTGCGCAGGTAGCCCGCGCGCGTCGAGGCCGGCGTGGCCGCCCACGCGTCGAAGGCCGCGCGCGCCGCGCGGATCGCGTCCTGCGCGTCGGACGCGACGCCTTCCGGAATCCGGCCGATCACGGCTTCGGTGCCCGAGTCGATCACGTCGATCGTACCGGTGCCGGCCGGCTTGCGCCACGCGCCGTCGATATAGAACTGGTCGTAGATTTTCATCGTTTTCCGCCTCCAGGAAAGCCGACATTCTAGCGAGCGTTTCGGCCGGCCGGTGTGACGATTGACAGCTATTGGAAAGGTCTTTAGCCTCGGCGCCTCATTCATCATAAGAAAGGAGAATGCCTTGAGCATCCTGACCAAAATCGAGGGCGGCTATCTTCAGGTATTGCGCGTGATCGTGCTGTTGTTCGCGACCGCGGTCCTGATCGGCGGGGTCATATTCGGCGCGATCGCACTCGATGCGCGCCTGTCGAAACCGCCGAAAGTCGATTCGGCCATCCAGGTCGATCCTGCATCGTTCGCGTGGGAGAACGACGCAACCGCCAAGGCCACGCCGGCCGCCGGCGGCGCGGCAGCGAAGGACAACAACGCGTCGCCCGCGCTGCGCCTGTCGACGCAACTGTCGGGCATCGTGCAGAAGCACGGCCGGGCGGCCCTGTCGCCGGACTACGCGGTCGATCGCGACGCGTACGAGCCGTCGTTCCAGCGCGTGCTCGGCGACGACGACCATCCGGAAGTCGCGTACTACGAGCAGCAGATCGCGTATCTCGACAAGGTGCTGTCACGCGCGGACGTCGCGGCCAGCGTCAAGAAGAAAGTCACCGGGCACGGTGACGAATATGCGCGTGAGCAGGCATACACCGACGTCGTGTCGGCGGTCATGCGCGACTTCTCCGAGCGCTACGACGCACGCCGGACCGCGATCGACAATGAGAAGAAGGCCGCCGAAGAAACGGCCGCCGAGAACGGCCAGACCGCGCGCTTCGCCGGCGTCGCCGCGCTCGTCGCGCTGTATTCGTTCGTGTCGCTCGCGGTGCTGATCATCCTGATCCGCGTCGAGCGCAGCATCCGCTCGATCGCGCGCGCCACGCACACGGCGACCTGAATCCGCTCATCCGCCAGCCCGCGCGCCGGGCTGCGGGGGCCCGGCGACGGGCCCACTTCGCGGCGCAAGCGACCGCTTTCTGGTCGCTTCCCGGTCACTCCCCGGCCGCATCTTCCCGCGTCGTTCCTCACGCGCTCGCGCACTTTTCGTTCCCGCCGCTCCCTCATTCCGCCGTCGGCCATCCGCGCCGGCGCGGCGTCCGTTTCGCCACCGCCATGTCAGCATCCGCCCGGGTGCGCGGCCGGGCCCGCATCGTGCTATGTTTTTACTATCGGCACCGGCCCGTTGCAACCGGCGCCGCCCGGAATCCGTGTATTTCGTGAGCGCTGCCATGTCCGACGCACCCCATACCCTCGGCTCGCAAGACCGCCTCGAGCTGCTTTGCTGGCTCACCTGCGGCAACCTCGGCGCGTTTTACCTCAACGAATCGTGGCCGGACGCCACGTTCCAGGTCCAGGCCGCGCACCGCTGGCTCGACCGCCATCACCGTCAGGCCGACTGGCTCGCGATCGCCAAGCTCGCGGCGCTCGCGCAGGACATCGCCAAGCGGCACGCCGGGTTCGTCGATGCGTCGTGGGCGCGCGACGCGGTCGAGGAAATCGTCGATACCGACGACCTCGACTATCGGGCGAAACTCGTGCAATGGGTCTACGAAGACTGCTGCAAGGCGCTCGCCGACAAGCGGCTGGCCGATTGACGATCGGGACGGCACGCGCGGCGCCGCGCTCCTGTCGTTGACGGGAATGTCAGCCTGAAAGACGGACGGGTGCGGTACGTCGCGCACCGCACCCCGAATCGCGAGGCGCGCTTACAGCAGCGATTTCGCCTGCGTCAGCACCTTGTCGCAGATCTGTCTGGTTACCTGCTGCTTCAGTCCGCCGCCGCTCAGGTCGAGCTTGCTGCCATTGCCGGCGTCGAGCACACCGCTCGCGCCGCTGGTATAGCCGCTGTCGGACGACGCGTTGCCGCCGAGCTTGCCCATCAGCGCGTCCTTCACCGACGACGCACTGCCGGATGCCCCGCCGAGATAGTTGTTCTGGATGCAGAACTGCAGCAGGCCCGCGACGTTGCCGGTGCTGCCCGGCATCAGCGACGAACCGCCACCGCCCGTCAACGCGCCACCGATGCCGCCGAGGTTGCCGAGCGCACCGCCCGCGCTGCCGCCCGAATCGCCCCCGCCGCCGACCTGCTTCAGGACATCGCCCAGCTGCGCATGCGCCACCGAAAACGGCGCGAGCAATCCGATCAGCGCACCGGCAATGGTCGCGCGGTATAGACGTGCATTCATGTGAAGCCTCCCGGTTGTGACCGCGTGAGTACCGCGAATCGAGTCCAAGGATACTCAATCAACCCGTGCATGACAGCCTTCGGAGGCGGCCTGAAACGTCAGGCATCGTGATATCGCCACGATTTGACAAAGCTTGACGGCGAGCCGCGTGCGGACATGCCGGTTTTGCATCCGCGCGCGATCGCCCGCCCCGGGTCGCCCGCGCGCGCGAAGCGTCATAGAATCGTCGTCGCCGGCCGCCCGGACCCTCCGGCCCGATCTCGATCCCGAACATGAAGGACACTCGCGTGACGCTTGCCCATCGATTTCTGCTGTTCGCCGGCGCAGCGGCCGCGCTGGGTTGCGGCGGCGGCACCGCCGGCGCGGCCACGCCCACGGCCGCCGCCGCGTGCCCTTCGCCGTCGTTCGAGCGCTATCCGGCACCCGCCGCAAGCGCACCGCGCAAGCCCGCCGCGGCACCACGCCTGACCACCAGGGAAGCCCGCCTCTACCGCACCATCATTCGCGACGAATTCACGCAGCCGGCCAACTTTGCCGGCCACTACCGCGTCGCGACCTGGGGTTGCGGAACGGATTGCCGGAATTTCGCGATCGTCGACAAGTACACGGGCGCGACGTACACGATGCCCGGCGTACAGGCCATCGCAGGCGTGATGGGCAACGACGAGGAGCGCGTCGATTTCCGGCCCGGCAGCACGCTGCTGATCGTCGCGGGCTGCTTCAACGACGATTGCGACTACAACGACGCGAAGGCGGCCCGGTTCTTCTACGAATGGACCGGTACGCGCTTGCGTCGGGTCGGCACCTGTCCATTGGCCATCGAGCCGCGCGAGTAGCCGGCCGGCGGCTGCCGCTCGCCGCGACTTGCGCTATCGTTCCCCCGGTACACCTTGAACGGCGCACCCACCTGCGATGCCCATTTGCCTCAGTTTCGATGACGGCCCCGGCCCGTCGACGCCCCTCCTGCTCGACGTCCTGCATGCCGCGTCGTGCCGCGCGACCTTCTTCCTGCTCGGCCGGAATCTGGCAGGCGCGCTCGATGTGGCCGCACGCATGGCGCGCGAAGGCCACCGGCTCGGCAATCACACCCGTTCGCACGCGAAGCCGGGCACGCTGTCGGACGACGCGTTGATCGACGAGATCGAGACGACCGACGCGCTGATCCGCGATGCCTATCGCGAGGCCCGCGTGCCCGCACCGGATGCGATCCCGCTGCGCCTGCCTTATGGACTGATGCCGCAGGACAGTCGCGCCCGCGTGCTCGCACGGCTGCAACGCGAACATACCGGCTGGACCGCGATCCTCGACGACTGGCAGCGGCCGGCGCCGTCGCCGCAGGCGCTGTTCGACGCGATGTGCGCCCATGTCGACGCCAGCACGGCACGGCGGCGCGACGTACTGTTCTGCATGCACGACGGATCGCGGCACGGCGAGGCGCGGCCCAATACGGTCGAAGCCGTGCGCCTGTTCCTGAATCGGCCGCGCTGACGTGGCATCCGGCCGGCGTCAGGGCGCAGCGCCATCCAGCAACTGCCGCCAGCCGCCGAGAAAACCGATGCCGGGCCCCGGCACCCACAGGCCGCGCTGTGCGGCTTCCAGGTGAATCAGCGTCTGGTCCGCGCAGAACAGGGCCATCAGCGCGTCGCGGCGGTCGTGCATCCAGTCAGGCACGGCATCGGGCCGCGTCGCCGCATAGGCCCGCAGGCCGGCGTCCCAGCGGCGCGCGTCGAATACGAAGCGATCGTCCCGGCCCGCATCGCGCGACAGCGCAAACAGCGCAAACGCCGCTTCGAGCCACTGCGCGCCCTGCCCGACGTCGTCGAAATCGAGCACGCCGTTCACGGCGCCCCCCACGTACAGCAGGTTGCCCGCGTGATAGTCGCCGTGCAGCCAGTGCACCGTCCCCGTCAGCCAGCGTGCGGCAGCGTCGAGATGCGCGCCGATCCGACGGATCATCGTCCCGTAGCGGTCGCCCAGGTCTCCCGGCAACGGCGGCGCGGCACGCGCGGCAACGCGTGCGTGCCGCGCCGACAGCCAGGCCAGCGGCGCCGATTCGGTCACGGGTATCGCCGCCAGCGCCTCGTGCAGATGCGCGAGCGCACGCATCGCATCGATCGCGCCCGCCTCCGCTTCGTCCGGCAGGCCGGGGCTGCCGTCGATATGCTCGAACAGATGCAGCCAGCTTCCGTCAGGCAGTCGCACGCCGGATTGCGCGTCGACGGTCGGCCGCAGGCGCGGTAGCGCCGGCAGCATCGGCGCCGTCCGCGTATCACCGAGATGACCGAGTATCGCCGCCTCGCGATCCACCTGTCCGACCGGCTTGCCGGACCACGACACGCGCAGCACCGCGCGTCCCGCATCGCACTCGACGAGATACGTTTTGTTAGTATGGCCCGACGCCAGCGCCTGCATGCGTGCAGGCCCGATGTTCCAATACCGGTGAAGCCACGGTTCCAGCGTTTTCACGTCACTCCTACTCGTTGCATTGACCATGTCAGAGCGTCCTTCGACCCGCATGCGGGACATCAACATCGAATGGCTGACGCGCGCCGCCGAATTCGACCACCTGTTCCAGACGCGCTGGCTCGGCGAGCGCTTCTTCCACTTGCCCGGCGACATGCTCGCGCTCCAGGAACTGATCTGGCGCGAGCGTCCCGACTGCATCGTGCAGACCGGCATCGCGGCGGGCGGCGGCGTCGTGTTCTCCGCGTCGATGCTGGCGCTGAACGGCGATCGCGGCCGTGTCGTCGCGATCGAGCCGCGCCTGCGCGACGACGTCAGGCAGCGCCTGCAGTCGCATCGGCTCGCCGATCGCATGGTGCTGATCGAAGGCGAGTCGTGCGCGGCCGACACGCTCGCATCGGTACGCGCGCAGATCCCGCACGATGCGCGCGTGATGGCGATCCTCGACCTCACGCATACCCACGCGCACGTGCTGCGCGAACTCGAATGCTATGCGCCGCTCGTGACGCCGGGCAGCTACGCGATCGTGATGGATACCGTCATGGAATACCTGCCCGCGTCGATGTTCGACGGCAAGCCGTACGGCAAAGGCAACAACCCGGCCACCGCCGTGCGCGACTATCTCGACCGCGACGACCGGTTCGAGGTCGACTACGACATCGAAGACCGCGTACTCATGACGCTGTCGCCAGGCGGTTTCCTGAAGCGAGTTCGCTGATCAGGCGCGCGGCCTCCGCCGAGCCGTCACGCGCGTAGCTCGCACGAATCCGCGCCGCCTGCTCGCGCAACGAACCGGGGCGCAACAGGCACGCGAGCGCATCGGCAATCTCGGCCACGCCGGCGTGCTGCAGATCCAGCACGCGCCCCGCGCCGGCCCGCTCGACGAAGTGCGCCGAATGAAACTGGTCGTTGCAGAACGGCGACAGCAACATCGGCACGCCGCATGCGAGCGACTCCATCACCGAATTCGCGCCACCATGGCTGACGAACGCGTGCGTGCGTCGCAGCAGCGCCAGTTGCGGCACGTAACGCACCGCGATGACACGCGCGTCGTCGGCCGGCAGCAGATCCGCATCGACCAGCTCGCCCACCGACAACACCAGTTGCGCCGGCGTCGCACGCGCCGCCTCGATGACTTTCGCGAACACATCGGGATGGTAATAAAGCTGGCTGCCGAGCGACATGTAGACGAGCGGACGATCGGCATCGAGGCGCTCCCACGGGAACGGCGTCTCGTCGCCACGCGGGCCGGACGGCAGCGCGGGGCCGACCAGTTCGACACCGGGCGGCGGCGCGCCGACCAGCGCGTCGGTCGTGAACGCGAGCGTCAGGTGCGGCGACAGGATGTCGCAACCGCGAAAGCGTGCATCGAGCCCGTAGCGCGCGAACAGCCGGGTGCGTTCCGGCGCCAGCCATCGCACCGTGCGCAGCAATTCGGAGTCGAGATCGTCCGGCAGCACCGGATTCAGCGAATTCGACATCGCCACCCACGGCAGCCCCTCCAGCTCGGCGGCGATCGCCGCCGCATAGAGCAGCGGATCGATCACGACCACATCGGGCCGCCAGTCGCGCAGCACCGCGCGGATGCCGTCCACCTGTGCGGGCGCCAGGTCGATCAGCAGCGTGCGGATCCAGTGCCGCAGCCAGTCCGCGTCGCGGATGTTCGCGGCAAAGCTCGCGCCGCGCGACAGGTCGTGACGCTCGGGTGTCTCGCGCGGCCCGACGAACGCGAAGCCGCCGGCGCCGTCGAGCTGGGCGCTGATGTCGGCCGGCGCATAGAACGTGACGTCGCAACCGGCGGCGCGCAGATGCTGGGCCGGGCCGATGCACGGATTGACGTGCCCTTTCTCGGGCACCACGCAGAACAGGATGCGTTTCATGAGCGGCTCAGGTTGGGCGATGCGCGGCATCGAGGGGAGTGTCGAGGCGGTTGAAATGATCGAGGATCAGCGACAGCGTCGTCCACAGCACGCGTTCGTTGTCCGTTTGCAGCGTGGGCGCGTCCAGACCGAGCGTGTCGGCCAGCGCGTGCGTGCGGTCGCGATCGAGCAGCGTCGCGAGATCCATCGCCGGGGCAAGCCGGCCGCGCTTGGGGCCATGCACGAGCCGGTCCGGCAGGTTCAGGCGCGCACCGAGATCGCGCAGGCATTGCTTGTCCGGATCGGGGGCGATGCTGGTCAGATGCGCGACGACGGCATCGTCGACGAACGGCGGATGCAGGTCGACCGACGCCGCGTCGAACAACGCATGGCACAGCGGCAGATAGTTGGCCGACTGGTCGCGGCGCAGCACCTGGTCCGCGCCGTCGCCGGTGATGGCCACCTCGACGCCGTCCGCGGCCATCGCCTCGGCCAGCAACAGCTTCGCGACCGGATGCAGGTTGAACATCGGCTCCTCGACCGCATGGGTCGTTCTCGGCAGCGCCGCGACGAAATCCGCCTCGTTCACGCGCACGAGCTTCACGTTCGCCTGCATCTGCCCGGCCAGTTCGAGTGCCGCATCGCGTTCGCAATAGTCCGGCATGTCGGTCACGAGAATGTAGGACGTCACGTGCCGCTGCGCGCCGAGTTCGCGCAGCAGCGCAAGCAGCAGCGCCGAATCGAGCCCGCCGCTCAACGCCAGCGCAACGCGCTTGCCGCTGTCGAGCGCACGTTGCAGCGACGCGCGCAGCACGGTTTCCAGATCCGCGTGCTGCGGCCGCCCGGGTGCCGGCTGAACGGCCAGCCCTTGCGGCGAACGGATCAGCGCATGGCCGGGCGGCACCGCGCGCACGTCGCGCAGCACGGTGCGGCCGACCAGGCGCTCGCCGCTCAGATAGCCCGCGATGGCCGCCGCGTCCGGCTCGCCGGCCGGTTGCGCCGACGCGCGCAGGACGGCCCGGATGCCGGACGCCGCCGTGCCGCTGCGCGGATGGTAGTGAAGCCGGTCGAAGCCGAACAGGTCGCGCGTGCCGACGATCATGGATAACGAGCCTTCAAGGAGTCCACTTCAATGCGTTTGAGGATGCGATGCGGCGCCACCGGCGCGCTGCCGCCCTGGCAATGCAGGCACGCTTCGAGCGGCGCCTCGCGTTGCAGATAGGCGAGCATCGCGTCGAGCATGTCCGCGTCGTCGCGCAGCGGCAGGCCGTCGGATCGAAAATCCTTCTCGCCCTTGTAGAGCGTGTGGAAATGCGCCGGGCGCGTGCACGTGTAGAACATGCCGTCGCGAATCATATGGCAGCGCTCGCGAATCCAGCAATCGTGATAGAGGCGCTGCGCGGCGTCTCGGTCGGTGCCGGGCTGTGCACGGTTCATCGTCGTAAACACGTCCTGCACCTTCCAGTTCAGGCGCACGTCGAAGCGCGTGGCCTGGTGCTCGATGTGCGCGACCAGGTCGGCCGAAAGCGACGGCTTCGGATAGCGCGAGATCGTCAGCGCATCCACCGCCTGCCAGAACGCGTCCGTCATCTCGCCGAGCTTCAGGCCATTCGTCGTGACGGAGATCACTGGCGCGATACCCGTGGCGCGCACGCGCTCGACGAGCTCGACGAGCGCCGGATGCAGCAGCGGTTCGCCGCCGACCAGCTTGAACATGCGCGGGCGCAGCACCTTCGCCGCACGGCGCAGATCGGCCTCGAGCGATGCCGGGCTCGCGTACCACTCTGGCAGAAGCGGCGACAGCGAGCAGCATTCCGCGCACGTCAGGTTGCAGTGGTCGACGACATGCGCTTCCAGCGAGCGCGTCAGGACGCGCCCGTCCTCGACACGGTAGTCGCGATCCAGCGGCGGCGGAAATACGTGCTGCCGCTCGCCCGGCGGCGACGTCGGATGCGGCATCCGGTTCAGGTTCGAATTCACTTCAGCGTCCTGCTTCGATGCAACGGGAAAAGAAATCGACCAGGCGGTCGCGGGCATCCACCATCGCGGATGCCATCGTCACCGCGCCGCTCAGATGCGACGCGAAACGCGACGGGTCGTCGAGCCAGCCTTGCACGATCCAGAGCTTCAGCGCGTGCTGCAGGCATGCGGCATCGACCGCCCAGGCAATGCGTGCAGGATCCACCGGCCGCACCCGCAAGTATGCGCGCACGAACGCTTCCGCCAGCTGCGGCGCTTCCAGCGGCAAATGATTCAGGCAACGCACCAGTTCGTATTCGCGCGGCGCGCCGATCGTCGCTTCCCAGTCGAGGATCAGCGGCGGCAGCGTGCCCGTGAACAGATAGTTGAACTGGTTGTAGTCGTTGTGGATCGGGTGCTGCGGATCGTCGGCGGGAAACGCGTCGATGCTGCCCGGATAGTAGCGGTCGAGCATGCGCAGCGCGAGATCGACGTAGCGGCGCAAGTTCGCGGCGTTCTCGTTCGAGCGTGCGTGATTCAGCGCATCGAGCAAACTGCGGCGCACCGCATCCGCGTCGATCGCGATCAACCGCGCACGGATCGTGTCGAGCGATGGCAGCTGAAGCCGTTCGAGACTCAGATGCAACGCGGCCAGGCTCGCGCCGAGCGCCTCCCATTCGGCCGGCGAAAACGTGTCGTAGGTTCTGAACTGCCCGGTTTCCCAGCGCGTGAGCATCGCGTGGGCGTTCGCCCCCGTCCACAGCGGTGCGCCGGCTGCCGTGCGTTTCAGCGCCTGCACATGGAAACGTGTATCGCCGTGCGTCTCGAAGTGCGCGAGCACCGCGGCTTCCCTGGCCGCACGCGCCTGATGCCCGGCGGCGTAGAGCTTGACCGCTACGCCGCCGTCATCGGTCGGCAGATGCCATACGCGTTCGCTGACCTGGCGCGGCGGCCCGCTACGGCCGAGCGCGCAGGCTTCCAGGATCTCGTCGAAGGTCGCGGCGAGCGGGCCCATTCAGATGTGCTCGGCCGGCCCGTGCCGATACGGATGACCGGTCAGGAACGTGTTGTGTCCGACATAGCGCAGCTTGTACATCGCGGGCCGGAACAGCACCGAAGGATCGTTGTTCGCGATGCCGAGCAGCGGATACAGGTCCTGCCGCACGAAGAATGCGTTGTTGCCCATGTCGTCGCAGCAGACGAGTTCATAACCCTTCTGCCTGCCGAGGTGCACGAGCGATTCGAGGCTCGCGCCGTAATAGGTCGAGCCGTCCCATTCGTGATCCGGGTTGAAGCACATGACCCAACGCTCGGGCGGCGTGTAGTACGGGTTGTATTCGATCACGACGATGCGCGGCTTGAACGCCTGCAGGCCGCGCCAGACCCAGTAGTCGTTGCCGTCGATATCGATCGACAGCAGGTCGAAGTCGGTCGGCGTGTTCGCGTCGGCGAGCAGATGATCGACCGTGTCGGGCTGGACGCGGTCGTGATACAGGCGGATGCGCTCTGCACCCGCGTAGTGCGCGGCCAGCTTGCCGAACCGGTACGCGCTGCCTTCCACCAGCACGCCGGCCCAGTCCTGTTCGCGCAGCAACCGGGCGGTGTTGCTGTTGCGCAGGCCGTCGCTGGCGCCGATATCGACGCAGAACCGGTTGACCGGCGCGATCCGCTCCATCAGGCGCGACAGGATGCCTTCCTCGGTGCCCTGCGCGTACAGGCTTTGCGCAAGGCCGGACAGGTCGAGCGGGAGAGGATGGTCCGGCATCGGGGGCGGCTCCGGGTCGAAATGGGGAATGATGATTGGCGTTCGGTGGGTAATTTACCCGAAGTCGATTCGCGGGAGGAAACAGGAATGAGAAACGCTGCCGGGCCACGCGGCAAGCGGAAATGAAAAAGCCCGCATCGACAACGCTGTCGATGCGGGCCCGATTTACTTCCGGCGGTTCGCTCCGTGGGGACGGCTGGAGGCACTGCTTGCCTGTCCAGCCGCGGCACTTGGCCGGAGGAAGCCTCAGGACACTTATTCCTGCCCCTGGCTCGTCAGGAACTCCTCGTAATTCCCGCCGAAGTCGAACAGCGTGCCGTCCGTACGCACTTCGATGATCCGGTTCGCCAGCCCGCTCACGAATTCGCGGTCGTGCGACACGAAGATCAGCGTGCCTTCGAACTGCTCGAGCGCAATCTGCAGCGACTCGATCGATTCCATGTCCATGTGGTTGGTCGGCTCGTCCATCAGCAGCACGTTGTGGCGGCCGAGCATCAGCTTGCCCCAGATCATGCGGCCCTTCTCGCCGCCCGACAGCACCTTCACCGACTTCTTGATGTCGTCCGACGAGAACAGCAGGCGGCCCAGCGTGCCGCGCACCATCGTTTCGTCGTCGCCGTCCTTGCGGTACTGGTCGATCCAGTCCATCAGCGTGATGTCGTTCGGGAACTCCTCGTACGTGTCCTGCGGCATGTAGCCGACATTCGCGTTCTCGGACCACTTCACCGTGCCGTGCTCGAGCGGGAGCGCGCCGAGCAGCGAACGCAGCAGCGTCGTCTTGCCCGCGCCGTTCTCGCCGATGATCGCGATCCGCTCGCCCGGCTGCACCGACAGGTTGAAGTTCTGGAAGATCGTGCGCTCGTACTTCTTCGTGATGTCTTCCGCGACCACCGCGACGTTGTGCAGCTTCTTCTCGAACTCGAAGCGGATGAACGGGTTCTGACGCGACGACGGCTTGAATTCCTCGATCTTGATCTTGTCGATCTGCTTCGCGCGGCTTGTTGCCTGACGGGCCTTCGACTTGTTCGCCGAGAAGCGGCGCACGAAGTCCTGCAGCTCGGCCACGCGCTCCTTCGCGCGCGCGTTCGCCGCGGCCTGGCGCTCGCGCGCCTGTGCCGATGCGAGCATGTAGTCGTCGTAGTTGCCCGGCCAGACCTTCAGCGTGCCGTAGTCCATGTCGGCCATGTGCGTGCACACCGAGTTCAGGAAGTGACGATCGTGCGAGATGATGATCATCGTCGAGTTGTACTCGTTGAGCGTGTGCTCGAGCCAACGGATCGAGTTGATGTCGAGGTTGTTGGTCGGTTCGTCGAGCAGCAGCACGTCCGGCTTCGAGAACAGCGCCTGCGCGAGCAGCACGCGCAGCTTCCAGCCCGGTGCGACGTCGCTCATCGTGCCGTTGTGGAACTTCTCCTCGATGCCGATGCCGAGCAGCAGCGCGCCCGCGCGCGCCTCGGCATCGTAGCCGCCGTATTCGGCGAACTTGCCTTCGAGCTCGGCGGCGTGCATGTAGTCGTCGTCGGTGGCTTCCGGGTTCGCGTAGATCGCGTCACGCTCGGTCATCGCGGCCCACATCTCGGTGTGGCCCATCATCACGACGTCGAGCACGCGCACGTCTTCGTACGCGAACTGGTCCTGGCGCAACTTGCCCAGGCGCACGTTCGGCTCCAGCGCGACGTTGCCGGCGCTCGGCTCGAGGTCGCCGCCCAGGATCTTCATGAACGTCGACTTGCCGCAGCCGTTCGCGCCGATCAGACCATAGCGGTTGCCCTCGCCGAATTTGACCGAGATGTTCTCGAACAGGGGCTTTGGCCCGAATTGCATCGTGATGTTGGCAGTAGAAAGCACGGCAGGTCCCGTTAAAGGATAAATCGACGGAAAACCGTGTATTTTAGCAGGTGTCGGAGAAACTGCCGACCACACCGTTCCGGCAGCGCATTCCAGCCCCCTGGACAGCCGCCCGGCGGCCCGTCAACGCGACGGCCCGCGCCCCGCCGCCGCCTGACAGGAATCCCGCATGCTTGCCAGCCAGCTTCGCGAACAACTCGTCGGCGCGTGGCGCCTCGTGTCCTACGAAATCCGCCCGCGCGACGGCAGCGCCGTCACCTATCCGCTCGGCCGCGACGCGCGCGGCTGGATTCTCTATACGCGGGACGGTTACATGTCGGCCCAGCTGATGGCTGCCGGCCGCCCGCCGTACGCGAGCGGCGATCTGCACCGCGGCACCGAGAGCGAGTGCACGGCCGCCGCACGCGGCTACATTGCCTATTCAGGCCCCTTTCATCTCGACGACGACGGCACGCTGACCCACGAAATGGACGTCAGCCTGTTCCCCAACTGGATCGGCAACGTGCAGCAGCGGGTCTTCAGGCTCGACGGCGATCGCCTGCAGCTCGGCACCGTCGGCCCCGTGCGGATCGACGGCCGGGAAGTCGACGCCGTGCTGCTGTGGGCGCGCGCGGGTAGCTGACGCGCCACGAACGGTCGACACGGTTCGCCAGGGCGATACGGCCAGGCAGCAGGTCGTTGCAAGCCTGCGCCGCGCACGGGGTGGTTGCATCGGCCGCACATCCGTCACTTGCCGGCTTTCGCGGCGGCCTTCTGGGCCGCCGTCGCCTTCACCTGCCCGAACAGCTCCGAGCACGGCACGTCCTTGTTGTTGCTCGGCGCGATCAGCGGGATCAAGGCCGCGAACGGGTTGATCAGGCCGAGGCCGACCATCGCGCCGGCGCGCAGCGCGAGCGCGCCCGCGTCGACGCCGACCTTCGGATCCTTGAACGTGCCCTTCGCATACAGCGGCGAGCGCAGCGAGAAGATCCGGAAACCCTTCGTATGCGGATGGATCTTCAGGTCGAGCGTTTCGTCGCGCAGGCTGATCGGGCCGTCGACGTTGATCAGCGCGTCGTCGGTATCGAGCGCGAATACCTTCGGGTCGAGCATCCCGTTGGTCGCGACGAAGTCGACTGCCGCGCAGTTGATCTTCACGTCATTGTTGCCGAACAGCTTCTCGTACACGACGTTCGCGACGTTCAGCCCCGCCGCCTCCATCAGCAGGCGGCTGATGCGGCCGTCCGTGACGAGCGCCTTCACTTCGCCGGTCGACGTCGCGGCCAGCGCGGCCGGCGAGTTGCCGGTCGCCGACAGCGACGCGTCGCCGTTGATCTCGCCGAGCGCCGACTGCATCACCTTCTGCGTGGGGAACAGCTGCTTGAGCTTTAGGTGCCGCGCGGCCACCGTGAAGCGGCCCTTCAACGGCGCGCCGCTGCCGTCGAGGTGCGCGGTCGTCGCGAGCGTACCGCCCGCGACGCCGAACTGCAGCGGTTCGAGCGACAGCACGCCGTCCTGCATCACGATGTGCGTGTACAGGTTCGTGATCGGCAGGTTCGAACTCTTGATCAGCTTGCGGCCCGTGAACTTGACGTCCGCGTCGATCTCGCGCCAACGATCGGTACGGAACGTCTCGACCGGCAGCACGCGGCCCGGCGGCTGGCGTGTCGTGTCGCCGCGCCGGGCCTTGCTTGCGGCCGTATCCGCGCCGATCACCGGCGCGAGGTCCGAGAACTGCAGCAGGTTCGACACGAGCTCGCCCGACAGCTTCGGCCGCGGCTCGCGCTGCTCGTACACCAGCGTGCCGCCGAGATCGCTGCCGCCGACGCGGCCGTTGAAGTTCTCGTAGCGGAACGTGCTCGCGCGCCGCTTGAAGTTGCCGATCAGCCGCCCTTCCGTCGCGTAAGGCGGCGTGTCGGGCAGCGTGATGCCGGTGAGCTGGTAAAGGTGCGACATCGACGTGCCCTGCAGCCACAGCCGCAGGTCGATCGCCGCGAGATGCATCGGATCGGTCAGCGTGCCGACGATCGCGAGCCGCGTGTCGCCGGCCTTCACGTCGGCCTGCAGCGGGAACGGCCGCGACGCATCCTGGATCGCCAGCACGCCGCCGAGCTTGCCGGTACCGCTGATCGGCACGTTCTTGTAGCGGCCGTCGACCTTCAGCCCGAACGCATAGGTCGGGCCGGACGGCTTCGCGGGCGCCGCGGCGCCGCTTGCGCCGCTTGCAGGAGAAGCGGAAGCGGCGACCGACGCCGATGAAGCGGACGACGACGAAGCCGATACCGCCGCAGATGCAGCCAAAGCCCCCAGCCCCGACGCCGCACTCGCGGCCTGCGCGGCGGACGCGCCCGATGCGGCTTCCGCGTTGGCCTTCGCGCTCAGTTGCGCGGCGCCGCGCTTGCCGACACGCTGCGCGGATGCCGCGCGCGACGTCTGCTCCTGCTCCTTCAGCACATCGCCGAGCGGAATCGGCTGCCCGAGCGTATCGATCGCGACGGTCAGGTCGGCCTTCGTGATCGCGTCGCGATACGTGACGGTGCCCTTCGCGAAGCCGAAGCTGTCGAGCCGCACTTTCCACGGCGACGGCTGTGACGATTGCTTGAACTGGAAGGTCCACGTGTTGCGGCCGTCGGCGAGGCGCTCGAGGTCGACGGCCGGATTCACGACGTCGATCGACGGAATGACGATTTCATGCGCGAGCAGCGGCAGGATCGCGAGGTCGAAGTGCGCGGCATCGAGCGTGACGAACTTGGGCGTCTTCGCCCAGTCGGGGTTGCCGATCTCGAGTTGCGTGGCCGAAAAGCTCGGCCAGGGCACCCAGGCACGCCAGCCGGTTTCGCCGTCGGGGCGGCGCCAGCCGACCTTGAGATCGCCGTTGATCGCGAACGGGCGGCCGAGTGCGGCACTCACCTGTTCATTGACCCACGGCTTCGCGCGGTTCCAGTCGAATGTAAAGAGAAAGACGCCGGCCGCCGCGATGAGCACCGCGACGATACCGACGATCCATGCAGCCGATTTGCCGATGGCTCGGGTAAGCGTCATGGCGGTTCCGTTGTTGTTCTGAAATGTCGCCGCACCATGCCGGGCCGCTTGCGTGGACGAACGGCGCGCGACACCCGCGGCTTTTCAGTCGGTATTATGACGCACGCCATGGTGACGTTTCGGCGCCATTAACGCTTTTTTTCATTTGTGACATGACAGCCCCCACCGGCCTCATCGATGCGCAGCACATCACGCGGCGCGACGCCAGCAGCGGCAAGACCCTGCTCGCCCCGACCGATTTAAGCCTCGCAGCGGGATCGCGAATTGCTGTCACGGGACCGTCCGGGTCGGGCAAGAGCGTGCTGCTGCGCGCGCTCGCGCTGCTCGATCCGCTCGACGGCGGCCACATCCTGTGGCGCGGCAAACGGATCCGGCGCAGCGCGATTCCGCGTTACCGGCGCAGCGTCGCCTATGTACGCCAGCGCCCCGCGCAAATGGACGGCACCGTCGAATCGCAGTTGCGCTATCCGTATTCGCTCGCGATCTATCGCGACGTCGCGTTCGATCGCGCGCGCGCCGAAGCGCTCGCCGCGCACGCCGGCCGCGGCCCCGACTTTCTCGACAAGCGCGCGAGCGACCTGTCGGGCGGCGAAGCGCAGATCGCCGCGCTGCTGCGCGTGCTGCAGCTCGATCCCGACGTGCTGCTGCTCGACGAGCCGACCTCCGCGCTCGACCCCGAATCGGCGCGCGCGATCGAGTCGCTCGTCGGCGCATGGTTCGACGCGGCGCCCGACGCCCGCGCGTACATGTGGATTTCGCACGATCCGGCCCAGGCCGCACGGATCGGCACGATGCGGCTCGTGATGCAGGCCGGCGTGATACACGTTGCCAACCCGACGGAGGCAACCCAATGAGCCCCGCACTGCAGGACCTGAGCCTCGTCGACGTCGGCATCGCCGCCGCGCTCGTCGCGGTCAACGGCGCGATCTCGATGGCACTGTCGCTCGGCCTCGGCCGCAAGCTCGCGCTCGCGGCCGTGCGCACCGTCGTGCAGTTGCTCGCGATCGGCTACGTGCTCGGCTGGGTATTCGGTCATCCTCACTGGTACATCGTGCTGCCGCTCACCGCGCTGATGACCTTGATCGCCGGGTTCGCCGGCGCGGGGCGCGGCAAGCGCACCTACCGCGGCCAGCGCATCGACAGCATCGCGTCGATCTGGTTCAGCAGCTGGTTCGTCGCGGCGGTCGGCCTGTTCGTCGTGATCCGCATCCATCCGTGGTACGCACCGCAATACGCGATTCCGATCCTCGGGATGATTCTCGGCAATACGCTCACGGGCGTGTCGCTCGGCGTCGAGCGGATGATGGAGGAGCTCACCGCGCGCCGCGACCGCGTCGAAACCGCACTCGCGCTCGGCGCGACGCGCTGGGAAGCCGCGCAGGACGCCGCGCGCCAGGCCGTGCGCGCAGGCATGCTGCCGACGCTGAACCAGATGGCCGTCGTCGGCGTCGTGAGCCTGCCGGGAATGATGACGGGCCAGGTACTGGCCGGCCAGTCGCCGCTGCAGGCCGTGCGCTACCAGATCGTGATCATGTTCCTGATCGCCGCGGCTTCCGCGCTCGGCACCGTCGGCGCGGTGCTGATGACCTATCGCCGGCTGTTCTCGGCCGATCACCGCTTTCTCGCATCGCGGCTCGAGGAACGCACGCACTGACACGCGGAAGTCGCCGCGCGATGCGTTCGCGCGGTTCGCCGGTCAGCGCGCGCCGCGACGCTTGCCGATCGCCTGCCGCAATGCGGCCACGATGTCCGCGTCCGCTGCGAGCCCGTCGACCGACGCAACGAGCCGCACCGCGCGCGGCGTCGTCACATAGGCTTGCGCGCCGACATAGCCGCCGCTGCCGGCCGAGCGCGTCGTCACGACGAGCGCCTGCGGCGCCCGCGCGCCGAGGTCGGCCGTGAACGCATCGGTGACCGTACCGTCACGCGCATGCAGCGCGCCCGTCACGTAGTCGTCGGTATCGAAGCCGGCGGCGGCATGCGCGGTCGAATACACCCGCACCGCGTAGCTGCCGGTCGAGCACGGTTCGAGCGCGCCGCTCGACACGACGGCCACCTGCTGCCGGGACGGCAGCCCGACCTTTTTCACGAAACCGCAATCGTCGGCCGCGTGCGCGTGCATGGCGGCGAACGCAATGGCGCACAGCAATGCGCGGATTCGGCATTTCATCGGGATGTCGTTACGGGAAGTGGATGATGCGGGCGAGCATAGCGTGACATTCGCATGACGTCACGCTGGTCGACGCGCGACGCCGCCGCACGCCGTGCTGCTGCCATACCGTTGCAGCAGCACGGTACCGCGAGCAGGTCGCGGGAAAGCACCGTGACGGCGACACGAAACGCTCACGCGCCGCCGGGCCGACCCGCGCGCCGAATCCGTTGCGCGCGCACCGGTTCCGGAAGCGGCCCGCGCGCGCCGTTCAGCGCTTGATCGACACCGTCACCTTCGTGCCGTCGCTCATCGTGACGGACTTCGAACCGCCGTTGGTCGGGATCGACACCCACTTCACCTGGCTCACCGACGCGACGTCCGGGCATTGCAGCGACTTGCCGCCGACCGTCACGTTGCGCGTGCCCTTTGGCGCGGCCGCCTGGAAGCTCATCTGCACGTTGGCGACGCCCTTCGCGTCGATCGACGGCGCGAGCCGCACCTGGGTCTGGCGGACCATCGCGCCGTTCGCGTCGCGCGGCAGGCTGTCGGCGTTCGGGCAACCGTCCGGCATCGCGACCGCACCGCTCGGCGGCACCGACTTCCAGTTGAAGTCGTCCGTCTCGCCCGAGCGGATCTTGCGGGTCTCCTGCGTGTTGCCGAAGGTCTTCGAGTCGACCTTGACGGTGTATTCGAGCTGTCCGGTGCCGCCGCCCTTCAGGCTGCCCTTGACCGGCGGCGCCGCGAATACGCTCGCGCTGACGCACGCCGCCGCGAACACGACCGACCACGATGCGGCGACTGACAAGCTGCGTTGGCTCATGCTGACCTCCTTGGTATGCGGCGGCACGCGCGTGCCGCGCGGTTTTCGATGCATGATGCGCTGCCAGTCTACCGCCAAGCGGCATGCCGTGCGCCGCAAACGCATCGGGTGTTACCCCGCTTGCGTTCGCGGCGCCGCAACCTTACGCGCGATGCCGGCTCAGAAGCCGCTCAGCACGAGCTTGCCGATCGCGCGCCCGGCCTCGAGCAGCTGGTGCGCGCGCCGCACGTTCGCGGCATTGATCGTGCCGAGCTGTTCGCCGAGCGTGGTGCGCAGCGTGCCGCCGTCGACGAGCCGCGCGACTTCGCCGAGGATCCGGTGCTGCTCGATCATGTCCGGCGTCTCGAACATCGCACGCGTGAACATGAACTCCCAGTGAAACGCCGCACTTTTCGCCTTCAGCAGTTCGACGGGCACCGGCTTGTCGTTCTCGACGATCGTGCAAATGCCGCCCTGCGGCCGGATTACCTCCGCAGCGGCGGGGAAATGACGATCCGTATCGTTGAAAATCAGCACGTAGTCGACGCTCGGATGCCCGGCCTCGCGCAACTGCGCAGGCAAGTCGCCGAAATGGTCGACCACCGCATCCGCACCCAGCGCACGCACCCATTCGGCCGACGCCGGCCGCGACGCGGTCGCGATCACGTGCAGCTTGCCGAGCGCCTTCGCGAGCTGGATCGCGATCGAGCCCACGCCACCCGCGCCGCCGATGATCAGCACCGATTTGCCGGCGTCCGCCCCCTGCGGCGACACGCGCAGCCGGTCGAACAGCGCCTCCCATGCGGTCAGTGCGGTGAGCGGCAGCGCGGCCGCCGCGGCGAAATCGAGCGTACGCGGCTTCAGCGCGGCGATCCGCTCGTCGACCGTATGGAATTCGCTGTTCGCGCCAGGCCGCGTGATGCTGCCCGCATAGAACACTTCGTCGCCGGGCCGGAACAACGTGACGTCGGCACCGACCGCGACCACCGTGCCGGCCGCATCCCAGCCGAGCACGCGCGGCGTGTCCTCGACCTGCGGCTTCGGCGCGCGCACCTTGGTGTCCACTGGGTTCACGGAAATCGCCTCGACCTTCACGAGCAGGTCGCGCGGGCCCGGCACGGGCTGCGGCAGCTCCACGTCGAGCAAGGCTTGCGGATCGTCGATCGGCAGATAACGGGTCAGTCCAACGGCCTTCATCACGAAACTCCTTCAGGGAAACCTGGGGGCCGCGGCGCAGCCCCATGGACGTCATCGTAGGCAACCCGATCATTCGAGAAAACCGCTATATTTCCTGAAACATTTTCAGGAAATTCAGAATAATGGCCTCCGATCCGATTCCGGCCCCCGACAAGCCGCTCGACCTGCTCGATGTCGCGCTGTTCGTTCGCGCGGCCCTGCTCGCGAACGTCACCGCGGCCGGGCGCGAATTCGGCGTGTCGGCCGCGGTCGCGAGCGCGCGCATCGCGCAACTCGAGCGTCAGCTCGGCGCACGGCTGCTGCACCGCACCACGCGCCGTATCAGCCTCACGCAGGACGGCGAGGTATTCATGGCGCACGCCGACACGCTGCTGTCGGCCGCCGACGCCGCGCGCGCGTCGGTCGGCCACGGCCGCACCGAGCCGTACGGGCGGCTGAAGGTGTCGATGTCGTCGTCGTTCGGCCGGCAGCATGTCGCGCCGGTGATTCCCGCATTCCTGCGCCGCTATCCGTCCGTGTCGCTCGACCTGCGGCTGTCGGACGAGATCGTCGACCTGGTCGACGACGGCTACGACGTCGCGATCCGCCTCGGCGCGCTGAAGGACTCGACGCTCGTCGCGCGCAAGCTTGCCGCCAACCGCCGCGTGCTGTGCTGCTCGCCCGCGTATCTCGCCGGGCACGGCACGCCGCGCCATCCGGCCGACCTGACGCAGCACGAATGCGTGATCCTCGGCGACCAGCGCGACTGGTCGTTCACGACGCCGCAAGGCCCGCTGACCGTGCGGGTCGGCGGCCGGCTCGTCGCGAGCAATGGCGAGGCCATCCGCGAAGCGCTCGTCGACGGCTTCGGGGTCGCGATCAAGTCGACCTGGGACGTCGGCCCGCTGCTCGCGAGCGGCACGCTCGTCACGATACTCGACGACTATCCGTTCGCCGACGACGTCGCGATCTGGGCCGTCTACCCGAGCCGCACACACGTGCCGCTGAAGACGCTCGCGTTCATCGCGTTCCTGGCCGAGCATTTCGGCGATCCACCCTACTGGGATCGCTCGGACGGGCGATAGGCGCCTTCATTCGGCTCGCGCCGCGGGCGTACCGGTTCGAGTCGGGCCTCGGGATTCGTCCCTGCCGCGACCGCCCGGCCCGGCCAACCGGCTACAATGGCGCGTTCGCGACGCAATGGCCCGCAGTCGAACGGGGCCGCGCACGCAGACGGCCGCCCATTGGCCGCGCACGCTTTTCATACGTCTCCCAACCATCCCGTCATGACCCACAACCTCGTCATCCAGAGCCTTGCGCCGCTGTCGGACGCCCATCACAAACCGCTGCTCGCGCTGTCGCGCGGCACCCGCATCGTGCAGACCGACGATCATGCGCTGCGCATCGAAGACGCGAGCCCGGCACAGCGCATCGACATCGACGCGTACTGCGGCACGCACGCGCTCGACTTCGCGTTCGTCGAGGCCGGCCGCACGCTCGCCGATTTCGGGCTCGCCGTGATGGACATGGATTCGACGCTGATCACGATCGAATGCATCGACGAGATCGCCGATTTCTGCGGGTTGAAAACGCAGGTCGCCGAGATCACCGAAGCGTCGATGCGCGGCGAGATCCGCGACTTCAACGAAAGCCTCACGCGCCGCGTCGCGCTGCTGGCCGGGCTCGACGCGCACGCGCTCGAACGCGTGTACGAGGAACGGCTGCAATTGACGCCGGGCGCCGAGACGATGCTCGCCGGCGTGAAGGCCGCCGGCATGAAGACGCTGCTCGTGTCGGGCGGCTTCACGTTCTTCACCGAGCGGCTGAAGGCGCGCCTCGGCCTCGACTACGCGCATGCGAACACGCTCGAGATCGTCGACGGCAAGCTGACCGGCAAGGTGCTCGGCGAGATCGTCAACGCCGACGTGAAGGCGCGCCTGCTGCGCGAGACGTGCGCGTCGCTCGGCCTCGAGCCGAGCCGCGCGATCGCGATGGGCGACGGGTCGAACGACCTGAAGATGATGGCCGAAGCCGGGCTGTCGGTCGCGTACCACGCGAAACCCGTCGTGCGCGACGCGGCGACGGTCGCGTTCGATCACGTCGGCCTCGACGGGCTGCTGCGGCTGTTCTGATCCTGCCGCGCGTCAAATGAAAAACGCCGGCGCGATGTTGCATCGCGCCGGCGTTTTGTCGTGCCGGGGAACCTGACCGGCCGGCGATCAGCCGAGTGCGGCCTGCATCGCGCGTTCGATGTCCGCGCGCAGGTCGGCTTCGTCTTCCAGGCCGACATAGAAACGCACCAGCGTGCCGCGATGCGGCCAGTCCGGACGCATCGACGCGACGTCGTAAGGCATCGCAAGGCTGCATGCGCCGCCCCAGCTCCAGCCGATCGCGAACAGTTCGAGCGACTCGACGAAGCGGTCGACCTGCTCCGCGCTGTAGCGTTCGTCGAACACCACCGAGAACAACCCGCCCGCACCGGTGAAATCGCGCATGAACGACGCGTGCCCCGGGCAATCGGCCATCTGCGGATGCAATACCGACGCAATCTCCGGCCGCGCCTTCAGCCATTGCGCCAGCGCGAGCGCGCTCTTGCCGTGCGCGTCGAAGCGCACCTGCATGCTCGGCAGGCTGCGCAGCACGAGCGAGCAATCGTCGACCGACACGCCGATCCCGCAGCGCATCCGCGCGAGCTTCAGCTTCGCCTGCAGGTCGGCGCTCGCGGTGATCGTCGCGCCCATCAGCACGTCGCTGCCGCCCGACTGGTACTTGGTCAGCGCCTGCACCGAGATGTCGACGCCGTGCTCGAACGGCTTGAACGCGAGCCCGGCCGAAAAGGTATTGTCGATCGCGGTGACGATGCCGCGCGCCTTCGCGGCCGCCGTGATCGCCTGCACGTCGGGCACTTCCATCGTCACCGAGCCGGGCGCCTCGATCCAGATCAGCCGCGTGTTCGGCTGGATCAGGTCGGCGATGCCGGCACCGACGAGCGGATCGTAGTAGCGCGCGGTGATGCCGAAATCCTTCGCGAGCCAGTTGCCGAAATCGGCGTTCGGCCCGTACACGTTGTGCGGAATCAGCACGTCGTCGCCGGCTTTCACGATCCCGAAATAGACGTTCATGATCGCCGCGAGGCCCGACGGCTGCAGCAGCGCATGCGTGCCGCCCTCGATCTCGGCAAGCCGCTGCGCGAGCGCGAGCGACGTCGGCGTCGAATGCAGCCCGTAGCGCCACTGGTTGTCGTTGTGCCAGACGAGCGCACGCATCGTCGCGAGATCGGGAAACACGACCGTCGACGCGCGCGCGACCGGCGGCACGAACGAACGGAAACCTTCCGGGATCACGTCGTCGGGTTGAACGATGCGGGTTTGCAGCGCGCGCTTGGGAGTGGATGCAGTCATGACAGGAAGCCGGGCACGAGGCCGTTCGGTTGCGGAATAAGTCGCCAGATTAGCCAAAATCGGCACGATTGGCCCGGTACAATGCGCGCCGCGCGCGCCGAGCCAGCGCGGGTTCAGTTGTCGGTGCGCAGATTGACGACGCCGCCCACCGTCTCGATTTCCTGCACGCGGCCGTCGCGCACCTGCAGCGCCGCGCGCTTGCCCGGCGCGAGACGCAGCACGACGGGTTGCGGATCCGACTCGTCCGAGTTCATCCGGTCGGCCTTCAGGGTGCCCGTCGCGTCGAAGCGGCCGATCCACACGCCCGTGATGTTCGTGCCGTCGTTCGATTCCTCGATTTCAAGCGTGTCGCCGTCGCGATCGCCCGCGAGCAGCACGACCTCACCCGTATCGGCGAACTGGTATTCGCCGTGCACGCCTTCCTCGTCCGTCTTCGGGCCGAGATGCACGACGATCGGGCGGTCGCCGAGCGTGCCTTCGTAGCGCGGCAGGCGGGCAAACTCCGGATTCGGCTTCAGCGGCCGCGCCGGTGCCGGTTCGTCCTGCTGCACGCCCGGCGCGACAGCCTGCGCCGCGACCACGCCCGGCATCGCCATGCCCGCCGCCAGCGCGCCCGCGACGACGAGCGCCCGTTGCCATTGCGAATATCGACCCACCTTGTGTTGCTCCTTGCTTCAGATTCGCTCGTAAATTGCGGCGATGCGCTGGCCGTCACACAGGCCGCGGCCGGCGCGCGTATTGCGCATCAGCCTTGCATCAGGCGCTCCACCGCCTCGCGCTGCGGAATCGGCGCGACCGCGCCGTAGCCCGTCGTCGACAATGCCGCCGCGGCGTTCGCATAACGCGCCGCCGCGAACGGATCGTCGCCCGCGACAATCCGCGCGACGAAGGCACCGCCGAAGCAGTCGCCCGCGCCCGTCGCGTCGACGGCTTCGACCGCGAAGCCCGGCACGACGCGCCGCTCGTTCGGCGTCGCCACGTAGGCGCCGTCCTTGCCGAGCTTCAGCGCAACGACCTGCGGCCCGTGTTCGAGCATCGCGTCGACGATCGCGTCGCGATCGTTCGCGCCCGTGATCGCCGTCACGTCGTCCCAGCTGGGCAGGCAGATATCCGTCTGGCGCAGCGCCTCGCGCATCACCGCGCGGGCGCGCGGCAGCGGCCACAGCTTCAGGCGCAGGTTCGTGTCGAAGCTGACCTTCGCACCGTTGCGGCGCGCGTGGTCGATCGCCGCGAACGCGGCGTCGCACGCGGCCGTGCTGATCGCGAGGCTGATGCCCGACAGGTGCACGGCCTTCGCGGCGGCCAGTGCGTCGAGCGGCAGGTCGCCCGCCGCATAGCGGCTCGCCGCCGAGCCCGCACGCAGATAGTCGAACTGGTGGCCGTCGGCGCCGTGCGTGACGAAATACACGCCGGTCGGCGCCGTGCGATCGATCCGCACGTACGTCGTGTCGACGCGTTCCGCGCGCCACATGTCGGCCAGCAGCCGGCCGAACGGATCGTCACCGATCGCCGACACGAAGCCCGTCGACGCGCCCTGGCGCGCCGCCGCGATGCAGAAGTTCGACGTGTCGCCGCCGAAGCCCTGCAGGAATTCAGGCCGGCCCGGCTGCGACTGGTTGAATTCGATCATCGCTTCGCCGAGCGCGAGGATCTCCGGGAATACGGCGGCCACCGCTTACACCTCGCCCCACAGATCGTGGCCGTCGGCGCCCGTGATCTTCACGGACACGAAATCGCCGACCTTGTAGCGCTTCGAGGCCTTCGCCGCCGGCTCGACATAGACGACGCCGTCGATCTCCGGCGCATCGGCCGCCGTGCGGCCGATCCCGCCTTCCTCGCTGACTTCGTCGATCAGCACCTTGAGGGTCTTGCCGACCTTGCGCTGAATGCGGTTCGCCGACACTTCCTCGGCGACTTCCATGAAGCGTGCGCGACGCTCCTCGCGAACCTCATCCGGCAGCGCACCGTCGAGTTCGTTTGCCGTCGCGCCTTCGACCGGCGAATACGCGAAGCAGCCGACGCGATCGAGTTCCGCCTCGCGGATGAAGTCGAGCAGCGTTTCGAACTGCTCTTCCGTCTCGCCGGGGAAGCCCGCGATGAACGTGCTGCGGATCGTCAGATCCGGGCAGATCTCGCGCCACTTCTGCACGCGCTCGAGCACCTTCTCGGCGTTCGCCGGACGCTTCATGCGCTTCAGCACTTCCGGATGCGCGTGCTGGAACGGCACGTCGAGATACGGCAGCACGTGGCCCTTGAACGGACCTTCGGCCATCAGCGGAATCACTTCGTCGACGCTCGGGTACGGGTACACGTAGTGCAGGCGCACCCATGCGCCGTACTGTGCCGCGAGTTCGCCGAGCGCGGCGACCAGGTCGGTCATGCGCGTCTTGATCGGCTTGCCGTTCCAGAAGCCCGTGCGGTACTTCACGTCGACGCCGTAGGCGCTCGTGTCCTGCGAGATCACGAGCAGTTCCTTCACGCCCGACTTGAAGAGGTTCTCGGCTTCCAGCATCACTTCGGCGACCGGGCGCGACACGAGGTCGCCGCGCATCGACGGGATGATGCAGAACGTGCAGCGGTGGTTGCAGCCTTCGGAGATCTTCAGGTACGCGTAGTGGCGCGGCGTGAGCTTGATGCCGGCCGCCGGTACGAGGTCGGTGAACGGGTCGTGCGGCTTCGGCAGGTGCGAATGCACGGCCTGCATCACTTCGCCCACCGCGTGCGGGCCGGTGACGGCGAGCACCTTCGGGTGGACTTCCTCGATCAGGTTCGAGCCGCTGGCGCTCGACTTTGCGCCGAGACAGCCGGTGACGATCACCTTGCCGTTCTCGGTCAGCGCTTCGCCGATCGCGTCGAGGCTTTCCTGCACGGCTTCGTCGATGAAGCCGCAGGTGTTCACGACGACGAGGTCGGCGCCGTCGTAGGTGCCGGAGATTTCATAACCTTCGGCACGCAGTTGCGTGATGATCTGTTCGGAATCGACGAGGGCTTTCGGGCAACCAAGCGAAACGAACCCTACTTTGGGGGATTGGGACATCTGGAATGTGGGGGCGTGGCAGCAAAAGCGTGAGTTTACAGCGATTTAGGGTTCGGCGAAGCAAAACAGGCGGTCAGCGGCAGCATCGACCGTCAAATCGGATGCACGACCCGCCAACGGCCCGTCCTGCGCGGCATCTTGATGCGTCCCTTTCACTCTGAAACAACGCATTGCCGCCCGAACAGCCCGCGCGATGTCCGAACAAAGGAATTTGATGCGCTGACGGCGCCGCGCTTCGTGCCGATCCAGGTGTGCTCTTTTCGCGGACTATCGATCCAAAGGAATGCGAAACGCAGCCTGCATTCACGATCTTGGATGGGTCGTGCCGACGAATACGCCGGTTCTGCCCCAAAAATTCAAACTCGTCTCATTTCACGATGATGGGGCGCGAAGTAGCATCCCGCTGCGACGATGGTCAGTTTCCAGGTGTTGTACCAAGTGGGTTCCTCACCACCGCCTCGCAGACCTATGCGTTGCGTGGACCGGTCAACTACATGCAGCCTAGCGGGCTCGTTAGCGTACTTCGCGCAGCACCTGTTCCTGCGCGTCATCTATCCGGAGTCCAACCCCACCATCGCACTCCATCGATGCCACCTACCGCACAAAAATCGCCCCGGGCGCAGCCGGCCGCTATGCGAAAATCCAGGCGTCCATCCTTTTCAATCGACCCACCGGGGTTCGCATGACCACGCACATCACAATCGAATTCACCGAGCACGCAGCCGAAGCCATCGGCGAGCAGACCAGCACCAGCTTTTCGTATGATCAGGGCGCGCACGTGCCGCAACCGGGCGACTTCGTCGAACTCGAGAATTCGCGCCAGACGTTTCTCGTGATCGGCCGCGTGTTTTCGCTGAAGGCCAACTACAGCGCCGTCAAGCTCGTGCTCGACCTTCCTCCGTCGGATGGCGAGCAGGATTTCGATCCGGCGCACTGACGGACGACGAGAGACGCGTTACACGCATTACGCCAGCCTGAACCGACGACCACGCAGCGCCCGCCGCGCGCTGCTCGTCGATCAATGCGGCGGTCTGCGCATCCGAGTCCAGCCAGACAAGCGCCCCGCGCGCCGTCACCGGCAACGGGCCCAGTTCACGCGCCAGCCGGGCGAACTCCGGGAGCTCGCCGAGCGTGCGGGAAAATCCGGACGGGTTTTCAGAAGGAAGCGCGCTACCGGTGCCCACCCAGCCAAACGACCAGTGAGTCGCGCCGCCCGCGGCCGCCGGCTGCTTTTCCAGCAGCGTGACCTGCGCACCCGATCGCGCAAGATGCCACGCGATCGACGCGCCGACGATGCCTCCGCCGACCACGACGACGCGCAGCGGGTTGAATCCCACGAGTGACATCCGGAAGTTGCGGGGTTCCAACTATCCCGTTCGCCGCGCTTCGCCGCTGTGCGGTCGCCTGCCGCCCATCATCGCGAATCGCGTCGTCCTCTCGCGCCCGGCAAACAATCAATCGATTGATATCCGCGGCACTTGAGGCGGGCGGACGATACAGAAAAGCCCGCCGAGGCGGGCCTTACTCAAACACCGGGCTCGACACTTCATCGCACGTCCGGAAACACCGCCGCCTTCAAGCATCGGTCGAACCACACCACATCGTCGCCATCGCCGATCGGCCACATTTCCGCGTCGAGTTGCGGCAACCCGGCTACGGGCGCTGACGCGTGGTTATCGCCACCGGACGCCCCTGCGCGCACCCATGCCGATTGCGCTCCACCGTTGTCGCACGCATTCTCATGCGCCTGTGTTTCGCAAAATGCCACGGGTCGAACCTTCCCGCCGTCTGCCGCGCTCACCGATCGGTACTGATAAACCGCACCGGTCGCCCAGTCCTCGCTCTGGCTGCAGACCCGTGCACGATGCTGCACATGGACAGCACCGAAACACGCATAGGAAACGTGCGCGCCACTTGCATCGTCGGGAATGAAATCGCAGTTTGCATCGAAACCGGTGAGCGGGCCGCCCGTGTAATTCGCGAGCCACTTGCGCTCGGCCAGCGCACGCGCGATCAACCCTTTGTCCGATCGATCGGCCAGCACGGCGGTGCGCCGATCGATGGCCTTGCGCACTTCGTCGACGGCCAGCGGACGGCCTTCGTAATCGGCGTCGAGACGGTTGTTGCGTGCGTCGATCCAGCGGCGCTGGCCGCGCACCAGCATGTCGCGAATCATCGTGTCCGGCGCGGCCTTCAGTGCGCCCGAGTACGCCGAGTTCATGCGCGCGTCGGCCGTGCTCAGCATGGAGTTCGCACAGATGCGCTTCTCGATCGGCTGCACCGCTTTCGCGCAATCCATCGCAAAGGCCGGTAGTGCCATGCCGGCGCCCATCATGATCATCGAAGCAAGACCCGCCAGCCTGCTGGCCGATGCCATTCGAATCCCTCGCATGCTCTCTCTCAGTCGGTTTTTTCTTGGTCGCACCGCACCGCTGGGGCATCGCCCGTCACAGCCTGTCGTGCCCGCGCGCCGGTATCGCATGTCGCCAAAGGCAGCCTCCACGCTTCACCTTGCAGCGCCGCTCATGGTACGCGCGCCTGCACGAACGCACACCGTCCGGCGCGGCGCGCCCCGGTGTTCCTTCACAGGTGACTGGATCTCGATCGACTGGACAACGGTCATGCACGCCCGAACCCGGCGCGCATTCGGTACCGACGGTCATGAACGACCGTCGGCGAAATGATCCTGCTGGCGGCGGCCGCACATCGTCGCGCCCGAATGCACGATCGGCCGGCCCGCACCGCTTCGCTTCGCGGCACCGACGCTCGACGGTTTGCCCGCCGCGGTCGGCCTGCCGCGAAACCGTTACTTCTTCTCCGGCTCCGACGCGCCCGGCTGCTTGAACGGGAACGTGCTGAACATCGACTTCGCCTGGTTCTGCATCTGCTCCTGCATCTGCACGAACATGTTCTTCGACTGCTCGATGTAGCTGGTCATCATCCCTTGCATCATCGGCGCCTGCATGTTCATGAACTGCGACCAGACTTCCGGATTCATCGCATTGCCTTCGTACAGGTTCTTCGACTGATCCGCGAGCTTGTTCTGGATGTCGATGAACGCCTGGATGTTCTTTTCCAGGTACGTCCCCATCATGCCCTGCATCGCATGCCCGTAAAAACGGATGATCTGCGACAGCATCGACGACGAGAACATCGGCACGCCGCCGCTTTCCTCTTCGAGGATGATCTGCAGCAGGATGCTGCGCGTCAGGTCTTCGTTGGATTTCGCGTCGACGACCTTGAAGTCCTCCTGCTCCAGCACGAGTTGCTTCACGTCGGTCAGCGTAATGTACGTGCTTGTCTCTGTATCGTAGAGCCGACGGTTCGGGTACTTCTTGATGAGCCGTTCGGCCGTCTTCTTTGTAGTAGTCATGTAACGCCTTTGAGTGCAGCGTAGCGGAAGTGACGAATCCCCGCCGCCCGAATCCGGGAGGCGGGGGCCTTCGGAATACGCCCGGCTGCGCGGCCACCCGGCCCGCGCAGCGCGGACGCTCAGCCCATGTGCAGGCCGCCGTTCAGCGAGAAGTCGGCGCCGGTCGCGAAACCGGAATCGTTCGACGCGAGCCACGCGACGATCGAACCGATTTCCTCCGGCCCGCCGAGACGCCGCACCGGGATCGTCGCGACGATCTTCTCGAGCACGTCCGGGCGGATCGCCTTCACCATGTCGGTGCCGATGTAGCCCGGCGACACGGTGTTGACCGTCACGCCCTTCGTCGCGACTTCCTGTGCGAGCGACATCGTGAAGCCGTGAATACCGGCCTTCGCGGTCGAATAGTTGGTCTGGCCGAATTGCCCTTTCTGGCCGTTCACCGACGAAATGTTGATGATCCGGCCCCAGCCGCGTTCGACCATCCCGTCGATCACCTGCTTCGTCACGTTGAACAGGCTCGTCAGGTTGGTATCGATCACGGCGGTCCAGTCTTCGTGCGTCATCTTGCGGAACACGACGTCGCGCGTGATACCCGCGTTGTTGACCAGCACGTCGATCTCGCCGACTTCAGCCTTGACCTTGTCGAACGCTTCCTTGGTCGAGTCCCAGTCGCCGACGTTGCCTTCCGACGCGATGAAATCGTACCCGAGCGCCTTCTGGTCCTCGAGCCATTTCACCCGGCGCGGCGAGTTCGGGCCACATCCTGCGACCACCTTGAAGCCGTCTTTCGACAGGCGCTGGCAGATGCTGGTGCCGATGCCGCCCATCCCGCCCGTTACGTACGCAATTCGCTGAGACATAAATCTCACTCCATTTTTTGGTTTCGAGAGCTGCCGGAGCCCCCTCTGACTTCACGTGACGCCGGCCGAAGCCGCAATCGGCCGGCGCACGGATTCGGTTCGCCGGTGGCGAACGGCCGGTTACGGACGACCGGTTACGGACGCTCGACCGCGAGCGCGACGCCCATCCCGCCGCCGATGCACAGCGACGCCAGCCCGCGCTTCGCGTCGCGCTTGGCCATCTCGTGCAGCAGCGTCACCAGGATCCGGCAGCCCGACGCACCGATCGGGTGACCGATCGCGATCGCCCCGCCGTTCACGTTCACCTTCGACGTGTCCCAGCCCATCTGCTTGTGCACCGCCAGCGCCTGCGCCGCGAACGCCTCGTTGATCTCCATCAGGTCCAGGTCGCCCGGCGTCCAGCCCGCGCGCTCCAGGCACCGGCGCGATGCCGGCACCGGGCCCATCCCCATCACGCTCGGATCGACACCCGCGTTCGCGTATGCCTTGATCTTCGCCAGCGGCGTCAGACCCAGCGCCGCCGCCTTCTGCGCCGACATCACCAGCACCGCCGCCGCGCCGTCGTTCAACCCCGACGCGTTCGCCGCCGTCACCGAGCCGTCCTTCGAGAACGCCGGCTTCAGCCCCGCCAGCGACTCCGCCGTCACGCCGTGACGCACGAATTCGTCGGTCGCGAACTGCAGCGGCTCGCCCTTGCGTTGCGGGATCGACACCGGCACGATCTCGTCGTTGAAGCGCCCGGCCTTCTGCGCGGCTTCCGCCTTGTTCTGCGACAACGCCGCGAACGCATCCTGCTCTTCGCGCGTGATCCCGTATTCCTTCGCGACGTTCTCCGCCGTGATGCCCATGTGGTACTGGTTGTACACATCCCACAGGCCGTCGACGATCATCGTGTCGACCAGCTTCGCATCGCCCATCCGGAAGCCGTCACGCGAGCCCGGCAGCACGTGCGGCGACGCGCTCATGTTCTCCTGGCCGCCCGCGATCACGATGTCCGCGTCGCCCGCGACGATCGCGTTCGCCGCCAGCATCACGGCCTTCAGGCCCGAGCCGCACACCTTGTTGATCGTCATCCCCGGCACGGCCGTCGGCAGCCCCGCCTTGATCAGCGACTGCCGCGCCGGGTTCTGGCCCGAGCCGGCCGTCAGCACCTGGCCCATGATCACTTCGCTCACCTGCTCGGGCTTCACGCCCGCGCGCTCCAACACCGCGCGGATCACCGTCGCGCCCAGTTCGGGTGCTGCAATCTTCGCAAGCGAACCGCCGAATTTGCCGACCGCGGTCCGCGCGGCCGATACGATCACTACGTCCGTCATTTCCCTTTCCTCCAGGCCCGCACGACACGGCGCATCGCTACCGGCCCTGTTAAAAAAACTGCGGTGCATCGGACAGCGTGCGCCGCTGTCCGTCTTTCGTCAATCGCGCTGCAATACGTACCGGCCCGGCGCCGGCTCGATCACCGGGAACTGTGCGGAACCGGGCTGGGCGGGCGGCGCCACCTTGCGGCCGCCGTACTGGTCGAGCCACTCGACCCAGGTCGTCCACCAGCTTCCCGGGTGCTCGGTCGCACCGGCAAACCAGTCGTCCGCCGATTCGGGCAGGTCGCTATCGTTGATCCAGTAACTGCGCTTCTTCTTCGCCGGCGGATTGATCACGCCCGCGATGTGCCCCGACGCGCCGAGCACGAACTTCAACGGGCCCGACAGGATCGACGTCGATGCATAGGCCGTCTGCCACGGCACGATGTGATCCTCGCGCGAGCCGTAGATGAAGGTCGGCACGTCGATCAGCGTCAGGTCGACCGATTCGCCGCACACGGTCAACGCGCCCGGCTCGCGCAGCTTGTTCTCGAGATAGGTATTGCGCAGGTACCACGCGTACATCGGGCCCGGCAGGCTCGTCGAATCGCCGTTCCAGTACAGCAGGTCGAACGGCGCCGGCGTGCGGCCCTTCAGGTAGTTGTCGACGACGTAGTTCCACACGAGGTCGTTCGGCCGCAGGAACGAGAACGTGTTCGCGAACTCGACGCCGCGCATCAGCCCCGGCTGCGTGCCGTTCTTGCCGCCGATGGTCTGCTCGCGCATCTGCACGTGCGCCTCGTCGACGAACACGTCGAGGATGCCGGTGTCGCTGAAGTCGAGCATCGCGGTGAGCAGCGTCATCGACGCGACCGGATGTTCGCCGCGCGCGGCGAGCACCGCGAGCGCGGTCGCGAGCATCGTGCCGCCGACGCAGAAGCCGAGCGTGTTGATCTGCTCGCGGCCGCTCACCTGCTGCACGGCGTCGATCGCCGCGAGCAGCCCTTCGTTCATGTAGTCGTCCCACGTCTTGTGCGCAACCGATGCGTCCGCGTTGCGCCACGACACGAGGAACACCTGATGGCCGTTCGACAGCGCATGCGCGACGAGCGAATTCTCGGGCTGCAGGTCGAGGATGTAGAACTTGTTGATGCACGGTGGGACGATCAGGAGCGGCCGCTCGAACACCTTGTCCGTCTTCGGCGTGTACTGGATCAGCTGGATCAGGTCGTTCTCGTAGACGACCGCACCTTCAGTACACCCGAGGTTCTTGCCGACCACGAACTGCGATTCGTCGGTCTGCGAAATCTTGCCGCGCTGCAGGTCGCCGAGCAGGTTCATCATCCCCTGCCGCAGGCTTTCGCCCTGCGTCTCGAGAATCGATTTCTGTGCGTCGGGATTGAGTGCGAGGAAGTTGCTCGGCGCGGCGGCGGCCGTCCACTGCTGGACCGTGAAACGAATGCGCTCGCGCGTCTTCGGATCGGTCTGAAGCGCGTCGGCCAGTTCCTGCAGATAGCGCGCGTTGAGCAGATACCAGGCCGCCGCGAACGCATGCGCCGGCGACGCCTTCCATGCATCGCCGCTGAAGCGGCGGTCCTTCAGTTCGGGCGACTCGAGCTTTGCGGCGGCGGCCTGCTGCATCAGCGCCATGCAATCGCGCGCGTAGTCGGCCTGCAACGCCTGAAGCCGCTCGGGGGGAATCGCGGCGGCCGGCAGCTTCAGCCCGGCGAACGGCGACGCCATCGCGCCGAAATCGGGCATCGACGGCACCTGGAACGGAAACGATGTCGGAAACTGGAATGTCGCGAACGGATTCACGGTGGCCGACGCAGTCGCGGCACGTGCCGGATCCGCAAAACCGCGCCACGCGTTCAACCACGACTCGAACATCTGCTGCATCGGCTGGGCGGCCGGATCGAAACCAATGCTGCCCGTGGAAGTGCCCGCCTGAGCGGACGTCGACGATTTTTTCGATGCTGTCATTACCTGCCTTACCGGTGATTCGTGAGCGTCTGTCGTGAAATCCTGCTCGCGCGCGGCATGCCGGCTGCGAGCCGGGCCGTCATGCTCTGGAGAGGCGTCTCCAGATTCTGCCGCAGTGCGGTATTTTTATCATTATCGTTTTCCCCATGTGAAGCGCCATATCAAACCGCTGAACAATTCCGCACGGAGATAATCCTCGCGCAACAGGCGGGACAAGGGTTCCGGCGAAACATAAAACATTTTGATTGACTTGACTTCGCATTTTTCATTCAGCCGCGCATGTAACGCGGCATGGCCGCCGCAAAATCGAGATAACCCGATTTTGCAGCGCGACAAATCCCGCGCCCATGCGCATCCCGTCAATCCGCCAGCCAGATCGCCGCCGCCATGCGGCCCGTCACGCGGTCGCGCCGGTACGAATAGAAGCGCGCCTGTTCGGTGACCGTGCAGGCCGTCCCGCCGCTCACGTGCGCCACGCCCGCACGCGCAAGACGCAAGCGCGCGAGCGCGTAGAGATCGGCCAGGAACTTGCCGGGCGCGCCATCGATCGCGACGAACGCAAGCCGGGTTTCATCATGCTCCGACTGCGGGGCCGTGTCGAGAAACGCATCACGCACGTCGGCGCCGACCTCGAACGCCCGCGGGCCGATCGCCGGCCCGAGGTAAGCATGAAGCGCGTCCGTCGCACCGCCCGCGAGTGCCGCGACCCGTGCCGCCGTCTGTTCGACGATGCCGGCCGCCAGGCCGCGCCAGCCCGCATGCGCGGCGCCGACGGCGCGGCCCTGCGTGTCGCACAGCAGCACGGGCAGGCAATCCGCGACCATCACGACACAGACGGCGCCGGCACGGTCGGTGACACTCGCGTCGGCCTGCACCGGCGCGAGCGCCGCGGGTGCCGCCGCGATCACCTCGTCCGCGCGCACGATCTGCGCGCCGTGAACCTGCTCGAGCCAAGCGGCGCTCGACTGGCCAGCCAGCGCGAGCAGGCGCGCGCGATTCCCGGCGACATGAGCCGGATCGTCACCGGTGTGCAGGCCGAGATTCATCCCGCCCGGCAGAGCTTCCGCGCCCTGCCAGCGCCCATACGGGCCTTCGCTCACCCCGCCGTCGCGCGTCGTGATCAGCGCGCGCACGCGCGGCGACACCTGCCAGTCGGGCTGTACGCAGTCCTGCCACGTCAACGGCGCCAGGTTCGTCATCGGCACTCACTCCTCCTCGTCGTCCAGGTACGGCTCATCGTCGTGATACTCGCCGCCGAAATCGTCATCGTCGTAGACACCGTCATCGTCGTCGAATTCCTCGTCGCCCTGCCCGAAGCCGAGCGCCGCGACGAGGGCGTTCATGTCGTCCGGCAGCGGGCAGCGCCACTGCATCGCCTTGCCCGTGACCGGGTGCACGAGACCGAGCCGCCATGCATGCAGCGCCTGTCGCGCGAAACCGTCCGGCAATGGCGCGACCGAGCGCTTGCCGCGCGCGCGCCCGTACACGGGGTCACCGAGCAGCGGGTGCCCGGCGTGCGCGCAGTGCACGCGGATCTGGTGCGTGCGGCCGGTCTCGAGATCGCACTGGATTGCCGAAACCGGCTGACGTTGCCACAGGCATGTGTCAACCGTGCGGAAATGCGTGCGCGCGGGCTTGCCCGACGCGCCGGTGACGACGGCCATGCGCGTGCGTTCGCGCGGATCGCGGCCGATCGGCGCATCGATCGTGCCCTCCTCGGGCATCGTGCCCCACACGAGCGCGAAATAGCGGCGCTTCACCGTGCGGGCCTGCAACTGGCGCACGAGGTCCGTCTGCGCGGCCAGCGTACGCGCCACCACCATCAGGCCCGACGTCTCCTTGTCGAGCCGGTGGACGATCCCCGCGCGCGGCAGGCCGGCCGCCGCGTCGCCATAGCGATGCAGCAGCCCGTTGAGGATCGTGCCGCTCCAGTTGCCGGCGGCCGGATGCACGACGAGGCCGGCCGGCTTGTTGATGACCACGAGCGCGTCGTCCTCGTAGATCACGTCGAGCGGCACCGGTTCCGGCGTAAAGGCGAGCTGCTCGGGGAGCAGGTCCGGCACGAGCTCGATCTTGGCGCCGAGCGGCACCGGCTGGCGGATCTTCGCCGGCGAGCCGTCGACGAGCACGCGCTGCGCCTCGATCCAGCTCTGCAGGCGGCTGCGCGAGAATTCAGGGAACAGTTGGGCGAGCGCCTTGTCGAGGCGCTCACCCGCGAGCGACAGCGGCACTTCGACGACGCGCGGCGCGTCGTCGGCCGCCGCGGACGGCACGACGGGCGCCTGCATGGCGTCGCCGGCCGGATCGTCATCGAGGGAATCCCCCGACGCAGCGTCGGCGGGCCGATCGCTTGGGCTATAATCTTCGCGATTTGGTGTGCCCGGCTGGGCATTCTGCGAACTTGAACGGGTCATTTAGACTGGGTCACCGAGACTTGAAGCTAGGACATGCGAGCATGATGAATTCGACCAAACGCACGGCCAGAACCGTCGCCGCCCGGGCTGCGGCGGTAGCGGCCGCGGCCCTCATCGCCGGCTGCCACGGCTTGCCGCAGAAGCAGGACGAGACGGCTACCTGGTCGAACAACAAATTATACTCAGAGGCCCAGGACGCACTGTCCGGCGGCGACTGGGGCAAGTGCGCGAAATATTTCGAATCGCTGCAAGGTCGCGATCCGTTCGGCCACTTCGCACAACAGGCACAGATCAACGTTGCGTACTGCAACTGGAAGGACAACGAAGCGGCCGCCGCCGACCAGGCCGTCGATCGCTTCATCCAGCTCCACCCCGATCATCCGGATATCCCTTACGCGTACTACCTGAAGGGGATGATCCACTTCAACGACGATCTCGGCCTGTTCGGCCGGTTCTCCGGCCAGGACATGAGCGAGCGCGATCCGCAGGCACTGCGTGAATCGTACGATGCGTTCAAGGTCGTCGTCGACCGCTTCCCGAAGAGCAAGTACGCGCCCGACGCCGCCGCGCGGATGCGCTACATCGTCAACGCGCTCGCGTCGCACGAAGTGCACGCGGCCGACTACTACTACCGGCGTGGCGCCTACGTCGCGGCCATCAACCGTGCGCAGCTCGCGATCAAGGACTACAAGGGCGCCCCGGCGATCGAGGACGCGCTGCACATCATGATCCTGTCGTACGGCAAGCTGAACCAGCCGCAACTCGCCGAGGACACGAAGCGCGTGCTCGCAGGCACGTTCCCCGACAGCCCGTACGTCACGGGCCACTCGCGCCCCGGCGCGAAGAAGTCGTGGTGGCAGTTCTGACGAAAGCACCATGCAGCGCCCGCTGCGCGAACTAAAAACCCGGCCATCGAGCCGGGTTTTTTATTGGCGCCGCGCTCAGGCAGCGTCGGTGCGAGCGCGCGTCGTCACGTGCGCTTTGCGGAACGGTGCTCGTCGAAGAAGTCCTGGACAACCGCGATCTCGCGAGTCCGCTTGAACGGCGGCAGGCTCTGCCAGATCCGGCGCCCGTAGGGCTTGTCGACGAGCCGCGTGTCGCAGATCATCAGCACGCCGCGATCCGTCTCCGCCCGAATCAGCCGGCCCGCGCCCTGCTTCAGCGTGATCACGGCCTGCGGCAACTGGTGCACGGCGAACGGGCTCAGCCCCTTCTTCGTCAGCGCATCGAGGCGCGCGGCGAGCACCGGATCGTCCGGCGGCGCGAACGGCAGCTTGTCGATCACGACGAGCGACAGCGCATCGCCGCGCACGTCGACGCCTTCCCAGAAACTCTGGCTGCCGACCAGGATCGCATTGCCGTATGCACGGAAACGATCGAGCAGTTCGGTACGGCTCGCATCGCCCTGCACGAGCAGCGGCGTGTTCCAGCCGCGCGATTCGATCACGTCGCGCAGCTTCGACGCGATCCGGTCGACCGCGCGCAGCGTCGTGCACAGCATGAACACGCCGCCACCGGACGCCTCGATCGCCGGCAGCGCGGCGTCGAAGACGGCATCGGTAAACGCCGGCGAAGACGGTTGCGGCAGGTTGCGCGGCACGTACAGCAGCCCTTGCGACTGGTAGTCGAACGGGCTCGCGAGCGTCATCGAGCGGCGCGAGCTGAGGCCCATCTGTGCCGCGTAGTGCGTGAAATCGCCGCGCACCGACAGCGTGGCCGACGTGAACACCCATGCACGCGGCACACCCGCGCGCTGCTTGGCAAAAATCGGCGCGACCGACAACGGCGTTTCGTGCAGCTGGACCGTATGCGCGAACACTTCGACCCAGCGCACCTTCTCGTTCGGATCGCCGTCGGATGCCGCCTTGTCGCCGGCCGCCGCCGCATCGGCCTTCGCGGCCGCCTCCGTCGCGCCGGGCGCGACCCAGCCGGCCAGCAGGTCCTGCAGTTCGCGTGCGCGCCGCAGGCACGCGCCGAGCGACTCCGCCCGTTCGGCCTGGCTGGCAAGCGCCGACGCAAGCGCGTCGAGCGCGGCCTCGAGCGCGTCGAGTGCGCCGAACATCGGGTGATCGTCGCCGAGCTGGGCGAGCGACATCCGGACGATCTGGTCGTTCGCGAACGCCAGGCGCAAGTCGCGTGCCGCGCGCTCAAGATCGCCGCCGAGCTTCACCCATTCGACCGCGTCGCGTGCATGGCTCAGGCCTTCAGCTACCGTGTCGCGTGCGAGTTCGAGAATCTGCGTCGTCGACAGCGTCTCGCCGAAAAACAGCGTCGCCGTTTCCGGCAGCTGGTGCGCTTCGTCGAAGATGACCGTGTTCGCGTTCGGCAGCAGCTCGGCCATCCCCGTGTCGCGCAGCATGATGTCCGCGAAGAACAGGTGGTGGTTGACGACGACGACGTCGGCCTGCTGCGCCTCGCGCCGCGCCTGCATCACGAAGCATTCCTTGTAGTGCGGGCATTCCTGGCCAAGGCAGTTGTCGCGCGTCGACGTGACCATCGACCAGACGGGCGCCGTTTCCGGCACGCTCGCGAGCTCGGCCTTGTCGCCGCTCTTCGTGATCTTCGCGAAACGGACGATTTCCTGCAGGTAGGCCGTATCCTGCCGCGACGGCAGTCGGCCGTTGTCGGCCGTGCGTTGCAGGTAGTAGTGGCACAGGTAGTTTGCGCGCCCCTTGAGCATCGCGACCGACACCGGCACCGCCAGCGCGTTGCGCACGGTCGGGATGTCGCGCTGGAACAGCTGGTCCTGCAGGTGTTTCGTGCCGGTCGACACGATCACCTTGCCGCCCCACAGCATCGCGGGCACGAGGTACGCATAGGTCTTGCCCGTCCCCGTGCCGGCCTCGACGATCAGCGTGTTGTCCCCGGCATCGCTGTCGGGCTCGGCTGCGGCGGCGTCCGCGCCCGTCTCGGCCGCCTTGTCGCCGTCGCCGAGGCGACGCGCCGGCCGCTTGCGGGTTTCGAAGATCTCGGGCTCGGGCATCCGGCGAGCGGACGCTTCCATCGCGGACGCGACGGCGCGCGCCATCTCGATCTGCGATGTACGCGGCCGATAGCCGTCGAGCGCGCGCGCCAGCAATCCGCCCTCGCCGAAAATCGTGTCGAGTTCGTCGACGCGCTTGCGGCTCAGTTCAAAGGTGCCTTCGGGCGCACGAGCGCGCCCGGCGGACGACACGTCGCGCCGGGCATCGGGGGTGGCTTCAAGCGGTGAATTCAAGGCAAGCGTTCCTGTGTCCAGCGCCCGGGCGGCGCCGGCGCTTGCCAGGCCGCGCTCAGGCGCGCTTATCCGGTTCCAGCTGCGATTGCAGCAAAATGATTTTGTCCTTGGCCGCCAGCTTTTCCTTCTTCAGCCGGTGCAGCGTGATGTCGTCGATGTCGGAGTGCCCTTCCTTCAGCTCGATCTCCCGAGCGAGCTGCTGGTGCTGCTCCTGCAATGCAGCCAAACGGTTGTGCAATTCCTGCTGCTGTTCCGTGTGACGGTTTTGCATGTTTGCCTCCTCATCGAAGCAGCGCGCCGGCTGGCGTGCCAGCGCGCACGAGACTGATTCCGGATCAATCCAACACGTTACTGCCCCTGCTGTTGCTTCTGCTGCGCCTTTTCGGTCGCTTCCTTCTGACGCCGCTCGACATCGGCCTTGTGCTGCACGGCTTCCTTCTGCTTCTGCTCGTAGCGTGCGGCGTTGTCCGCCCGCTCCTGCGCCTTCTGCGCGGCCTGCTGGTGCGCCTGGTCGAGCTTGCGCTGGAAGTCGCCCTGCTTCTGGTCGTACGCCTGCTTGTTCGCCGCGCGCTGCGGCCCTTCCGCGCCGCGCTGCGCCTGCTTCAGCGCATTCTGCTCCTGCTTGTCGCGGAACGCAGCGGCGTTTGCCGCGTCGTTCGCCGCGCGCTGCGGCGCTTCCGCCGCGTCCTGCGCCTGCTTCAGCGCCTGCTGCTGGTCGCGCTGCTGCGCGCGCACCGCCCGCTGCTCGTCGTTGAGCGCGAGCTGCTCCTGGCGGATGCTCGCCCGCTCGTCGCGCATCTGGTCACGCGCCTTGCCGAGACAGTGATTGACGAAGAACTTGCTGTAGCAATCGTGCTCGGCCACCGCATAACGATAATCGTTTTCCGCGGAGCGTTGATTGAGCACTTTTTGACGGGCGTCGAAATCCGGTGCGGCCGCGGCCGTCACGGGTGCGGCCGCGGTGGCGGCCGGCGCGGTGGCGCCCGAAGCTTGCGCGAACGCGCTGGAAGGCCCGGCAGACAAAGCCGCGGCGAGCGCTGCGCCGAGCGCGACGAGAGAAATTCGGGAAGTTGGCAACGTCGTAGGAAAGCTGCGGGACATGTGTCAAATTCTATCACCCCCGGCTGGACGCTCCGCCATTTATGGCAAAATGCCCCGCTTCACTCACCCGCGGCATCTGGCCCGTCGGGCCCGCCACGCAGCCCGCCGCTTCGGGCCTGCCGGCCCGCGCCGCGATTTCAGCAGGCAGATCATCCACGACATGACGGAAACCGTAGCACTCAAGATCGTACAGCGCATCGCCACCGAACTGTCCGTCCAGCCGCGCCAGGTCGCGGCGGCCGTGCAACTCCTCGACGAAGGCTCGACCGTTCCGTTCATTGCCCGGTACCGCAAGGAAGTGACCGGCAACCTGGACGACACGCAGTTGCGCCAGCTCGAGGAACGCCTCCTGTATCTGCGCGAGCTCGAGGACCGCCGCGCGGCGATCCTGTCGAGCATCGACGAACAGGGCAAGCTGACCGACGAGCTGCGCGCCGCGATCGACGCGGCCGACAGCAAGCAGGTGCTCGAAGACCTTTATCTGCCGTACAAGCCGAAGCGCCGCACGCGTGCACAGATCGCCCGCGAGGCCGGCCTCGAGCCGCTCGCGCAGGCCCTGCTCGCGAACCCGCTGCTCGACCCGCAGGCCGAGGCGGCCGCCTACGTCGACGCCGACAAGGGCGTTGCCGACGTGAAGGCCGCGCTCGACGGCGCGCGCGACATCCTGTCCGAACAGTTCGGCGAAACGGCCGAGCTGCTCGGCAAACTGCGCGATTATCTGCACAGCCAGGGCGTCGTGTCGTCGGCCGTCGTCGAGGGCAAGGAAAACGAGGAAGGCGAGAAATTCCGCGACTATTACGACTACGCGGAAACGATCAGGACCGTGCCGTCGCACCGCGCCCTCGCACTGTTCCGCGGCCGCAACGCGGGCGTGCTGACGATCAAGCTCGGCCTCGGCGAAGAGCTCGACGCCCAGGTGCCGCATCCCGGCGAGGCGATGATCGCGCGCCATTTCGGCATCGCGAACCAGAACCGTCCGGCCGACAAATGGCTGTCCGACGTATGCCGCTGGTGCTGGCGCGTGAAGGTGCAGCCGCACATCGAGAACGAACTCCTCACGCAGCTGCGCGAAACGGCCGAAACCGAAGCGATCCGCGTGTTCGCGCGCAACCTGAACGACCTGCTGCTGGCCGCGCCGGCCGGCCCGAAGGCCGTGATCGGTCTCGACCCCGGCCTGCGCACGGGCGTGAAGGTCGCGGTCGTCGACCGCACCGGCAAGGTGCTCGCGACCGATACGATCTACCCGCACGAGCCGCGCCGCGACTGGGACGGCTCGATCGCGAAACTCGCGCGCCTCGCCGCGCAGACGCAGGCCGAGCTGATCAGCATCGGCAACGGCACCGCCTCGCGCGAAACCGACAAGCTCGCGAGCGAGCTGATCGCGAAACACCCGGAGCTGCGCCTGCAGAAAATCGTCGTGTCGGAAGCCGGCGCGTCGGTCTACTCGGCGTCCGAACTCGCGGCGAAGGAATTCCCCGACATGGACGTGTCGCTGCGCGGCGCCGTGTCGATCGCGCGCCGCCTGCAGGATCCGCTCGCCGAACTCGTGAAGATCGAGCCGAAGGCGATCGGCGTCGGCCAGTACCAGCACGACGTGAACCAGCGCGAACTCGCCCGCTCGCTCGACGCGGTCGTCGAGGATTGCGTGAACGCGGTCGGCGTCGACGCGAACACCGCGTCGGCCGCGCTGCTGGCGCGCGTGTCGGGCCTGAACGCGACGCTCGCGCGCAACATCGTCGACTACCGCGACGCAAACGGCCCGTTCCCGTCGCGCGAGCACCTGCGCAAGGTCCCGCGCCTCGGCGACAAGACCTTCGAACAGGCCGCCGGCTTCCTGCGCATCAACGGTGGCGAGAATCCGCTCGACCGCTCGTCGGTGCACCCGGAAGCGTATCCGGTCGTCGAGCGGATGCTCGCGAAGATCAGCAAGCGCATCGACGACGTGCTCGGCAACCGCGAAGCGCTGTCGGGCCTGTCCCCGACGGAATTTGTTGACGAGCGTTTCGGCCTGCCGACCGTGCGCGACATCCTGTCCGAACTGGAGAAACCGGGCCGCGATCCGCGTCCGGAGTTCAAGACCGCGACGTTCCGCGAAGGCGTCGAGAAGGTGTCGGATCTCGTGCCGGGCATGACGCTCGAAGGCGTCGTGACGAACGTCGCCGCGTTCGGCGCGTTCGTGGATATCGGCGTTCACCAGGACGGGCTCGTCCACGTGTCCGCGATGTCGACGAAGTTCATCAAGGACCCGCACGAAGTCGTGAAGGCCGGCCAGGTCGTCAAGGTGAAGGTGCTCGACGTCGACGTGAAACGCCAGCGGATTGCGCTGACGATGCGCCTCGACGACGAGGCAGCAGCGCCCGGCACGCCGTCGCGCGGCGGCCAGGATCGCGGCAACGCGGGGCGCGGCGCCGCCCGCCCGCAGCGTTCGCGCGAGCCGGAACCGGCCGGCGCAATGGCCGCGGCGTTCGCGAAGCTGAAGCGCTGAGCACGCGAAAAGCGTCGCCGCACAAAAAACCCGCCTCCCGGCGGGTTTTTTTATTGAATCGTCGTCCGCATTTTCGATATCCGGGATGAAAAACGAATATGCGCGTTTCCATCGTCATTCCCCTGCGTTTAATCGGCAAATTAAACAATCCGCGTTGCGACATGCGTTTTCTTGACGCTTCACAAGTGACACATAAAATAAGTTTTCGAACGGCCGTATTTTGATGCTTCTGTATTGGGCAGCGATCTTGCCGTTCAGCGGCCGCGTTCTCCGCGGCGCTCGCATGCACGGTGAATATCCTGCCCCCCGTGTTTCGGTCTCGCCTTTTTTGCAGTCGATTCGCGACGCATTGCATCCGGTATTCGCCTGACCGGCGAACCGGGACGGATTCGCGAAAAATGGATCGGGGAACCATGACAGACGACCATCTGAAAACCGAACTGGCCGCATTGCACATGCCCGTTTTCGACGTGCCGTGGGCCGGCGCCTGTTCACCGCACGTCGAGCGAATCGAATCGCGCATGCTCGAGTGGGCCGACGCATACGGCCTGTTCATCAGCGACGCCTACCGGGAACGCGTCGTACGCACCCGATACGGCTGGCTCGCCGCGCGCTGTTACCCGAACGCCGATCCTTCCCTGCTGCAGGCGCTCGCCGATTATTTCGTGTGGTTCTTTCTCGTCGACGACCTGTTCGTCGATCGCGTCGAGCCGGTCGGCCCCGATACGTTGCGCAATCTGACCGCGATGATCGATGTGCTCGACTACGAATGTACCGGCCCCCAGCCAATATATGGCGAGCGAGCATGGCTCGATGTGTGCCAGCGCTTGCGCGCCCGCCTGTCGGCCGAGCATTTCGCGCGCTTCGCACAAGGCATGCGCCTGTGGGCCACCACGGCCGGACTGCAGATTATCGGCCACCTGAGGGCCGAGCCGATCGCAGTGCAGCAATACGAAACGATCCGGCGTCACACGAGCGGGATGAATCCTTGCCTCGCGCTGGCGGACGCGGCCAATGCCGGTGCCGTCCCGCCCGATACGTTTCATCGGCCGGAAATCCAGACGCTGTTCCGGCACGCGAACCATATCGTCTGCTGGAGCAACGACATCCAGAGCGTCGGCGTCGAAGCGGGCCAGCCCGGGCAGTTCCGGAACATGGTGATGATCCACGCTTCCCGCGGCCATACGCTGCAGGCCAGCGTCGACTACACGGCCGAGCGTGTGCGCGCCGAGATCAGCGCATTCGTCCTGTGCGCCGATGCACTCGCCCAGCATGCCGACACGCGCGTGCGCGGCCTTGTCGACGGCTGCCGATACTGGATTCGCGGTTATCTGGATTGGGTCGCGCGGGATACGCAGCGCTATACGGCTACGGCCGCGGCCGGCGATGCGGACGATCGCGGCCTGATTGCCTGGTCGGCGGACTCGGCGGCGCGCGGCTGAACGACCCGCGCGCCGCCCCCGGTCAGATCTCGATCTTCGTCCCGAGCTCGACCACGCGGTTCGCCGGGATCGAGAAGAAGTCGGTCGGCTTCGCGGCATTCTGGTGCATCCACGCAAACACGCGCTCGCGCCAGATCGACATCCCGGGCAGATGCGTCGGCACGACCGTTTCGCGCGCGAGGAAGAACGACGTGTCCATCAGCTCGAACGTCATGTCGTGCGTGCGCCCGAATTCCTCGAGCACGGCCTTCACGTCCGGCGTCTCGTTGAAGCCGTACTCGGCCTTGACGATATACAGGCCGCCGCCCGCATCACGCGCGGTCTGGCGCTTGTCGTCGCGCACGTAGGGAAAATCGCGCGTCACGAACGTGAGGAAAATGGTCCGCTCATGCAGCACCTTGTTGTGCTTCAGGTTGTGCAGCAGGCTGACGGGCACGAGCTTGTCGTTGCCGGTCAGGTAGATCGCGGTGCCCGACACACGATGCGGCGGATGCGCGAGCAGGCCCTGCAGGAACGGCTCGAGCGGAATACCGTCGGCCGCCGTGCGCTCCTTGACGATGTGACGCCCCTTGTACCAGGTCATCAGCAGGAAGAACAGCAGCGCGCCGATGCCGAGCGGCAGCCAGCCGCCCTGCGCAACCTTCAGCAGGTTCGCGCCGAAAAAGCCGAGGTCGACCGCGAGGAACACGGCGATGATCGCGCCGACCAGCAGCCGGTTCCAGTTCCACACCTTCACCATCACGACCGCGGCGAGCACGGTCGTGATCACCATCGTCGCCGTCACCGCGATGCCGTACGCGGCCGCGAGGTTGTCGGAGCTCTTGAAGCCGATGACGATGCAGAGGATCACGAACAGCAGCAGCCAGTTCACGACCGGCACATAGATCTGGCCGATCGCGAGATCGGACGTATGCAGCACTTTCATGCGCGGCACGTAGCCGAGCTGGATGGCCTGCGACGTCAGCGAATACGCGCCCGAGATCACCGCCTGCGACGCGATCACGGTCGCGACCGTCGACAGCACGACGAGCGGCAGCAGCCCCCATTCGGGTGCCAGCAGGAAGAACGGGTTCTCGATCGCCTTCGGGTTCTGGATCAGCAGCGCGCCCTGGCCGAAGTAGTTCAGCACGAGCGACGGCATCACGAGCCCGTACGCGGCGATGCGGATCGGCTTCGCGCCGAAGTGGCCCATGTCCGCGTAAAGCGCTTCCGCACCGGTCAGCACCAGCACGACCGAGCCGAGCACGACATAGGCCTGCAGCACATGCTCCGACATGAACGACGCGGCGTAATACGGGTTGATTGCCGCGATGATGCCCGGCACGCGCACGATGTGGTACACGCCGAGCGCGGCAATCACAACGAACCACAGCACCATGATCGGGCCGAACAGCTTGCCGACCAGCGCGGTGCCGTGGCGCTGGATCCAGAACAGCGCGATCAGGATCACGATCGTGATCGGCATCACGAGATGGGACAGGTGCGGCGTCGCGATCTCGAGACCTTCGACCGCCGACATCACCGAGATCGCCGGCGTGATCACCGCGTCCCCGTAGAACATGCACGCGCCGAAAATCCCGAGCGCCATCAGCGCGCCCGCGACGCGGGTCTTCGAGTCGAGCGGCCGCAACGACAGCGCCATCAGCGCGAGCACGCCGCCTTCGCCGTTGTTGTCCGCCCGCATCACGAACAGCAGGTACTTGATGCCGACCACCAGGATGATTGCCCAGAACAGCAGCGAGATCACACCGAGAATCGATCCTTCGGTGAGCGGGATACCGTGTGCGGGGCTGAACGCCTCCTTGAGCGAATACAGCGGGCTGGTGCCGATGTCGCCGAACACGACGCCGATGGCTGCTATCGCTAGCGCCCGCATCGAGTGTTGCTGCGTCGAATGCGGCGCGTGTGCTGCGTCGGTCGCGTGGATCGTGTCGTTCATATGAAGCGTAATAATCGGGTCCGGGTCGGACAAAACGAGCGCTATTCTACTCGCGCCCCCTTGAAACGCCGCCCTGCTCTGTTGCCTTGGAACCACGTGAGCCACGCCATGCATGCAATCCGGCGCAAGCTGTGGCAGGGCTGCCAATCATAGCCGGGGCAGCGCCGTCTGCCTACCGGATCCGCGGCCCGCGCGCCGCCGGCGTGCATGGCGCCCCAATGAAAAACGGCGCCGCAAGCGGCGCCGTACAAGGCTTTCCTTCGATTGGCCGGCCGCTTACGCGCCCGAACCGTCGCGCTGTGCGCGACCGCGCTTGATCCACGCCTCGAGGTTGTGCGGGCGAACCGTATCCCATTCCTCGAACGGCTGATGAATCCACGGATTCGTCGGCAGATACTGCGTGTGATAGTCGGGCTTGACCTTCGAGCAACCCTTGTACCAGAGCACGGCAGAACGCACGGCCGTCACGGACGGGTAGCGCTCCTTCAGGTGCTCCTGCACGCGCGCAAGCGTGACGCCCGAATCGACGAGATCGTCGACCAGCAGCACGTTGCCCGCCAGATTGCCGCGCGTCATCGTGATGTACTGCGCGATGTCGAGCTCGCCCTGCTCCGTGCCGGCCGCTTCCCGGTACGAACTCGTCGCGAGGATCGCGAGCGGCACGTCGTAGATGCGCGACAGTTGATCGCCGACGCGCAGGCCGCCGCGCGCGAGGCACAGGATCTGGTCGAACTTCCAGCCCGATGCATGTACCTGGAGGGCGAGCAACTCGATGAGACGGTGATATTCGTCCCAGCCTACCCACAGGTTCTTGTCGTCGTTGCGCGGATCGGTCATCAAGTCTGCCGCCGTCATCGTGATTTGCTGCGTCATCTGGGGTTACACCTTGAACGGATGGCGGAGCAGGATCGTTTCGTCGCGGTCCGGGCCCGTCGATACCATGTCGACCGGCACACCGGCCACTTCCTGGACGCGGGTCAGGTAAGCCTGGGCGTTCGCCGGCAGCGCTTCCCACGTCTTGATGCCGACCGTGCTTTCCTTCCAGCCGGCAAACGTTTCGTATACGGGCTCGCAACGGGCCACGTCGGCGGCACCGCGCGGCAGGATGTCCGCATCCTTGCCGTCGATCTTGTAGCCGACGCACAGCTTGACTTCGTCGAGGCCGTCGAGCACGTCGAGCTTCGTCATGCACAGGCCCGACACGCCGTTGATCTGGATCGAGCGGCGCAGCGCGGCCGCGTCGAGCCAGCCCGTGCGGCGCGGACGGCCGGTGACCGAACCGAATTCCTTGCCGACGTTCGCGAGCGTGACGCCGACCTGGTCCTGACGCTGCGGGTTGTCCGCATCGTACAGTTCGCTCGGGAACGGGCCCGAGCCGACGCGCGTGCAATACGCCTTCGTGATGCCGAGGATGTAGTTGAGCTTCTGCGGGCCCACGCCCGCGCCGGCCGACGCCGCACCTGCGACGCAGTTGCTCGACGTGACGAACGGATAGGTGCCGTGATCGATGTCGAGCAGCGTGCCTTGTGCGCCTTCGAACAGCAGGTTCTGGCCCGCATTGTTCGCGTCGTACAGGCGGCGCGACACGTCGGCCACCATCGGCTTCAGGCGGTCGGCATAACCGAGCATCGTGTCGAGCGTCGCCTGGAAATCGACGGCCGCGCCGCCCAGGTACTGGGTCAGCACGAAGTTGTGGAAATCGAGGTTTTCGCGCAGGCGGTCGGCGAAGGTCTTCGCGTCGAACAGGTCCTGCACGCGCAGCGCGCGGCGGCCGACCTTGTCTTCGTACGCGGGGCCGATGCCGCGGCCCGTCGTGCCGATCTTGCCCGCGCCCTTGCGCGCTTCGCGCGCCTGGTCGATTGCGATGTGGTACGGCAGGATCAGCGTCGTCGCTTCGGAAATGAACAGGCGGTCGCGCACGTTCACGCCGGCCTCTTCCAGCTCGCCGATTTCCTTGAACAGTGCTTCGGGGGACAGGACGACGCCGTTGCCGATGTAGCAGGCGACGCCTTCACGCATGATGCCCGACGGAATGAGGCGCAAGATCGTTTTCTTGCCGCCGATGATGAGGGTGTGGCCGGCGTTGTGACCGCCCTGGAAACGCACGACGCCCTGAGCGTGGTCCGTCAGCCAGTCGACGATCTTGCCCTTGCCTTCATCACCCCATTGCGTTCCCACGACGACGACATTGCGCCCGGGAGTCACGTTCACTGCGCTGGCAGACATGTTGATTCGTTAGCTGGTTAAAAACGTATTCTACCTATGTTCGCGGGCGATTCCGAATTTTTCCGTTTCGCTTCAACGATATGCACGCCGAAGCACGTCCCGCGAACGCCTCTTTATCGGGGTTCGACCACCCATGCGCCGTTGCGCTCGACGAGCGACCGGTCGCAGGCGAACTCGTCAAGCACGTGATCGTGGCCCGGCAGCGCCTGGATCACGACCTCGCCCGCATCGCGCAGCGCCGAAACGGCCGCGCTCAGCGCGTCGTCCTGCGCCCACGGCGCGAGAATCGCGGTACCGCGAGCCTCGACCGGCGAAATCCGGGCGAGCTCGCGCAGGTCGAGCGAGAAGCCGGTGGCCGGACGCGCGCGACCATACGCCTGGCCGACGTGGTCGTAGCGGCCGCCGCGTGCGATCGCGTTCGGCACGCCGTCGATGTAGGCGCTGAACATCGCGCCGCTGTGATACGCGTAGCCGCGCAGATCGCCCAGATCGATCGCCACTTCGGCACCCTTCGCCTGCGCCGCGAGTTGCGCCAGATCGTCGAGCGCCCGCGTGATTTCGGGCAGCACCGGCAACCGCGTCCGCGCCTCGGCGAGCACGCTCGCGTCGCCATAGAGGTGCGGCAGCGCGCGCAGCGCGGCGCGCGTATCGGCGCCGAGATCGTCGGTCAGTTCGTTCAGCAGCGGCACGTCCTTGCCCGACAGCGCGTCGTACAGCGACTCGCCACGCTCCGCGGCCTGCGCGTCGCGCGCCAGCAGCGCCGCGAGCACGCCCGCGTGGCCGAGGTCGAGACGGATGCGCGACAGGCCTGCGAGATGCAGCGCATCGAGCATGAGTTGCTGGATCTCGAGGTCGGCTTCCAGCCCGGCATGCCCGTAGATTTCGGCGCCGATCTGGATCTGCTCGCGCGTCGCGTGCAGGCCGCGCGGACGCGTATGCATCACGTGGCCCGCATAGCAAAGGCGCGTCACGCCCTGGCGGTTCAACAGGTGCGCATCGATCCGCGCGACCTGCGGCGTGATGTCCGCGCGCAGGCCGAGCGTACGGCCCGACAGCTGGTCGACCAGCTTGAAGGTGCGCAGGCGCAGGTCGGCGCCGCCGCTCGTCAGCAGCGACTCGAGATACTCGAGCAGCGGCGGCATCACCATTTCGTAGCCATACGAACGGAAGCGGTCGAGCAGCCTGCGGCGCAGCTCCTCGATCTTGCGCGCTTCCGACGGCAGCACGTCGGCGATATTCTCGGGAAGTAACCAGGTCGACATCGGTACGGTCCTACGACGGGAAACAGCGCGCGACCAAGCGCGCCGCGATGTGAATCGGAAATTCTGAATTCGGGCGGGACGGACGGCGGATGCGCCGTCCGGATCAGGTGGCGAGCAGCAGGAGTATGAGCCCGAGCACCATCACGATCAGCCCGCCGATCCGGATATGATGCGGCGGCCGCTCAGCTATTCTACGAAACGTGTCGCGCCAGGCGACGGGAAATACGAAGGGGAACGCCCCCTCGATGATCAGCATCAGCGCTACTGCGAGCAACAACGAGCCAGCCAGGTCCATGCGAGCGACGGCGCCGCTCGACGCGGCGCCCCAAGGTCAGTGTTTGCGGGGAGCAGCAGCCGCCGGTGCGGCACCGCCCGTCGGGCTGCGCATGAAGCGGAAGAACTCGCTGTCGGGATCGACGACGATGATGTCGTTGCGCTTGAACGTATTCCGGTAAGCCTGCAGGCTCGCGTAGAACTGATAGAACTGCGGATCGCGGCCGAACGCATCGGCGGCGATCGTCGCAGCCTTCGCGTCGCCCTCGCCCTTGATCGTCTGCGCGGACTTGTACGCGTTCGCGAGCACGGCCTGCTGTTCGCGTTCGGCGTCGGCCTTGATCTGCTCGACGTCGGCCGCGCCTTGCGCACGCACCTGCGCGGCCTGATCGCGCAGTGCGCCGATCATCCGCTGATAGACGGCATCGGTTTGCGCGGCGGGCAAGTCGACGCGCGTCAGCTGGACGTCGACCACATCGACGCCGAAACCGGACGCCTTTGCCTTCACTTCGTCGCGGGCCGCATCGGCGATCGCACGCTGGCCGCCAAGCGCATCGTCGAGCGCACGCTTGCCGAACGCGTCGCCGAGTGCGCCCTTCAGTGCGCCGGCCAGCCGTTCGCTGGCTGCCGCCGGGTCGCCCCCCGTCGCCGTGAAATACTTCATCGGATCGCCGATCCGGTACTTCACCGCATAGGCGACGAGCAGATCGTGCTTGTCTTCCGTCGCCAGTTGCAGCGGATCCGACGACTCGAGCGATTGCAGCCGCGTGTCGATCAGCGTCGCCGTCTGCAGCGGCGGCGGCAATTTGAAATGGATGCCGGGCCCCGCCAGTTCAGGCTGGGCGCCGTCGCGCCCCGACAGCACGGCCGCATGGCGCGGATCGACGGTAAGGACTGTCGAGGATGCCGCAAAGGCAACGATCACGATTGCGACGACGAGCGCAATGATTCGGTTCATGTTCTGCGCTCTCCGTTACTTCAGATCGTCTTCGCGCGACCGGCTGCGAAACGCCTCGCGCGATCGCAGCACGTCGTTGCCCGACGCTGCCGCAGCCGACGCCGCACTCGCGGGCGCCGCTACCGCCGGCGCGACGGCCGCCGGTGCCAACGCCGCATCGGGTGCGGATGCCCCCGTGGACGCCGCGGCGTTTTGCCGCCCCTGCTCGACGAGCTTGTCGAGCGGCAGGTACACGACGCTGTTGCCGCCCTTGTTGCCGACGAACACCTTCGTCGAGTTCGAATAGATTTCCTGCATCGTCTCGAGATACATCCGCTCACGGATCACCGCAGGCGCCTTCGAGTACTGCGCATAGACCTGCTTGAAGCGGTCGGCATCGCCTTCGGCTTCCGTGACCACGCGATCGGCATACGCCTTTGCTTCGTCGACGAGCTTCGCGGCATCGCCCTGCGCCTTCGGCAGCAGGTCGTTTGCATACGCCTGCGCGGCGCGCTTCGCGGCCTCGCGCTCGTCGCGCGCCTTGGCGACTTCGCCGTACGCGGCCTGCGTCTGCTCGGGCGCCGCAACGCTCTGCATCGTGACGGCCGTCACCTCGAGTCCCGACTGGTAGCGATCGAGATCGCGCTGGATCGCGGTGGAAAGCTGCTCGCGCAGCGCGTCGCGGTCCTGGTTCAGCACGTCGGCGGCGCTGCGCGTACCGACGATCGCACGCACCGCAGCCTGCGCGGCCTGCGACACGCTGCGCTCCGGATCGACGCTGCGGAACAGGTAATCGGTCGCGGAACGGATCCGGTACTGGACGATGAAGCGCACGTCGACGATATCGGCATCGCGCGTCAGCATCGCGGCTTCCTTCACGTTCGCGAAGCGCACGACGTTGTTGCGGCCGATCTCGATCGAGCGGACCTGCGACGTGTCGACGATCTCGTGCGACGCGAACGGATACGGCGCGCGCCAGTGCACGCCCTGACCGACCGTACCCGACAGTTTGCCGAGCTGCAGCACGACGCCTGTCTGGCCTTCCTGCACGACGAACAGCCCGCTGCCCGCGTAGACCGCGACCAGCACGCCGATCACGATGCCTACGCCGACTCGCGCGGCCCGCCCGTTGTCAGGACGAAAACCGTTGCCGCCCTTGCCGCCGAAAAGGCCGTTCAGGCGCCGGTTGAAGTTGCGCCACATCTCGTCGAGATCGGGCGGACCATCACCGTCGCCGCCTTGCGGACGCTTCGATTCGTTCGCACGGGGACGGGATCCGTCTTTGCCATTGCCTTCGCCGCGTCCCCAGCGGGGATCGTTGATCGACAGCAAGGCGCGCATCCGCCGCCAGGTACTCCGCTCGTTGTATTCGTTCACCAGAGTTTGTTCACCAGATTAGACGCCGGCGAACCGGCCGGGACCGGTTAGCGCCCGTGTTCGGAAATCGTGTGGTCTTCGTGTGGTTCAGCGGGGGCGCCGTCGAGCGCGCCGTCGGGTAACGTCGCGCCGGAAAGGTGTTCCGCGGAGGCGATTTCGGCGATGGCGGCACGCAACGCGTCAAGACCCTGACCGGTGCGCGCGCTCAAAAAGACGCGCGAAATATTACCATACTCGTCCCGCTCGACCGCGTCGCCGCGGGCCGCCAGCTCAGGCACGGCGTCGATCTTGTTGAACACCAGTACCTGCCGGATCGTGTCCGCGCCGATCTCGTGCAGCACGCCGTTGACCTGCTCGATCTGTTCGAGCCTGACCGCGCTCGATGCATCGACCACGTGCAGCAGCAGATCCGCGTGAATCGTTTCCTCGAGGGTCGCGCGGAATGCGGCGACCAGCTGGTGAGGCAACTCGCGGATGAACCCGACCGTATCCGACACGACGATCTGGCCGACCTCGTCGCCGAGATACACGCGCCGCGACGTGGTGTCGAGCGTGGCGAACAGCTGGTCGGCCGCATAGGCCTGCGCTTTCGTCAGCGCATTGAACAGCGTCGACTTGCCCGCGTTCGTATAGCCGACCAGCGACACCGACATCGTGCCGCTGCGCGCGCGTTGCCGGCGTTGCGTGCTGTGTTGCCGGCGCAGCCGGTCCAGCCGCGACTTCAGCATCTTGATGCGCTCGCCGATCAGCCGGCGGTCGGTTTCGAGCTGGGTTTCGCCAGGGCCGCGCAGGCCGATACCACCCTTCTGCCGTTCGAGGTGGGTCCACGCGCGAATGAGTCGCGTCGACAGGTACTGGAGCTGCGCGAGCTCGACCTGCAGCTTGCCTTCGTGGCTACGGGCGCGCTGCGCGAAGATGTCGAGGATGAGGCTGGTGCGATCGACCACACGCCTGTTAAGTGCCTGCTCCAGATTACGTTGCTGGGCCGGCGCCAATGCGTGATTGAAGATGACGATTTCGACGTTGTGCGCGTCGCAGGCGAGCCGGAGTTCTTCGGCTTTGCCGCTGCCGATGAACATCTTGGCATCGGGACTGGAGCGACGACCCGTGAGGGTGACGGCGGGACGGGCCCCCGCACTGGAGGCGAGAAGACTGAGTTCTTCGAGACTGGCTTCGAAATCGGTCTTGCCGAAATCGATGCCGACGAGCGCTGCGTTGATCAAATTTTCAGGTGTCAAGATAAGGCGGCTGGCATCGGTCGCTCGCGGCGACCGGATGCCGGCCGCTGCGATAGGTTAGGACGAGGCTTCCGCGTCCGGGTGGAAATTCACCGGGCGCGCCGGCACGACCGTCGAGATGGCGTGCTTGTACACCATCTGGGTCACCGTATTACGGAGCAACACGACGTACTGGTCGAACGATTCAATGTTCCCTTGAAGCTTGATGCCATTGACGAGGTAGATCGAAACGGGAACGTGCTCTTTGCGCAGTGCGTTCAAAAACGGGTCTTGTAACAATTGCCCTTTGTTGCTCATGGCGTACTCCATCTTTTTTTGCAGGTTGATCTGGATTGGCGGCGAAGAAAAAGAGATCCGGCGCCAATCGCTACACTATAGCCGATTTTGCCTGGCCCACCCGGGGCATAGGCCGTGCGGCCTACCCCTTGTGTAACGCGTGTAACAGGCGTGCTTCAGCTCTTGTCCGCGTACGGATTGTTCGACGAACGGAACTCTATGCGCAATGGAGTCCCTGTCAGTGAGAAAGTTTCGCGGAACCGGTTTTCCAGGTAACGCTTGTACGTTTCCGTCACGGCGTCGAGCGCGTTGCCGTGGATGACGATGATCGGCGGATTCTGGCCGCCCTGGTGCGCGTAGCGCAGCTTCGGACGCACCGGGCCGCGACGGCGCGGCTGCTGGAACTCGACTGCCTCGATCAGCGCGCGCGTGAGCTTCGGCGTCGGCAGCTTCGCCATTGCCGCCGCGTACGCGTCGTCGACCGAGCGCATCAGCGTGCCGATGCCGGTCTTCTTCGTGGCAGAAATGAAGTGCGATTTCGCGAAGTCGAGGAATTTCAGCTTGCGGGTCAAATCCGCTTTCGCCCGATCGCGCGCATGCTCGTCGAGCCCGTCCCACTTGTTGACGCCGATCACGAGCGCGCGACCCTGTTCGACGACGAAGCCGGCGATGTGCGCGTCCTGATCGGAAATGTCCTGCTGCGCATCCAGCAGAAGAATGACGACGTTCGCGTCGGAGATCGATTGCAGGGTCTTCACGACCGAGAACTTCTCGATCGCCTCGAACACCTTGCCGCGGCGTCGCAGGCCGGCCGTGTCGATCAGCGTGTATTTCTTGCCGTTACGCTCGAAGTCGACGTAGATCGAATCGCGCGTCGTGCCCGGCATGTCGAACGCGATCACGCGATCCTCGCCGATCAGCGCGTTGACGAGCGTCGACTTGCCGACGTTCGGGCGGCCGACGATCGCGATCTTGATGCCGCGCGACGGATCGTTGTCGTCCTCTTCCGCCGGCCGGTCCGCGTACGCGACCTCCAGCGCCTCGTTGATCATGTCGGTCACACCGTCGCCGTGCGCGGCCGAGATCGCGCGCGGATCGCCGAGCCCGAGCTCGTAGAAGTCGGTCGCGACCGCCGTGTACTTCATCCCCTCGGCCTTGTTGACGACCAGGAAGATCGGCCGGCCGGTCTTGCGCAGGTAGTCGGCGATCGACTTGTCCTGCGGCGCGAGCCCGTTGCGGCCGTCGACGATGAACACGACGACGTCGGCTTCCTCGACGGCCTGGCGCGTCTGGCGCGCCATCTCGTGCAGGATGCCGTCCTTCGCGACGGGCTCGAAGCCGCCCGTATCGACGACCAGGTACGGCCGCTCGCCGACGCGCCCTTCGCCGTAATGGCGATCGCGCGTCAGGCCGGGCAAGTCGGCGACCAGCGCATCACGCGAACGCGTGAGCCGGTTGAACAGCGTGGATTTCCCCACATTGGGGCGCCCAACGAGGGCAATGACCGGTTTCATCTGTGTTTTCTACGGTGAAGCGCAGCAGCGGGAGGCCCGCTGCTGCGGGCGGCTGCGCTGAATGAAAATATCACGAATTCGCGCCGCGCCGGATGCGCGCGCCTGGCGCGCGATGCGCGCCGTCGTCTTTCGTCTCGAACTGCCTTTCAAATACCGAGCGGCCGGGAGCACCGGCCGCCTTCAAGTCGCGCGACCACGGCGCGCGGGACAAGCCCGTCGCGCCGCGGTCGCGCATGTTTCCTGCGCGTCAGCGCGGACGGAATCCGTACAGGCCGCCGTCCTTCGTCTGCACGACGAGCGTATTGCCCGCGAGGACCGGCGCCGCCGTGATCGCGCTGCCGTCGGTCTTCATCCGCGCGATGAAGCTGCCGTCTTCGCGCGACAGGAAATGCACGAAGCCCTTGTAATCGCCCATCACGACCGCGTGCCCGAGCAGGTACGGCACGCCGACGTCGCGGCTCTTCAGCTTGTCGTTGCGCCAGAGCTGGTTGCCCGAAGCGGCATCGTACGCGGTCACGACCGACCAGTCGTCGCCGCCGGCAACGACCGAGTCGTCCTGCGCGAGGCCGCTGCGGCTCGAGAACGGCTTTTCCCACAGCGGGCGCCCCGAGTTCGCATCGAAGCAGCCGAGCTGACCCTGGAACGTCACCGCGCAGGCTTCCGCGCCCACAAGCGTCGGCGGGCCGCTGACGTCGTTGATGCGCTCGACCTCGGTCACGCCCTTCGGGAACGACACCGGCGTCTGCCAGAACGGCTCGCCCGTCTGCAGGTTGATCGCGACCAGCCCGCCGCCGGGGAAACCCGCCAGCACCGCCGCGTCACCGGCGAACGTCATGCCGGCCGACACACGCAGGTTCAGCGGCACCGCGCGGTTGCGGTAGTTCCACTTCTGCTCGCCCGTCTGCGCGTTGAACGCGACCACCTGGCCGTCGATCGTGCGGACGACCACCAGGCCGTTGCCGACGAGCGGCGGCGAGAAGATCTCGCCCTGCACGCTGGTCTTCCACAGTTGCTTGCCGTCCGGGCCCAGCACGAACACGCCGCCCTTCAGCGCGCCGACCGCGGTCAGGTTGCCGTCGCTGCCGACACCGGCCGACAGGTCGGAGCCGACCTTCGCGCGCCAGACCGTCTGGCCCGTCTTCGCGTCGATCTTCTCCACCGAACCGTTTTCGCCCGCCGCATAGACGGCGTCGCCCACGGCCACCGGCGAGAACAGGTAGCGCCCGCCCTTGCCGACGCTCGCCTTCCAGACCTGTTGCACGTCCATCACGGGCTTGAACTCGGTGAGCGGCGTCGGCACGCGGCGCGCGTCCTTCGACGACGAGCAGGCCGCCAATGCGAGGACAGCCGCCGCGCAGGCAACGGGCACAGCGTAACGTTTCAGCAAATTCATCGGTTAGCGAAGCAGAGTTAAGAGGTTGAGGGGACCGGGGTTCAGCCGCCGAGCGCGTCCAGCTTGAACTGCACGAGCTGGCGGGCAGACTGGTCGTCCTTCGACAGGCCGTCGAGCGCGAGCTTGTATGCGGCGCGCGCGTCGTCGGTCTTGCCTTGCGCGGCAAGCAGATCGCCGCGGCGATCGGCCACGAGGCCCTTGAATGCATCGACCGGCGTACCCGACAGCAGCGCGAGGCCCGCGTCGTACGCCTTCTCGTCGAGCAGCAGCGACGCGAGGCGCAGCTTCGCGATCTGCTTGTACTCGTCATCCTTGGCGTGATCGACGGCCCATTGCAGTTGCGCCTTCGCACCTGCCGTGTCACCGGCCGCGTACAGCGTCTTCGCGGCGGAAAGCGCCGTCATCTGTGCATACGGCGTGCTGCCGAACTTGTCTTCCATGTCGGCGGCCGCGCGAGCCATCGTCGCCTTGTCGTTCGCGGCGGCAGCCTTCTGGACCTGTTCGTACAGCCCGGACGCCTCGGCAGCCTGACGGCGCTGCCAGTAGTTCCAGCCATTGAAACCGGCCGCGACGACGAGCGCCGCGAGCACGATCCACGTGGTGAGGTTGCCCCAGCGGGCCCACCACGCCTTCAGACTTTCAATCGATTCTTGTTCGTCGTGATAACTCATCGGCGAGCGATTCCTTCCTGTTCAGGCCTTTCTTGTCGAGCGGATGCCAGCGCGATCAGTCGTCGCCGTCTTCGGCGGATGCAACCATCGCATTGATTAGGAATTCGGTCAAGCCTTCGACCGGTACGGTCTGCTGAACGTTCTTTTCCCCGTCTCCGCCCGCACCGCGCAGCGCCTTCACGCCCACCGTACCGTTCGCAACCTCCTCTTCGCCGAAGATCACCGCGAACGCGGCGCCACTGGCGTCGGCCCGTTTCATTTGCGACTTGAAGCTCGCCGGCGCGCCGTCCGCGCTGCAGTGGAAGATCACGTCGAGGCCCGTATCGCGCAGGCGCTCGGCCGCGATGAACGCCTGTTCGCGCGCGGTCTCGCCCTGGTGCACGACGTACACGTCGACGCCTTCCTGCTCGGGCGCGAGATCTTCTTCCTTCAGCAATTCGAGAATCCGCTCGATGCCCATCGCCCAGCCGCACGCCGCGGTCGGCTTGCCGCCGAGCTGCTCGATCAGCGGATCGTAGCGGCCGCCGGCCGCGACCGTGCCCTGCGCACCGAGCTTGTCGGTCACCCACTCGAACACGGTCAGGTTGTAATAGTCGAGACCACGCACGAGACGCGGGTTGATCTTGAACGGGATGTTGTTCGCGAGCAGCAGGCGCTGCAGCCCTTCGAAGTGTGCGCGCGATTCTTCGCCGAGGAAGTCGATCAGCTTCGGCGCGTTCTGCGCGATTTCCTGCAGCGCGGGATTCTTCGTGTCGAGCACGCGCAGCGGGTTCGTATACAGACGGCGCTTCGCATCCTCGTCGAGCACGTCGGCGAACTGCTCGAGGTACTTGATCAGTTCGACGCGGTGCGCGGCACGCTCTTCGGCGAGGCCGAGCGAGTTGATCTCGAGCTTGATGCCGGTCAGGCCGAGGTCATCCCACAGGCGCTGGCACATCATGATGATCTCGGCATCCGCATCGGGGCCCGCGAAGCCGAGCGCCTCGACGCCGACCTGGTGGAACTGGCGATAGCGGCCGCGCTGCGGACGCTCGTGACGGAACATCGGGCCGATGTACCACAGGCGCTTCGGGCCGTCGTACAGCATGTTGTGCTCGATCGACGCGCGCACCACGGCCGCGGTATTTTCCGGGCGCATCGTCAGGTTCTCGCCGTTCAGCGCGTCGGTGAAGCTGTACATCTCCTTCTCGACGATGTCCGTGACCTCGCCGATACCGCGCGTGAAGAGCTGCGTGTGCTCGACGATCGGCGTGCGGATGTTCTGGTAGCCGTATGCGCGCAGCAGCGATTTCACGGTGGCTTCGAAGAACTCCCAAAGGCCGGCATCCTGCGGGAGGATGTCGTTCATGCCCTTGACGCCGGTGAGCTTCTCGATCTTGCGTTTTTGTTCAGTCATCGTGTGTGTGGACGAATTAGTTCAGGGCCTCGGTACGGCCGTAATTGCGTGCGACGTAGTCGCTGACGATCTGCTGGAATTCCTCGGCGATCCGCTCGCCGCGCAGCGTCTTGACCTTCTCGCCGTCGATGAAGACGGGCGCGGCCGGGTTCTCGCCCGAACCCGGCAGGCTGATGCCGATGTTTGCGTGCTTCGATTCGCCCGGGCCGTTGACGATGCAACCCATCACCGCGACGTTCATCTTCTCGACGCCCGGATACTCCTTGCGCCAGACCGGCATCTGTTCGCGCAGGTAGGTCTGGATCTGCATCGCGAGCTCCTGGAACAGCGTGCTCGTCGTACGGCCGCAGCCCGGGCACGCGATCACCATCGGTGCGAACGAGCGCAGGCCCATCGTCTGGAGGATTTCCTGGCCGACGATCACCTCGCCCGTGCGCGATGCGCCCGGCTCCGGCGTCAGCGAGATGCGGATCGTGTCGCCGATCCCTTCCTGCAGCAGCACGCCGAGTGCAGCCGTCGAAGCCACGATGCCCTTCGAGCCCATGCCGGCCTCGGTCAGCCCGAGGTGCAGCGCGAAGCCGCAGCGGCGGCCGAGTTCGCGGTACACGGCAATCAGGTCCTGCACGCCGCTGACCTTGCACGACAGCACGATACGGTCGCGGCCGAGGCCCAGTTCGACCGCGCGCTCGGCCGAGCCGATCGCCGACTGGATCAGCGCCTCGTACATCACGCTCTGCGCATCCCACGGCTGCGAACGCGCACCGTTCTCGTCCATCATGCGCGCGAGCAGATCCTGGTCGAGACTGCCCCAGTTCACGCCGATCCGTACCGGCTTGTCGTACTTGGCCGCGGCCTCGATCATCTGCGCGAACTGCGTATCGCGCTTCGCGCCCTGGCCGACGTTGCCGGGGTTGATCCGGTACTTCGACAGCGACTCGGCGCAGCCCGGGTAGTCACGCAGCAGCAGGTGGCCGTTGTAGTGGAAATCGCCGACGAGCGGCACGGTCACGCCCATGCGGTCGAGCTGCTCGCGGATCGCCGGCACGGCGGCCGCGGCCTCGGGCGTGTTGACCGTGATGCGCACCAGTTCGGAGCCCGCGTTCGCGAGTTCCTTGATCTGGATTGCCGTGCCGATCGCGTCGGCCGTGTCGGTATTCGTCATCGACTGCACGCGCACCGGCGCGTCGCCGCCGATCGTCACGAGCTGCCCGCCCCAGCGGACATCCACCGCATGCGATACGCGGCGCGGCTGATGCCCGCCGAACACCGGCTCGGTTGAACAAATCTGACTGCTGCGTGGGGATTGAGCTTCGGATTGCATCGATAGATCCATTTACGCGGAATGCGCCGCGACGCGGCGCATGAATTGAAAAAGCGCCGTGCCCTCACGGCCTGCCGATATCGACGACAGGCCTTCGCCACGGCGCTTGGCGTCAGGGCAACGTGAACCGCGCCACGTTACCCCGCGCTGCCGAATATTTTGCCGGATCGACGGGTTTTCCGTCGAACGCAACGGTGTCGAGGCCCGCCTTGTTGCCGATCGTGACCTTGAACGGGCCGTCGCCCGCGACCTGCTTCGCCTCGCCGCCGCGTACCAGCCCGGAGAACAGCTCCTTGCCGCTCTTGTCGCGCACGCTGAACCAGCTGTCCTGCTTGACCTTCAGTTCGACCATCGACTGGCCGGCCGCGACCGCGACGCTCGCCGGCTGAGCCGGCGCGGCAGCGCTTGCCGCCGTCGTCGCCACGACAGGCTGCGATGCGGCGGCCGTCACGGCCGGCGCCACCGGCGCGGGCGCCGGAGCTGCCGACGCAATAACCGGTGCCGGCGCAGCAGATGCAGCAGCCGGGGCCGGAACCTCATTCGCGACCACGGCAGCCGCCCCGCTCGAGGCCGCTTCTTCGACGGTTGACGAGGATGCCGCCGCCGGCACGCTCGCGGCCGACGCATGCTCCGCGTCGCCGCTCTTGAAACGCGCGAGCAGGCTCGACGAATCGCCGCCAGTGTGCCACATCAGTACGGCGACCACCGCGACGACGACGATCGCCGTGCCCCACAGCCACGGATGATGCCGCGACGATCCGCCCAGCGGAATCGACACGCGGCCGCGCGGCAGATCCGTCCCCGACGACGCGGGCATCGACAGATCGACTTCCGGCACACCGCGCTCACGGCGCAACGCCTGCGCGAACGGTTCCGGATCGACGCCGAGCATCTTCGCATAGCTGCGTACGACGCCGAGTGCAAACGTCACGCCGGGCAAATGACTGATGTCACCCGCCTCGAGCGCCCGGAGCTTCTGCGGTGCGACCTTGAGTCGCGCCGACACGTCGTCGACGGTCCACCCTCTTGCCTCCCGAAGCTGCGCCAGTCGGCTGCCGACCGCCGCAAGCGATTCCAACCCTGCCGGTGCCGGCTTCGCGCCATTCGTCTCTGCGCCGTTAGACGGCTGCGGCTCACTCATCCTTGTCCTCGCGTCGATTCTTCTTCACTGGCGGCCGCCGCCGGTTCCCGCCGGCCGGCACCCGCAACTGTCCATACCATGCGCGACGCCGTGGCGCCGCGACCGATCGCTTTTCGCGTGTTGTACCGCCCCAAAGGCGCTGGCATCCCCGGCCAGGCGCCCCTGTCAAATCGCCCGAACCTCGATGATTTTCCCTGCTGCGCCCGTTCGTTCCGCGAGGCGCGTGCGATCCTTCACTGCGCCGGCCAGCTGGCCGCACGCGGCATCGATGTCATCGCCGCGCGTCTTGCGCACGGTCGTGACGACACCCGCGTCGATGAGGACCTGCGCAAAGCGCTTGATCTGCTCCGGTTTCGAGCGGATGAGGCCCGATTCCGGAAACGGATTGAACGGGATCAGATTGAACTTGCACGGCACGTCGCGCGTGACGGCCAGCAGTTCGCGTGCATGCGCTTCGGTGTCGTTGACGCCGTCCAGCATGCAGTATTCGAAAGTAATGAAGTCGCGCGGCGCGACTTTCAGGTAGCGCTGGCAAGCCGCCATCAGCTCGCGCAGCGGATACTTCTTGTTGAGCGGCACCAGCTCGTCGCGCAGCGCATCGTTGGGCGCGTGCAGCGAAACGGCCAGCGCGACCGGCAACTCGGCGCCAAGGCGGTCCATCATCGGCACCACGCCGGACGTGGACAGCGTGACGCGGCGGCGCGACAGGCCGTACGCGTTGTCGTCGAGCATCAGCCGCATGGCCGGCACGACCGCGCTGTAATTCAACAGCGGCTCGCCCATGCCCATCATCACCACGTTGGTGACGACCCGCTCGGCCTTGCCGTTCGGGCCGGGTGCGCGACCCAGCGACGCTCGCAATGCAAATTCGGCCATCCGTAGCTGGCCGATGATTTCGGCTGTCGACAGGTTGCGGGAAAAACCCTGCTTGCCCGTCGAACAGAAGCGGCAGTTCACCGCACACCCGGCCTGCGACGACACGCACAGCGTGCCGCGCGTCTCTTCCGGGATGAACACGGTTTCGACCGCGTTGCCGTTTCCGACGTCGATCAGCCACTTGCGCGTGCCGTCGGTGGAAACGTGATCGCTGGCGATCTCGGGCATGACGATCGACGCGCGGCCCTTGAGCTTCTCTCTCAAGGACTTCGCAAGATCGGTCATACCGTCGAAATCGCCAGCGTTGTACTGGTGGATCCAGCGCTGCAACTGCTTGGCGCGGAACGGCTTCTCACCGAGGCTGCCGCAGTACGCGACAAGACCCTCGGCATCGAAGTCGAGAAGATTGACGGAAGTTTCGCTCGTCATGATGTGCTGCCTTGCCGCGTGCGCTGAATCCTGCCTACTTGCTGCCAGCCAGGGCTTAGCGCGAGTAAACGTTCATTTCCGGGAAGAAGAACGCGACTTCGACCGCTGCCGTTTCCGCAGCGTCCGAGCCGTGCACGGCGTTCGCGTCGATGCTGTCGGCGAAGTCGGCGCGGATCGTGCCCTTTTCCGCCTTCTTCGGATCCGTTGCGCCCATCAGGTCGCGGTTCTTCAGGATCGCGCCTTCACCTTCCAGAACCTGGATCATCACCGGGCCCGAGATCATGAAATCGACGAGGTCCTTGAAGAACGGACGCGCTGCGTGAACCGCGTAGAACTTCTCTGCGTCAGCACGCGACAGATGTGCCATGCGCGATGCGACGATCTTCAGGCCGGCGCCTTCGAAACGGCTGTAGATCTGGCCGATCACGTTCTTTGCCACCGCATCCGGCTTGATGATCGACAGGGTGCGCTCGATTGCCATAAAAACTCCAAGAAATTAAGAAGTTACAGGTTCAAATGAATCCGCTATTGTAGCACGATCCCGTGTATCATTGCGATTGAACCCTTACACGCATGAAAGGTTCAGAATCCATATGTTTTGTGACGCCCGGCCATTGAAACCTCCCGGCACGGAACGTATCTTAGCCATAGCTGCTCCGGTTTGCTGCGCCGCACACCGCGCGCGCCGAACCGGCCCCGGACGCCCACGCGTTCAATGTTAGGAGAAACCATGAACGACTATCCGTACAATTTCGGCCGCGGCGGTTCCGTCAGCACCGCCGAGGTTCGCAACCGCGTGCTGCGGAACACGTACTGGCTGCTCGCGCTGTCGATGGTGCCGACCGTGCTGGGCGCCTGGGTCGGCGTCGCGACGGGCTTCTCGCTGTTCGCGGCCACGAGCCCGATGATGAGCCTGCTCGCGTTCTTCGCGATCGCGTTCGGCTTCATGTTCGCGATCGAGCGGACGAAAAACAGCGCGGCCGGCGTGTTCGTGCTGCTCGGCTTCACGTTCTTCATGGGCCTGATGCTGTCGCGCCTGCTGAGCTTCATCCTCGGCTTCTCGAACGGCCCGTCGCTGATCATGCTCGCGTTCGGCGGCACCGGCATCATCTTTGCCGCGATGGCGACGATCGCCACCGTCAGCAAGCGTGATTTCTCGGGGCTCGGCAAGTGGCTGTTCATGGGCGTGATCGTCATCCTGCTTGCATCGGTCGCGAACATCTTCCTGCAACTCCCGGCGCTGATGCTCACCGTGTCGGTACTCGCGATCGCGATCTTCTCCGCCTACATGCTGTTCGACGTCCAGCGCGTCGTGAACGGCGGCGAGACGAACTACATCTCGGCGACGCTCGCGATCTACCTCGACCTGTACAACGTGTTCACGAACCTGCTCGCGCTGCTCGGCATCTTCGGCGGCAACCGCAACTGACGTTCGCCACGCATCATGAAAAAACCGGCCCGCGGGCCGGTTTTTTTTCGTCCGCCGCCCAGAACTCAGTCGCGCTCGAACAGTGCGATCGATTCGACGTGCGACGTATTCGGGAACATGTTCACGACACCGGCGCCCTTCAGGCGGTAGCCGGCCTCGTGCACGAGCAGGCCCGCGTCGCGCGCCAGCGTCGACGGGTTGCACGACACATAGACGATGCGCTTCGGCAGCGGGCCTTCACCGCTCTGCGCGATCTCGGCCAGCGCCTTCGATACCGCGAGCGCGCCTTCGCGCGGCGGGTCGATCAGGAACTTGTCGAATGCGCCGAGCGCACGGATGTCGTCGCCCGTCACTTCGAACAGGTTCCGGCACGCGAACGTCGTGTGACCGTCGACACCGTTTTCGCGCGCATTCGCCAGCGCGCGCGTCGTCAGCGTGTCGCTGCCCTCGATGCCCATCACCTCGCGCGACAGCCGCGCGAGCGGCAGCGTGAAGTTGCCGATCCCGCAGAACAGGTCGAGCACGCGGTCGTCGCGCGACGGCGCGAGCAGGCGCAGCGCACGGCCCACCAGCACGCGGTTGATCTGATGATTGACCTGCGTGAAGTCAGTCGGCTTGAACGGCATGCGGATACCGAATTCCGGCAGCGTGTAATCGAGCGACACGTCGAGCGGATAGAACGGCGTCACCGTATCAGGGCCCTTCGGCTGCAGCCAGAACTGCACCTTGTGCTCGTCCGCGAATGCGCGCAGCAACGCTTCGTCGTCCGCGTTGATCGGCTCCAGCACACGCAGCACGAGCGCCGTGACTTCCGAGCCGACCGCGAGCTCGATCTGCGGCATCCGATCGCGAATCGACAGCCCCTCGACGAGCCGGCGCAGCGGCACCAGCATCGCCGACACGTGCGGCGGCAGCACTTCACAGCTCGTCATGTCGGCCACGTAGCTGCTCTTCTTCTCATGGAATCCGACCAGCACGCCGCCCTTCTTCGCAACGTTGCGCACGGTCAGGCGTGCGCGGTAGCGATAGCCCCACGACGGGCCGTGGATCGGCGCGAACATCGTTTCCGCGCGCAGCTTCGCCAGGTGCCACAGGTTGTCTTCGAGCACGCGCTGCTTGACCGCTACCTGTGCGCGCATGTCGAGATGCTGCATCGAGCAGCCACCGCAGGTGCCGAAGAACGCGCATTTCGGCTTCGTACGCATCACGCTCGGGCGCAGAATGTCGACAACCGTCGCCTGCTCGTAGCTCGGCTTGCGGCGGAAGCTCGAATAGGTCACGCGCTCACCCGGCAGCGCGCCCTCGACGAAAATGACCTTGCCCGGCTCGCCGTCCTCGGTAATCGTGCGGCCGACACCGCGCGCTTCCATGTCGAGCGATTCGATCTCGAGAACCGGGGCGATTCCGGGCGCGACGGGCGCATTTCTTGATTTGCGCGCAGAAGTGGGGACGGCTTCGGACACCAGCTTTTCCTGACAAACGTTGAAGAAGGCGAGATTGTAGACGACGAAGGCCCGCATCGCCCGCTTTGCATGAGGCAGGCGTCCATACTTGAGCATAGACCGCACGGCATTGCGCCGGAATGCCCAGGCACACAACACGCCCGGGCGAGCGCTGCGAAGCCGAGCGGGTGCCCCCGGGCCTGGAATCCGCCCGGCAGGAGATTCGACCATGCGACTGATCGACTGGAACATCCAATGGGGTCGGGACGCGGACGGCGTCGTCGATCTTTCGCGCACCGTCGCGGCGATCCGCGGGCTCGGCGACTTCGACGTGCTGTGCCTGCAGGAGGTCACGCGCGGCTTCGGCGCATTGCCCGGCCGGCCCGGCGCCGACCAGTTCGCCGAACTCGCGGCGCTGCTGCCCGGCCATACGATCGTCGATGCGATCGGTGCCGACCTGCCGCCGATCGAAGCCAGCGCACCGCGTCGCCAGTTCGGCAATGCGATCGCGACCCGGCTGCCGGTCGGGCGCGTGCTCCGCCAGTTGCTGCCGTGGCCGGCCGACGCCGGTGCGCCGTCGATGCCGCGCGTCGCGCTCGACGTCGAGCTGCAGGCGCCCTTCGGGCCGCTGCGCGTGGTCACCACGCATCTGGAATACTATTCGGCGCGCCAGCGGCTCGCTCAGGTCGACGCGCTGCGCGACCGGCACCGCGAGGCCTGCGCACACGCGGCACGACCAGCGCCCGCCGAAACTGCCGAGGGGCCGTTCAGCACGACCGGCCAGCCGTGCGATGCGATCGTCTGCGGCGATTTCAACAGCGCGTTCGGCAGCGATGCCTATTGTCGATTCCTGGCGCCGATCGCAGACGCGCCGCGCTTCGTCGACGCATGGGTCGCCCGGCACCCCGGCCGCACGCCGCCGCCGACGGCAGGTGTCTACGATACGGTGCAATGGTCGGAGGGGCCGCTCGCGTGCGACTTCGTATTCGTGACCGATACGCTGCTGCCGCACGTGATGCGCTGCGAAATCGACGGCGACGTCCGCGCATCGGATCACCAGCCGGTGCTGCTCGAACTCGATTGATCGCGCCGGCCTCGGCGCACCCCGCCTGCGCTACGCGGTGAAGCCGGCGAGGTATTCGGCCCAGTGCGACGCCGGCTCCTGCGCAAGCGAGTTCTTCACGAGCAGGATCTCGTCCGCATACTCGCTCGGCGTCAGGCCGCCGCGCATCAACTGGAACCGGCAATACAGCAGGTAGGTATTGACGACGTCGGTTTCGCAATAGTTGCGGATTTCCTCGATCCGTCCGTCCAGGAACGCCGGCCACACCTGGCTGCCGTCCATCCCGAGCTTGCCCGGAAAGCCGCACATCTTGGCGAGTGCGTCGAGCGGCGCGTTCGCGCGCGCCTGATACATCGCGAGCACATCCATCAGGTCGGTATGCCGCGAGTGATAGCGCGAGATGTAATTGTTCCACTTGAATTCGCGGTCGTCCTCGCCGAGATCCCAGTAGCGGGTCGCGGGAATGCCGTGCACGAGCGCGCGGTAATGGAGCACCGGCAGATCGAAGCCACCGCCGTTCCACGACACGAGCTGCGGCGTGTATTTCTCGATCACGCGGTAGAACGACTGGATCAGCGTGGCTTCGTTGTCCTGCGGCGTGCCGAGCGAGCGTACGCGAAACCCGTTGTTGTCACGGAACACACACGAGATCGCCGCGATGCGCTGCAGGTGGTGCGGCAGGAAATCGCCACCGGTCTTCTCGCGGCGCGCGGCGAACGCATGTTCGGCCACCGCGGCATCGTCGAGCGTCGCGGGCAGGTCTTCCAGACGGCGAATGCCGTCGACATCGGGAATCGTCTCGATGTCAAAAACAAGAATCGGAGTCATCAGTTACAGAACGGCGTCCTTGCGCACGCCGTTGGAGGCGAAAAACCGCTTGAGGCGCACCAGCGCTTCCTGCTGGATCTGGCGCACGCGCTCGCGCGTGAGCCCCATCTCGTCGGCCAGCTCCTCGAGCGTCGCCGGTTCGATGTGATTCAGGCCGAAGCGGCGCTCGATCACGTGGCGGTGCTTGTCGGACAGCCGCGACAGCCACGCGCGAGTGAGCGTCTCGAGTTCGCGGTGCTGCACTTCGGCGTCGGGCGACTGGCTCTGGTCGTCGGGCAACAGGTCGAGCAGGCTGCTCGCGGGATCGAGGTCGAGCGGCGCGTCGAGCGACGCCGTGTGCTCGTTGAGCGCGAGGATGTCGGTGACTTCCTCGGCGGTCTTGCCGGTGAGATAGGCGATGTCGTCGATGCTGGCTTCGCGGCGCTCGGCCGCTTCGCCCGTCGACATCGAATTCTTTTCGAGGTGGCGCTTCGCGCGCAGCACCTGGTTCAGTTCGCGGATCACGTGCACGGGCAGGCGGACCGTGCGGGCCTGGTTCATGATCGCCCGCTCGATGCTCTGGCGGATCCACCACGTCGCGTAGGTCGAAAAACGGAAGCCGCGTGTCGGGTCGAATTTTTCGATCGCATGCATCAGGCCGAGGTTGCCTTCCTCGATCAGGTCGAGCAGCGGCACGCCACGGTTCAGGTATCCCTTCGCGATGCTGACGACGAGGCGCAGGTTGCGCTCGATCATCACCTGCCGCGCCTCGAATTCACCGGCCTTGGCCAGACGCGAATAGCGCTGCTCCTCCTCGACGGTGAGCAGCGGCTTCACGCTGATACGGTTCAGGTAATGCTGGATCGTGTCGGCCGTCAGTTCGGCCTGCAGCAGCGTGCGGAAATCGTCGACGTCGGGCGACGCCTCGGCCCGGCCTTCGCGCTCGTCGTCGCCACCGTCCGCCTCGGCGTCGCGCGCCTCGAGATCGCGTTCGTTATCCGCGTTGTCGTCTTCGTCGTCCGTCGAAGCACCTGCTCGCCCCACCGATGCTTGCGTGGCACGACTGATCTTCTCAGACTCGGCTTGCGGCTCGTGGCGCTTCGATTTCGGCATGGTCGTCTCGGTTATTGAGGCGGCAAATACTTCAGCGGATCGACAGGCTTACCCTGCCGGCGAACCTCGAAATGCAGCATCACGCGGTCGGAGTCGCTGTTACCCATCTCGGCGATCTTCTGCCCCTTCGTCACCGCGTCCCCCTCTTTTACCATCAAAGCGCGATTGTGTGCATACGCCGTGAGGTAAGTTGCATCGTGTTTGATGATAATGAGGTTGCCGTAGCCACGCAGGCCATTGCCGGAATAGACGACGCGGCCATCGGCTGCCGCTTTCACGGCCTCGCCGGCCGTACCGCCGATATTGACGCCCTTGTTCTTCGCGTCGTCGAACCCGTTCAGCACGGGGCCGCGCGCCGGCCACGCGAACGTCACGGGGCCGCTCGGTGCAGTTGCCGTGTCGCTCGATGCGGCTGCCGCGGCGGGCGGCGTCGCGACCGACGACGTACCGGCGGCCGGCGTTGCCGGGCCGCTGCTGAGCGGCGCGGTAGCGACGGCGGCGCCCCCGATCGGCGCGGCGACCTGGGTGCCCGCGACAGCGGCACCGGCCTGCGGCGACACGCGCAACAGCTGGTCGACTTCGATCTGATTCGGGTTCGCCAGGTTGTTCCACGCGGCGATGTCGCGATAGTTCTGCCCGTTTTCGAGTGCGATCCGGTATAGCGTGTCGCCCGGCTTTACCCGGTAGTAACCCGGCGGCGCCGGCGGAAGCGGTACCGCGGGCTGCGCGGCGGCAGTCGTGCCGAGCGAACCGGAGCGATCGACGACGGGCGCGTTGTCGAGCCGCGTCGCACAGGCGGCCAGTAGCGTGGAGAACGCGGCTACGCAGATCGCGCGCTGGGCGAGCGTGAGCGGTTCCCTGGAACGGTTGTTTTGCATCGCGCGCAACATACTCATCGGTTTCAAATTACTCCGGATTTTAAAGGGACAAAGAAAACGCGATCAAGCCGTGACTCCCGCCATTGCGCGTGCGCGACGCGCTCGACGAGCGTGAGCACCTGGTGCTGCCCGCTCTGCGCGCCGACCGGCGCGACAAGGCGCCCGCCGATCGCGAGCTGCTCGAGCAGCGCCTGCGGCACGTCGAGCCCCGCCGCCGCGATCACGATCGCGTCGAACGGGGCCGCGGACGGCAGGCCGACACGCCCGTCGCCGTAGTGCAGACGGATGTTCGGCACGCGCAGCGGCCGCAGGTTCAGCTTCGCGCGCTCGTAGAGCGGCTTGATGCGTTCAATCGAATACACGTCGCGTGCCACGTGGCTCAGCACGGCGGCCTGATAGCCGCAGCCCGTGCCGATCTCGAGCACGCGCTCGAGCGTGCGGCCGGCCATCGCGAGCTCGATCATGCGCGCGACAACCGACGGCTTTGAAATGGTCTGCTGGTGGCCGATCGGCAGCGCGGAATCCTCGTAGGCCTGCGTCGCCAGCCCCGGATCCACGAACAGGTGGCGCGGCACCGCGGCCATCGCCTCCAGCACGCGCGCGTCGGTCACGCCGTTCGCGCGCAGCCGTTCGACCATCCGTTCGCGCACGCGTTCCGACGTGAGCGCGAACGCGCCGGCCGGCGCGACGCTCGGCGCGGCCGGCTTCGGCATCGCGGGCTTCAGCGCGGTCGGCTTCGGTGCGGTCGCGGGCTTCGCGGCGGGGGAACCGGGCATGGCTGTGCGCGGGGCAGCGGGTTTCACCGCAACCGGTTTCAGCACGGCCGCGGGCTTGTCGGCGGCCTTCGATGCCGCGACCGCCGCATGGCGTTCACCGGCCCGACCTTCCGACTTGCGTGGCGCTCGCTTGAGATCTTCGAGCGCGAGCGGGAACCGCTTCGCGCGCTCGCCGCTCATGAAGCCCGCCCTCCGGCGCGCGCCCATTCGCGCGTCGCGGGCAGCATCTGCGTATGCGTGAGGTCCAGCTGCAGCGGCGTGATCGATACGAAACCGTTTGCCACCGCGTGAAAATCGGTGCCTTCGCTGGCGTCCAGCGCTTCGCCCGCCGCACCGATCCAGTAGATCGGTTCGCCGCGCGGGTCGGTCTGGCGAATCACCGGCTGCGACGGATGACGTTTGCCGAGACGCGTGACTTTCCAGCCTTTCAGTTCGTCGTAAGGCAGGTTCGGAATATTGACGTTCAACAGCGGCTGTCCCGGCAGCGGATGCGCGAGGGAGTGCTCGACGATCTCCGCAGCGACGCGCGCCGCGTCCGCGAGATGGGCCCAGCCCTTGTCGACCAGCGAGAACGCAATGGCCGGCACGCCGAACATGATGCCTTCGGTGGCGGCCGCAACTGTCCCCGAATAGAGCGTGTCTTCGCCCATGTTCTGGCCGTTGTTGATCCCGGAAACGACGAGGTCCGGCCTGGCGTCGGCCATCCCTGTCAACGCGACGTGCACCGAATCGGTCGGCGTGCCGTTCACGTAGAAGAAACCCGTACTCGCTGCGCGCTGCACCGACAGCGGCCGCGACAACGTGAGGGAATTCGACGCGCCGCTGCAGTTCTGCTCGGGCGCGATCACCGTGAGTTCGGCCAACGGCCGCAGCGCGTCGCTGAGCGCGGCGAGACCGGGGGCGAGATAGCCGTCGTCGTTGCTGAGTAGGATTCGCATCCGGCGATTGTAACCGAGGAAAGATGGCGCGAGAGCGACAGTCCGGCGACTGCGGAAGGACGGTTGCGGGCGGCCGTACACGCTGCACCGCCGCGTTGCGCGGCGGCGTTCTGCGGGTTCAGGAAAACGCCTCGCCGCCCCGGGTTTTCCAGCACCAACGGCGCTCGCTTGCGGAATGTGCCCTTCGGGGAGCCCGGCGCGAGGCGACAGGCCCAGGGGCGTTCAGATCGCACCCGCGTCGCGCAGTGCGGCAATCGCCTGCGCATCGTAGCCGAGGCCGCGCAGCACCTCGTCGGTATGCTCGCCGAGTTCAGGCCCGAGCCAGCGCGTTTCGCCCGGCGTGTCCGACAGCTTCGGCGTGATGTTCGGCAACGGAATGTCGGTACCATCGGCCAGCTTGAAGCGCTGGATCATCTGCCGCGCGACGAACTGCGGATCGGTGAACATGTCGGCGGCGCTGTAGATGCGCCCGGCAGGCACGTCGGCCGCGTTGAGCACGACGAGCGCTTCATCGATCGTGCGCGGCGCGAGCCATGCGGCAATCGCGTCGTCGATCTCCTGCGTGCGCGGCACGCGCCCGTCGTTTTGCGCGAGTGCGGGATCGTCGGCGAGGTCGTCGCGCTCGATCGCCTTCATCAGCCGCTTGAAGATCGGGTCGCTGTTGCCGCCGATCACGATACTGCCGTCGCGGCATGCATACGTGTTCGACGGCACGATACCCGGCAGCGACGCGCCGGTGCGCTCGCGCACCATCCCGTACACACCGTATTCGGGCACCACGCTTTCCATCATGTTGAAAACGGCTTCATACAGTGCAACGTCGACCACCTGCCCCGCGCCGCCGTTGACCTTGCGGTGATGCAATGCCATCAGCGCGCCGATCACGCCATGCAGCGCGGCGATCGAATCGCCGATGGAGATGCCGATACGCGGCGGCGGCAGGTCGGGATATCCGGTGATGTGGCGCAGCCCGCCCATCGATTCGGCGATCGCGCCAAAACCGGGCCGGTCGCGGTACGGGCCAGTCTGCCCGTAGCCGGACAGGCGCACCATCACGAGGCCCGGGTTCTCGGCCGACAGCACGTCGTAGCCGAGCCCGAGCTTTTCCAGCAGGCCCGGGCGGAAATTCTCGATCACGATGTCGGCCTCGCGCGCGAGTTGCCGCGCGATCGCCTTGCCGGCGTCGGCCTTCAGGTTGAGCGTGACCGATTTCTTGTTGCGCGCCTGCACGGACCACCACAGCGACGTGCCGCCCTGCTCCGGATGGAGCTTGCGCCACTTGCGCAGCGGGTCGCCGCCGTTCGGATCCTCGATCTTGATCACTTCCGCGCCGAATTCGGCGAACAGCCGCGACGCGAACGGCCCCGCGATCAATGTTCCGAATTCGAGCACTTTGACGCCCGCGAGCGGGCCCTGGCTGGTGCTCATGTGTCTCCCTGGCATGAGGAACGGCGCCGCCGACCGGCGGCGCCCGGCTTACATCGTGCGGCGGTCGAGCATCGCGCGGGCGATGGTGCCCGCGTCGACATATTCGAGCTCGCCGCCCACCGGCACGCCACGCGCGAGGCGCGTGACCGCGAGCCCGCGCGCCTTCAGCGTCTGGCCGAGGTAGTGCGCGGTGGCCTCGCCCTCGTTCGTGAAGTTGGTCGCGAGCACGACCTCCTTGACGACCCCGTCGGACGCGCGCCGCACGAGGCGGTCGAAATGGATTTCCTTCGGGCCGATCCCGTCGAGCGGGCTTAACCGGCCCATCAGCACGAAATACAGCCCGCGGTAAGTCATCGTCTGCTCGAGCATGATCTGGTCGGCGGGCGTCTCGACGACGCACAGCAGCGTCGGATCACGCTCTTCGTCGCTGCAGACCTCGCAGATCTGCGCTTCGGTGAACGTATTGCACTTCTCGCAATGCTGCAGGTGCTCGGTCGCGAACAGCAGCGACCGGCCGAGCCGCTCCGCGCCCTCCCGATCGTGCTGCATCAGGTGGACCGCCATACGCTGGGCGGATTTCGGCCCGACACCGGGCAGCACGCGCAACGCTTCGACGAGAGCGGACAGGGCGGACGGCTGTTTCATACGGCGGCAAAAAGTGGCACGGACGCCGCGTTCAGAACGGCAGCTTGAAGCCCGGGGGCAGCGGCAGGCCGGACGTCATGCCGCTCATCTTTTCCTGCGACGTCGCTTCGGCCTTGCGCACGGCGTCGTTGAACGCAGCCGCGACGAGATCCTCGAGCATGTCCTTGTCGTCCGCGAGCAGGCTCGGGTCGATCGACACGCGACGCACTTCGTTGCGGCACGTCATCGTCACCTTGACGAGGCCGGCGCCCGACTGTCCTTCGACTTCGATCAGCGCAAGCTGCTCCTGCATCTTCTTCATGTTTTCCTGCATTTGCTGCGCTTGCTTCATCAGTCCGGCGAGGTTGCCTTTCAACATGGGAATACTCCTTCTTGATCGTGTGAAAACCGGCACGCGGCGCGTGCCGGCCAATGTGTGGGCGTGATTGTGCCTGTCGCGGGGCGCTCAGTTCAATGCAGCGTCGGCGGCGGGCCGTCCGGCGCCGCGTCGGCGAGCGGGCGCACCGAACCCTCGACGATGCGCGCACCGAAGTCGCGCACGAGCTGCTGGACGAACGGATCGCCGTGAATCTCCTGCTCGGCCTCACGCTGGCGTGCTGCGCGCGCAGCCGCATCGAGTGCCGCCGCCGTACGCCGGGCGGGCCCGATTTCGACGGCCACCTCGACCGGTTTGCCGAGCGCATCGGCCAGCGCGGCCTTCAGCTTCGCCACCTGCGCAGCGTCCGCATATTGCGGCACCGGCACTGAAAGTTTCAACGTAGTCGCATCGACGGCCGTCAGCTCGCTGTTGAACGCGAGCTGGTACGCGACGCCCTTGAGCGGCAGCCGCGCAGCCAGCGCCGGCCACTCGCCATCGAAGCCGACCGGATCGAGCGCGATCGCGGGCGGCAGCGGACGCGTGTCGACCGGAGCGGACGGGCGGGCTTCCGCCGGCTTCGGCGTCACGCGCACATCGTCGGGGCCGCTGTCGAATACCGGCACGAAGCCGTCGTCGGGCGGGCCGCCAAACATCTCGTCGGCACTGAGCGGCACGTATTCGTCCGGCGGGATGTCCTCCCACGGCGGCGGGGCCTGACGTGCATCGGCTGCCTGCGGCGCACGGGCCGCCGCGCGCGGCGTCGGTACCTGTACGGCGGCGGGACGCGGCGCGACGGGCTTCTCGGCGGCCGGCTGGGCGGCCGGTTTCGCGGCGGCGCCTGCACGACCGCGGTCGGACGACACGCGCATCCCCGCATTGCGCAGCACGTCCAGCGCGGCAGCTGCTCCCCCGGAACGCGCTGCCGGACGGGCGGCGGGCTCGGGCGACGCAGCGCGCGGCACCGGTTCGGCCGGCGCAGCCGGCGTGTCGCTTCGCTGCACAACCGCAGCCGGCGGCTCGGGTTCATTGCGGGCGGGTGTCGGCCTCTCGCTGGCCGGCTCCGCTTGCGGTACTGCGGCCACGCGCGGCTGCGGCGTATCGACGACCGGCTCATCAACCTGGGCCGGGGATGCCGGGACGGCAGCCGGCTTCTCAGCCGGCTGGTCTGCTTCGCCGCCAGCCGGTGCCGGCGCCGCACGCACAACCGGCGCCGCTGGCGCGGCCGTTGCGGCAGCCTGCGGCCGCGCTGCCTCGACGGGTGCCGCGGATACCGGCTTCGCCACGGCAGCCGACGCCGCCGCCACGCGCGGCCCCGGCACCGCACGCGGCACGGACGGCTGTCCGCCCGGCGCGCTGCCGGTTGCCACAGCCGGCTCGAACGCGAGCATCCGCAGCAGCGTCATCGTGAAACCGGCGTATTCGTCCGGCGCCAGGCCAAGTTCCGCGCGGCCGACCGTCGCGATCTGATAGAACAGCTGGACCTGCTCGGGGCTCAGCGTCTCCGCGAAGCGGCGCAGGTCGCCCGCTTCGGGCCATTCGTCTAGCACCGAGCCCGGCGCGAACTGCGCCCACGCGATCCGGTGCAGCAGGCTCGCGAGATCCTGAAGCGCGGTCGAGAACGACAGGCTGCGCAGCGACATCTCGTCGGCAATCGCAAGGATTTCGGGGCCGCTGCCCGCGGCAAGCGCGTCGAGCAGACGCACCATGTAAGTCTGGTCGAGCGCGCCGAGCATGCCCGACACGGCCGACTCGGTCACCTCGTTTGCCGAATAGGCGATCGCCTGGTCGGTGAGGGACAGCGCGTCACGCATGCTGCCCTGCGCGGCACGCGCGAGCAGGCGCAGCGCCTGCGGCTCGAACGTGATGTGCTCTTCGCCGAGAATCCGTTCGAGATGCGACACGATATGCCCGGCCGGCATCTGCTTCAGGTTGAACTGCAGACAGCGCGACAGCACGGTGACGGGAATTTTCTGCGGATCGGTCGTCGCAAGGATGAACTTGACGTGCGGCGGCGGCTCTTCGAGCGTCTTCAGCATCGCGTTGAACGCGTGATTCGTCAGCATGTGCACTTCGTCGATCATGTAGACCTTGAAGCGCGCATCGACGGGCGCGTACACGGCACGCTCGAGCAGCGCGGCCATTTCATCGACACCGCGGTTGCTCGCGGCATCCATCTCGACGTAATCGACGAAACGCCCTTCGTCGATCTCGCGACAGGCGCGACACACGCCGCACGGCTGCGACGTGACGCCGGTTTCACAGTTGAGTGCCTTGGCGAAGATCCGCGACAGCGTCGTCTTGCCGACACCGCGGGTTCCGGTAAACAGATAGGCGTGATGGAGACGCCCGCCGTCGAGCGCGTGCGTGAGCGCCCTGACGACGTGCTCCTGGCCGACGAGCGAAGCGAAATCCTTCGGACGCCACTTGCGTGCGAGAACTTGATAGGTCATCGGGAAATTGTATCAGTAACGCTGCGTCGCGCCGACACGCGAAACGGTGCGAAAGACAGGCAACGCGCAGGTAAAACGGAGTGTGGTGCAGAAATAAAAAACGCCCGGCGAACGGGGCGAGAAGGAAGGTGACGAGCCCGACCCTCGGCACTGGCGGAAAACGATTGTGGCTGCTTCGTTCCCGACCTGACCAGGTTCACCGCCCCACCATGCGAGGAGGCCCGTCACGGCACATTCTATCACCGCTTCCGGATGAATGCGACCGTTTGTTCGCACCAATACGAATATGACCGGACAAACCGGCGCGCATCGGGTCGCACGACGCTCGCCCGCACCGAATTGCCTGCGTCCCCTTGTAATTTACGGGCCGGCCTCCACCTGCAGGGCACAACGGTCGAACGGCGCGTCGTACCCCTACTCGCGTAGCGGCTACTATCGCCGCCCGCAGCAGATAGCAATTTAGGCTAATATGACGCCCGAACGACCCGCGAGCCGCGGCATGCAGCGCTTACACCCCTCCTGTCCGGAGAGCGGAGTGACCTGCCGCAGCGGCCGGCAGCCAACGGCGGCCGGTACGCCGCAACGCGCAAGCAGGCAGTCCCCGAACCGTAAGAGGTATTGACCCAATGAGCGAACAGATCAAACACATCAGCGACGCATCGTTCGAACAGGACGTCGTCAAGTCCGACAAGCCCGTGCTCGTCGATTTCTGGGCCGAATGGTGCGGCCCGTGCAAGATGATCGCCCCGATCCTCGACGAAGTCGCGAAGGACTACGGCGACAAGCTGCAGATCGCGAAGATCAACGTCGACGACAATCAGGCAACGCCCGCCAAGTTCGGCGTGCGCGGCATCCCGACGCTGATCCTGTTCAAGAATGGCGCGGCCGCCGCGCAGAAGGTCGGCGCGCTGTCGAAGTCGCAGCTCACCGCATTCCTGGACAGCCACCTGTAATACCGGCAGTTCCGCGGACGTGTTGTCAACCGGCAACACGTCCGCCGTCAAGCCGCCGTTCGCTCGCTCAAGCGCGAATCGGCCTATGCTAGAATCAAAAAACGTCTACAAGACGCATTTAAGTCTCTGAGCGCTTCCGCTCGCCCTCCTCCCTTTATTTCTTTCGTCGTCTCCTCCCTGGCGGGTTCTCCGTATGCATTTATCCGAGCTCAAGTCTCTGCACGTGTCCGAACTGATCGAAATGGCCAATGGCCTCGAGATCGAAAACGCGAACCGCCTGCGCAAGCAGGAGTTGATGTTTGCCATTCTTAAAAAGCGCGCCAAGACGGGAGAGACGATCTTCGGTGACGGTACGCTCGAAGTGCTGCCGGACGGTTTCGGCTTCCTGCGCTCGCCGGAAATGTCGTACCTCGCGAGCACCGACGACATCTACATCAGCCCGTCGCAGATCCGCCGCTTCAACCTGCACACCGGCGACACCATCGAAGGTGAAGTCCGCACGCCGAAGGACGGCGAACGCTACTTCGCGCTGGTGAAGGTCGACAAAGTCAACGGGCAGCCGCCCGAGGCCTCGAAACACAAGATCATGTTCGAGAACCTCACGCCGCTGCACCCGAACAAGCCGCTCTCGCTCGAACGCGAAATGCGCGGCGAAGAGAACGTCACGGGCCGCATCATCGACATGATCGCGCCGATCGGCAAGGGCCAGCGCGGCCTGCTCGTCGCATCGCCGAAGTCGGGCAAGACCGTGATGCTCCAGCACATCGCGCACGCGATCAAGCAGAACCACCCGGACGTGATCCTGTTCGTGCTGCTGATCGACGAGCGCCCTGAAGAAGTGACCGAAATGCAGCGCTCGGTCGCGGGCGAAGTGATCGCCTCGACGTTCGACGAACCGGCCACGCGCCACGTCCAGGTCGCCGAAATGGTGATCGAGAAGGCCAAGCGCCTCGTCGAAATGAAGCACGACGTCGTGATCCTGCTCGACTCGATCACGCGTCTCGCACGTGCATACAACACCGTGATCCCGGCATCGGGCAAGGTGCTGACGGGCGGTGTCGACGCGAACGCACTGCAGCGTCCGAAGCGCTTCTTCGGCGCGGCACGCAACATCGAGGAAGGCGGCTCGCTGACGATCATCGGCACCGCACTGATCGAAACCGGCAGCCGCATGGACGACGTGATCTACGAAGAATTCAAGGGCACCGGCAACATGGAAGTGCACCTCGAGCGCCGCCTCGCGGAAAAGCGCGTCTATCCGTCGATCAACCTGAACAAGTCGGGCACGCGCCGCGAAGAAATGCTGATCAAGCCCGAGATCCTCCAGAAGATCTGGGTGCTGCGCAAGTTCATCCACGACATGGACGAAGTCGAGGCAATGGAATTCCTGCTCGACAAGATCCGTCAGACGAAGAGCAACTCCGAGTTCTTCGACCTGATGCGCCGCGGCGGCTAAGCGCCCCCGCCCCGCACCGAACGGCCGCCCGCGCATCCTGCCCGGCGGCCGTTTTTCGGTGCCAACCTGAACGTGAACGTACAGGTTGATCTATAATCGCGCCATCGCCCGGATCGAATTCCCTCCACGCCCCATGCCGAATGACACCTCCAACCCGTTGCTGACCGTGAGCGATGCCGCGTCGCGACTCGGCGTCACGCCGCGCACGCTGAAGTATTACGAGGAGCGCGGGCTCGTCACGCCGTCGCGCAGCGAGGGCCGCTACCGCCTCTACGACGAAGCCGACCTCGAGCGCTTCGCGCGCATCCTGCGGCTGCGCGCGCTCGGCTTCTCGCTGCACGGCATCACCGAAATGCTGAAGCGCCCGCTCGAAGAAACGGCCGACGGCCGGCGCCGCTACTCGGAAGCGTCGCTGCGCGACATCCGTACCGGCCTCGCCGAGCAGATCGATACGCTCGACCGGCGGATCGCGGCCGTCCAGCGCGAGCTGAAGGAAGCCGTCGCGCTGCGCAAGGAACTGCAGCACGACATCGACTACGTCGAGCGGCGTCTTGCCGGCGAAACCGCCGACGCGCTGATCGCGCAGCGGCAGGCCGAAAGCGGCACGCGGCGCGCGCGCAAGGCTCGCGAATGAACGCGATGCCCGGTCGCCCGCCGCTATGGAGCCGCGCGAACCTGCGCGCGGACCTGTTCCCGTGGGCGCTCGCGCTCGTCACCGGCATCGACTATTTCGACAACGCGGCCTTCTCGTTCTTCGCGAGCTACATCGCGGGCGGCATCAACGCTTCGCCCGACGAACTCGTGTGGTCGTCGAGCGCTTACGCGGTCACGGCCGTGCTCGGCATCCTGCAGCAGCAATGGTGGGTCGACCGGCTCGGCCATCGCCGCTACGTCGCAGGCTGCATGCTGATGTTCTCGTTCGGCGCGATCGCGGCCGCGCTCGCCGACACGTCGCTCGAACTCGCGTTCGCGCGCGGATTCCAGGGATATTTCATCGGCCCGATGATGGGCGCGTGCCGGATACTGATCCAGATCAGTTTCAAGCCGCAGGAACGGCCGCCCGCGACACGCGCGTTCCTCATCATGATCCTGCTCGGCAGCGCGCTCGCGCCGATCGTGGGCGGCCTGCTCGTCGCGCATTCGACATGGCGCGCACTGTTTGCATGCACGGCGCCGGCCGGCATCGCGTTCGCGATCCTCGCGCTGCTCACGCTGCCCGACTCGGGCCGGACGCCCGACGACGAACGCGGCTCCGGACACTTCTGGCCGTACGTCGTGTTCGCACTCGCACAAGGTGCGCTGCAGATCGTGCTGCAGCAGGTGCATTACCAGCTCTACAGCGGCTCGCCGATGCTGATCCTGCTGACGATCGCGGGGATCGGCGCGCTCGCGTGGTTCGCGTATCACCAGTGGAACCATCCGACGCCGCTCGTGCGCCTTCACGCGTTCCGCGAACGGACGTTCCAGGTCGGCCTGCTGCTCTACATGTTCTATTACTACGAGTCGACAGGCTTCAGTTACCTGACTTCGCGGCTTCTCGAAGGCGGACTCGGCTATCCGGTCGAGAACGCCGGGCGGCTCGTCGGCACGATGTCGCTGATTTCGGCCACCGCGCTGTTCGCCTACCTGCGTTACGCGAAATTCGTCACGCACAAGAAGTGGTTCGTCGTGCCGGGGTTCGCGATCGCCATCACGGCCGCGCTGTGGATGACGCGAATGACGCCGCAGGTCGGCGAAGCCGCGCTGATCGTCCCGCTGCTGCTGCGCGGGCTGCTCCTGCTCTTCATCGTGCTGCCGGTGGCCAACCTGACGTTCCGGATCTTCGCGATCGACGAATACACGCACGGCTACCGGCTGAAGAACATCGTGCGGCAACTGACGATCTCGTTTGCGACGTCGTCGGTGATCATCGTCGAGCAGCACCGCGTGGCCGTGCACCAGACGCGACTCGTCGAGCGTGCGAACGTGTTCGATCCGCTGTTCCAGCAGGCCGCCGATGCGCTGACGCGCAGCTATGCGGCCGCCGGCCACGCGCTGAACGACGCGCACGGGCTCGCGATCGCGTCGATCGCGCGCATGGTCGCGCAACAGGCGTCGTTTCTCGCGTCGCTCGACGGCTTTTACTTCCTGGCCGGCGTGGCGCTCGTCGGCGGCCTCTTCGCGGCATGGCAAAAAGAGATCGATTGAGTTAAAAGACAGGCTTTGGATTTCCGCGAGCCGCCTTCATGCTCTCGAAACTGACCCGCTGGTTCGACGACCGCCGCCGCGACCGCGCGCTGCGCAGCCATCCGATCCCCGACGCGCTATGGCACGACACCGTCGCGCGCCTGCCGTTCCTCGCGGCGCTGTCGCCCGACGCGCTCGGCCGGCTGCGCGAACTGACGAGCCTGTTCGTCGCGAAGAAATCGTTCTCGACCGCGCACGGGCTCGAGCTGACCGACGCGATGATCGTCGCAATCGCCGCGCAGGCCTGCCTGCCCGTGCTGAATCTCGACCTGTCGCTGTACGACGGCTGGGTCGGCGTCGTCGTGTATCCGGGCGAATTCGTGATCCGCAAGACGGTGCAGGACGAGGACGGCGTCGTCCACGAAGTGGAGCAGGACGCGAGCGGCGAGGCCTGGGAAGGCGGCCCCGTGATCCTGTCGTGGGAGGATGCGCAGATGACGGACGGCCGCGACGCGTACAACGTCGTGATCCACGAGTTCGCGCACAAGATCGACATGGTCAACGGCGCAGCCGACGGCTATCCGCCCCTTTTTCGCCGCTGGCACGCGCCGTACCTCGATGCGCAGGCCTGGGCCGACGTGTTCGAGCACGCGTACGACCAGTTCTGCGCGCGCGTCGACGCAGTGCCGGACCGCGCGTGGGCACGCTTCGAGCGGGAATCGCTGATCGATCCGTATGCGGCCGACCACCCGTCCGAATTCTTCGCGGTGTGCAGCGAAGCGCTGTTCGTACGGCCGAAAGCGTTCGAGTCCGAATTTCCGGAGCTGTACCGGCTGCTCGCGCGCTACTACCGGCAGGATCCGGCCGGCACCGGCGCACTCGACGCACCGTGAAAATAATTCGTCAACCATCTGATTTTCTGGCATAATCGCCGTTTTTCGACCTTAGGCAAGTGGCTCGCGCCGGGCTTGACGTCGGCCGGATCGCGCAACTTTGTGCGGCACGGCACGGCAAGCGGCGGGTTGGCTACCGCTCTCACCAAGGAAAATCATGAAACCTGGCATTCACCCGGATTACCGCGAAGTCGTCTTCCAAGACATGTCGAACGGCTTCAAGTTCATCACGCGCTCGACGATCCAGACGCGTGAAAACATCGAACTCGACGGCAAGACCTACCCGCTCGCCAAGATCGAAGTGTCGTCGGAATCGCACTCGTTCTACACGGGTCAGCAAAAGATCATGGACACGGCCGGCCGTGTCGAGAAGTTCAAGAACAAGTTCGGCGTTCGCGCCAGCGGCAAGGCGAAGTAAGCTTTGCACCGCATCCGGTGGTTGCAACGCACCGGTATCGCACAAAAGGGCAGCCCAGGCTGCCCTTTTTTGTCTCTGCTCGCCGGGAAAGCACCGGCCGGCGTCCGGGCATCGGCCTGACGCGCAACTGCCGGCGCGTCTACAATGCCGGATGCTCGAAACCGGCTCGACCGCGCGCACCCGCGCCGGCCGCCCGCCCATAACAAATCGCTCATCTGCATGAAGCCTGTCGTCCGTCTCACCGCCTCCGCCACGCGTGCGCTGCCGCGCTGGCTGCTGCTTACCCTCTGCTTCGTCTACGCAGCGTTCGGCCTGTTCGGCCGCGACCCGTGGAAGAACGAGGACGCGGCGGGCTTCGGCGTGATGTGGACGATGGCCAAGGGCGGCTGGCACGACTGGCTGCTGCCGAACCTCGTCGGCAAGTTCATCACGACCGACGGGCCGCTCGGCTACTGGCTCGGCGCGCTGTCGATCCGCGGCCTCGGCCCGTGGGTCGATGCGAGCAACGCGTCGCGCGTCGATACCGGCGTGCTGTTCTGCGTCGCGTGCGCGTTCGTCTGGTACGCAGCCTACCTGCTCGGCCGGCGTGCCGAGGTCCAGCCGTTCAAATACGCATTCGGCGGCGAACCCGAGCCGCGCGACTACGGCCGCACGCTCGCCGACGGCGCGCTGCTGGTGCTCGTCGCCTGCTTCGGCCTCGCGGAGCGCGGGCACGAAACGACGCCGCAGCTCGCGCAGTTCGCGTGGATCGCCATGCTCGTCTACGGGATCGTCCGCGGCATCGACAAGCCGATGCAGGGCGCGCTGTGGTGGGGGCTCGCGATCGGCCTCGTCGCCCTGTCCGGCAACCCGGTGCTCGTTGTCGCCCTGCTCGCCGGCACGGCCGTGCTGTGGCTCGTCACGCCCGAGATGCGCAACCTGCGCCTGCCGCTGGTCGGCGTACCGCTCGCGGCCGCGATCTTCGCGCTGTGGCCGCTTGCCGCGTTCGTCGCGGCGCCCGACGACGCCGCATGGTTCTTCAACCAGTGGATTCACGGCAGCCTGATGCGCTTTTCCGGCCCGCCGACCGCCGTGCTCGGCTATGCGGCAAAGAACCTGCCGCTGTTCACGTGGCCCGCGTGGCCGCTCGCGATCTGGGCATGGTGGAGCTGGGCCGGCATGCGCCGCCGCGCGCACGTCGCGATTCCGCTGTCGGTCGCCGTGCCGCTCGTCGCGCTCGTGATCCTGCAGAGCCAGCAGTCGAACCGCATGTACATGCTGCTGATGCCGCCGCTCGCGGTGCTCGCGACGTTCGCGCTGCCGACCCTCAAGCGCGGCGCGATCAACGCGATCGACTGGTTCGCGGTGCTGAGCTTCACGATCATCGGCACCTTCGTGTGGCTCGTGTGGCTTGCCTCGCTCACGGGCTTCCCGCATCCGCTCGCCCGCAACCTCGCGCGCCTCGTGCCCGGCTACGAGCCGCACTTCAAGATCCTGTCGTTCGTCTGCGCGGTCATCGCCACGGTGTGCTGGTGCTTCCTCGTGCGCTGGCGCATCTCGCGGCAGCCGAAGGTTCTGTGGCGCAGCGTCGTGCTGTCGGGTGCCGGCACCACGCTGATGTGGGTGCTGCTGATGACGCTGTGGCTGCCGATCGTCAATTACGGCCGGACCTATCGCGACGTCGCGCAGCAGATCGCCGTGCACCTGCCGTCCGACTACGAGTGCATCGCGCCCGTGCGGCTCGGTGACGCGCAGATCGCGACCTTCGCGTATTTCGGCAACATGCGCTTCGATTTCTCCGGCGACTGCGACGTGATCCTGCGCCAGGACCGCGCGGACTTCGGCGAGCCGAGCTCCATGTCGCAATACGTGTGGCGTCTCGTGTGGGAAGGCCGCCGCGTCGCCGACCGCGACGAGCGCTTCCGCCTGTACGAGCGCATCGAACGGCCGAAGACGCCCGTCAAGCGGCGTCCGCCGCGCCGTCAGCCGGCCGACTGACGATGTTCGGCGACATCCGCCGAATCGTCGGTCTCGCATGGCCGGTGCTCGTCGGCCAGCTCGCGATCATCGCGTTCGGCGTGATCGACACCGCGATGGTCGGCCGCTACTCGGCCGTCGATCTGGCCGCGCTCGGGCTCGGCTCGTCGATCTACGTGTCGATCTACATCGGCCTGACGGGCATCCTGTCCGCGCTGCAGCCGATCACCGGGCAACTGTACGGTGCGCGACGCTATGCCGAAATCGGCGAGGAAGTGCGCCAGGCGCTGTGGCTCGCGCTGCTGCTCGCGGTGCCCGGCTTTCTCCTGCTGCATTTTCCCGAACCGCTGCTGCGCGTCGCGCACGCACCCGCCGCGCTGCACGAACGCACCGTCGACTACCTGCGCATCCTGTCGTACGGGCTGCCAGCCAGCCTCGTCTTCCGCATCTACAACGCGCTGACCAACGCGGCCGGCAAGCCGCGCCTCGCGATGATCCTGCAGATCGGCGCGCTGGTGCTCAAGTTTCCGCTCAACGTGTGGTTCATCTTCGGCGGGTTCGGCGTACCGGCACTCGGCGGCCCCGGCTGCGCGCTCGCGAGCACGCTGATCAACTGGGCGCTCGCGCTGATCGGCTATACGCTGCTCGCGAAGCTCGACGTGTTCGCGCCGCTCGCGATCTTCTCGCGCTTCTGCTGGCCGGTCTGGGAACGCCAGAAGGCGATCCTGAAACTCGGCGTGCCGATGGGCCTGTCGTACCTGATCGAGGTCACGTCGTACACGTGCATGGCGCTGTTCATCGCGCAATTCGGCACGACGACGCTCGCCGGCCACCAGATCGCCGGCAACATCGGCGCGGTGCTGTACATGACGCCGCTGTCGATCGGCGTGGCGGCGTCGACGCTGGTCGCGCGCGCGCTCGGCGCCGGACGGCCCGAAGAAGCCCGGCTGCTCGGCCGGCACAGCGTGATCTTCGCGTGCGGCATTGCCGCGACATACGGCCTGCTCGTGTTCGTGCTGCGACCGCTGATCATCGGCGGCTATACGCCGAACCCGGCCGTCGCCGAGGCCGCGATGCCGCTCGTCGCGATCGTCGCGTGCTACCACGTCTTCGATGCGCTGCAGGTCACGTCGGCGTTCGTGCTGCGGGCCTACAAGGTCGCGGTCGTGCCGACCGTGATCTATGCGGTCGCGCTGTGGGGCGTCGGGCTCAGCGGCGGCTACGTGCTCGGCTTCGACGTGGGCGGCATCGCGCCCGCGTGGCTGACCGGCGCGCGCGGCTTCTGGTTCGCGAACACGGTCAGCCTGATGCTCGCGGGCGCCGGGCTCGTGCTGTACCTGCGCCGGGTGAGTCGCGCGCACGCCCCGGCGCCGGCCTGACGCGCCGCCCGCTACCTGTCCTCCAGCACGTCGGCCGCATGGTACGACGACCGCACGAGCGGGCCGGCGACGACTTCCCTGAAACCGAGCGCCAGCGCGTCGTCGCGCCACGCGGCGAATGCCTCCGGGCTCACGTAGCGTCGCACCGGCAGGTGATGCGCCGACGGCGCCAGATACTGGCCGAGCGTCAGCACGTCGACTTCGTGCGCGCGCAGGTCGCGCAGCGTGTCGCGCACCTCGTCGTCGCGCTCGCCGAGCCCGAGCATCAGTCCCGACTTCGTCACGAGCGTCGGCCGCGCGGCCTTCGCCTGCGCGAGCAATTCGAGCGAGCCGCGATAGTCGGCGCCCGGTCGCGCCGCGCGATACAGCGACGGCACCGTCTCGATGTTGTGGTTGAACACGTCGGGCCAGGCCGTCGACAGCGCATCGAGCGCACGGGCCACGCGGCCGCGGAAGTCCGGCGTCAGCACTTCGACGCCGATGCCCGGCACACTCGCACGTACCGCCGCGATGCACGCGGCGAAATGCGCGGCGCCGCCGTCGCGCAAGTCGTCGCGGTCGACCGACGTGATCACGACGTAGCGCAGGCCGAGCGCCGCGGCCGTGTCGGCCAGCCGCGCCGGCTCGTCGGGATCGAGCGGCTCGGGACGACCGTGCGCGACGTCGCAGAACGGGCAGCGCCGCGTGCACAGGCCGCCCATGATCATGAAGGTCGCGGTGCGCTGCGCGAAGCACTCGCCGATGTTCGGGCACATCGCCTCCTCGCAGACGGAATGCAGCCGATGGTCGCGCAGCACGGCAGCCATGTCGGCCACCGCCGCGCTCATCATCGGCCGCGCGCGCAGCCACGGCGGCTTCGGCAGCGCCGCGCCGGCCGCGGGCTCGACGCGCACCGGAATGCGCGCGAGCTTGTCGCGGCTTCTCGCGCCCGGCTGGCCGAGCGCCGTGAGGCTGGGTCGTTCGAGCGCGGCGGCCATCGTCAGTCTCCGAGGAACGCGACGATCAGGCGGTTCACGTCGGCGGCCGCCTCCATCTGCACCATGTGCCCGCGGCCGGCGATCACTTCGGCACGCACGCCGTCGGGCAAAGCCTGCGCGTGATGCGCCGGGATCACCTGGTCGCGCTCGCCCCAGATCACGAGCGTGCGCGGCGCAAGCGTCGCGAGCCGGTCGCGGAACACGCGCCGCTGGGCGGCGCCGTCGAACGCGGCGTTCGCGATCTTCTCCAGTGCGGCCTGCACGCCTTCGAGCCGCTTGTACTTGACGAGATCCTCGACGAGTTGCCGTGTGACGAGCGCGTCGTCCGCGAACAGCGCGCCGAGGTGCGGCTTCAGCGTGTTGCGGCTGTTGCCGGCGACGAAACCGTCGATGTAAGCGCGGTTGATGTCGGTGCCGAGCCCCGCGCTCGCGATCAGCGTCAGCGACGCGACGCGTTGCGGCGCGCGTTCCGCGGCCGCCATCGCAACCGCGCCGCCCATCGAATGGCCGATCAGGTGCGCCTGGTCGATGCCCTTCGCATCGAGCAGCGCGAGCACCGCGTCGGCCAGTTCGTCGAGGCTACCCGTCTCGACCGCCTTGCCCGATTCGCCATGGCCGGGCAGGTCCAGTGCCCACACGGGCCGGTGCGCGGCGAGATCCGCGTGATTGAACAGCCAGTTGTTCAGGTCGCCGCCGAAGCCGTGAATCAGCACGGCGGGTGTGCCGGTGCCTTCGCCGAGCTTCAGGAAGCGCACCGTCCGGCCGCCGATCTGCGCCTTCTCGGGTTGCGGGCCGGCCGCTTCGTCGGAGGCCGCGCTCGGCACGAAGTCGCGCTGGAAATCGGCGATCGCCGCGTCGATGTCCGCATCGCTCGCATCGGCCACCGCGACGACGCCGAGCAGCGCGCCGACCGGCAGCGTCTCGCCTTCCTGCGCGACCTGCCGGCGCAGCGTGCCGTCGAACGCGCATTCGACGCCCGACGAGATCTTGTCGGTCTCGACGTCGAGCACTTCGTCGCCCTTCGTCACGCGTTCGCCGATCGTCTTCAACCAGCCGTTGACCTGCCCCTGCTCCATCGACAGCCCCCACTTGGGCATCGTGATCATGTGAATCGACATCGTGTCAGCTCCTCGTCTTCAGGACCGCCTGCGCAATCGCATCGGCGGACGGGATATACAGGTCTTCCAGCACGCTCGCGAACGGCGCGGGCGTGTGCGGCGCGGTCACGAGCTCGATCGGTGCCTTCAGCGCATGGAACGCGCGCTGCGCGACGAGCGCGGCAATGTCGGTCGCGATCGAGCAGCGCGGGTTCGCTTCGTCGACGACCACGACGCGCCCGGTGCGCTCCGCGCTTTCGAGGATCGTTTCCTCGTCGAGCGGCGACGTCGTGCGCAGATCGATCACGTCGACCTGGATGCCGTCCTTCGCGAGCTTCGCGGCTGCGTCCATCGCGAGATGCACCATCCGGCCGTACGTGACGATCGTCGCGTCGTCGCCGTCGCGCATCACGTTCGCTTCGCCGAACGGAATCGCATAGGACTCCTCCGGCACGTCGCCTTCGCGGGTATAGAGCAGCTTGTGTTCGAGGAAGATCACGGGATCGTTGTCGCGGATCGCCTGGATCAGCAGCCCCTTCGCGTCGTACGGCGTCGACGGGCACACGACCTTCAGCCCCGGGATGTGCGTGAACAGCGACGTGAGCATCTGCGAGTGCTGCGCGGCCGCGCGCAGCCCGGCGCCGTACATCGCGCGGATCACGACCGGCGTCACGGCCTTGCCGCCGAACATGTAGCGGAACTTGGCGGCCTGGTTGAAGATCTGGTCGAAGCACACGCCCATGAAATCGATGAACATCAGCTCCGCGACGGGCCGCATCCCGCATGCGGCCGCACCGACCGCCGCGCCGATGTAGCCGCCCTCCGACAGCGGCGTGTCGAGCACGCGGCCCGGAAACTTGTGGAACAGCCCCTTCGTCACGCCGAGCACGCCGCCCCACGCGTCGTCCTCGCCCGGCGCGCCCGCGCCGCCTGCATTGTCCTCGCCCATCACGATCACGCTGTCGTCGCGCGCCATTTCCTGCGCGAGCGCCTCGTTGATCGCCTGCGAATAAGTGATCTTCCTTGCCATGTCTGTCTCCTGGAATGTTCGGTTCGCCGTGTCGGCCGCGGTGTCAGGCCGCGCTCACGGGTACGACACGTAGACGTCGGTCAGCAGGTCGGCCGCGTCGGGCAGCGGCGCGGCCTTGGCCTGCGCGACCGCGTCGTCGATCAGCGCCTTCACCTGGGCATCGACCGCGCGCAGATCGGCGGTCGTCAACGCTTCGGCCCGCACGACGCGCGTCTCGAAATGCTTCAGGCAGTCCTTCTCGTCGCGCAGCTTCTGCACCTCGCCGGGTGCGCGATAGGTCTGCGCGTCGCCTTCGAAGTGGCCGAAATAGCGCGTGAACTTCACCTCGACGAGCGTCGGGCCGCCGCCGTTGCGCGCGCGCTCGACGGCTTCGCCGAGCGCTTCGTGCACCGCGAAGAAGTCGAAGCCGTCGACGATCACGCCCGGCATCCCGAACCCGTTCGCGCGATCGGCGATGTTGTCGGTCGCAACCGACCAGCTCGACGACGTCGCTTCCGCGTAGCCGTTGTTTTCGGCGACGAAGATCGCGGGCAGCCGCCACACCGACGCGAGGTTCATCGATTCGAAGATCACGCCCTGGTTCGACGCGCCGTCGCCGAAGAAGCACACGCCGACGCCGCCCGTCTTCTTGTGCTTCGCCGCGAGCGCCGCGCCACACACGAGCGGGCCGCCCGCGCCGACGATCCCGTTGGCGCCGAGCATCCCCATCGACAGGTCGGCGATGTGCATCGAGCCGCCCTTGCCGTGGCAGACGCCGGTTTTCTTGCCGTAGATCTCGGCCATCATCCCGTGCACGTCGACGCCCTTCGCGATGCAATGGCCGTGGCCGCGGTGCGTGGTCGCGACGTAGTCGTCGAGGCCGAGGTGCAGTATCGTGCCGACCGCGGACGCCTCCTCGCCCGCGTACAGGTGAACGAAGCCGGGGATCTCGCCGGTCGCGAATTCGACGTGCAGGCGCTCCTCGAATTCGCGGATCGTGCGCATCAGCCGGTAGGCGTCCAGCAGCTTGTCCCTGCTGAGCTGTGTCGAAACGGTCATGTGTGTCTCCTGGGTAGGTCTGACTGCGAATGCCGCCGCGGCGATGCCGTGGCGACGGATTGCACGGCCTGCGGCCGTCAGTGGAACGTGAAGCCGCCGTCGACGTTCACGGCCTGGCCCGTCACGTTGTCCATCGTCGCGAAGAACAGCGCGAGCCGGCCCATGTCCTCCGGCGTCTGCGCGCGGCCCTGCGGGATCAGCGTCAACTGGTGCCGCTGCCACGATTCCTCGACCGTTTCGCCGTCGGCCTTCCATTCGTCGGACAGCCGGTCCCACATATAGGTACGGACGATGCCGGGGCAGATCGCGTTGACGGTCACGCCGTCGCGCGCAAGCTCCTTCGCGAGCGCGTTCGTGAAGCCGACGACCGCGAATTTCGATGCGCTGTAGTGCGCGAGATTCGGAAAGCCTTCCTTGCCGGCGATCGACGCGACGTTGATGATCCGGCCGCGGCCCTGCGCCTTCAGGTGCGCGAGCGCCGCGCGGCAGCCGAGGAAGGTGCCCTTCGCGTTCACGTCCATCACGACATCCCAGTCGCGCTCGGTCAGTTCGGCGACCGGATGAATGCTGATCACGCCCGCGCAATTCACGAGGATGTCGAGCCGGCCGAGTTCGGCGAGCGCCTGCGCGACCATCGCGTCGACCTGCGCGGCCTGCGTGACGTCGACCTTCGCGACCGCCGCCCGCCGGCCGAGCGCGCGTACCTCGCGCGCGGTGGCGTCGAGCGCGTCGTCGAGCAGGTCGGCCAGCAGGACGTCGGCGCCCGCGCCGGCAAGCGTCAGCGCAATGCCGCGGCCGATGCCGCGCGCGCCGCCCGTGACGATGGCGACTTGTCCTTCGAGTGAAGCCGTCATGGCAATGTCTCCTTGAGGATCGTTATGGAAGTCGAAACGTCATGCGAAACAGCAGCGACTCAGTCGTGCCACGCGCCGGCATCGCGCAGCAGTTGCCGCGACGACGCGTAGCGCAGCGTGCGGCCGACATCGACCGTCAGCGGCCCGCGCCAGTCGAGCGAGATCTCGTAGCGATCGCCGCGCGCGACCTCGATCTCGCGTTCACCGTCGAACGCGAGCGTGCCGCGCTCGAACGGAATCGTCTGCCACGCGCCCGGCTCGAGCCGTTCGCAACTGCGCATCACGACGCGATCGACGCGGCCCGGCGCAATCGGCGCGACGAGCGGCGTGCCGGCCGCCTTGCCTTCGGCCGCGAAGCGCATCGCGAGCCCGTGCGGCGCGCTGCGTTCGAGCGGCGCCCACGCGCCGCCGAGCGCGGACAGGCCGATCCCGTCCGGTTCCGCGAACGTCAGGTAGAGCGAATCGATGTCGTCGGACCCCGAGATCGCGCGGGCGCCGATGAAGCGCTGGCGCGCGGCACACACGTCGACGAGCGCGATCTCCTCGCGCCCCGGCTGCGCACCCGCCACGCAGCGCACGACGAGCCGCTTGTTGCGCGTGAACGCGACTTCGGCCGGCACCGCGCCGGTCGCGGCGAGTCCTGCCGCGACGCCCGCGACGGTTGCCTCGCGATGCTCGGGAAACGCGTTGTTGGTGCCGGTGGACAGCGCGACGAGCGGCGTCGCGCCACAGTGCGCGGCCACGGCGCGATGCGTGCCGTCGCCGCCGAGCACGACGATCAGCGCGACTTCCATGCGGTGCAGGTACGCGGCACCGGCCTGTGTGTCGGCGACGGTATCGGTGATCGGCAGGTCGACGAATTCGACCTCGGGCCAGCGCTCGTGCGGCGCGACCGCGCGATGCGTGTCGATCGCGCGCAGCAGCAGCGTCGCGATGCCCGTGCGGTCGCGCAGCGTCAGCACGCGCTCGACGCCCATCGCGCCGAGGCCGGCCAGCAGGCGCACGATCATGTTCGCCTTCTCCGCCGTCGGAAACACGGAGGCATGCGTCGTGAGGCGGCGGATGTCGCGCCCCGATGCGGGGTTCGCGATCACGCCGACGGTAACGGGCGTCGTCACGGGTTCGTCTCCATCCAGTTGGCCGGCCCCGGCGCATTGCTGTACGCCGCGGCCCTGCCCGTCTCGTCCGCTGCCATCGCCGGGCGGCGGATCTTCATCGTCGACGCGACCGCGCCGACCTGCCCGTGATCTCTGCAAGCGGCGTGCCATCGAGCGTGCGATGTCCGTGAAACCCGTGTGCACGCTGGCGCGGCGGGCATGTCGACGCCGCCGGTTCGCTGCCGGAGCCACGGCGCGCGCGGCAATTCCGCCCGTTCGTCTCACCCCGTCGATGCAACGAAACGGCCTCCGCGACGCCGGTGCAAGCGCGCCGTTGCGCCCGCAAACCCCGCGCTGTCGCGGCGCCGCGCGGGCCGCGTCATGCCGGACGATCCGCGCATGCCGCACATGCGCGCGTCTCAGCGACACGAGACAGCGCGCGATACCGGTGAGACGAACGTCTCACGCCCGCCGCGTGCTGCGATGCAATGTGATCCGTCGAACGGGATGTGCTACAAGAACATCGCATTCCCCGCCGTACGGAACCGGAGCCGACCATGCCTTACGCCGTCCCCCAGGCCCAGCACGCCGACCGTGTGCTCGGCGCGCTCGCCGGACGCCTGCCCGCGCCGGCCGAATCCACGCGCCTCGTGTCATCGTGGCAACGGTCGCTCGAGCGCTACCGTCTCGACCCCGCTTCGTCGATCGGCCCGCGCGTGCTGACCGCGGCGGAGCTGCGCGAAGTGCGCGACAAGGAAGAGGCCTTCCTGCGCGCGTCGGGCCAGTGCCTGACGCGGCTGCACGACATGATCCGCGTCGCCGACTACTGCGTGATGCTGACCGACGCGCACGGCGTGACGATCGACTACCGGATCGACCGCGAGCGCCGCAACGACTTCCGCCACGCGGGGCTGCACATCGGCTCGTGCTGGTCGGAAAGCGAGGAAGGCACCTGCGGTGTCGCGAACGTGCTGACCGATCTCGCGCCGATCACCGTGCACAAGACCGATCACTTTCGCGCGGCCTTCACGACGCTCACCTGCAGCGCGGCGCCGATCTTCTCGCCGGGCGGCGAGCTGATCGGCGTGCTCGACGCGTCGGCCGTTCAATCGCCCGACGGCCGCGACAGCCAGCGTCTCGTCTATCAGCTCGTACGGCAGAGCGCGGCGCTGATCGAGGACGGCTACTTCGTGCACAGCACCGCGCAGCACTGGATCCTGTTCGGGCACCCGAATCGTCACTACGTCGAAGCGCAACCCGAGTGGCTGATCGCGTTCGACGAATGCGGCAATATCGTCGCCGCGAACCGGCAGGCGCGCGACGCACTGCCGGCACTGCGCGAACCGCGCCATATCGACGAGATCTTCGATGCGACCGAGATGCCGCTGCGCGATGCCGCGCGGCTCGATGCGATCGTCGCGCTGCGGTTGCGCGCGACCGGCGCGCCGCTCTATGCGCGGCTGCGCGCGCCGCTACGGCGCACCGGCCGCGAGCCCGGCACGGCCTCGCGCCGCCCGGGCACCACGCAACGCCACGTCGGCGCGCTGACGCCGTTCCTGCACAGCAGTGACGCGCATATCGCGCAACAGGCCGAACTCGCGTTGCGTGTCGCAAGCAAGCGGCTGCCGATTCTCGTGCTCGGCGAGACCGGTGCGGGCAAGGAAGTGTTCGCGCGCGCGATCCACGACGCCGGCGCGCGGCGCGCGCGGCCGTTCGTCGCCGTCAACTGCGGCGCACTGCCGGAAGCACTGATCGAGAGTGAATTGTTCGGTTATGCGGCCGGTGCGTTTACCGGCGCGCGCAAGCACGGCGCGCGCGGCAAGATCGCACTCGCCGACGGCGGCACGCTGTTCCTCGACGAAATCGGCGACATGCCGCTCGCGCTGCAGACCCGCCTGTTGCGCGTGCTCGCCGATGGCGAGGTCGTGCCGCTCGGCAGCGATACGCCCGTGCGCGTCGATCTCGACGTGATCTGCGCGACGCACCGCGATCTCGCGCACATGGTGGCCGACGGCACGTTCCGCGAGGATCTGTACTACCGGCTGAGCGGCGCGACGTTCGAACTGCCGCCGCTGCGCGAGCGCGCGGACGTGCGCGACGTGATCGCCACCGTGTTCGCCGAGGAGGCGCAGGCAACCGGCCACGTGCTGACACTCGATGCAACGCTCGCCGAACAGCTGGCCGCGTATCCGTGGCCCGGCAACGTGCGGCAGCTGCGCAACGTACTGCGCTATGCGTGCGCGGTGTGCGACGCCGCGCGCGTGACGCGACAGGATCTGCCGGCCGATCTCGCCGCGCAGCTCGGCGGCGCATCAACTGCCCTGCCTGACGACGAGCGCGGCCGCATCGTCGCCGCGCTCACCGCGCACCGCTGGCGGCCCGACGCCGCCGCGCAGGCGCTCGGCATCTCGCGCGCGACGTTGTACCGGCGCATCGCGAAGCACCGGATCGTCGCGCCGCACCGCGCGTGACGCGCGGGTGCCGACGCGTGCCCCGTCACGCGAGCTGCCCGACCGCGTCGTTCGCGTCGCTTGTCTCTCCGGCCGCTTCGTCGAGCCGCGCGAACACCTCGCGCGCCGCGAACAGCGCGTTGAGCGCGGCCGGGAAACCCGCGTATACGGACATCTGCATGAACACCTCGACGATCTCGTCGCGCGTGCAGCCCACGTTCAGCGCGGCCTCGATATGCACCTTCAGCTGCGGCTGCGCGTTGCCGAGCGCGGCCAGCGCCGAGATCGTCGCAATCTCGCGCGCCTTCAGGTCGAGTTGCGGCCGGCTGTAGATGTCGCCGAAGCCGAACTCGACCAGCAGCCGTGCGAAGTCCGGGGCGATCGGCGCGAGCGCCGCGATCACGCGTTCGCCCGCCTCCCCGTCGATTTCCTTCAGTTTGTTCCAGCCGCGCGTGTAGCGGTCTTCAACGAGTCGTTCCATGGTGTCCGTCCTGTTCCGATGGGGAGTGAGAGGGTTTTGCCCGTCGTGCCGCATCGCGCTCCTGTGCCTCGTAGTACGCGATCTTGTCGCTGATCACGTCGAGGCTCGCCTGCAGCTCCGCGAGATGCGCGCGCACCGCGTCGCGATGCGTGACCAGCAGGCGGCGCCGCTCACCGAAGGTCGGCTCGCCCTGCGCGCGCAGCGCCGCGAATTCCTGCATCTGCGCGATCGGCATGCCGGTCGCCTTCAGGCGCATCACGAAGGCCAGCCAGTCAAGGTCGGCCGGCGCATAGAGCCGGTGCCCGGCCGCCGTGCGCGAAATCGCACGCAGCAGCCCGGCCTGCTCGTAGTACCGCAGCGTATGCGTCGACAAGCCGGTCAGCTCGGCGACTTGCCCGATCGTCAGCGGACCGGTGGCGGAAGGTTTGGATACGGTTTTCGACATGGCAGGAACAAGGTTAGGAGTTAGAGTCAACTCTAAGTCAAGCGCTTTCGAACGGCCAGCGCGACGACGACCCACGACACCCCGCGACACCGTAAAGAATGGTCAAAATCGCTGCCCTGCGCGGGTTTCGGTCTTTACAGCGCCGCAAGCCTTCAGCAAGATTCGGTCAGCCTGTCTTAAAAAGGGCACGCATTTGTCCTATGCTTAACGGCGACGCCCGGCCAAGTCTCGCCCGCCGTCCGTTGCAACAGCCATTCATCCGTCAGAATCAGAACCAGGGAGCCTTTGCCATGCTGAAAAAGCTGCTGATGCTGTTCGTCGCGCTGTCGCTGTCACTCGCCGCAGGCCTTGCCGCGGCCGTCGAAGTCAACACGGCCGACCAGGCCGCGCTCGAATCCGTGAAGGGTCTCGGGCCCGTGAAGTCGAAGGCGATCATCGACGAACGCACCAAGAACGGCCCGTTCAAGGACGCGGACGATCTCGCGAACCGCGTAAAGGGCCTCGGCACGAAGTCGGTCGGCCATCTCGAGGAAAACGGCCTGACGATCGGCGGCTCGTCGACGCCGCCGAAGGGCGTGAAGCTGTCGAAGCCGGCCGCGACGACACCGGCGACCCCGTCGGCAACGACGTCGGCAGGCACCGCGTCGACGTCCACGACCGCGACGGCCGGTACGACGGCCACTGCGCCGGCACCGGCGGCAAGCGCGCCGGACACGGCGGCGAAACCGGCCAAGGCCAAGCGCGCATCGAAGAAGGAAAAGGCCGCCGCGGCCGCGGCGGCATCCGCCGACGCGGGTGCGAGCGCACCGGCCGCGGCGTCGTCGGCCAAGGCGACGAAGGGTTCGAAGAAGAAAAGCAAGAAGGACAAGGCAGCCTCCGCCGCCGCGGCGTCGGGCGCCTGATGTGCGCCGCGCGCGCGACGGCGTGCGCGCGGCATTCGTTCAACGGGCGTCGTCGTCACGACGCCCTTTTCAGTAAAGGTGAAGCACCATGGGTCTCCTCGACATCGTTGGCGGTCTGCTCGGCGGCCAGGCCGGCGGCAACTCGCAAAGCGCGCTGATCACGACCGCGCTCGAATTCATCAACAACCAGCCGGGCGGCCTGAACGGCCTGATCGAGAAGTTCAAGGCAGGCGGCGCCGGCGACATCATCGGCTCGTGGGTCGGCAACGGCGAAAACCAGCCGATCTCGGCAGACACGCTGCAGAACGTGCTCGGCTCCGACGTCGTCGGCTCGCTCGCGAGCAAGGTCGGCATCGATCCGTCGCAGGCTTCGTCGATCCTCGCGCAGGTGCTGCCGCACGTCGTCAACGGCGCGACGCCGAACGGCGAAGTGCCGGCAGGCGGCCAGATCGATACGTCGAACGTGCTCGGCGCGCTCACGCAACTCGCCGGCATGTTCGGCGGCAACAAGCAGGGCTGAGCCCGCACCACGCCGGCTGACAGCCCCGGCGGCGGTTTCGGCCGCCCCATAAGCAAACACCCCGCCGAGGCGGGGTGTTTGTTTTTGCGCGCCCGGCGCGAACCGGGCGGGAGCCGATGGCAGGCGATCAGTGAACGACGCGGTCGAACACGAACTTGCCGTCGTTGACGTCGACCGGAATCACGTCCTTCGGACCGAAACGGCCCGCGAGGATGAGCTTCGCGACCGGGTTCTCGATCTCCTGCTGGATCGCGCGCTTCAGCGGCCGCGCACCGAACAGCGGGTCGTAACCGACCTTGCCGATCTGTTCGAGCGCCGCCGGCGACACGTCGAGCGCCATGTCGAGCTTCGCGAGCCGGTCGTGCAGGCGGGCGAGCTGGATCTTCGCGATCGACTCGATGTTGCTGCGGTCGAGCGCATGGAACACGACGACGTCGTCGATCCGGTTCAGGAACTCGGGGCGGAAATGCTGCTTCACCTCGAGCCACACCGCGTCCTTGATCTCTTCCTGCGGCGCACCCGTCATCGCCTGGATCACCTGCGAGCCGAGGTTCGACGTCATCACGATCACCGTGTTCTTGAAGTCGACCGTGCGCCCCTGCCCGTCCGTCATGCGGCCGTCGTCGAGCACTTGCAGCAGCACGTTGAACACGTCCGGATGCGCCTTCTCGATCTCGTCGAGCAGGATCACGCTGTACGGCTTGCGGCGCACGGCTTCCGTCAGGTAACCGCCTTCCTCGTAACCGACATAGCCCGGCGGCGCGCCGATCAGCCGCGCGACGCTGTGCTTCTCCATGAACTCGCTCATGTCGATGCGGATCAGGTGCTCTTCCGAATCGAACAGGAACGACGCCAGCGCCTTGCACAGTTCGGTCTTGCCGACACCCGTCGGACCGAGGAACAGGAACGAGCCGTACGGACGGTTCGGATCGGCGAGACCCGCGCGCGAACGGCGGATCGCGTCGGCCACCGCGCCGATCGCCTCATGCTGGCCGACCACGCGCTCGTGCAGCTTTTCCTCGATGTGCAGCAGCTTCTCGCGTTCGCCCTGCATCATCCGCGACACCGGAATCCCGGTCGAACGCGACACGACTTCCGCGATTTCCTCGGCGCCGACCTGCGTGCGCAGCAGGCGCGGCCGCGTCGGGTTGTGCTGCTCCTGCTCTTCGGCCTGCGTGACCTGCTTCAGCTGCGCCTCGAGCTGCGGCAGCTTGCCGTACTGCAGTTCGGCGACCTTCTCCAGCTTGCCGTCGCGCTGCAGCCGCGCGATGTCCGCACGCACCTTCTCGATCTCTTCCTTCAACTGCGCGCTGCCCTGCACCGCGGCCTTCTCGGCGGTCCAGATCTCCTCGAGGTCCGCATATTCGCGGCCGAGGCGCTCGATCTCTTCCTCGATCAGCTGCAGGCGCTTCTGCGACGCTTCGTCCTGCTCCTTCTTCACGGCTTCGCGCTCGATCTTCAGCTGGATCAGCCGGCGGTCGAGCTTGTCCATCTCTTCGGGCTTCGAATCGATTTCCATCTTGATCTTCGAAGCGGCTTCGTCGATCAGGTCGATTGCCTTGTCGGGCAGGAAGCGATCGGTGATGTAGCGGTGCGACAGTTCGGCCGCGGCGACGATCGCCGGATCGGTGATGTCGACGCCGTGGTGCAGTTCGTACTTCTCCTGCAGCCCGCGCAGGATCGCGATCGTCGCCTCGACGCTCGGCTCGTCGACGAGCACCTTCTGGAAGCGGCGCTCGAGCGCGGCATCCTTCTCGATGTACTTGCGGTATTCGTCGAGCGTGGTCGCGCCGATGCAGTGCAGCTCGCCGCGCGACAGCGCCGGCTTCAGCATGTTGCCCGCATCCATCGCGCCTTCGGCCTTGCCCGCGCCGACCATCGTGTGGATTTCGTCGATGAAGACGATCGTCTGGCCTTCGTCCTTCGCGATGTCGTTGAGCACCGCCTTCAGGCGCTCCTCGAATTCACCGCGATACTTCGCGCCGGCGAGCAGCGCGGCCATGTCGAGCGACAGCACACGCTTGCCCTTCAGCGTCTCGGGCACTTCGCCGTTGACGATCCGCTGCGCGAGCCCTTCGACGATCGCCGTCTTGCCGACGCCCGGCTCGCCGATCAGCACCGGGTTGTTCTTGGTGCGACGCTGCAGGATCTGGATCGAACGGCGGATTTCGTCGTCGCGGCCGATCACCGGATCGAGCTTGCCCGCACGGGCGCGCTCGGTCAGGTCGACGGTGTACTTCTTCAGCGCCTCGCGCTGGCTTTCCGCATCCTGGCTGTGCACCTGCGAGCCGCCGCGCACCGCGGCGATCGCGGCTTCGAGCGACTTGCGCGTGAGGCCGTGCTGGCGCGCGAGCTTGCCGGCTTCGCCCTTGTCGTCGGACACGGCGAGCAGGAACATCTCGCTCGCGATGAACGTGTCGTTGAGCTTCTGCGCTTCCTTGTCGGCCTGGTTCAGCAGCCCGGCCAGTTCGCGGCCGATCTGGATGTCGCCGCCTGTACCCGTCACTTGCGGCAGGCGCGAGATCGCTTCGTTCAGCGCGCCTTGCAGCGCCTGGATGTGAACACCCGCGCGCGACATCAGCGAGCGGGCGGAACCGTCCTGCTGCGCGACCAGCGCGGCCAGTACGTGAACGGGTTCGATGTATTGATTGTCGCGGCCAGCCGCAAGGCTTTGCGCGTCAGCGAGTGCTTCCTGGAACTTGGTGGTGAGCTTGTCGATTCTCATTTTGTCGAGACCTCCAATTTTCGATTAACACCAAGATGAGGATGGTTATGCGGCTTTCAAGCGAAATTCGGGTTGATTCAGCGCAAAAATCGATGGATATCCTCGAAGCGGCCCCGGGACGGGCCGCTGCCGGGCCGCGGAGCGCGGCGCTCGCGTATCAGCCGGCCGTCGACGGCGGCTCGACGGACACGGGCGCGTCTTCCGGCAACGGCGCGGCGGGATGCACGCGCACGACCGGGCGAATGCCGAGCAGCGCCATGAGCGGCGCAGCGGGTTCGACCAGTTCACCGAGCGTGTGACGGTCGAGTTCGGCGAAGAACGCATCGCGCGCGGCCGCCAGCACGCCCTTCAGGCGACACTGCGGCTCGATCACGCAGCCGCGCGACTCACCTTCGGCCGCAAAGCAGCCGACCAGCGCGAAGTCGCTCTCAGTTGCGCGCACGACCTCACCGACGGTCAGTTGCAGCGATTCGGGGAACAGCCTCAGCCCGCCATTGCGGCCGCGAACGGTGTCGACCCACCCCAGCTCGCCGAGCTGCTGCACGACTTTCATCAGATGGTTCTTCGAGATGCCGTAGGCGTCCGAGATCTCCTGGATCGTCGCGAGTCCCTCGCCGCGCACGGCAAGGTAAAGCATCACGCGCAGCGAATAGTCGGTGTAGTCGGTGAGTCTCATGGGTGAATACGGAAGAGATCGATCGTGTCCCAATTACGTGAGCCGGGCCGATCGGGATGCGCACGGGGCCGGTCGACAGCCCTGTTCCGCGGCCCCGGGTTGCCGGGAGGGCGCGCGCGCAATAAGATGCGTGACATCTACACGTTTTTCAGGGGTCGTTGGTCGCTATTTTGCGTCAAAATCCGGCCGGCGTCCTGCACGATGCCCGCGCCGCCGCCCCGTCGTTGTCTGTCTCTCCCGGCCCCCTTTTTGCCATGACCGTCCTGCCCGCCTCGCCCGATACCGCACCGGCCCGCCCTCGCGACGCCGAGCCGACCGAAGAGAACATCCGCGATCTCGTCTACGCGTTCTACGACCGCGTGCGCACCGATCCGCTGCTCGGGCCCGTGTTCGACGCAAAGCTGGCCGGCCGCTGGGACGACCACCTGCCGAAGATGGTCACGTTCTGGTCGAGCCTCGTGCTCGGCACCAAGGGCTATCGCGGCAACGTGCAGCAGGCGCACCAGCCGCTCGACGGGATCGAGCCGGCCCATTTCAGCCGCTGGCTGTCGCTGTTCCTGAAGACCGTCGAGGCGCGCTACGCACCGCCCGCGGCGGTCCGCTTCATGGAGCCGGCGCTGCGGATCGCACAGAGCCTGCAGTTGAGCCGCTTCGGCTGGGATTACCGGATTCCGCCCGAGCAGCAGGCGCTGCTCGACGCGATCGCACCGCGCCGCCGCGGCGGGGACGACGGGGGCGACGATCCGCACGCGCTGCCGTCGCGTACCCGCGGCGAGCCGTTTCCGACGAAGATCATCGGGCGCAGCACCGATCCGGACGCGTAACGGATTGCCATCACGGGTTGCCGTCACGCGCGGCGCTTGCGCGCATGCGGCGCCTTGCCGCACGAGGCCGACGCCGCGCTCAGCGCCGCGTATTGCCCGATTCGATCCCCCAGCGCGCGAGCGCGGCATCGTCGGCGCTGCGCGCGTCGACCCAGCGCTCGCCGTCCGGCGTGGTTTCCTTCTTCCAGAACGGCGCTTCGGTCTTCAAGTAGTCCATCACGAACTCGCACGACGCGAACGCGTCGCCGCGGTGCGACGCAACCGTGGCGACCATCACGATCTGGTCGAGCGGCAGGAGCCTGCCGACGCGATGCACGATCGCGACGTCGATGCCCGGCCAGCGCCGGCCGGCCTCGGCCGCAATCTTCTCGAGCGCCTTCTCGGTCATCCCCGGATAGTGCTCGAGTTCCATCGCGGCAACCGCATCACCTTCGTTCAGATCGCGCACCGTGCCGACGAAACACGCGACCGCGCCGATCTTCGGGTTGCGCGCACGCAATGCCGCGACCTCGGCGTTCAGGTCGAAGTCGTCGGTCTGGATTCGTACCGTTGCCATCGCCGGTGCCTCAACCGCCCGTCACCGGCGGAAAGAACGCCACTTCGCAGCCTTCGGTGAGCCGCGTATCGGGATCGGTCATCTCGTGATTGCACGCCATGCGCAGCGCGCGCCCTTCCGCGAGCGTCTCGGCCCATGCCCCGCCGCGCACGCGCAGCCATGCGCGCACGTCGCCCACGGTCGTGACGCTGTCCGGCACGTCGGCCTGCTCGTCGGCAACACCCAGTGCCTCGCGTACGCTTGCAAAAAATTTCAGCTGAATCTTCATGGTTCGGGAAGCCGTCGCGTTACGACAGCAGTTCGGAAAACGGAATGAAACGCACGGTCTCGCCGGCGCTGATCGCGTGCTGCGGCGGATTGTCGATCAGGCCGTCGCCCCACACCGTCGACGTCAGCACCGCCGAACTCTGGTTCGGGAACAGGTCGAGGCCGCCGGCCGCGTTCACGCGGGCACGCAGGAATTCGTTGCGGCGGTCGCCCTTGCCTTGCGAGAAGTCGGCGCGCAGCGACAGCGCGCGCGGCGCGACGTCGCGCACGCCGGACAGGCGCAGCAGGAACGGCCGCACGAACAGCAGGAACGTGACGAAACTCGATACCGGGTTGCCGGGCAACCCGATGAAGTGTGCATCGGGGCGATCGTCGCCACGGCGCACCGCACCGTAGGCAAGCGGCTTGCCGGGCTTCATCGCGATCTGCCACAGCGCGAGCCGCCCTTCGGCCTCGACGGCCGGCTTCACGTGATCCTCGTCGCCGACCGACACGCCGCCGCTCGTCAGGATCACGTCGTGATCGCGCGCGGCCGCGCGCAGCGTGTCGCGCGTCGCGGCGAGCGAATCGGGCACGATCCCGTAGTCGGTCACGTGGCAGCCGAGCCGCTCCAGCAGCCCGCGCAGCGTGAAGCGGTTCGAGTTGTAGATCGCGCCGGGCTTCAGCGGCTCGCCCGGCATCGTCAGTTCGTCGCCGGTGAAGAACACCGCGACGCGAATCCGCCGCGCGACCGGCAACTGCGCGCAGCCGACCGATGCGGCAAGACCGAGCGCCTGCGGCGTGAGCCGCGTGCCGGCCGGCAGGATCACCGAGCCCTGCCGGATATCCGCGCCCTGCGCGGTGATCCATTCGCCGGCCTTCGGCGTGTGCAGGATCTCGACCGCGTCGCCGTCGGCCGACGCCTGCTCCTGCATCACGACAGCGTCGGCGCCGGGCGGCACCGTCGCGCCAGTGAAGATCCGCGCGGCCGTGCCGGCTGCGAGCGGCGCGGCCGGATGGCCGGCCGGAATGCGCTGCGACACCGGCAAACGCCGCTCGCCATGCAGCAGGTCGGCGACGCGCACCGCATAGCCGTCCATCGCGCTCGTATGCATCGGCGGCACGTCGAGCGGCGAGCTCACGTCGGCCGCCAGCACGCGGCCGAGCGCATCGAGCGTGGCGACGGTTTCGACGCCGGGCAACGGCTTCGCGGCGTCGAGCAGCGCGGCGAGCGCCTCGGCGGTCGACAGCATCGGCGCGCGCGGCGCCGCGGGATTGGGGTTCGACATCGATGGAATCGGGGATCGTTGGATGCAATACGCCATTGTAGCGACGCCGTCGCGCGGGCGCGCGATATGGCGGACATGCGGAAACTGTGATTCGCGCGAGCGCGCGGGTCTGGCACTTGTTTCACGCGCGATGCCGGTTTGACGGCAGCCGCGCGGCGGGATGCCGAACGCCTGCACGGAGCGGCACCGCCAAACGAAACGGCCGGAACCCCGATCCGTTCGACGAATCGGCATTCCGGCCGTCCTGCACAGCCGGGCCCGCGGCCCGGCCATGCGTCATGCGCCCGTATGGGCGGCGATGAAGTCCTTCACCTGCTGCGCGTCGGCCTTCACGACCTCGAAACGCTGCGGCAGCGCCTCGAGCCCGTCGAATGCGGCCGGACGCTCGGCTTCGCGATCGAGTGCCTCGCGAATCGTCTCGCCGAACTTGATCGGCTGCGCGGTCTCGAGCACGACCATCGGCACGCCCGCGTCGAGATGCTCGCGCGCGACCTTCACGCCGTCGGCCGTGTGCGTATCGATCATCGTGTCGTAACGCGAGAACACGTCGCGGATCGTCGCGATGCGGTCCGTGTGGCTGCTGCGGCCCGACACGAAACCGAACTCGGCGACCCGTGCGAAATCGCCGCTCGCCGCGAGATCGAAGCCGCCTTTCTCCTCGACGTCGCGGAACAGCTGCATCACGCGCGCCGGATCGCGGCCGAGCAGGTCGAACACGAAGCGCTCGAAGTTCGATGCCTTCGAGATGTCCATGCTCGGGCTGCTCGTGTGATAGGTGTGCTCGGCGCTGCGCACGCGATACGCGCCCGTGCGGAAGAACTCGTCGAGCACGTCGTTCTCGTTGGTCGCGACCACGAGCTTCGCGATCGGCAGGCCCATCATCCGCGCGATGTGGCCCGCGCAGACGTTACCGAAGTTGCCCGACGGCACCGTGAACGACACGCGCTCGTCGTTGGACTGCGTCGCCGCGAAGTAGCCCTTGAAGTAGTACACGACCTGCGCGACGACGCGCGCCCAGTTGATCGAGTTGACCGTGCCGATCTTCTGCCGCGCCTTGAACGCATGATCGTTCGACACCGCCTTCACGATGTCCTGGCAGTCGTCGAACACGCCTTCGACCGCGAGGTTGAAGATGTTCGGATCCTGCAGGCTGAACATCTGGGCCGTCTGGAACGCGCTCATCTTCTTGTGCGGCGACAGCATGAACACGCGCACGCCGGCCTTGCCGCGCATCGCGTATTCGGCCGCGCTGCCCGTGTCGCCGGACGTCGCGCCGAGAATGTTCAGCGTCTGCCCGTGCTTCGCGAGCGTGTACTCGAACAGGCTGCCGAGCAGCTGCATCGCCATGTCCTTGAACGCGAGCGTCGGGCCGTTCGACAGTTCGAGCAGCGACAGCGCCGCGCCGTTCTCGGTGCCGAGCGTCTTCAGCGGCGTGATGTCGGACGCGTTCTCGCCATGGCGCGTGTTGCGGTACACGTCGGCCGTGTACGTGCGGCGCGTGATCGCGCGCAGGTCGTCGGCCGGCACGTCGTCGCAGAACTTCGACAGGATCTCGAACGCGAGATCCGCATACGACAGCGTGCGCCAGCGCGCGAGCTCGTCGGCCGACACCTTCGGATATTCGGACGGCAGGTACAGCCCGCCGTCCTTCGCGAGGCCGCCGAGCAGGATGTCGGAGAACGTGTGGCGCTCGCCGATGCCGGCGCCGCGCGTGGAGATGTAGTTCATGTCGCCTTCCGTCCTCAGTTCAGCGCTTCCATGCGCAGCTTCGTTACCTTCGAGACCACCGTCGAGAGGCTCTCGATCTGCGCGATCGCCGCGTTGACGTTCTTCTCGACCGTCTCGTGCGTGATCAGGATGATGTCGGTCTCGCCGTTCGCGCCGTCGATCTGCTCCGATTCCTTCTGCAGCAGCGCGTCGATCGAGATGCCCGATGCGGCGAGGATGCGCGTGATGTCGGCCAGCACGCCCGTCTGGTCGGCGACGCGCAGGCGCAGGTAGTAGCCGCTCGTCACTTCCTCGATCGGCAGGATCGGCGTGTTCGACAGGCTGTCCGGCTGGAACGCGAGATGCGGCACGCGATGCTCTGGGTCCGCCGTGTGCAGGCGCGTGACGTCGACGAGATCCGCGACCACGGCCGACGCGGTCGGCTCCGCGCCCGCGCCCTTGCCGTAATACAGCGTCGTGCCGACCGCATCGCCATGCACGACGACCGCGTTCATCGCGCCCTCGACGTTCGCGAGCAGGCGCTTTTCCGGGATCAGCGTCGGGTGCACGCGCAGCTCGATGCCGTTTGCGGCGCGGCGCGCGATGCCGAGCAGCTTGATCCGGTAGCCGAGTTCTTCCGCGTAGCGGATGTCGGTCGCGTCGAGCTTGCTGATGCCCTCGACGTATGCGCGGTCGAACTGAACCGGCACGCCGAACGCGATCGCACTCATGATGGTCGCCTTGTGCGCGGCGTCGACGCCTTCGATGTCGAAGGTCGGATCGGCTTCCGCGTAGCCGAGCTCCTGCGCGGCCTTCAGCGCGGTCGCGAAGTCGAGCCCGCGATCGCGCATTTCCGACAGGATGTAGTTGGTCGTGCCGTTGATGATGCCTGCGATGTACTGGATGCGGTTCGCGGTCAGGCCCTCGCGCAGCGCCTTGATGATCGGGATGCCGCCGGCGACGGCCGCCTCGAACGCGACCATCACGCCCTTCGCGCGCGCGGCCTCGAAGATCTCGGTGCCGTGCACCGCGAGCAGCGCCTTGTTGGCCGTCACGACATGCTTGCCGTTCGCGATCGCGCGCAGCACGAGGTCGCGCGCGATGCCCGTGCCGCCGATCATCTCGGCGACGATTGCGATCGACGGATCATCGACGACCGCGTTGAAATCGTCGGTGATCTGCGCAGCGCCGGCATCGCCGCCGAGCGCAGCCAGCGCCTTGGCCGGGTTGCGCACCGCAATGCGCGTCACCTCGATGCCGCGCCCCGCGCGTCGCTTGATTTCTTCCTGGTTGCGGCCCAGCACCGTGAAGGTGCCGCTGCCCACCGTGCCGAAGCCCAACAGGCCAACTTTGATCGGTTCCATGCTGCGTGTGATCGATGAGTAAGAAGTAGTGAGTGCCGTGTGGTCCTGCCGCTCAGGCCGAATGGCGCTTGCGGTAGCCGTCGAGGAAGCGTGCGATCCGGTTGATCGAATCGGTCAGGTCGTCGAGGTTCGGCAGGAAGACCACGCGGAAGTGGTCCGGCGTCGTCCAGTTGAAGCCCGTGCCCTGCACGAGCAGTACGCGCTCCTCGAGCAACAGGTCGAGAATGAACTGCTGGTCGTTCTGGATCGGATAAAGCTTCGGGTCGAGGCGCGGGAACATGTACAGCGCGGCCTGCGGCTTCACGCAGGTCACGCCCGGGATCGACGTGAGCATGTCGTACGCGAGTTCGCGCTGTTTGTACAGGCGCCCGCTCGGCATGATCAGCTCGTTGATGCTCTGGTAGCCGCCGAGCGCCGTCTGGATCGCGAACTGCCCGGGCACGTTCGCGCACAGGCGCATCGACGACAGGATGCCGAGCCCCTCGAGGTAATCCTTCGCGCGCCGGCGGTTGTCGCCGCCGAGGCCCGACACGGCCATCCAGCCCGCGCGGTAGCCGCACGAGCGATAGCTCTTCGACAGGCTGTTGAACGTGACGGTGATCACGTCCTCCGACAGCGAACCCAGCGCCGTATGCTCGAGGCCGTCGTAGACGATCTTGTCGTACACCTCGTCGGCGAACACGATCAGCCCGTGCTGGCGCGCGATCTCGAGCAGTTCGAGCAGCAATTCGTCCGAATAAAGCGCGCCCGTCGGGTTGTTCGGGTTGATCACGACGATCGCCTTCGTGTTCGGCGTGATCTTGCGGCGGATGTCGTCGAGATCGGGCATCCACGCGTTCTGCTCGTCGCAGATGTAATGCACCGGCGTGCCGCCCGACAGGCTGACCGCCGCCGTCCACAGCGGGTAGTCGGGCGCGGGCAGCAGCACCTCGTCGCCGTCGTTCAGGAGCGCCTGGGTCGCCATCACGATCAGCTCGGACGCGCCGTTGCCGATGTAGATGTCGTCGAGGCCGACGCCCACGACACCCTTTTCCTGCGTGTAGTGCATCACGGCCTTGCGCGCCGAGAACACGCCCTTCGAATCCGAATAGCCGGACGACGTCGGCAGGTTGCGGATCATGTCCTGGATGATCTCGTCCGGCGCATCGAAACCGAACGGCGCGAGGTTGCCGATGTTCAGCTTGATGATGCGGTGGCCTTCTTCCTCGAGGCGCTTCGCGTGCTCGAGCACCGGGCCACGGATGTCGTAGCAGACGTTGAGCAGCTTGTTCGACTTCTGAATCGGTTTCACGACGACACGGTTCCTGGGTTGGCCTTGCGGCCGGGGGGACGGGATCAAAACTGGAAAGCGGCCGGTCTGTGCGCGCTGTCTAGACTGGGGAAAAGCGGGCGGTCGGGCGCGGCTTGTGGCGACGCGCGACGCAAGTGGCGCCCGGGGGCGACCAAAAAGTTATAATTTAGCGGATTTTGGCCGACTTTCGCAATGCACCATAGCCGCGCCGGGCCCACGCCGTCAGGCGTCCCGCGTGCCCGGGCAAGCGAAACCGGCCCTCCGGGCCCCTGTGGCCCTGCGACACATTCCCCTACGGAACCGCGGAATACCGATTTGAAACTGCACCAGGACACGAGCGGCGCGCTCAACACCGTCACCGGCTACGGCCCCGATTACGTCGACGTCAATCTCGAACGCCATGAAACGAGCGTCATCGTGCTGCCCGGCGCGCCGGTCCAGATGTGGCCGGTGTCGTCGTTCGACGCGCTCGCGCCCGAGCATTTCGCGATGCTGCTCGACCCGACGCCCGAACTCGTCATCTTCGGCAGCGGCGCACGGCTGCGCTTCCCGCACCCGCGGCTCGTCGCGGCGCTCACGGCCAAGCGGATCGGCGTCGAGACGATGGATTTCCAGGCTGCCTGCCGCACCTACAACATCCTGATGGCCGAAGGCCGCAAAGTCGCCGCCGCGCTCTTAATTGAACGTTAATCCCCGATGCGGTAAAACTCGGGCCGGCGCAGCGGGTCGATCCCCGGATCGGCCCGGCCAGGCCGCCCGCCCCCGGCGCAACCCGCCGGCGGCTCGTCACAACAACCAACAGGCTGAAAATCCATGAACGATACGCCGTCGAGGCTACCGCTCAACCGCATCACGCTCGTCCTCCTCGTCGTCGCGCTCGCGATCGTCTGGTTCGCGCCGCTCGGGCTGCGCCACCTGATCCCGAGCGACGAAGGCCGCTACGCGGAAATGGCGCGCGAGATGTTCGTCACCGGCGACTGGATCACGCCACGCTACAACGGCTACAAGTACTTCGAGAAGCCGCCGCTGCAGACCTGGATGAACGCGCTCACGTTCGCGTGGTTCGGCATCGGCGAATGGCAGGCGCGCCTCTACACGGCCCTCGCGAGCTTCGCCGGCGTGCTGCTGGTCGGCTTCACGGGCGCGCGCCTGTTCAACCCGCTGTCGGGCTTCCTCGCCGCCGTCGTGCTCGCGGCGTCGCCGTACTGGAACCTGATGGGCCACTTCAACGCGCTCGACATGGGCCTTGCGTTCTGGATGGCGCTGTCGCTGTGCTCGCTGCTGCTCGCGCAGCGGCCCGGGCTGCGCCCGGCCGCGGCGCGCGGCTGGATGTGGGCGTGCTGGGCCGCGATGGCGTTCGCGGTGCTGTCGAAGGGCCTCGTCGGCCTGATCCTGCCCGGCGCCGTGCTCGTGCTCTATACGCTGATCGCGCGCGACTGGGCGCTCTGGAAGCGCCTGTACCTGGTGAGCGGCCTCGTGATCTTCTTCGCGATCGTCACGCCGTGGTTCGTGCTCGTCCAGCAGCGCAACCCCGAATTCTTCAACTTCTTCTTCATCGTCCAGCAGTTCCGCCGGTACCTGACCCCGGAACAGAACCGTCCGGGCCCGCTCTACTACTTCGTGCCCGTGCTGCTGGTCGGCTTCCTGCCGTGGCTGTCGGTTGCGTGGCAGAGCATCCGCCATGCGCTGCGGATGCCGCGCCAGCCGAACGGCTTCTCGCCGATGCTCGTGCTGCTGATCTGGAGCGCATTCATCTTCCTGTTCTTCAGCGCGTCGCATTCGAAGCTGATCTCGTACGTGCTGCCGGTCGCGCCGGCGCTCGCGCTGATCATCGGCGCGTACCTGCCGCTGATGACCGCCGACCGCTTCCGCCGCCACCTGCTCGGCTACCTCGTGTTCTTCGTCGCCGCGGCGTTCGGGATCATCTTCCTCGCGTACCAGGGCGATGCCCGCACGCCGAACGCGCTGTACCGCGCGTTCCAGATGTGGCTGTACGCGGGCCTCGCGGTCGCGGCCGCGCTGACGCTCGCGGCCGCCTGGCTGAACCGCCGCGCGGGCGTCGCCGCCGCGCTTGCCGCGTTCGGCGCCGCGTGGCTCGCCTTCGGCACGATCGGCGGCACCGGGCACGACGAGTTCGGCCGCTACAGCTCGGGCGCGCTGCTCGCGCCGACGGTGCGCGCCGAGCTGGCGAAACTGCCGCCCGACACGCCGTTCTACTCGATCGAGATGCTCGATCACACGTTCCCGTTCTATATGGGCCACACGACGATCATGGTCCAGCGCCAGGACGAGCTCGGGTTCGGCATCTCGATGGAGCCGAACAAGTGGATTCCGACCGTCGACGAATGGATCACGCGCTGGAAGCAGGAAACCCATGCGCTCGCGATCATGCCGCCCGGCCAGTACGACGCCCTGGTCAAGCAAGGCGTGCCGATGCGCGTGATTGCGCGCGACAACCGTCGCGTGATCGTCGAGAAACCGCAATCGTAAGGACGCCCATCGCATGAATCCCGTTTCGCTCGTCTGCATCGTCACCGGCGTGATGCTCAACGCCGTTGCGCAACTGCTGCTGAAGGCCGGCGTCAACGCCGTCGGGCACTTCGAATTCAGCCGTGCGAACATCATCCCGGTCGGGCTGAAGATCGCCACCCAGCTGCCGATCATCGGCGGCCTCGGCTGCTACGTGCTGAGCGTCGTGGTCTGGATCCTCGGGCTGTCGCGGGTCGACGTGTCGATCGCGTACCCGATGCTGTCGCTCGGCTACGTCGTCAACGCATTCGCGGCCTGGTACCTGTTCGGCGAGGTGCTGTCGGTCCAGCGGCTCGTCGGCATCGGCATCATCCTGATCGGCGTGCTGGTGCTCGCGCGAAGCTGAGCATGCCCCGCCGCGTTAAGCGTCCGCCTACAAAAAATCACGGTGCGTTTCCGCCAACCGGTGTTTAATGCCGGTTTCGGCCGGGATCGCCCGACCCTTTTATTACACGCCATTACAGGCCAAAGCGTACATGAGCCAGACTACCGCTCCGTTTCTGCCGTTCACCCGCCCCGAGATCGATGAGGAAACCATCCAGGGCGTCGTCGAAGTGCTGCGTTCGGGCTGGATCACCACGGGCCCGCAAAGCCAGAAATTCGAAGCGGCGCTGTCCGAATACTGCGGCGGCCGTCCCGTCCGCGCGTTCAATTCAGGCACCTGCACGCTCGAGATCGGCCTGCGCATCGCGGGCGTCGGCCCCGGCGACGAGGTGATCACGACGCCGGCGTCGTGGGTCTCGACCAGCAACGTGATCCTCGAGACCGGCGCGACGCCCGTGTTCGCCGACATCGATCCCGTCACGCGCAACATCGACCTCGACAAGCTCGAGCAGGCGATCACGCCGCGCACGAAGGCGATCATCCCGGTGTTCCTGTCCGGCCTGCCGGTCGACATGGACCGCCTGTACGCGATCGCGCGCGCACACAAGCTGCGCGTGATCGAGGACGCCGCGCAGGCGTTCGGTTCGACGTGGAACGGCAAGCGCATTGGCGCGATCGGCGACATCGTGTCGTTCAGCTTCCACGCGAACAAGAACCTCACGACGATCGAAGGCGGCGCGCTCGTGCTGAACAACGAGGAAGAAGCGACGCTCGCGCAGAAGTACCGGCTGCAGGGCATCACGCGCACGGGCTTCGACGGAATGGACTGCGACGTGCTCGGCGGCAAGTACAACCTGACCGACGTCGCCGCGCGCGTCGGCCTGGGCCAGCTGCCGCACCTCGAACGCTTCACCGCCCAGCGCCGCGCGCTCGCCCGCGCGTATTTCGCCGCATTCGACGGCAGCGCGGCCGTGAAGCTCGGCGTCGGCCTGCCGGTCGCCGAATTCGAGAACGGCAACTGGCACATGTTCCTGATCACGCTGCCGCTCGAGCGGCTGACGATCACCCGCGCCGAGTTCATGGCGCAGATGAAGGAACGCGGTATCGGCACGGGCATCCACTACCCGGCGATCCATCTTTTCACGCTGTACCGTGCGCGCGGCTTCAAGGAGGGCATGTTCCCCCACGCCGAACGGTACGGCGCGTCGACCGTCACGCTGCCGCTCTTCACGCAGATGACGGAAGGCGATGTGCGTCGCGTGGTCGACGCCATCAACCAGATTTGCGAACAATACGGAAATTAAGCGTACATGAGTCACCTTGAAGCACGCGCCGGGCATCCGGGCGCCGGGCACCTGGACGCAGGCCGTCCCGAAGTATCGGTCATCATCCCCGTGTACAACGAGGAAGACGGCCTCGCCGCGCTGTTCGCGCGGCTGTATCCGGCGCTCGACGCACTCGACACGTCATACGAAGTGATCCTGATCAACGACGGCAGCCGCGACCGCTCGGCCGCGATGCTCGCCGATCAGTTCCACGTGCGTCCCGACACGACGCGCATCGTGCTGCTCAACGGCAACTACGGCCAGCACATGGCGATCCTCGCCGGCTTCGCGCAATCGCGCGGCGAGATCGTCATCACGCTCGACGCCGACCTGCAGAACCCGCCCGAGGAAATCGGCAAGCTGATCGCGAAGATGCGCGAGGGCTACGACTACGTCGGCTCGATCCGCAAGCAGCGCCAGGACAGCCTGTGGCGGCGCAAGGCGTCGCAGATGATGAACCGGCTGCGCGAGCGCATCACGCGCATCAAGATGACCGACCAGGGCTGCATGCTGCGCGCGTACAGCCGCCGCATCATCGATACGATCAACGTGTGCGGCGAAGTCAACACGTTCATCCCCGCGCTCGCCTATACGTTCGCGCAGAAGCCGACCGAAATCGAGGTCGCGCACGAGGAGCGCTTTGCCGGCGAATCGAAGTACTCGCTGTACAGCCTGATCCGGCTGAACTTCGACCTCGTGACCGGCTTCTCGGTCGTGCCGCTGCAGTGGCTCTCGTTCATCGGCGTGATCCTGTCGCTCGGTTCCGCCGCGCTGTTCGTGCTGCTGCTCGTGCGACGCTTCATCGTCGGCGCGGAAGTGCAAGGCGTGTTCACGCTGTTCGCGATCACGTTCTTCCTGCTCGGCGTGATCATCTTCGCGCTCGGCCTGCTCGGCGAGTACGTCGGCCGCATCTACCAGCAGGTGCGCGCGCGGCCGCGCTACCTGATCCAGGCCGTGCTCGAGCAGCACGACGGCGTGCCGCCGGTGCCGGCCGGCACGAACCGCACGGGAGCCGGGCAATGAAACCGCGCGCAGTCGTCTTCGCGTATCACAACGTCGGCGTGCGCTGCCTGCAGGTGCTGCTCGCGCGCGGCGTCGACGTCGCACTCGTCGTCACGCACGAGGACAACCCGAACGAGAACATCTGGTTCGGCAGCGTCGCATCGGTCGCCGCCGAGCACGGGATCCCGGTCGTCACGCCGGCCGATCCCGCCGATCCGGCGCTGCGCCGCGCGGTGTCCGACGCGCAGCCCGATTTCATCTTCTCGTTCTACTACCGTCACATGCTGCCGGTGGACCTGCTCGCGATCGCGCCGCGCGGCGCGTACAACATGCACGGTTCGCTGCTGCCGAAATACCGGGGTCGGGTACCGACCAACTGGGCCGTGCTGAACGGCGAGACCGAAACCGGCGCGACGCTGCACGAGATGGCCGCGAAGCCCGACGCGGGCGCGATCATCGCCCAGACCGCGGTGCCGATCCTGCCGGACGACACGGCCACGCAGGTGTTCGACAAGGTCACGGTGGCCGCCGAGCAGACGCTCTGGCGCGTACTGCCCGCGCTGCTCGCGGGCGAGGCGCCGCACCTGCCGAACGATCTCGCGACCGGCAGCTACTACGGCGGGCGCAAGCCCGAAGACGGCCGCGTCGACTGGTCGAAGCCGGCCGCGCAGGTCTACAACCTGGTGCGCGCGGTCGCGCCCCCGTATCCGGGCGCGTTCACGGACGTCGACGGCACGCGTTTCGTGATCGCGCGCGCGCGCCTCGCGGCGCCCGGCAGCGCGGCAGCGGCCGCCGCGGCAGATTTGCCGCCCGGCCTGCACGTAAGCGATAATGCGCTATTCGGCGTCTGCGGCGACAGCCGCGCTCTATCCATTCTCGAGCTGTGGCAGCAGCGCGACGGCAGCGAAACCGTCGTGACGCCCGCGGAATTCGCGCAGTTCATTCATTCTTCCCGTCATTCATGAAAGCAAAAAAAGTCCTGATCCTGGGTGTGAACGGCTTCATCGGCCATCACCTGTCGAAGCGCATTCTTGAAACCACCGATTGGGAAGTGTTCGGCATGGACATGCAGACCGATCGGCTTGGCGACCTCGTCAACCACGAGCGGATGCATTTCTTCGAAGGCGACATCACGATCAACAAGGAGTGGGTCGAGTATCACGTGAAGAAGTGCGACGTGATCCTGCCGCTCGTCGCGATCGCGACGCCCGCCACCTATGTCCAGCAGCCGCTGCGCGTGTTCGAACTCGACTTCGAGGCGAACCTGCCGATCGTGCGTTCGGCCGTCAAGTACGGCAAGCACCTCGTGTTCCCGTCGACCTCCGAGGTCTACGGCATGTGCTCGGACGAGCAGTTCGACCCGGATGCATCGGCCCTCACCTACGGCCCGATCAACAAGCCGCGCTGGATCTACGCGTGCTCGAAGCAGCTGATGGACCGCGTAATCTGGGGCTACGGGATGGAAGGCCTGAACTTCACGCTGTTCCGTCCGTTCAACTGGATCGGCCCGGGCCTCGACTCGATCTACACGCCGAAGGAAGGCAGCTCGCGCGTCGTCACGCAGTTCCTCGGCCACATCGTGCGCGGCGAGAACATCAGCCTCGTCGACGGCGGCTCGCAGAAGCGCGCGTTCACCGACATCGGCGACGGCATCAGCGCGCTGATGAAGATCATCGAGAACAAGGACGGCGTCGCGTCGGGCAAGATCTACAACATCGGGAATCCGAAGAACAACTTCTCGGTTCGCGAACTCGCGCACAAGATGCTCGAACTGGCGGCGGAATTCCCCGAGTACGCCGATTCGGCCAAGCAGGTGAAGCTCGTCGAGACGACGTCCGGCGCGTACTACGGCAATGGCTACCAGGACGTGCAGAACCGCGTGCCGAAGATCGACAATACGATGCAGGAGCTCGGCTGGGCACCGCAGGCCACGTTCGACGACGCGCTGCGCAACATCTTCGAAGCGTATCGCGGCCACGTCGCCGACGCGCGCGCGCTCGTCGAGCAGCAAGGCTGAGCGGGACGTTCGCTTGGCTCGCATCGTCCTCAAGATCGACGTCGACACGCTGCGCGGCACGCGCGAAGGCGTGCCGAACCTCGCGCGCATCTTCGACCGCTTCAGTGCGCGCGCGACCTTCCTCTTCAGCCTCGGGCCCGATCACACGGGCTGGGCGCTGCGGCGCGTGTTCCGCCCCGGCTTCCTGAAGAAGGTGTCGCGCACGTCGGTGGTCGAACACTACGGCGTGAAGCAGCTGATGTACGGCGTGCTGCTGCCGGGCCCCGACATCGGCCGCCGCGCGATCGCCGACATGCGCGCGATCCACGAGGCCGGCTTCGAATGCGGGATCCACACGTGGGATCACGTGTACTGGCAGGACAACGTCCGTGCGCGCGATCGCGACTGGACCGCGCGTGAAATGCAGAAGAGTCACGCGCGCTTCATCGAGATCTTCGGCGCGCCGCCCGTCACGCACGGCGCGGCCGGCTGGCAGATGAACGATTCCGCGTTCGAGCAGATCGACGCATGGGGGATGCGCTACGCATCCGACGGCCGCGGCCATTCGCCGTACCTCCCCGTCGTCGACGGCCGCACGCTGTCGCACGTGCAGATGCCGACCACGCTGCCGACGCTCGACGAAGTGCTCGGCATCGACGGCGTCGACACGCGCAACGTCGCCGCGCACATCCTCAAGTTCACCGAAACCAATCCGCACGACCAGGTGTTCACGCTGCATGCGGAACTGGAAGGCCAGAAGCTCGCGCCCGTGTTCGAGCAACTGCTCGCCGGCTGGCGCGCGCAAGGCCACACGTTTGCGACGATGGGCGACTACCACGCGACGCTGGACCGCGACTCGCTGCCATCGTACCCTGTCACGTGGGGCGAAATTCCCGGCCGCTCCGGCGAACTGATCGTCCAGCCCGACTGAGTTCGCGCGCGCCGGCGTCGCCCGCGCCGCCCATGCGGCGCGCTGCCGCGACGCCCCGCCGAACCGCGCCGCCGCAGCGGCGCCTTTCCATAACAACAGGAGAAACACGTGTCCGTCGAAGTTGACCGTCAAGTTCCCGATTTCACCGCACCGGCCACGGGCGGCGACATTTCGCTGTCCGACCTGAAGGGCAAGAAACTCGTGCTGTACTTCTATCCGAAGGACAACACGCCGGGCTGCACGACCGAAGGGCTGCAGTTCCGCGATCTCTATCCGAAGTTCAAGAAAGCCGGTGCGGAAGTCATCGGCGTGTCGCGCGACAGCCTGCGCTCGCATGACAACTTCAAGGCAAAGCTCGAACTGCCGTTCCCGCTGATTTCCGATGCCGACGAAGCGCTGTGCGCGCTGTTCGATGTCATCAAGATGAAGAAAATGTATGGCAAGGAAGTGCGCGGAATCGAGCGCTCGACGTTCCTGATCGACGCCGACGGCGTGCTTCGCCAGGCATGGCGCGGCATCAAGGTTCCGGGCCATGTGGACGACGTGCTAAGTGCTGTACAAGCGCTTTGAGGCGCGTTATATTGGGCCGCAATGAATGCCAGTTCGCCCCATATTTCTCGTAGCTGCGCCGGTGCTCGATGCGATGCTTTCCGGCACTTGACGCGCATCACGACCGTATCAGCCGAGCCGCATGTCCCTGTCGACGGGGCAGCGGCTTTTTTTATGGATTGCGCGCCGGCCCTCGGTCCGGCCCTCACCCCGTCAAGGAGCTGATCGACACTTAGGCGAACCGGCTAGACGAACTTCCTGTGCGCCACCGCGCGCAAACTGCATGCGTCTACGTCACGCAGGATGCGATCAGCGGCGCACGCCATGCGACACGATTCCTCCCGAGGGACACCATGCCTTTGCCTACTCCCCCCAGCAAGCTCGGCAGCCTGCTGCCGCCCGACGAATACAAGGTGAAAGCGCGGCCCGCGAAAGCCGCGAAGAAATCCGCCGAAGGGGACGCATCCACAGCCGGTGACTACGGTCCGGCGAGCGTGGCCCAACCGATGATCGAAGCCGCGAACACGGCCGCGCCGCTGCGCGCCGTCGCGTCTTCGGCGCAGGAAACCGCGAGCGCACCCGCGCGCGGTCGCAAGACCAAACAGACGGCCGCACTGTTGCAGCCGATGCCGGCACCCGCCGAACCCGCGGCGCCGGTCGTCGCGCGCAACGACAAGCCGGCCGCCGGCAAACCGGCCGCGGCTCCCGCGCGCGACACGGGCGCTGCGACGAAATCGCGCAGCCGCAAGGCCGCCGAAGCCGAACAGCAGAAACTGTTCGTGCTCGACACCAACGTGCTGATGCACGACCCGAGCAGCCTCTTCCGCTTCGAGGAACACGACGTCTATCTGCCGATGATGACGCTCGAGGAACTCGACAACCACAAGAAGGGGATGTCCGAAGTCGCGCGCAACGCACGCCAGGTCAGCCGCACGCTCGACGCGCTGGTCGCCGACGCGGGCCCGATCACGGCCGGCATTCCGCTGTCGCGCCTCGGCAGCCGCGAGGCGGTCGGCCGCCTGTACTTCCAGACGAAGCTCACCGACATCGCGCCCGTCGAAGGCTTGCCCGAAGGCAAGGCCGACAACCAGATCCTCGGCGTCGTGCGCGCGCTGCAGCGCGACCGGCCGGACCGCCAGGTCGTGCTGGTGTCGAAAGACATCAACATGCGGATCAAGGCGCATGCGCTCGGCCTGCCCGCTGAAGACTACTTCAACGACCAGGTGCTCGAGGATTCGGATCTCCTGTACAACGGCGTGCGCGAGCTGCCGCAGGATTTCTGGACCAAGCATGCGAAGGGCATGGAAAGCTGGCAGGACACGAAGACGGGCACCACGTACTACCGCGTGACGGGCCCGCTCGTCGCGTCGATGCTCGTCAACGAGTTCGTCTATCTCGAGCCGCAGAACGGCGAGCCGACGTTCCATGCGATCGTCCGCGAACTGAACGGCAAGACGGCGCTGCTGCAGACGCTGCGCGACTACAGCCACCACAAGAACAACGTGTGGGGCATCACCGCGCGCAACCGCGAGCAGAATTTCGCGCTGAACCTGCTGATGAACCCGGAGATCGACTTCGTCACGCTGCTCGGCCAGGCCGGTACCGGCAAGACGCTCGTCGCGCTCGCGGCCGGCCTCGCGCAGGTGCTCGACGACAAACGCTACAACGAGATCATCGTGACGCGCGCGACCGTGCCCGTCGGCGAGGACATCGGCTTCCTGCCCGGTACCGAGGAAGAGAAGATGCAGCCGTGGATGGGCGCATTCGACGACAACCTCGAAGTGCTGCAGAAGACCGACGACGCCGCCGGCGAATGGGGGCGTGCCGCGACGCAGGAGCTGATCCGTTCGCGCCTGAAGGTGAAGAGCATGAACTTCATGCGCGGCCGCACGTTCGTCGACAAGTACCTGATCATCGACGAGGCGCAGAACCTGACGCCGAAGCAGATGAAGACGCTCGTCACGCGTGCGGGCCCGGGCACGAAGATCGTGTGCCTCGGCAACATCGCGCAGATCGACACGCCTTACCTGACCGAAGGCAGCTCGGGGCTCACGTACGTCGTCGACCGCTTCAAGGGCTGGGGCCACAGCGGCCACGTGACGCTCGCGCGCGGCGAACGCTCGCGACTCGCCGACTACGCGTCGGACATCCTGTAACGCGACAGGCCGGCCCGTCGGCCGGCTGTCGACGCATCGCGGCGCTCCGTTTCCGGAGCGCCGTTTTTATTTTTGGGGTCTGAAACGTTGGTCATGCATCGTTACGCAACAGCCGCACTTACGCGCGAAACTTCAAGTAAATTCTCAGGAACGGTTGCTTAAGCCCCGCCGGAACGTCTACCATCGGGTCTGTCTGTTGTCATACGATTCGCGAGCGTCCCGCGCTCGCCCGCCTTGCCATGCTTCGAATCTGGGTTCCCGTTGCTGTCGTTTCACTGCTTGCGGCCTGCTCCAGCGTGCCGCCGCAGTCGGCATCGCGCCCCGCGTCGGGCATGAAGATCACGACGCCGCGCGCATTCCCCGCCCCCGCCAATTTCCCGAAGTTCGTCGATCACAGCGTCGGCCAGGAAGAAATTTCGATCCAGGCGATGAGCCTCGTCGGCGTCCCGTATCGCTGGGGCGGCAACACGCCGACGAGCGGCTTCGACTGCAGCGGGCTCGTGCGCTACGTGATCGGCCGCGCAGCCGACGTGAACCTGCCGCGCACGACCGCCGACATGAGCGGCCGCGGCGTATCGGTCGAGCCCGACCAGATCGCGCCGGGCGACCTGATCTTCTTCAACACGACCGGACGGCCGCATTCGCACGTCGGCATCTACGTCGGCAAGCTGCGCTTCGTCAACGCACCGTCGACGGGCGGCACGGTGCGGCTCGACTACCTGACGAACCCGTACTGGGCCAAGCGTTTCGACGGCATTCGCCGCGTCGCGCCGCCGCGCGGGGCACCTACGCCGTTCGATGCGCCGACCTACGAGGCGAAGCGCGATGAGCCGCGCAGCGCGCCGGTCGTTGCGCCCGCCCCTGTCGTCGTGACTGCCGCCGCGCCGCGGCAGCCGGCCTATACGCAGTCGCAAGCCGCCGCGACCCGGGCGCCTGCCCCGGTCATGCCGGCCGCGCAGGCCGTGTCGACCGCCGCGGTCGCGCCCGCAGCCGCGTCGGCCGACCCGTATGAACCTCCGCCGCCGCGCATGCAGACGGCTCAGCAGCAGGCAACGTCCGTGAGCGACGGCACGGGCACCGCCGCCGCCACCTTGACCGCGAATGCAGCGCCAGCCGGTCCGGCCGAGGTCGGCACGCAGATTCCGACGACGGCACTGACGGCCGCCCAGGCTGCCGCCTTCGATGCTGAGCCGCCACCCGCCGTCGCGGCGACGTCACCGCGCGGCACCGAACCAGCCCCCGTGCAGGTATTGCGCGCGTCGACGCAATCTACCCCCGTCAGCCCGCGCACCGCCACCGCAGACGATCCGATTGCCCGGTTCGCGAACGGAAGTTACTAGCCCGCTTCGCGTTCGCCTGCGATCACGCGCGACTACAAACCCGCCATTCGCCGCACATTTCCGCTGCCCCAAAAGGAAAATGCGCCGCAGCCTTTCGGCTTGCGGCGCATTTCATGTCCGTTCGACAGTGCTGGCGATCAGAAGATCTGGTGGCCGAGCCACCATCCACCGGCCGCGAACAGCGCGGCCGCCGGCAGCGTGAGCACCCACGCCCACACGATGTTGCCGGCCACACCCCAGCGCACGGCCGACAGCTTCTGCGTCGCGCCGACGCCGACGATCGCGCCGGTGATCGTGTGCGTGGTCGACACCGGAATGCCGAGGAACGATGCGAGGAACAGCGTCATCGCGCCACCGGTTTCCGCGCAGAAACCGCCGACCGGCTTGAGCTTCGTGATCTTCTGGCCCATCGTGCGCACGATGCGCCAGCCGCCGAACAGCGTGCCGAGGCCCATCGACAGGTAGCACGCGCCGATCACCCACGCGGGCGGCGCATCGGCGGTCGCCGATGCATAGCCCGATGCGATCAGCAGCATCCAGATGATGCCGATCGTCTTCTGCGCGTCGTTGCCGCCGTGGCCCAGGCTGTACAGCCCGGCCGACAGCAGCTGCAGCCGGCGGAAACGCCGGTCGACCTTGCTGGGCGCGGTTCGGAAATACAGCCACGACACGCCGAGCATGAACAGCGAACCGAGAATGAAGCCGAGCAGCGGCGAAATGAAGATGAACGCGATGGTCTTCAGCAATCCGTCGATGTTCAGCGAAGCCCAGCCCGACTTGGCGAGCGCCGCGCCGACGAGGCCGCCGATCAGCGCATGCGACGAACTCGACGGGATCCCGTAGTACCACGTGATCACGTTCCAGCCGATCGCACCGACCAGCGCGCCGAACACCACATAGTGGTCGACGATCTCGGGATCGATGGTGCCTTTACCGACGGTCTGCGCGACTTTCAGGTGGAAGATGAAATACGCGATGACGTTGAACGCCGCCGCGAACACCACGGCTTGCTGGGGCTTCAGCACCCCGGTGGACACGACGGTGGCGATCGAGTTCGCCGCGTCGTGAAAGCCGTTCATGAAGTCGAATACGAGCGCGACGAGCACCAGCGTCGCGACCATCCAGAGGGCGAGTTGTATCGAATGCATCGTGGTCCGCTCAGGCGTTTTCCAGCACGATGCCTTCGATGATGTTCGCGACGTCCTCGCACTTGTCGGTGATCTCTTCGAGCAGCTCGTAGATCGCCTTCAGCTTGATGAGCGTCTTCACGTCGTCTTCCTCGCGGAACAGCTTCGACATCGCCGCGCGCAGCACGCGATCGGCCTCCGATTCCCAGCGGTCGATCTCCTCGCACTGCTTGAGGATCTGCGCGGACTGCTTCATGTCGGAAAGCAACCCGACCGCCTGCTGCACGTGCTGGGCGGACTGCGTGACGATGTGCGCGAGCTGGCTCGCCTCGGACGTGACGGACTGCACGTCGTACAGCGACACGGCGGTCGCGACGTCTTCCATCAGGTCGAGGATGTCGTCCATCGTCGTGATCAGCTTGTGGATCTCGTCGCGATCGAGCGGCGTGATGAAAGTCTTGTGCAGCAGATCGATCGCCTCGTGCGTGAGCTTGTCAGCGGCCTTCTCGGCAATTTGCACGTTTTGCTTGTGAATCTCGGCGTCGGCGAGATTGTCGATCAGCAGTTCGAGCTCGCGGCCACCGGAAACGATGTGCTTCGCGTGCGCGTTGAAGAGTTCAAAGAACTTGCCCTCGGTGGGCATGAATCGACCGAACATGGGATTCCTGAGAGATTGTCAAACTACTGTCACGAAAACGGGCGACATTGTACCGTTTTCGGTCGCGCCGCGACGCGCGCACATGCGCACGCCGGGATTGGATACAACGTTTGGCGATTTAGGGCTTTACAACCGGCGCTACTCGCCGTAGAAAGTCTGCGCCCCCGCAAAATTGTCGAACTTCGTGTATTGCCCCAGGAACGTGAGTCGAACGGGGCCGATCGGGCCGTTACGTTGCTTGCCGATGATGATTTCGGCCGTGCCTTTGTCGGGGCTGTCCGGGTTGTAAACTTCGTCACGGTAAATGAACAGGATCACGTCCGCATCCTGCTCGATTGCGCCCGATTCGCGCAAATCGGACATCACCGGACGCTTGTTCGGGCGCTGTTCGAGGCCGCGGTTCAACTGCGACAGCGCGATCACCGGCACGTCGAGTTCCTTCGCGAGACTCTTCAGCGATCGCGAGATTTCCGAGATTTCGGTCGCGCGGTTCTCGCCCTGCGACGAACCCGACATCAGCTGCAGGTAGTCGACGATGATCAGGCCGAGCTTGCCGCACTGCCGCGCCAGACGCCGTGCGCGCGAGCGCAATTCCATCGGGTTCAGGCCGCCCGTCTCGTCGATGAAGAGCTGCGCCTCGCTCATCTTCTGCACCGCGTGCGTCAGCTTCGGCCAATCCTCGTCCGTCAGGCGGCCGGTACGCATCCGGTGCTGGTCGAGCCGGCCGATCGAGCCGAGCATACGCATCACGAGCTGGGTGCCCGGCATTTCCATCGAGAACACCGCGACCGGCAGGCCGTACTCGACCGCGACGTATTCGCCGATGTTCATCGAAAAGGCGGTCTTACCCATCGACGGTCGTCCCGCGACGATGATCAGTTCGCCGCCGTGCATCCCGGAGGTCATCCGGTCGAGGTCGACGAAGCCCGTCGGCGTGCCCGTGACGTCGCTCGGGTTCGCGGTGTGGTACAGCGTATCGATGCGCTCGACGACCTGCGTGAGCAGCGGGCCGATCTCGAGGAAGCCCTGATTGCCCCGCGCGCCCTCTTCGGCGATCGAGAACACCTTCGACTCGGCCTCGTCGAGCAGCTGGCGGACTTCCTTGCCCTGCGGGTTGAACGCATCGGCCGAGATTTCGTCGGCAACCGACACGAGCCGGCGCAGCACCGCACGGTCGCGCACGATTTCCGCATAACGGCGGATGTTCGCGGCGCTCGGCGTGTTCTGCGCGAGGGCGTTCAGGTACGCGAGGCCGCCGACGTCGTCGGCCTTGCCGGACGTGGTCAGCGCTTCGTACACGGTCACGACGTCGGCCGGGCGCGTCGACGCGATCAGCCGGCCGATGTGCTCGTAGATGATCCGGTGATCGTAGCGATAGAAATCGCCCTGCGACAGGAAGTCGGCAATCCGGTCCCATGCCGCGTTGTCGAGCAACAGGCCGCCGAGCACCGACTGTTCGGCTTCGACCGAATGCGGCGGGACTTTCAGCGATTCGATTTGGGGATCTTGCGGCGCGTTCATGGGTTGGGATTATCGCGAATAGATCACGGCAGCGCTACCGCTCCGGCGATCGGGCAATAAAAAAGGCAGGCCCCGGTTGCCCGGGCGCCTGCCCTTGTCCGGACGACGGAAGCCGCCCGGAAAGCTTGCATACGCTTACGCGTGGTCGCCGATCACGTTGATCGTGACGTCGACGACGACGTCCGTGTGCAGCGCGACCTGGACGTTGTGCTCGCCGATCATCTTCAGCGGGCCTTCCGGCATGCGAACTTGCAGCTTCTCGACTTCGAAACCTGCCTTCTTCAGCAGTTCCGCGACGTCGCCGTTCGTGACCGAGCCGAACAGACGGCCGTCAACGCCCGACTTCTGCGTGATTTCGAACGACTGGCCGTTCAGCTTCTCGCCGACTGCCTGCGATGCTGCCAGCTTTTCAGCGGCGATCTTTTCGAGTTCAGCGCGGCGCACTTCGAATTCGGCGATCGCTTCCTTCGTTGCACGGCGAGCCTTGCGGTTCGGGATCAGGAAGTTGCGAGCGTAACCGTCCTTGACCTTGACGATGTCGCCGAGGTTGCCCAGATTGGCGACTTTTTCCAACAGAATGATTTGCATTCGAATTCTCCTTATGGCGTCGCCGAGTTACGCCTTGTGCTGATCGGTGTACGGCAGCAGCGCGAGGAAACGCGCACGCTTGATTGCCGTGTCGAGCTGACGCTGATAGTGCGCCTTCGTACCCGTCAGACGCGCCGGCGTGATCTTGCCGTTTTCGCCGATGAAGTCCTTCAGCGTTTCCGTGTCCTTGTAGTCGATCTGCTCGACGCCTGCGGCCGTGAAACGGCAGAACTTCTTGCGCTTGAAGAGCGGGTTTTGTTGCTGACGACGCTTGTCGAATTTCTTACCAGTCGGGCGGGGCATGATTTCAGTCCTTTCCAATGTCCTGCAATGCTGTGATGTGAAACACCAAGGTTCTCGCGTTGCGGCTTTTCTTTGCCAGGAAGCCCGTGAACAGCGTTTCGACGCCCATTTCACGGCTTTCCAGCCTGCCGCTCGCCTCACCGGCCGCCACCGCCTCGATCGTCATTTCGACCTGACGGGGAATGCCTGCTTCGACGACTTCCGTGCGGTGATGCAATGTGGCGCTTGCGATCGGAACACCTGCCGGCGTATATCGCACCGGTGCGCGTTCGACGACGCTTGCCGTCAATTGCAACCTGTTCACGTGAGTGGCGCGCTCCTTGATGGCTTAATGAATGACGAACTTAAGCCTGCGCTTCGGTCGGCTGAGCTGCAGCCGCCTTCTTGGCTTCTTCGCGCTGAACTTCCTTCATCATCGGCGACGGGCCGGTTTCGGCCTTCTTCATCTTGACGATGAGGTGGCGCAGCACGGCGTCGTTGAACTTGAACGCGTGTTCGAGTTCGTCGAGCGTCGTCTGGTCGCACTCGATGTTCATGCAGACGTAGTGAGCCTTCGCGAGTTTCTCGATCATGTAGGCCAGTTGGCGACGGCCCCAGTCTTCGACACGGTGGATCTGGCCGCCGTGCGACGTGATCGTGGTCTTGTAACGCTCGATCATCGCGGGCACTTGCTCGCTCTGATCGGGGTGCACGATGAATACGATTTCGTAATGACGCATTACACACTCCTTGTGGATTAAAGCCACCCGGGCGTCTGAACCGGTGTGGCAAGTGAGAAGCCGAAGATTCTAACCCGGATACGGGGCGCATGCAAGACCAATCGACGATTGGCGCGCGGATTCGGCCATGTTTTCAAAGACTTGAAGGGGCGAGACCGGACAGCCGGACCGTTCTTCGGCCTTTTCCCCGGTCAGGGTCGGAACGCAAGCGTGCGGCGGGCCCGCAGCCCGCCGTCGTGGCGTCATTCGCTGCGCGTGCCGGCCAGCCGCGCGTCGAGCGCGGTCCTGAACGCCGCAAGTGCCGACGGCTCGGCGTCGGTCACGGCCCACCACGTCATCCCGGCCGCATCCCAGCGGTCGAGCGCATAACCCTGCGACACGGTCGAGTACGGCGCCCCCGGCCCTTCCCCGGCCGGCCGCACATAGACGTCGATCACGTGCTGCCGGTAACGGTAGACTAGCACCGCGACACGGCGGCGTCCGACGTAGTCGAGCCGGCCGCCGACCAGCGCGAAGCCGTTCGCCGCGAGATCCTCGACCGGCGGCGCATAGTCGAGCCGGCCGTTGAACCACGGCTTGACCGTGTGCCGGTCGGTCGAGATCACGTCGATATCGCGTGCCGACAGGTCGGCACGCACGTGGCTCGACACGAGTTCGTCGATCGTGCGATCGGTGTCGGCGTGACGCGCGGACACCACCATCCCGCCGGCCGCGGCAAGCGCCACCAGCAGCGCGACGCCCCAGCCGAGGCCGGGCAATGCCGCGAAGCGCGGCCCGGTGCCGGCCGTGGCCGGGCGTGCCGCCCCGCCAAGCCCCGGCAACCAGGACAACCCGTTACGCCCGCGCGGCCGCCGCTGCGGCTGCGATCGGGATCCGGATTGCGGCTCCGCCCGCGCCTGCTCGCGGGCAGGCGCGTCGGCCGCGGCAGGCAGGCTCGCAAGAATGCTCGCCCGCAACGCATCCGGCGCACGGTGATAGTCGGCCTGACGCACGGCCTGCACCAGCGTGACGATCCGTTCGCGTTCCCGGCGACACACGTCGCACCCTTCGACATGCTGCTGGACCCGCAACGCGTCGGGCGCCGACAGCTCGCGGTCGACGTCCGCGTCCAGCAACGCTCGCGCTTCGTTACAGTCCATCGATAGCCTCCGATGCGGTTCCGCCTGCCGGCGTACGGCCCGGCCTGCCTTCGGCCGCCGGTGCCGGCGGGCCGCCCAGCAGCGCGGCGAGCTTGCGCCGGCCGCGTGCGAGCCGCGACATCACCGTGCCGACCGGCACATCCGCGATCGCCGCGATCTCGCGGTAGCTCAGGTCCTCCATCTCGCGCAGCACCAGCACCTCGCGGTATTCGGGCGGCAGCTTCGCGAGCGCCGCGTTCACGAGCCGCACGTTCTCGCCGCGCAGCAGGTGCGCGAGCGGGTCCTCGGTGGCGGGCTGCCAGTCGTCGGGCACGTCGGTGTCGTCCAGCGTGTCGGGCAGCGCGACCTCGTGCGCATGCGTGCGGCGCCGCCACTCCGTGTACCAGGTGTGGCGCACGATCGTCAGCAGCCACGGCCGCGCGTTGTCGCCGCGACACGAATCGACGAAGCGCAACGCACGCATGCACGCGTCCTGGACGACGTCGTCCGCATCGCCGGCGTTACCGCTCAGCCAGCGTGCGAGGTTGTACGCGGCGTCGAGATGCGGCAGCACGAGCGCGCGAAACCGCTCGCCGCGCGCGACCGCGTCGTCTGCCACCCGTTCTTCGACCGCCTGTCCGGCTTGCCCCACATGGCCTCCCTGGTCCCGGCGGCCGATGCCGCGCCCGTTCCGCGCACGGCGCCCGGACAGACCGGCAACGTGCGCGCTCGATGACCATACCGTTGCTGCGTCGAGTTTATTCCCGCGCCGGGCGTATGAAGCGTAAAAAAATCGCCGGGCCGCCCGCCTCCCGTTACGGCGTGGTGCTCCAGTAACCGGGGCGCGCATACGCGGCGCGCAGGTAGTCGATGAAATAGCGCACGCGCGCCGGCACGTAGCGCTGCTGCGGATAGACCGCGAGGATGTCGTAATCGGGCAGCGCGTATTCGTCGAGCACGGTCTCGAGCTCGCCCGTCTCGAGCTGCGCGGCGATTTCCCACGTCGAGCGCCAGCCGAGCCCGAGGCCTTCGGCCACCCAGCGGTGCAGCAGCTCGCCGTCGTTGCAGTCGAGGTTGCCGGCCACGCGCATCGTCGCGATCTTGCCGTGGCGCTGGAAATACCAGCCGCGGTTCTGCCCGCCCTGCAGGTTGAACGCCAGGCAGTTGTGCCTGAGCAGGTCGTCGAGCGACTTCGGCCGGCCGTGCTGGCGGAAATACTCGGGCGTGCCGCACACGACGCGCCGGTTCGACGCGAGCTTCACCGCGACGAAGTTCGGATCGACGGCACCGCCGATCCGGATCGACAGGTCGTAGCCTTCGCGCACGAGATCGACGACGCGGTCGGTCAGGTTGAACGACAGCTGCATCTCGGGCTTGTCGGCCAGAAAGCCCGGCGCGTGCGGCGCGACGTGCTTGCGCCCGAATGCGGCCGGCGCCGACACGATCAGGTGCCCGCTGACCGCGCGCCGCCCGGCGGCCAGTTCGTTCTCGGCCTGGTCCCATTCGGACAGCAGCCCGCGGCAGCGCTCGAGGAACGCCGCGCCCTCCTCGCTGACCACCAGCCGCCGCGTCGAGCGGTACATCAGCTTCACGCCGAGCCGCTTCTCGAGCGCGTCGATGCGCCGCCCGAGCACGACCGGCGACACGCCCTCCTCGAGCGCCGCCGCCGCGAGGCTGCCGGCATCGGCCACGCGCACGAACGTCTCGATCTGCTTGAAGCGATCCATCTCCCGTCTCCGTCTCTGTTCCGGCTCCGGCGGAAAGCCCCGCCCGGCCGTCATTCCATACTTTTAGTTTCGAAAAAAGCGACTTCGGCTGATCTTATCAAACCTTTCCTGCATCCCTAAAGTGTCCCCAACAGACCCATTCGCAAGATCCACCCCATTCAAGGAGACATTCATGGCCAAGATGAGAGCCGTCGACGCAGCTGTGCTCGTGCTCGAGAAGGAAGGCATCCAGACCGCGTTCGGCGTGCCGGGTGCGGCGATCAACCCGTTCTACTCGGCGATGCGCAAGTCCGGCGGCATCAGCCACGTGCTGGCCCGCCACGTCGAAGGCGCGTCGCACATGGCCGAAGGCTTCACGCGTGCGGCCCCGGGCAACATCGGCGTGTGCATCGGCACGTCGGGCCCGGCCGGCACCGACATGATCACCGGTCTCTACTCCGCATCCGCCGACTCGATCCCGATCCTCGCGATCACGGGCCAGGCACCGCGTGCCCGCCTGTACAAGGAAGACTTCCAGGCCGTCGACATCGAATCGATCGCAAAGCCCGTCACCAAGTGGGCCGTCACCGTGCGCGAACCGGCGCTGGTGCCGCGCGTGTTCCAGCAGGCATTCCACCTGATGCGCTCGGGCCGCCCGGGCCCGGTGCTGGTCGACCTGCCGATCGACGTACAGCTCGCCGAAATCGAGTTCGACATCGACACCTATGAACCGCTGCCGGTCTACAAGCCCGCGGCCACCCGCGCGCAGATCGAGAAGGCGCTCGCAATGCTCAACGACGCGGACAAGCCGCTGATCGTGTCGGGCGGCGGCGTGCTCAACGCGGCGGCGGAAGACCTGCTCGTCCAGTTCGCCGAAACGATCGGCGTGCCGGTGATCCCGACGCTGATGTCGTGGGGCGCGATTCCGGACGACCACCCGCTGATGGCCGGCATGGTCGGCCTGCAGACGTCGCACCGCTACGGCAACGCGACGCTGCTCGCATCGGACTTCGTGCTGGGCATCGGCAACCGCTGGGCGAACCGTCACACGGGCAGCGTCGAGGTCTATACGAAGGGCCGCAAGTTCGTGCACGTCGACATCGAGCCGACGCAGATCGGCCGCGTGTTCGGCCCGGATCTCGGCATCGTGTCGGACGCCAGGGCCGCGCTGGAACTGTTCGTCGCGGTCGCGCAGGAATGGAAGGCCGCCGGCAAGCTGAAGGATCGCAGCGCATGGGTTGCCGACTGCCAGGCACGCAAGCGCACGCTGCAGCGCAAGACGCACTTCGACAACGTGCCGGTCAAGCCGCAGCGTGTGTACGAAGAGATGAACAAGGTGTTCGGCCGCGATACCTGCTACGTCAGCACGATCGGCCTGTCGCAGATCGCCGCCGCGCAGTTCCTGCACGTGTTCAAGGCACGCAACTGGATCAACTGCGGCCAGGCGGGCCCGCTCGGCTGGACGATCCCCGCCGCGCTCGGCGTGCGTGCCGCCGACCCGAGCCGCCCGATCGTCGCGCTGTCCGGCGACTACGACTTCCAGTTCATGATCGAGGAACTCGCAGCCGGCGCGCAATTCAAGCTGCCGTACGTGCACGTCGTCGTGAACAACTCGTACCTCGGCCTGATCCGCCAGGCGCAGCGTGCGTTCGACATGGACTACTGCGTGCAGCTCGCGTTCGACAACGTGAATGCGCCGGAACTGAACGGCTATGGCGTCGACCACGTGGCCGTCGCGGAAGGCCTCGGCTGCAAGGCGCTGCGCGTGTTCAAGCCGGAGGAGATCGAGCCGGCGCTGCGCCAGGCGCAAACGCTCGCGGAAGAATTCAGCGTGCCGGTGGTCGTCGAAGTGATCCTCGAGCGCGTGACGAACATCTCGATGGGTACCGAAATCGACGCGATCAACGAATTCGAGGATCTCGCCGAAAAGGCCGAGCACGCACCGACCGCGATCTCGATGCTCGACTGAACCGCACGCCATTTTTGACTGACCGACCGAAGAGGCTTAGCTCATGCCGAAGTTTGCTGCAAACCTGACCATGCTGTTCAACGAAGTGCCGTTCCTCGACCGCTTCAAGGCGGCCGCCGATGCGGGCTTCGACGCCGTCGAGTTCCTGTTCCCGTACCCGTACGCGAAAGAGGAACTCGCCGAACGGCTCGAGACGCATCGCCTGCGCCTCGTGCTGCACAACCTGCCCGCCGGCAACTGGGACCAGGGCGAGCGCGGCATCGCGTGCCTGCCCGATCGCGTCGGCGAGTTCCAGGAAGGTGTCGGCCGTGCGATCGAGTATGCGAAGGCGCTGAAGGTGCCGCAGCTGAACTGCCTCGTCGGGATTCCGTCGGCGAGCACGGCGCGCGACAAGACGTTCGTCACGATCGTCGACAACCTGCGCTTTGCCGCCGACGCGCTGAAGCGCGAAGGCATCCGCCTGCTCGTCGAGCCGTGCAACAGCTTCGACATCCCGGGTTTCGCGCTGAACCGCTCGTCGGAAGGGCTCGACGTGATCCGCGCGGTCGGCTCGGACAACCTGTTCCTGCAGTACGACATCTATCACATGCAGCGCATGGAAGGCGAACTGGCCGCGACGATCGAACGCAACCTCGCATCGATCGGTCACGTCCAGCTTGCGGACAACCCGGGCCGCAACGAGCCGGGCACGGGCGAGATCAACTACGCATTCCTGTTCGCGCTGCTCGACCGGCTCGGCTATGCCGGCTACGTCGGCTGCGAATACAAGCCCCGCACCACCACGACGGAAGGCCTCGGCTGGCTGCACAGCGTCGCCGGCTGCGCACCGGGCTCGGCGCGTCGCGCCGCCTGAGATCCGCCCTTTCCGCATACGCCCCTATAGGAGACTTTCACATGGCAACCATCGGTTTCATCGGCCTCGGCATCATGGGCGCGCACATGGCGCGCAACCTGCTCAAGGGTGACCACCAGCTCGTCGTGAACGGCGCGTTCCCGATTCCCGACGACCTGCGCACGAGCGCGAAGGTCGTCGCGAATTCGACCGAAGTCGCACGGAACGCGGACATCATCATCTCGATGGTGCCGGATACGCCGGACGTGCGTAACGTGCTGTTCGCCGACGACGGCGTCGCGAAGGGCCTGACGGCCGGCAAGCTCGTGATCGACATGAGCTCGATCTCGCCGCTCGACACGCAGGAATTCGCGAAGCAGATCAACGCGCTCGGTTGCGACTACCTCGACGCGCCGGTGTCCGGCGGCGAAGTCGGCGCCCGCGAAGCGACGCTGACGATCATGGTCGGCGGCCCGGAGGCGGCATTCGAGCGCGCGAAACCGCTGTTCGAGAAGATGGGCAAGAACATCACGCTCGTCGGCGACAACGGCGCGGGCCAGACCTGCAAGGTCGCGAACCAGATCATCGTCGCGCTGAACATCGAAGCCGTCGGCGAAGCGCTGTTGTTCGCCGCACGCTCGGGCGCGGATCCGGAGCGCGTGCGCCAGGCGCTGATGGGCGGCTTCGCCGCGTCGCGCATCCTCGAAGTGCACGGCGCGCGGATGACGAAGCGCACGTTCGATCCGGGCTTCCGCATCGAGCTGCACCAGAAGGACCTGAACCTCGCGCTCGACGGCGCACGCAAGCTCGGCCTCGCCCTGCCGCACACGGCGAGCGCGCAGCAGCTGTTCAGCGTGTGCGCAGCGCACGGCGGCAAGGCGTGGGATCACTCGGCACTCGTGCGTGCGCTCGAGATCATGTCGAACTTCGAGATCGAGAAGACGGCGGGCTGAACGCATGCCGCCTGGCGCGGCTTGCTTCCGATGATGCAGTAACGCGCGGTCCGTCGCGATGACGGACACGCGAATGACACACGCGACCGGCACGGCCGGTCGCATCGATGCGCGAGACACGCGCGCATCACGGTGGGGCGCCCCGCCCTGCACTGCCGACGGCATGCGGGACGGGGCGAAAAACGCCGCTCTGGGCTGAGAGCGGCGTGGTGGGGTCCGCAGCGGCACCCGGCGACGCCGGGGAAGCCTTGGTCGGTCAGACGTCGTCGTCGGGTGTCCGCCTGTCGGATTTCGCGTATTACATTTCTTTACGTTCGAGCGTGCGATTTTTCATGCAATCGTCGCGATGAACGCCTACACTTTCGCCACGCCTTTCGAGAAAACCGCCGCGCTTGCGGTCACTTCCGGTGACCGCGCCCAGCGCGGTGTTTTTTTCGCCACTTCACGGCGCGTTTTCTTTTCAACCACCCAAGGAGTGCAACGATGGGTCTTCTTTCGTTTATCAAAGAGGCGGGTGAAAAACTGCTGGGTCATGCCGACGCGCAAGCAGCGGAAGATCCGAATGCCGCAAACCAGACCGCGGCCGATGCCATCAAGAACTACATCAACACGCAGGGTCTCGATACGTCGAACCTGACCGTGGCGTTCGACGGCGCATCGCGCACCGTGACACTGTCGGGCAGCGTCGCCGACCTCGACACGAAAGCGAAGGTCAAGGTCGCGGCCGGCAACGTGCAGGGCGTCGCGGGCGTCAACGACGACGATCTGCAACCGGACGATCCGGAAGTGCAGTACCACGACGTGAAGCCGGGCGACACGCTGTCGGCGATCGCCAAGGAAGTATATGGCGACGCGAACAAGTACCCGGCGATCTTCGAGGCGAACAAGCCGATGCTGTCGAGCCCGGACCGGATCTACCCGGGCCAGAAGCTCGTGATTCCGCCGCAGTCCTGAGCATTCGTGCAGCACTGACGCAAAAAAGGCAGGCCGCTCGGCCTGCCTTTTTCATGGGCGACGCGCGCCGTGCAATCGGCGCGTGTCGGTCATCCCGTCATCGAATCACAGCGTATCGAACGCGCGTTGCAATGCATCGCGATCGTGAATGCCGTTCGCGAGCGCGAGCATCAGCAGCACGCGCGCCTTGAACGGGTGCAGCGACCCCGCGCTCACGAAACCGAGCGCATCGTCGCTCGCGGCGCCGTTGCGCATCACGTGCCCCGCCCCGACGCGCGACGCACGCACCACCGCCACGCCCGCGTTGACCGCATCGGCGAGCGCCGCCTGCAGCGTCGCATGGATCGAGCCGTTGCCGGTGCCGGCGACGACGAGACCGCGTACGCCGGCCGCGACGAGCGCGTCGACGGCCGTGCGCGTCACGCCCGCGTAGCTCGCAACGACCTCGACCGGCGGCCAGGTTGCCGCGATCGCCAGTTGCGCGTCGCGCGAACGCGTGACGCGGCGTGCGAATTCGACCCGGCCGTCCTGCACCCAGCCGAGCGCACCGAGTTCCGGCGACTGGAACGCATCGACTGCATAGGTGCTCGTCTTCACCACGTCGCGCGCGCCGTGGATCCGGTTGTTGAACGCGACCAGCACGCCCTGCCCGCGAGCGGACGGATGCGCGGCCACCGTCACCGCATTCAGCAGGTTCAGCGGGCCGTCGGACGACAGCGCGGTCGCCGGCCGCATCGCGGCCGTCAGCACAACGGGCTTGTCGCCCCTGACGACCAGGTGCAGCGCATATGCGGTTTCCTCGAGCGTGTCGGTGCCGTGGGTGATCACGATACCGTCGACCGCCGGGTCGGCCATCAGCGCGTCGATCCGCGCGGCGAGCGTGTTCCACAGCGGCAGCGCGAGATCCTTGCTGTCGATGCTGGCGACTTGCTCGGCGTCGATGCGCGCGACGGACGCGAGCGCCGGCACCGCGTCGACCAGGAAATTGACGCCGAGCGCGCCGGCCTGGTAGCCGGCCGTGCTGGCCGCGTCGGGCGCGGCGCCGGCAATCGTGCCGCCGGTGGCGAGCACGGCGATGCGCGGCAGGGCCGCCGCGGACGAAGGGGATGCGGGATTCGGAGTATTCATGGCCGCGATTGTAAAGGCTTGCGGCCGGTATCCGGCAGGTTCCGGCACGGCGGCCGGGGTCGGCCGCCGCACATCATGGTTTGCCCCGATCGTCCGGCCGGGTGCGCCGTCAACGGACGTGGTATCTGCAACGTTATAGGAAGTGCCGTTTTGGTGTTTTCACATTGATTGGCCATAATCGGATCGCCCCGCGCGATGCGGCCCCATGCTCATCGTGCGGTGCGTCGTGACGGCGTCGATAAAACGCAATTCACCCCATGGGAGTGTCGAAATGAAAATCCAATCGCTCGTAGCCGCAGTGCTTCTCGGCGGCATGCTGGCTTCCCCCGCATTCGCGGCGAACAGCCAGCAGGACAAGATGAAGGCCTGCAACACCCAGGCAGCCGGCAAGACGGGCGATGAACGCAAGGCGTTCATGAAGGACTGCCTGTCGGCGAAGCCCGCGAAGGCGATGACGCAGCAGGAAAAGATGAAGGCATGCAACACGCAGGCCACCGGCAAGAAGGGCGACGACCGCAAGGCGTTCATGAAGAGCTGCCTGAGCAATCAGCCGGCAGCCTGAGTTCCGGCGCTCCCGTATCGAATGCCGCGCACCGCTTCGGCGGGCGCGGCATTTTTGTTTTCGTTGCACGCGCATCGACGCGCCCGGCCCCGACCTTTCCCGGCCCGCCGTGCCGGCGCCGCCACATGGTGCGGCAATTCGCCGCGATTTCTTCTATGATGGCTGCAACGCGGCCCATCCAAGTACAAGAAGCGCCATCGGGCCGCCCTCGAGACGGACGCGCACGCGCGTCAAACGGAGGCATGGATGGCATGGAGACAACACCGCTGGTTCCGCCGCTGGCTGATCGTGATCGTGTTCTGGGCCGTGCCCGTCGCGATCGTCGCCGTCCGCGAGATCCGCGAGGAAATGGCCTACAACAAGGCGGACCTGCAGCTCGCGCTGACCACCTGGCAGCTCACCGATGCGCAGCAGGCCGCCGGCGCCGCCGCGAAGTGCCACGGGGATCCTGACGAGGCGCGCGCGGCCGGCTGCCCGGCCGACGTGCTCGCCGCCAACGCGCCGCGCCAGCAGGCGGCCCGCGACGAATACGTGCTGCGCCGCAATACGCTCGCGGGCTACCTGTGGCATGCGTTCGTCGGCTACTGGGTCGTGCCGGCCGCGTTCCTGTTCGCGTGCGGCGTCGTGATCGCGCTGATCCGCCGCGTGCTGCGCCGCCCGCCGATCAAGCCGCCGGCTCCACCCGTTCCGCCCGTCACGCACTGATGCGCGCCGCAGGCGCCACCCACCGCACGATCGACCGCATGCCACCCCGCCCCGGCGCGCGGGCGCCGGATCGTCCGTTGGCACGCCGCGACACCCTCGCGCGATTTGACGCTTTTTGTTGCGCGGACGAAAAGGGGGTGTAATCCATTGTGATATAACTGCCGACGTGATCCGCTCCCTGAGCGAGACTCACTCCGAACGTCATCCGATGGAGAAGAACGATGCAAAAACGGAATCTTGTGCTGAAAGCCGCCGCTGCGCTCATCGTCGGTAGCCTCGCGCTCACCGGTTGCACCACCACCCCGGACAAGCCGGACAACGCCGCGACCAACGCGTCGAAGCGCCAGGCAATCGACTCGAGCGTCGACGCCACGCTGTCGCGCATGTACTCCACGGTCAAGGGTTCGCGGGAACTCGTCGCAAAGTCGCGCGGCGTGCTTGTCTTCCCGGACGTGATCCAGGCCGGCTTCATCGTCGGCGGCCAGTCCGGCAACGGCGCACTGCGCGTCGGCGGCAGCACGGTCGGCTACTACAACACGTCGTCGCTGTCGGTCGGCCTGCAGGCCGGTGCGCAGTCGAAGGCGATCGTGTTCCTGTTCATGACGCAGGAAGCGCTCGACGAATTCCGCGGCTCGGACGGCTGGGCCGCCGGCGCCGGCGCGTCGGTCGCGCTCGTGAAGATGGGCGCGAACGGCGCGGTCGACACGACCACGGCCACCGCACCGGTCCAGGTCGTCGTGCTGACGAACGCGGGCCTGATGGGCGACGTGTCGATCAACGGCACGAAGGTCTCGAAGCTGAAGATCTGACGCTCACGCACCGCCCGTGCGCAACGCGCACGGGCCATGCGCAAACGGCGATGTCCTTGCGGGCATCGCCGTTTTTTTATCCTCGCGCGCCCCGCGTCAGGTCGTCGAGTCGATCACCTTGAAGCGCGAGCGTTTCTGCGCGCGGATCACCGACTGGTAGACGTCGACGTACTGCTGCGCCATCCGGCGCGACGTGAAGCGCGCCTCGAAGCGCTGCCGCACGCGCGCGCGCGGCAGCAGGTGCAGCCGGTTCACGGCGGCCACCGCGCTGATTTCATCCTCGACGATGAAACCCGACACGCCCTCGTCCACCACTTCGGGCACCGCGCCGCGATTGAACGCGATCACCGGCGTGCCGCACGACATCGCCTCGATCATCACGAGGCCGAACGGCTCCGGCCAGTCGATCGGAAACAGCAGCGCATGCGCGCCCGACAGGAACTCGGCCTTCTGGTGATCGGCGATCTCGCCGATGTATTCGACGTGCGGCAACGCGAAGAGCGGCTTGATCTCGCGCTCGAAGTATTCCTGGTCGGCCGCATCGACCTTCGCGGCGATCCTGATCGGCAACCCGCACTGACGGGCGATGCGGATCGCCGTGTCGACGCGCTTCTCCGGCGAGATGCGGCCGAGGAACGCGAGATAGCGCGGCTCGACGGGCTGCGGCATGTACAGCGTGTCGGGCAGCCCGTGGTAGACGGTCGTCAGCCATTTCGCCTGCGGCAGCGGCTGGCGCTGCGAGTTCGAAATCGAGATCACCGGCGCCGTGTTGAACGTGTCGAACACCGGCTGCTGCTCGGGCAGGTCGAGCCGGCCGTGCAGCGTCGTCACGTAAGGCGTTTCCTGCCGGTTGAAGACCGAGAACGAGTAGTAATCCATGTGGAAATGGAGCACGTCGAAGTCCTTCGCGCGGCGCGCGACCGTCTCCATCAGCAGCATGTGCGGCGCGACCCGGTCGCGGATCGACGAGTCGAGCCGCAGTGCACGCGGCCAGACCGGCTCGAGCTTCGCCCGCGTCGTCGAATCGCCGCTGGCGAACAGCGTCACGTCATGACCGAGCTCGACGAGCGCCTCGGTGATGTAGGACACGACGCGCTCCGTGCCGCCGTACAGCTTCGGCGGCACCGATTCGGTCAGCGGCGCGATCTGGGCAATTCTCATGGTCCACGTCTCCTGTGTCCTGTCCGTTGCGGCACGGCCGGCGGGCCCTTGCGCTTTCGCGCGCGGCTCGCCCCGATGCAGCGCCCGCCGGATATCTCCTCATTATTCGCGATCCGGTTGCCCGGAACCGCCCGTCTTTCATTTTATGGGTGTTGTTACAGGCAGGATACATTCCGCCTGCCATGCCGATATGGCCCCCGACACGACGATCGCCCCCGAACGCACGCCGCGCCGCCCGTCAGCGCGACGGCCACCTCCATGCCGGCAGGTCGCGCGTGTCCGCGTCGACGAGCCCCGTCGCGCCGAGCTGCTTGTCGAGCACCAGCGATTCGCAGCCGGCCTCGCGCTCGAGCGTCGCGATGAGCCGCGCCGCGTGCGACACGACCAGCACCTGCGAACGCTGCGCCGCCTGCGCGATCAGGCGGCCGAGCGCCGGCAGCAGATCGGGGTGCAGGCTGGTTTCCGGTTCGTTCAGCACCATCAGCGCCGACGGCCGCGGTGTCAGCAGCGCCGCCGCGAGCAGCAGGTAACGCAGCGTACCGTCCGACAGCTCGGCCGCCGCGAGCGGCCGCAGCAGCCCCGGCTGGCGCATCAGCACGTCGAAGCGGCCGCGGCCGCCCGGATTGTCGATCTCGACCGACGCGCCCGGAAATGCGTCGTCGATCGCCGCATCGAGTGCCGCGCCGTCGCCGATTTCGCGAATCGTCTGCAGCGCGGCGGCCAGATCGGCGCCGTCGTCCGCGAGCACCGGCGTATGGGTGCCGACGTGCGACTGCCGCGCGGGTGCCTGCGCATCGGTGCGGAAATGGTCGTAGAAGCGCCACGAACGGATCCGTTCGCGCACCGCGATCATTTCCGGCGCGCCGGTCGGGTCGGCGAACTCGGTCATCATGCTGTCGAAGCTCGCCACCGGCTGCGGAATCGTCTGCCAGTCGCCGGTCGCGGTGCGCGCGCGGATCTGCGCGCCCTGCCGGTCGACCAGCAGCGTCGACGGGCGCAGCACCGCGCCGCCCCAAATGCACTCGCGCTTGACGACCGGATCGAGCGAGAACTGCGAGTGGCTCGGAATCGGCATGCCGAGATCGATCGAATAACCGAAATCGTCGCAGGCGAAACCGAGCTTCAGGCTCACGGGCCCCTTGCGCACCGTGCCGGTGACCGGCGCGTCGCCGTCCAGCATCGCCCGCGAGAAACGCTCGGGGCCGGCCCACAGCGTCGACGGCAACCCGCCTTCGCGCGCGAGGGACGGGATCACGCGCCCCTGCGCGGTGTCGGCGAGCAGCCGCAACGCGCGGTACACGCTCGACTTGCCGCTGCCGTTCGGCCCCGTGACGACGTTGAGCGCCGCGAGCGGCACGATCAGCTCGCGCAGCGAGCGGTAATTGGCGATGGCAAGCGTTTTCAGCACGGTCATGACGATGGCGGGCGAGCCGCGTTCAGCGGCCTTCGACGGCCTGCGGATCGGCCGCGGTGTTGGCCGCCGTACTGGCGGCAGGGGCGCGCGCGTGCGGCCGTTCTGGATTCGGTGCATCCGGCGCGGAATCGTGCGGATACAGTTCCATCCGGCTGCGCGGCAGGCATTGCGGATAGCGGTCCTGCAGATAGGCGATCAACCCTTCGCGCACGCGGCAGCGCAGGTCCCAGCACGACGACGAGTCGGCCGCGCTGACGAGCGCGCGCAACTGCATCGTGCGCTCCGTCGCGTCGGTCACCTGCAGCACCTGCACGCGGCCGTCCCACTCGGGCGCCGCATGGACGAGCCGCGCGAGCTCCTCGCGCAGCGGTGCGAGCGGCGTACGGTAATCGACCGACAGGTAAACCGTGCCGATGATCTCCGAGCTGCTGCGCGTCCAGTTCGTGAACGGGTTCTCTATGATCCATTGCAGCGGCACGACGAGGCGCCGCTGGTCCCACAGCCGCACCGACACGAACGAACCGGTGATTTCCTCGATGCGCCCCCACTCGCCCTGGATCACGACCACGTCGTCGAGCCGGATCGGCTGCGTGAGCGCGATCTGCAGCCCGGCGATCAGGTTGCCGAGCACCGGCCGCGCGGCGATACCGGCGACCAGGCCCGCGACGCCGGCCGACGCCAGCAGGCTCGCGCCCACCTGGCGCACGTTCGGGAACGTCATCAGCGCGGCGCCGGTGCCGATGATCACGATCAGCACCATCACGGTCCGCACGAGGACCTTGGCCTGCGTATGGATGCGCCGCGCCTGGAGGTTGTCGGCCGTATCGATCGGATGCGCCTGGATGATCGCGTCGCCGACGCCCGCCGCGAGCCGCACCAGCAGCCACGTGAGCGACACGATCGAGCCGACCGCGGCCGCGGTGCGCATGCCGCGCACGAACGACATGCCGTCGTCCGCCTGGACCCACACGAACTCGAGCGCCAGCAGCGCCAGCACGACGAGCGACGGCTTGTCGATGTAGCGCAGGATCGCGCTCATCAGCGGATACGGCTGCGCGAGGCGCTTGACGATGCGTGCGCCGAGGCGGTGCACGACCGTGACGACCAGTATGACGATGACCGACACGGCCAGCGTGCCGAGCCACGAATGCAGCGGCGCATCGGCGATGCGCTGCAGTTCCTCGATTGAAATCATCGGCGCCCTTGGGTGATGAGGCGTGCATGCCTCGTCCTGGGATGCGTCGGCGACGTCCGGGCCACGCGCGTGCCCGGACACGGCGTCAGGTCAGTTGCCGCTCCTGCAGGGAAACGCCTTGCCGAGACCGAGCGACACCGCGGTGCTCGCGTTGTAGTCGGCCAGCTTCGGATTTTCCGCGATGTACTTGCGCACCGCGTCGGTCATCTGCTGTGCCCGGATGTCGGGCGGCAGGCAGAAATACTGGCCAACCCGCGGCCCCGTCGTGCCGCCGATCGCATCGATGGTGTTGTAGACGCCGTCGGCGGCGCCTTCGATGTAGGCCGCGCACGACGCCCGCGACTTGACGTCCGTCTTCGCGCACAGCCGGTCGAGATCCGCGCCCGTGAAAGCCGCCGCCGACAACGGCACGGCAAACGCCGCGGCACAAAACATTGCGCGCAACATGGTGTTCCTTATGTCAATGCGGCCCGAGACCGCCTGCTGCCCTGGCCGGCGCGGCGCCGGGATGCCCTGCTCCGGCCGGCATCCGGCCGGGCGGGCACCGTCTGCCGCACCGAAAACCGTTATTTTGCACTCTTTTGCGCGTCTGCCGGCGTCGACGCCCCGATGCGGGTCGTCCGCTTGCTCAGGATCTCGATCGCGTCCGGCGCGTTGTAGTGCTTCGCGAATTCGAGCGCGGTGATGCCGAGCTGGTTCTTCACCTGCGGATCGGCGCCCTGGTCGAGCAACAGCGTCACCGTCGACGCATGGTTGCCGCGTGCGGCCATCATCAGCGGCGTCGTGCCGTTCGGCGATGCGGTATCGATATACGCGTCGTGGTCGAGCAGCAGCTTCACGACCGCGTCCTGGCCGTTGGTGGCCGCGTAGTGCAGCGGCGCCCAGCCCTTCTTGCTGACTTCCGCGCCCTTGTCGACCAGCAGCTTCGCAAGGCCGAGGTCGCCGTTCAGCGAGGCGAGCATCAGCGCGGTTTCGCCGGCCTTGTCTTCCTTCTCGAGGTCGACGTTCGGCGTCGTGGCGAGCGCCGCCGCGACCTTGTCGGACTTCTCGCGCGCGGCGATCACGATCAGCGGGTCGCCATTCGGCGCGATCGTGTTCGGGTCGAGCTTGCCGCTCTTGAGCTGCTTGCCGATGTCGGCGATGTCGTCGAACTTGACGGCCTTGACGATCGCGTCGAGCGATTCGGCATGCGCGCCGGCTGCCGCGAACAGGCCGCTCGCGACGAGCGCGGCGGCAACGAGTGCACGTTTCGGCAGATGGTTGGTCGGCTTCGTCATTGTTGTGGGCTCCTTCCCTGGGTTGTCGGCTGCGCGCACGTCGTTAGCGGGCGATCTTGAACAGCCGGAAAAAGTTCTGCGTCGTCGCGTCGGCGAGTGCCTCGACGGCGATCCCGCGCTCGGACGCGATAAAGCGTCCGACATGGCTGACGTACGCAGGTTCATTCGGCTTGCCGCGATACGGCACCGGCGCGAGGTACGGCGAGTCGGTCTCGATCAGCAGCCGGTCGAGCGGCACGCGCCGCGCGACGTCCTGCACGTCGGTCGCGTTCTTGAACGTGACGATGCCCGACAGCGAGATATGGAAGTTCTGCGCGAGCGCCTGCTCGGCCACCGGCCACGGCTCGGTGAAGCAGTGCATCACGCCGCCCGGCACGTCCGCGCGCTCCTCGGCCATGATCCGCAGCGTGTCCTCCGACGACGAGCGCGTGTGGATGATCAGCGGCTTCATCGTCGCGGTCGCCGCGCGAATGTGCGTGCGAAAGCGTTCGCGCTGCCACTCCATGTCGGCGATCGAGCGGCCTTCGAGGCGGTAGTAGTCGAGGCCCGTTTCGCCGATCGCGACGACCTTCGGGTGCGCGGCCAGCTCGACGAGTTCCGCGAGTGTCGGCTCGCGCGCGTCCTCGTGATCGGGATGCACGCCGACCGACGCATAGACGTTGTCGTGCGCGTCCGCGATCGCAAGGACCTCCGGCAGCGTCTCGAAATCGACGGACACGCACAGTGCGTGCGTGACGTCGTGCTCGCGCATGTTCTGGAGCACGGCCGGCAGGCGGTCGGCCAGGCCCTTGAAATTGATATGGCAGTGAGAGTCGACGAACATCGTGTTTCCTGAATTCGTAAGGCGCGCGCTCATGCGCGCGCCGGCATGCGGCAACGGGCGGCGTTCGCGGGCCGGCCGGCCACGGTCGCGTCGCGGCGTGAGCCGGTCATCGTTTCGCAACCCACGGGAAACAATGCCGGATCACGCGAAGATTTCCCGGTACCCGAGAAACAATTCCTCGAATACGAGCCGCGCGTTGAGCGGATGGTTCTCGACCGTCCGCTGCCGCGTCACGGCCTTCATGAAACGCGCGAACGCGTTCGCATCGACCGCTTCCGCGCACCGCGCGAGCGCCGCCGCATGCATCGGGAAGTAGCGCGGCGCGCCCGCCATCCGCTGCGCGAGCAGGTCGTACAGCCAGCGCTGCAGCCAGCCGAGCACCAGCGGCACCGGCAGTTTCTGCAGCGTCTCGCCGCACGCGAACGGGTCGCATGCCGCACCGGCCGCGAGCTGCCCGAGCGTGTAGTCGCGCAGCGGGCGGTTCTCGTCGCTCGCGAGCGCCAGCGCGGCGAGCGGCGCGCCGCCGGCCTCGGCGAGCAGCGCGTCCGCATGCTCGACGCCCTGCGCCGCGAGCCAGGCCGCGGCCGCGTCGGGCGCCGGCACGGTCATCGGCCACTGCCGGCAGCGGCTGATGATCGTCGGCAGCAGGCGGTCGATACGCGCCGACACGAGCAGGAACACGACGCCGGACGGCGGCTCCTCCAGCGTTTTCAGCAGCGCGTTCGACGCGGCGACGTTGAGCGCCTCGGCCGGATACAGCACGACGACGCGCGCGCCGCCGCGGTGCGAACCGACCCCGCAGAAATCGAGCAGCGCGCGCACCTGCTCGATCTTGATTTCCTTGCTCGGCGCACGGGTCTTCTTGCCGCCCTCGTCCGCGTCGGCCGCTTTCGGGTCGTCCGCGGCGCCCGGCGCCTCGCCCGCCAGCGCCTCGGGCAGCACGATCCGGTAGTCCGGATGGTTGCCCTGCGAGAACCACGTGCAGGCCGCGCAGGCGCCGCACGGCTCGCCGTTCGGCTGCGGCGATTCGCACAGGAAGCCCTGCGCGAGATGCTGCGCGAACTGCAGCTTGCCGATCCCGGCCTGGCCATGCAGCAGCAGCGCGTGCGGCCATTGCGCACGCAGTTGCTGCAGGCGGTTCCAGTCGTCGGTCTGCCACGGATAGATCATGTGGTGCGTTCCTTGCAATTACAGCGCGGCGAGCACGCGCTCGAGCTGCTGGCGAATCTCGGGAATCGTCCGCGTCGCGTCGACGATCGCGAAACGGTGCGGCGCCTCTTCCGCACGCCGCAGGTATTCGCCGCGCGTGCGCGCGAAGAACGCGTCGGACTCGCTTTCGAACTTGTCGGGCATGCGCGCGGCGCCGCGCCGCTCGCTCGCGACCTGCGGCGCGACGTCGAACAGCACCGTCAGGTCGGGCTGGAAGCCGCCCTGCACCCAGCGCTCGAGCGTCTCGAGCTTGTCGCGCGGCAGCCCGCGGCCGCCGCCCTGGTACGCGAACGTCGCATCGGTGAAGCGATCGGACACGACCCAGTCGCCGCGCGCGAGCGCCGGCTCGATCACGAGCGCAAGATGCTCGCGACGCGCGGCGAACATCAGCAGCGCTTCCGTCTCGAGATCCATCGGCTGGTTCAGCAGGATCTCGCGCAGTTTCTCGCCGAGCTGCGTGCCGCCCGGCTCGCGGGTGACGACGACCTGCCGGCCGGCCGCGGCCAGCTTGCCCTGGAGGCGTTCGCAGAACCATTGCAGGTGGGTGGTCTTCCCCGCCCCGTCGATGCCTTCGAACGTGATGAATTTACCGCTCGCCATTATTGACCTCGTATGTACTTGTCCACGGCCTTGTTGTGGTCGCCGAGCGTGTCCGAGAACACGCTCGTGCCATCGCCTTTCGCGACGAAATAGAGCGCGCTCGTCTGGGCCGGATTGATCGCCGCCTGCAGCGCGGCGACGCCCGGCAACGCGATCGGCGTCGGCGGCAGCCCGCGTCGGGTGTAGGTATTGTAAGGAGTGTCGGCCTGCAGGTCGCGCTTGCGCAGGCGGCCGTCGTACGCGTCGCCGAGCCCGTAGATCACCGACGGATCGGTCTGCAGCGGCATGCCGATGCGCAGCCGGTTCGCGAACACGGCCGCGACGAACGCGCGATCGGCCGCATGGCCCGTTTCCTTCTCGACGATCGACGCGATCGTCAGCGCTTCGTAAGGCGTCTTGTACGGCAGGCCCGGCACGCGCGCGGCCCAGGCCTCGTCGAGACGCGTCTGCATCAGATGGTATGCGCGCCGATAGATGTTCAGGTCGCTCGTGCCCTTGTCGAACAGGTAGGTATCGGGGAAGAACAGCCCCTCGCCGCTGCCGCGTTGCACCGCGTTGTCCGGCGCGCCGATCGCGCGCAGCAGCTCGGCGTCGCTCATGCCGGCCGTCGAGTGGGCAAGATCGGGGTTCGCATCGAGTTCCGCGCGCATCCGCTTGAAGGTCCAGCCTTCGATGACCGTCGCGACGTATTCGTTCACGTCGCCGCGCGCGATCTTCTGGAGTACCTCGTACGGCGTGATGCCGGTCTTGAATTCGTAGTTGCCGGACTTGAGCCGGCTCGACAGCCCGAGCACGCGCGTCATCGCGACGAAGCCGAGCGGCTCGACCGGCACGCCGCCGCGCCTGAGCTGCAGCGCGACGCTCTTCACGCTGCTGCGCGGCTTGATCGTGACGTCGAGCGATGCGGAACCCAGCAGCAGTGGCCGGGTCGCCCAGTAATACCCGCCGCCCGCGCCGGCAGCGGCCACAACGACGGCCAGCGCCACGATCGTCGCGGCGCATTTCTTCAGTAGGGACATGGAAACGTGACTCAGGTAAGACCCATATAATACTTGCTCGCCTTCGTCAAAGTCAGGGTTGACTGTTCCCTCATTCCATGAGCACACCGTTCGCTTCACCGGCTGCCCAGGCCGCATCTGCCTCGCTCCCCGTTTTTCCCCGCCCGTCCGCCGCCGATTTCGACGCGCCGGGCGCCTGCATGCCGCTGCCGCAGTTCGGCGTGATCGACGTGGCCGGCGACGACGCCGCGACGTTCCTGCACAGCCAGCTCACCAACGACATCGAGCATCTCGACGCCGCGAGCGCGCGGCTGTCCGGCTATTGCTCGCCGAAGGGGCGCCTCCTCGGGTCGTTCCTCGCGTGGCGCGCCGGCCACGGCGTGCGCCTGCTGGTGTCGAAGGACGTGCAGCCCGCCGTGCAGAAGCGGCTGTCGATGTTCGTGCTGCGCGCGAAGGCGAAACTGACGGACGCGAGCGACACGCTCGCGGTGGTCGGCTTCGCGGGCGACGTGCGCGACGCGCTGTCGGGCATCTTCGACGCGCTGCCGGACGGCGTGCACGTGAAGGTCGACGGCCCGGCCGGCACGCTGATCCGCGTGCCCGATGCAGCCGGCCGCAAGCGCTATCTGTGGATCGGCCCGCGTGCGGAAGTCGACGCGCGCGTCGCCGCGCTCGGCGGTACGCTGCCGGTCGTGTCGCCGGCCGTATGGGACTGGCTCGACGTCCGCGCGGGCGAACCGCGCATCACGCAGCCTGCCGTCGAACAGTTCGTGCCGCAGATGGTCAACTTCGACGTGATCGGCGCCGTTAACTTTCGCAAGGGATGCTACCCGGGCCAGGAAATCGTCGCACGCAGCCAGTACCGCGGCACGATCAAACGCCGCACGGCGCTCGCGCACGTCGCCGGCGAGACCGATACCGTGCATGCCGGCGTCGAGCTGTTCCACAGCGACGATCCCGGCCAGCCGTGCGGGATGATCGTCAACGCGGCGGCCGCGCCCGCGGGCGGCATCGACGCGCTCGTCGAGATCAAGCTCGCCGCGCTCGACAACGGCACGGTGCACCTCGGTTCGGCCGACGGCCCGGTGCTCGCGTTCGACGCGCTGCCGTACGCATGGCCGACGGAAGCGTGACGCACTGACAACCCGTTCGTGCGCCGGCTCGCGAGTCGCAGCCGGCGCCCGATGTTTCCTGCGAGAGATTCGCCCGATGTGTCTGATTGCCTTCGACTGGCAGCCCGATGCCGCCGCCGGTCCCGTCTTTACCCTCACCGCCAACCGCGACGAGTTCTTTCGCCGGACGAGCGCGCCGGTTTCGTGGTGGGAAGATGTCCCGGGCGTACTGGCCGGCCGCGATCTCGAAGCGGGCGGCACGTGGCTCGGCGTCTCGCGCGACGGCCGGTTCGCCGCGCTGACGAACTACCGCGCGCCGTTCGACATCCGCGCCGGCGCGCCGACCCGCGGCAAGCTCGTGTCCGATTTCCTCGGCGGCCCGTCCGTTGCGCCGCTCGACTATCTCGGGCGGCTGGCCGAGCATGCGGCCGTCTATAACGGCTTCAACCTGCTCGTCGGCGACTGGAGGCGGCGCGAACTCGCGTGGTTCTGCAATCGTGCGCCCGAAGGCGAAAGCGGTGTCGCCGCCCCCGTCGCGATCGCGCCCGGCGTGCATGCGCTGTCGAATGCGCGGCTCGATACGCCCTGGCCGAAAGTGGTGCGCAAACGTGCGGAACTCGGCACGCTGCTCACCGACAATCCGACCCCGTCGCTCGACGACCTGATCGCGTTGATGCGCGACCCGCATGTCGCGGCCGACGACGCGCTGCCGCACACGGGCATTCCGATCGAGCGCGAGCGTGCGCTGTCGGCCGCGTTCATCGAGACGCCCGAATACGGCACGCGCGGCACGACCGCGCTACGCGTCACGATGAAGGAAGGCGTGCGGCTCACGGTCGAGATCAAGGAGCGCTGCGACGACGACGGTTCGCACCGTACCGTGCGGCCGGGTTCGTTCGAGCGCGCGTTCACGTTCGACCTCGACGCGACCCCGCCGCGCTGAGCACGCGTGCGGGCGCCGTGCTACGGCGCGCGCGCCATCTCGACGTGCGGCACGCCGGCTTCGACGAACGGTTCACCGACCGCCGTGAAGCCGCGCCGCAAGTAGAACGACACGGCCGAATCCTGCGCATAGAGCCGCACGACGATTTCGCCGCGGCGCCGCGCCGCGTCCAGCAGCGCGTCCAATACGGCTGACCCGACGCCCTGGCCGCGTGCATCGGCCAGCACCGCGACGCGGCCGATCGTGCCCGACGGCAGCAGCCGCCCCGTCGCAACCGCGGGGCGCACGCCGGTCGCGGCATCGACCCGGTACGCCACCGCATGGAGCGACAGCGGATCGTCGTCGTCGAGCTCCCATTCCGGCGGAATCTGCTGCTCGCGCACGAACACCGCGTCGCGGATCCGCGCGGCGTCGCCGCCCAGCACCGTCCAGTCGCCCGTTTCCACCACGCCGTCCGTCATCGCAGCCCTCCACGCGGCGCGCGCGCCGTCAAATGCCGTCAAACGTCGTCGAATGCGGCCTTCAGTGCCGCGACCGCGTCGGCATGCGCGGCCCGCACCTCGGGGATGTAGCCGCCCATCTTGAAGAATTCGTGGATCATCCCCGGATAGCAGACCAGCGTGACCGCATTGCCCGCCGCACGCAACTTCTCTGCATACGCGGCACCCTCATCGCTCAGCGGATCGTATTCGGCCGTCGCGATCCACGCCGGCGCGACGCCCGCGAACGACGGCGCATCGCGCGTGCCGTCGAGCGGTGCGAAACGCCAGTCGTCGCGGTCCGCCCGATCGCGCACGTATTGCGTGAAGAACCACTGGATCGTGTCCTGCGTCAGCAAGTAGCCGTTCGCGAGCCGTGCGTGCGATCCGGTGTCCTGGTAGCCCGTCACGCCCGGATAGATCAGCATCTGCAGCGCGAGGCGAATGCCCGCATCGCGCGCGAGCACCGCGCAGACGGTCGCGAGCGTGCCGCCCGCGCTGTCGCCGCCGACGGCCAGCCGTTCGGCATCGATGCCGAACGTGGCGGCCTCGCGGTGCAGCCATTGCAACGCGTCGTCGGCGTCGTTCACCGCGGTCGGGAACCGGTGCTCCGGCGCGAGCCGGTAGCCGACCGACAGCACCGCACACTGCGCGTCGTGCGCGAACATCCGGCACAACGCGTCGTGCGTATCGACGCTGCCGACCGTGAAACCGCCGCCGTGGTAGTACACGAGCGCCGGCAGCGGCTCCGCGAGGCTCGGCGCGACCGGCAGGTACAGCCGCGCGCCGATCGTGCGGCCATCGCGCGTCGGGACCACGCACTCCTCGACCGAATGCATCGGCGCCGGTGCGACGTCGAGGATCGGCGCGCTCTTCTCGTACGCGGCGCGCGCCTGCTGCGGCGTCTGGTGATGGTAGGACGGACGTTTCGCGCGCTCGATCATGTCGAGCACCTGGGCGATCTTCGGATTCAGCGGCATCGATAAGGACGGCGCCGGTGCGACGCCGTGAACGGACAAGCGTCACATGATGCCACGCCCTCGTCGTGCAGGCGCGGTGCGCAATCCCGGCCCTCTCTCGGCCTGCCGTGAACGCGTTCGACGGCACACCTGCGCCATGAAAAACAAAACGGCCCTGCCGGCAAAGCGGCAGGGCCGTGCGTCCCGGCGCTTACGCGTCGCTCGGGCCGGGCTGGGCGTCCGGCGCCGTGCGCGAGCGTTGCCGCTTGATGTCGCGGCCCACCGCGAGCCGCCGCATGTACTTGAACGTGCCGAGCGCCTTCGCGACGAAATTGCCGTCGCTGTCGCGCACTTCGCCTTCGCAGTAGGCCATCGTCGTCGAACGATGCATCACGCGCCCGTAAGCGCGCAACTCGCCGCGCCCCGGCTGCATGAAGTTCACCTTCATCTCGACCGTCACGACGCCGACGCCGTCGTCGGTCAGGCTGCGCGCGGCCATCGCGAGAGCGATGTCCGAGAGCGTCATCGTCACGCCGCCGTGCGCGATGCTCCACGTGTTCATGTGCCGCTCTTCGAGCGGCAGCACGAGCTCGCTCGCCCCGTCCTTCGCGGACACGAGCTGCACGCCGAGCAGGTCGACGAACGGGCTTTCGATCGACGGGCCGTCCGTCGGGGTTGCCGCGTCGCTCATCGTGCGCTGTCGACGATGTAGTCGACGCATTCGCGCGACTCGGCCACCGCGACGACGAATTTCTTCACTTCCTGGTGAACCGGGTGCACCTGGTAGGCATCGAGCGCGGCCTTGTCCGCGAAATCGGACACGAGCACGATGTCGGCGGTCGCGTCGAGGCCGGGCGTTGCCACGCCGACGTCGATCTGCAGCGTGCCCGGCACGAGGTCGCGACAGCCTTCGAGCTTTTCCTTCAGCTTCAGCGCGTTCTGCGCGCGCGTCGCGCCTTCGGCCGATTCTTTCAACTTCCACATGACGATATGACGGATCACTTCGGTTGCTCCTGTTCGTTGGTGTTCACGATGCGGGCTCGGCCCGCTTCGTGGCCGGCCGGGTGATGCCCGGCCGGTCGTCTGCCCGCTTCGCTTGCACGCGGTCGCGGCAACGGGGGAAAAAACGCGTATCGAATCGGCTGTCGTCCGGCCTTTCCGGCGACGATACGCGCATTTTCACCGTGTCGCTCACCGACGGCGCGATCCGCGCAAGCGGCGGCAATCGCCAAGCCTACCAAACTTGACGGCTCCGATGGAACGATCGCGCAGCCTTCCATTGAATCGCGGGAACGCGGCTTGCCCGGCTTCGCGCGCGCCGCTTCGGCGCAGGCCTGTACGCCTCGGCAATCGCCCGCGCAAACTCGACGATTCAATTCCAGCACGGCAGCAATCGGCAAAATGAAACGTCATTGTCGATTATTTATTCACCGAATATCCGGATTCCAATACCCGCCTTCATTAAATCGCATAATTTACCGACTCAATGAGTAATAGTTACGATCGCCTTTTCGCAAAACCGCCTGAAATCAGGAAAACGTCATTGACTTCGATTCTTCCGAAAATTTAGAATCCCCTACAGCGGCTTACGATTGATTTTCTCCCGCCGCACACAAGCCGGCACGCACCTGCACGAGGGCCGCCCGCCCTGCCTTTTCTCGCTTCATGTCGAGGCGGCGTCCCTTGCCGCTTCAGTTTTCGGCATTTATCGCCTGCTTGCCAATTTCCTGCTCGATTCACTCACCGCAACAGCATCACATCCTGATTAACACTCGGCATTCACTTGAATGCCCGCGACACGGTACCCAACGGACAACAGATCCGTTCATTCAATCATCCCGATAAAAAATCGCCAGTCATCAGGAGGGACATCAACATGCATCGCCTTGTGAAGTCGCTGTGCCTCGGATTCATCTGCGCCGGCCTGCTCGCGGCCTGCAACGACGACGACGTCAAATCGAACAGCCCGCCGTCGAACAACGCCGCGCTGTCGTTCCGCATGGACGCCGGCGGCCAGATCAACGCGTTCTACCGGCAGGACAAGGTCGCCGCGCACCTGCTGGTGCGCTCGTCGACGAAACCGCGCCTGCTCGTGGTCTTCCCCGCCGGCAACAGCGGCACGGGGCTGTGGTTCGACGACACCGCGCAGCCGGTGAACTGGAGCCTCGACACGCCGCCGTCCGCGCTGTCGGCACCCGACGCGCACGGCCGCCCGCTGTACGGCATCGGCGCCGACGTGTCGGTGGACACCGGCACGCTGACGATCCGCCAGGGCGTGCTCAGCAACGTGCGCTTCCTGCGCGACTTCAACGGCGGCGCAACGATTCCGCAACAGATTCTCGCCGCGCCGACGGTCCAGGGCAGCGCCGCGCAATGGCAACGCGACCGGATCGACGGCGCGCCCGGCTATTCGCTGCGCATCACGTTGCGCGACGGCGGCAGCATCGTGCCGGCTGCGGGCGGCAAGCTCGTCCTGAGCGCACCGGCGGGCTCGCACACGCTGCGGCTGCATGTCGATGCGCTGTCGGGCGAGACGCCGTTGTCGCCGATCACGCGCGCCGACCTGCTCGCGCCGTCGGTGAACCCCGACCCCGTGAGCCAGAACGTACTCGAATTCCTGAGCTTCCACGACAAGCTGCTGGCGGGCTCGTGGCAGTACGACACCTACTTCGGCCGCGACACGCTGATCTCGGTTCGCATGCTGATGCCCGTGCTCGAACCCGCGGCGATCGAGGCCGGCCTGTCGTCGGTGCTGAGCCGGCTGTCGGCCGACGGCAAGGTCGCGCACGAGGAAGGCATCGGCGAGTTCGCACTCGTCGACAACCAGAAGAACGGGAAGCCGAACGATCCGACGCCGACCTACGACTACAAGATGATCGACAGCGACTACCTGCTCGCGCCGATCGCGGCCGCGTGGCTGATCGACGATACGCGCGGCCAGGCGCGTGCGGCTGCGTATCTGGCCCAGCGCGGCAGTGACGGGCAGACCAACGGCGCCCGCCTGGTCGTCAACCTGCTGCACGTCGCGACCACCGCGCAGCCGTTCGCGCAGCAGCCGTCGGTCGCGAACCTGATCCACCTGCGGCCCGGCGAGATCGTCGGCAACTGGCGCGACAGCACCGACGGGCTCGGCGGCGGCGTCTACCCGTATGACGTGAACGCGGTGCTCGTGCCGGCCGCGTTGCGCGCGGCGAACGCGTTCCTCACGCGCGGCCTGCTCGATCCGTACCTGGATGCCGGACAGCGCGCGACGCTCGCCAACACGGCTAACCAGGCGGCCACATGGGAAACGCAGGCGCCGCCACTGTTCCAGGTCAGCGTGCCGGCCGCGCAGGCGACCGCCGACGTGTCGGCCTATGCACCGTCCGCCGGCGTGCCGGCCGGTGCCGCGCCTGGCGCACCGCTGGCCTTCTACGCGCTGTCGCTCGATCAGCAGGGCAACCCGATTCCGGTGATGAACTCCGATGGCGGCTTCGCGTTGCTGTTCGGCACACCGCCGGACGACCAGCTCCAGCGGATCGTCGCCGACGTCACGCGGCCGTTCCCGACCGGGCTCGTGACCGATGCCGGCATGCTGATCGCGAACCCTGCGTATGCGAGCCAGGCACTGTGGCCGAAATTCACGAGTTCCGCGTATCACGGCACGGTGATCTGGTCGTGGCAGCAGGCGATGTGGGTGGCCGGGCTCGATCGCCAGCTCGCGCGCCAGGACCTGTCGGCCGCGACCCGCACGCTGCTCGCGCAGGCGCGGCAGACGATCTGGCAGGTGATCTCGAACGGGCGCGACATGCGGACGTCGGAGATGTGGACGTGGTCCTACGTGAACGGCAAGTACCAGACCGACGCGTTCGGCACGCGCAGCGCCGATGCGACCGAAGCCAACGCGGCACAGCTCTGGAGTACGACGTATCTCGCGATCCGCGATCCGCAGCAGCGCGCGGGCAAGTACTGGTGGCAGGCGTCGCGGCAGATGCAGGATGCGCAGCCGGAAAACGCCGCGGCCCTGGCATCGCGCTAGCTGCGTATCGCCCGTCGCATGCCGACCGGGCATGCTGAAGCCCCGGGTACGTTACCTCGCCCGGGGCTTGGGCGGAAACCGAAACGATCGACACGCCTTCGGCACGGCCGCGTTGCCGAACGTCCCGTGTGCCGCGCCACCCCGCGTCACCGCGACACGACGCGGTTTCTCCCTTCCCGCTTCGCCTGGTACAACCGTTCGTCGACGACGCGCAGCAACGCGTCGACCGTGCTGCCGTCGACCCCGTATTGCGCGACGCCGACGCTGACCGTCACCTGCACGCGCTTGAAATCGAGCCCGAACGGCGAGCTCGCGATCGACGAGCGCACGCGCTCGGCCGTCATCCGCGCGCCTTCGAGCGGCATCTCGGGCAGCAGCGCCATGAACTCCTCGCCGCCGACCCGCGCGAGCCCGCCGGCCGGCCGGATCGCGTCGAGGCACTGACGCACGACGCCGCGCAGCACCTCGTCGCCGATCTGGTGCCCGTACGCATCGTTGATGTTCTTGAAATTGTCGAGATCGAGTGCGAGCAGGCAGAACGGCGTGCCGTCGCGCTCGGCCCGCACCATCTCGCGCTCGACCTGCGCGATGAACTGCCGGCGGTTCGACGCGCCCGTCATCGGATCGGTCGCGGCCATGTATTCGAGCTTCTGGTTCGTGCGCCGCAATTCCTGCAGCGCGCTCTCGGTGCGCGCCATCGATTCCGACAGCCGGCTCATCAGGTCTTCCTGGCTGTAGATCGCCGAGAACGAGCGCGTCGTCTGCAGCGCCTGCACGACGCCGTAGCTGAGCAGGAAGAAGCCGCCCGCGAAAATCGCGTGCGCGAGCCACCACATGTGATTCCACGGCTTGCCGAGAATGAACGCCAGCGACGACAGCGCAAACGCCATGATCGACACGCCGTAGATCACCATCAGCGGCGAGCGGATCCGGCGCGCGAGCAGCACGGCGACGTTCAGCAGCGAGAACACGAGCGCGCCGCCTTCCATCGACAGCCGCGTGCCCGGCGCGCCCGCGACCGGCGAATACGCGATGTACGCCACGACGACGTTGACGATCACGAAGAACACGATCCACGGCAGCCACGTGCGCACGCTCGTGCGCTTGTCGAAGCGATCGGGCGGACGGGCATAGGACAGCAGGCCCGTGAGCAGCAGGATCGACATCACGAGCCGCGACGCGGGCCCGTACAGCAGGAACAGCCAGATATTGTGATGCGCCATCCCGGTGAACGCACCGTGCAGCGCGTAGATCATCGCGAAGCCGAGAAAGCCGAGTGTCAGCCAGCGCAGCAGCGGTTCGCCGGACGACCGGTAGCACACCCACGTCACGTAGGTAACGAACCCGCCCTCGAGGGTCGCGGCCGCGATCGCGATTTCATGGAACGCGTGGTTCTCGAACACCGCGTGCGGGTCGCTGAAGAACCACAGATAGGCGATCAGATAGGCGGGCAGCAACGCGAATCCGACCAGCAGGCATTTCGCGTAGAGCCTCGCGGCCGCGCTGACGACGCGCGGCGGTTCCCCGGCTGCATAGGTCGTACTCATTCGGTCCCCGGTCGGTCTGCTGCGTTGGTTCGAACCTTCGCGGCACGGATCGTGCGACGCACGATCCGGCCCATCGTGCCGAAAGGCAAATGTCAGAGCAAGTATAGGTGGGGCAAATTGTTTGACAAGTAAGGGGAAACGGCATTGCCCGGCGCATGCCTTTTGCTTCCCGATTGTTTCGAATGGCGGTTCAGTGGCACCGATTCGCATCGCGGCCGCCTGCCTCGCCGAAGCGAAGCCGCGGCCGCCACCCGCCAAAGATCAGAGGATTTCGAACAGGCCGGCCGCGCCCTGCCCGCCGCCGATGCACATCGTGACGACCACGTACTTCACGCCGCGCCGCTTGCCTTCGATCAGCGCGTGGCCCGTCAGGCGCGCGCCCGACACGCCGTACGGATGGCCGACCGCGATCGCGCCGCCGTTCACGTTCAGGCGATCCTCAGGAATCCCGAGCGTGTCGCGGCAGTACAGCACCTGCACCGCGAACGCTTCGTTCAGTTCCCACAGGCCGATATCGTCGACCTTCAGCCCCGCCTGCTTCAGCAGCTTGGGCACCGCGAACACGGGGCCGATACCCATCTCGTCCGGCTCGCAGCCCGCCACCGCGAAACCGCGGAATGCGCCGAGCGGCTGCAGCCCTTCGCGCTGCGCGGCATCGGCGCTCATGACGACGCAGGCCGACGCGCCGTCCGAGAACTGGCTGGCGTTGCCGGCGGTGATCACGCCGCCCGGCACGGCCGACCGGATCTTCGACACGCCTTCGAGCGTCGTGTCCGGGCGGATCCCTTCGTCGGCCGATACCGTCACTTCCTTCGTGAACAGACGGCCCGTGGCCTTGTCGGCGATGCCCGCGAGCACCGTGATCGGCACGATCTCGTCGCGAAAGCGTCCGGCTTCCTGCGCGGCCGCGGCACGCAGTTGCGACTGCACGCCGTACTCGTCCTGCCGCTCCTTCGAGATGCCGTAGCGCTTCGCGACGTTCTCGGCCGTCTGCAGCATGTTCCAGTAGATCTCGGGCTTGTGCTGCGCGAGCCAGCCTTCCTGGATCATGTGGTGGTTCATCTCGTTCTGCACGCACGAGATCGATTCGACGCCGCCCGCGACGTACACCTCGCCTTCGCCCGCGATGATCCGCTGCGCGGCCAGCGCGATGGTCTGCAGCCCCGACGAGCAGAAGCGGTTCACCGTCATCCCCGGCACGCTCACGGGCAGCCCGGCGCGCAAGGCGATCTGCCGCGCGATGTTCGCGCCGGTCGCGCCTTCGGGGTTCGCGCAACCCATGATCACGTCCTCGACGCGCGCGGGGTCGAGCTTCGCGCGTTCGAGCGCGGCCGCGACCACGTGGCCGCCGAGCGTCGCGCCGTGCGTCATGTTGAAAGCACCGCGCCAGGATTTCGCCAGCGGCGTGCGGGCGGTCGATACGATTACGGCTTCGGTCATGCGAGTCTCCTTCGGTCCTGCTTCATGTCCTGCATCGAATGGGAATGCGCTACGCCGCCGGGCGCGCGCCCGCGGACGTCACATGCGCGACGCCCGCTGCCTGCATCTGCTGCCATGCGTGGGCGAGCGACCCGTTCAGGTCGATCGCGCGGCACGCATCGTTGATCACCGCGGCGTCGAAACCGGCCGCACGCGCGTCGAGCGCCGACCACGCGACGCAATAGTCGGTCGCGAGCCCGCAGCACCACACGCGCTTCGCGCCGAGCTCGCGCAGATAGCCCGCGAGCCCCGTGCGCGTCGTGCGATCCGCTTCGACGAACGCGGAATAGCTGTCGACCTGCGCGTCGCCGCCCTTGCGGATGACGAGCCGCGCATGCGGGATGTCGAGGTCGCGATGCAGCGCCGCGCCGTCGGTGTCCTGCACGCAGTGCACGGGCCACAGCACCTGCTCGCCGTACGGCAGCGCGAGCGTGGAGAACGGTTCGCGGCCCGGATGGTTCGCCGCGAACGACACGTGCTCGCGCGGGTGCCAGTCCTGCGTCAGCACGACCTGGTCGAAGCGCCGCGCCAGCGCGTTGATCACCGGCACGACCGCGTCGCCGTCGGGCACCGCGAGCGCGCCGCCCGGCATGAAGTCGTATTGCACGTCGATCACGAGCAGTACGTCGTCGGTGTGTCTCATTGCGTTTCTCCGGGTGTTCGTCGCGCCGCGATCCGGCGCGTCAGCCGTTGAACCCGCGGCCGGCCTTCGCGAGCTCGGCGATCGACGGCGCGAGCTGCCATGCGTCGCCGTTCGGCGCGGCCGCGTAGCGGCGAATCGCGCGCTCGACGTTGTAGAGGCCGACCACGTCCGCGTACAGCATCGGGCCGCCCCGCCACAGCGGGAAGCCATAACCGGTCAGGTAGACCATGTCGATGTCGGACGCCTTCGACGCGATCTTCTCCTCGAGGATCTTCGCGCCTTCGTTCACCAGCGCGAACACGAGCCGTTCGACGATCTCGTCGTCGCCGATCTTGCGCCGCTCGACGCCGCGCTCCTTCGAATACGCGACGACCATCTCGTCGACGAGCGACGACGGCTTTGCCTTGCGCTCGCCCGGCACGTAGTCGTACCAGCCGGCGCCCGTCTTCTGGCCGAAGCGGCCCTGCTCGCACAGGCGGTCGGCGATCTTCGAGTACTGCAGGCCGGGCTGCTCGACATAGCGGCGCTTGCGGATCGCCCAGCCGATGTCGTTGCCGGCGAGGTCGCTCATCCGGAACGGACCCATCGCGAAACCGAATTTCTCGATCGCGCGATCGACCTGCGCGGGCAGCGCGCCTTCCTCGAGCATGAAGAGCGCCTGGCGGATGTACTGCTCGATCATCCGGTTGCCGATGAAGCCGTCGCACACGCCCGACACGACCGCCGTCTTGCGGATCTTCTTCGCCACGGCCATCACGGTGGCGAGCACGTCCTTCGCGGTCTGCGCGCCGCGCACGACCTCGAGCAGCTTCATCACGTTCGCCGGGCTGAAGAAGTGCATGCCGACGACGTCCTGCGGACGCTTCGTGAATGCCGCGATCTTGTCGACGTCGAGCGTCGACGTGTTCGACGCGAGGATCGCGCCCGCCTTCGCGACTTCGTCGAGCTTCCTGAACACCTGCTCCTTCACGCCGAGTTCCTCGAACACGGCCTCGACGATCAGGTCGGCATCCTTCAGATCGTCGTAGGACAGCGTCGGCGTGATCAGCGCCATGCGCGCGTCGAGCTTCTCCTGCGTGAGCTTGCCCTTCTTCACCTGCGCGTCGTAGTTCTTGCGGATCGTCGCGACGCCGCGCTCGAGCGCTTCCTGTTTCGTTTCGAGCAGCGTGACGGGCAGCCCTGCGTTCACGAAGTTCATCGCGATGCCGCCGCCCATCGTGCCCGCGCCGATCACGCCGACACGGCGAATCTCGCGCAGCGGCGTATCGGACGGCACGTCGGGAATCTTGCTCGCCGCGCGCTCACCGAAGAACGCATGCCGCAGCGCGCGGCTTTCCGGCGTCATCATCAGCGCGACGAAACCCTCGCGCTCGGCGATGCTGCCCTTGTCGAAGCCGTGCAGCACGCCGGCCTCGATCGCGTCGATGCACTTGTGCGGCGCGGGGAAATTCGGTGCGGCGGCCCGGGCCGAGTTGCGCGCGAACTGGATGAAGCCCGCGGCGTTCGCGTGGACGATCTTGCGATCGCGCACGCGCGGATGCGGCCCCTTCTGCGCACCGGCCTTGCGCGCGAACGCGACGGCCGCGTCGAGCAGGTCGCCGTCGGCCATCTCGTCGAACAGACCGCTCTTCGCGAGTTGCTCCGACGGCACGGGCGCGCCCGACACGATCATGTTCAGCGCGGTTTCGAGCCCCACCGCGCGCGGCAGGCGCTGCGTGCCGCCCGCGCCCGGCAGCAGGCCGAGCTTCACCTCGGGCAGCGCGACCTGCGCGCCGGGTGCCGCGACACGGTAATGCGCGCCGAGCGCGAGCTCGAGGCCGCCGCCCATCACGACGCTGTGCAGCGCCGCGACGACGGGCTTCGCGCTCGCCTCCACCGCGCGGATCACGGTGTGCAGCGTCGGCTCCTGGAGCGCCTTCGGCGTATTGAATTCGGTGATGTCGGCGCCGCCCGAGAATGCGCGTCCTGCGCCGGTCAGCACGATGGCCGTGACCGACGGGTCCTGCGCGGCGCGATCGAGCGCGTCCATGACGCCCTGACGGGTCGACAGGCCGAGCCCGTTGACGGGCGGATTGTTGAGCGTAAGGACGGCCACGCCGTCGCGAGTCGAGTAATCCACTGCCATCTGCCTGCCTCCATGCATCGCGCGCCGGGGTGGCTGCGCTTCATTGTGCGCGGTCGAACAGCCGCATGTCCGGTTGAACGCAGGCAGCATACAACGAAAAAGCACGGTCGTTCAATTTGAATTTTGTTCCCGATCCGGGGACGGATCGGGCGACCGTTTCGCGAGCCGCTTGCGGCCCGGGCGCAGACGTTACGGCTCGCGTTACGACTCGCCGACCGCCGTCGGCAACACGTAATCGCGGAATGTCTCGCGCAGCTTCAGCTTCTGCAGCTTGCCGGTCGCGGTGTGCGGAAGCGAGTCGACGAACACGACGTCGTCGGGAATCCACCATTTCGCGACCTTGCCTTCGTAGAACGCGAGCAGCGCGTCACGGTTCAGGTTCGCCCCTTCGCGCGGCACCACGACGAGCAGCGGACGCTCGGTCCATTTCGGGTGCGCACAGGCGATGCAGGCGGCCTCGGCCACGCCCGGGTGCGCGATCGCGACGTTCTCGATGTCGATCGAGCTGATCCACTCGCCGCCCGACTTGATCACGTCCTTGCTGCGGTCGGTGATCTGCAGGAAGCCGTCGGGGTCGATCGTCGCGACGTCGCCGGTCGGAAACCAGCCGTCCGACAGCGGCGACGTATCGCCGCGAAAGTAGTGGTCGATCACCCACGGGCCGCGCACCTGCAGCTCGCCGAACGCGACGCCGTCCCACGGCAGCTCGTGGCCGTCCTCGCCGACGATGCGCATGTCGACGCCGCAGATCACGCGCCCCTGCTTCTCGAGCAGCTTGCGCTGCGCGTCGAGCGGCCGCTGCGACTGCGCCCAGTTGAGCTTCGCGAGCGTGCCGAGCGGCGACAGTTCGGTCATCCCCCAGGCATGGATCACGCGCACGCCGTATTCGTCCTCGAAGGTGCGCAGCATCGCGGGCGGGCACGCGGAGCCGCCGATCACCGTGCGGTTCAGCGTCGAAAAGCGCACACCGGCCTCGCGCATGTAGTTGAGCAGGCCGAGCCACACGGTCGGCACGCCCGCGGAGAACGTCACGCGCTCGGCTTCCATCAGCTCGTACAGCGATTTCCCGTCGAGATCCTTGCCGGGCAGCACGAGCTTGCCGCCCGTGAGCGGCACCGCGTACGGCAGCCCCCACGCGTTGACGTGGAACATCGGCACGACGGGCAGCACCGCGTCCATCGCGGACAGGTTCATCGCGTCCGGCAACGCGGCGCCGTACGCGTGCAGCACGGTCGAGCGGTGCGAATACAGCACGCCCTTCGGGTTGCCGGTCGTGCCCGACGTGTAGCACAGCCCCGACGCCTGCTGCTCGTCGAGGCGCGGCCAGTCGTAGCGGCCGTCCTCCGCTTCGACGAGCGTTTCGTAGCACAGGAACGGCGTCGTGCCGGACGGCAGATGCGCGGCGTCCGTCATCGCGACCCAGCCCTTCACGTGCGGGCACTGCGGCGCGATCGCATCGACGAGCGGGGCGAAATTGAGGTCGAAAAAGACGTAGCGATCTTCCGCGTGATTGACGATGTACGCGATCTGCTCGGGGAACAGGCGCGGGTTGATCGTGTGGCACACGGCCCCCATGCCGCCGATCCCGTAATACGCTTCCAGATGCCGGTAGCCGTTCCACGCCAGCGTGCCGACGCGATCGCCGGTTTCGACGCCGAGCCGCGCGAGCGCCTGCGCCAGTTGCTTCGCGCGGCGTTCGCAATCGCGGTACGTGTAGCGATGCAGATCGCCTTCCACGCGCCTCGATACGATCTCCGTGTCGCCGGCATGTCGCGCGGCATGAGAAATCAGCGAGGACACCAGCAACGGCATGTCCATCATCTGGCCCAGCAACGGCTTACCCATCGTCTTGTTCTCCGTGAGGATGCGAATCGGTGACCAGCCTCTGCGGCGCGCCCGTCAGCGGCCCCGGACGGGTGTCGCGCATGGCGCGCGGGCCGCCATGCGGGCGGCGCGGCGCCGCCTTACAATATCGGCTTACCCAGAGGCGCTCAACATGTCGTTTTCCCGAAGCGCAGCCGATACGGCTGACACCCTCCCCGACCTCGCCGCCACGCTCGGCGCGCCCGCCGCCGGCGCGTTCGTCGCGCTCGGCGACGCGTTTCATACGCGGCTGCCGGCCGCGCCGCTTGCCGCGCCGTACGTCGTCGGCTTTTCCGGCGAAGTCGCGCACCTGCTCGACCTGCCGCCGTCGCTCGCCGCGCAGCCCGGCTTCGCCGAGCTGTTCGCCGGCAACCCGACGCGCGACTGGCCCGCGCACGCGATGCCGTACGCATCGGTGTATTCCGGCCACCAGTTCGGCGTGTGGGCGGGCCAGCTCGGCGACGGACGCGCGCTGACGATCGGCGAGCGCACCGGCACCGACGGCCGCCGCTACGAATTGCAGCTGAAAGGCAGCGGCCGCACGCCGTATTCGCGGATGGGCGACGGCCGCGCGGTGCTGCGCTCGTCGATCCGCGAATTCCTGTGCTCGGAAGCGATGCATCACCTCGGCATCCCGACCACGCGCGCCCTGACGGTGATCGGTTCCGACCAGCCGGTGGTGCGCGAGGAAATCGAGACGTCGGCCGTCGTCACGCGCGTGTCGGAGAGCTTCGTGCGCTTCGGCCACTTCGAACACTTCTTCTCGAACGATCGCCCCGACCTGCTGCGCCAGCTCGCCGATCACGTGATCGACCGCTTCTATCCGGATTGCCGCCACGCCGACGATCCGTACCTCGCGCTGCTCGAAGCGGCGACGCTGCGCACGGCGGATCTCGTCGCGCAGTGGCAGGCCGTCGGCTTCTGCCACGGCGTGATGAACACCGACAACATGTCGATCCTCGGCGTGACGATCGACTACGGCCCGTTCGGTTTCGTCGATGCGTTCGATGCGAACCACATCTGCAACCACTCGGATACGAACGGCCGCTATGCGTACCGGATGCAGCCGCGCATCGCGCACTGGAACTGCTACTGCCTCGCGCAGGCGTTGCTGCCGCTGATCGGGTTGCAGCACGGCATCGCCGACGACGATGCGCGCGCCGAGCGCGCGGTGGTCGACGCGCAGGCCGTGCTCGCGAAGTTCCCGGAACGTTTCGGCCCCGCGCTCGAGCGCGCGATGCGCGCGAAGCTCGGCCTCGAGCTCGAGCGCGAGAACGATGCCGACCTCGCGAACAAGCTGCTCGAGACGATGCATGCGAGTCACGCGGATTTCACGCTGACGTTCCGCCGGCTCGCACAGGTCTCGAAGCACGACGCGAGCCGCGACGCACCCGTGCGCGACCTGTTCATCGACCGCGACGCGTTCGATGCGTGGGCGAACCTCTACCGCGCGCGGCTGTCCGAGGAAACGCGCGACGACGCGACACGCGCGGCCGCGATGAATCGCGCGAACCCGAAATACGTGTTGCGCAACCATCTGGCCGAAGTCGCGATCCGGCGCGCGAAGGAAAAGGATTTTTCGGAAGTCGAGCGGCTCGCGCAGATCCTGCGCCGGCCGTTCGACGAACAACCGGAGCATGAAGCGTACGCGGCGTTGCCGCCCGACTGGGCCGGGTCGCTCGAAGTGAGCTGCTCGTCCTGAAGCCCGCAACCCGCGCGTATCGACCGACCGATCAGGAGAACCCCATGTCCCACGATTCCGACGACAAGACCTTCCCGTACCAGAAGGACGACGCCGAGCTGCGCCGGCGGCTCACGCCGATGCAGTACGAAGTCACGCAGCACGCGGCAACCGAGCGTGCGTTCACCGGCGAATACACCGACACCGAAGACGCCGGCATCTACAAGTGCGTCGTCTGCAGCACGCCATTGTTCGAATCCGGCTCCAAGTTCCACTCGGGCTGCGGCTGGCCCAGCTACTTCAAGCCGCTCAACGGCGAGGTGATCGACGAGAAGGTCGACTACTCGCACGGGATGGTGCGCGTCGAGGTCCGCTGCAACCACTGCGGCGCGCATCTCGGCCACGTCTTCGAGGACGGCCCGCGCGACAAGACCGGTTTGCGCTACTGCATCAATTCGGCTGCGTTAAACTTCGAGTCCCGACCCGAAAACGAATGAGCGGCGCCGGGCGGATCGGCGGGGCATCCCGCGCCGCCGCCCCGATCCGCTCCGGCGGTGCCTGGCGGGTCCCTACAACGGTGAAAGGCCGCGCAAGCGGCCTTTCACGCAGCTGCGAGCGCCATGAAATTCCTGTTCGATCTGTTTCCGATCATCCTGTTTTTTGCCGCCTTCAAGGTCTGGGGCATCTTTACCGCCACCGCCGTCGCGATCGTCGCGACGCTGGCCCAGGTCGCGTGGGTCGCCTTCCGGCACCGGAAGGTCGACACGATGCTGTGGGTCAGCCTGGGCGTGATCGTCGTTTTCGGTGGTGCCACCCTCGTCCTGCATGACGAGAAATTCATTCAATGGAAACCGACTGTGCTGTACTGGCTGTTTGCGATCGGGCTGCTCGCCGCGCGCTATGCGTTCGGCAACAACCTGATCGAGAAGATGATGGGCAAGCAGCTCACGCTGCCGCACCCCGTGTGGGACAAACTGAACGTCGCGTGGGCGCTGTTCTTCGCGGTGCTCGGCGTCGCGAACCTGTACGTGGTGCACAACTTCACCGAGTCGCAATGGGTGAACTTCAAGCTGTTCGGCACGACGGGCGCGATGGTCGTATTCATCATCCTGCAGAGCCTGTGGCTCACGAAATACCTGAAGGACGAGTGACATGACGGACGCCTTTCTCCACGCGTCGCCCGACGAACGCATCGCGCTGATCGAGGCGCGCCTCACCGCAGCGCTCGCCCCGCTGTCGCTCACCGTGCGCGACGACAGCGCGCAGCACGCGGGCCACGCCGGCGCGGCCGCCGGCGGCCACTTCACGGTCACGATCGTGTCGGCCGCGTTCGCGGGCAAGCCGCGCGTCGCGCGGCACCGGCTGGTGTATGATGCGCTCGCTGATGCGATGCAGCGCGGCATTCACGCGCTCGCGATCGTGGCTTACACGCCCGAAGAATTCAACGAATCTTCAATCTAGTCTCATTAGGAATTCCCGATGATCCTGAAATCCCCCCGCCTGTGGGTCGCGGCGGCTGCTTTCGCAGCGGCACCGGCATTTGCCCAGAACATCGCCGTCGTCAACGGCACGCCGATTCCGAAGTCGCGCGCGGACGCGATGGTCGCCCAGCTCGTGCAGCAAGGCCAGACCGACAGCCCGCAGCTGCAGCAGGCCGTGCGCCAGGAACTCGTGAACCGCGAAATCCTGATGCAGGAAGCAATCCGTGAAGGCATCCCGAACCGTCCGGACGTGAAGGCGCAGGTCGCCGTCGCGCAGCAGACCGTCGTGCTGCGTTCGATGATCGAGAGTTTCCTGAAGAAGAACCAGCCGACCGACGCCGAAGTGAAGGCGCGCTACGACGACCTCGTCAAGGGCGCCGGCGGCAACCGCGAATACCACCTGCACCACATCCTCGTCAGCGACGAGCAGCAGGCGAAGGACCTGATCGCGAAGATCAAGGCCGGCGCGAAGTTCGAGGATCTCGCGAAGCAGTTCTCGAAGGATCCGGGCTCGGGCAAGAACGGCGGCGATCTCGACTGGTCCGACCCGAAGGCGTACGTGCCGGAATTCGCGGCGGCCGCGCAGAAGCTGCAGAAAGGCCAGATGACCGACACGCCGGTGAAGACGCAGTTCGGCTGGCACATCATCCGCGTCGACGACATCCGCGACATCGCGCCGCCGCCGCTCGATCAGGTGAAGGCACAGATCGCGCAGCAGCTCGTGCAGCAGAAGCTGCAGGCGTTCGAGGAAGGTCTGCGCCAGCAGGCAAAGATCCAGTAACGCAGGCGCTCGCCGCTCGCGCATCGAAAAGCCGCTCCCCGGAGCGGCTTTTTTGTTGCCCGCAGGCCGGCCGCCAGCGCATCGCGATGTGCGGCGTTCCCACCAAAGAAAAGGCCGCTCTTCGGAGCGGCCTTTTCCGTATGCCTGATCGGCTCGCGCCGCAGACTTACGCGGGATGGAACACGTCGTGATAGCGAACGTCGCCTGACGGCCGCGGTGCCGAGTCGTCGAGCGTCAGCGCAAGGAAATACTCGGGCGGTACGCCCGGGAACACGATGCCGCCGGACGGCGCAAAGCCAAAGCGCGTGTAGTACGCGGGCTCCCCGAGCAGGACGCAGCCGCGCGCACCGAGGCGGCGCAACGCGTCGAGCCCCGCGCGTACCAGCCCCGTGCCGATGCTCTGCCGCTGGCAGTCGGGCAGCACCGCGAGCGGCGCGAGCCCGTACCAGCCCTGGCTGCCGGGCGCCTCGCCGCCGATCGACACCGGCGAAAACGCGACGTGCCCGATCAGGCGGCCGTCGCGTTCCGCGACGAGCGAGACGCTCAACGCACCGTCCGCACGCAACGTGTCGACGATCCGTCGTTCGAACTGCCCGTCTTCCGGCTCGCCTGCGAACGCGGCGACGATCACACGGCCGATCGCGTAGGCCTCGCTCGCGCGCTCGTCGCGCAGCGTGACGACCTCGACCGGCGCGTTCGGGTCGAACATCATCCCGATCAGCCGATCCAGCGGCGCGCGTTGCGGAACACGCGCATCCACGGGCTCGCTTCACCCCAGCTTTCCGGGTGCCAGCTCATCGCGACCGTACGATGCACGCGCTCCATGTGCGGCATCAGCACCGAGAAGCGGCCGTCGGCCGTCGTGACCGACGTGATGCCGGCCGGCGAGCCGTTCGGGTTGAACGGATAACGCTCGGTTGCTTCGCCGCGGTGGTCGACGAAGCGCATCGCGACCGCGACGCGATCGATGTCGCCCTGTTGCGAGAAGTCCGCATAACCTTCGCCGTGCGCGACCGCGACCGGAATCCGCGAGCCTTCCATCCCCGCGAAGAAGATCGACGGCGATTTCTCGACTTCGACGAACGAGAAACGCGCCTCGAACTGCTCGGACTTGTTGCGCGTGAACTTCGGCCAGGCTTCCGCACCCGGGATCATCGACGAGATGCTCGACAGCATCTGGCAGCCGTTGCAGATGCCGAGCGCGAACGTGTCGGGACGCGCGAAGAACGCCGAGAACATGTCGGCGAGATTCGCGTTGAAGCGGATCGTCTTCGCCCAGCCTTCGCCCGCGCCCAGCACGTCGCCGTATGAGAAGCCGCCGCATGCGACCGCACCCGCGAAATCGGCAAGATTCGCGCGGCCGGCCAGCAGATCGCTCATGTGCACGTCGTGCGCATCGAAGCCCGCGCGGTCGAACGCGTAGGCCGTTTCGAGATGCGAGTTCACGCCCTGCTCGCGCAGGATCGCGACGCGCGGCCGTGCGCCCGTCGCGATGAACGGCGCCGCGATGTCGTCGGCCGGATCGAAGCTCAGCACCGGCGAGATGCCCGGGTCGGCCACGTCCAGCAGCGCGTCGTATTCGGCATCCGCGCACGCGGGGTTGTCGCGCAGGCGCGCGATGCGCCAGCTCACTTCGCTCCACGCACGATGGAGTTCGGCGCGCGGTGCGTCGAAAATCTTCTTCGCGTCGCGGTACACCTCGATCACGTCGCGATCGTTGACCGAGCCGATCACGTGCGAGCACGCCGACAGGCCGAACTCGCGCAGCGCGCCCAGCACCGCGTCGCGGTCGGTCGCGCGCACCTGCACGACGGCGCCCAGTTCCTCGGAGAACAGCGCGCGCAGCGTGCGATCCTCGCGGCGGCCGCTCGTCTGCTTCGCCCAGTCCTTCGCGTCGCCGTAGTCGGATTCGTGATTCGGGTCGAGCGTCAGCATGTCGACGTTCAGCGACACGCCCGCGTGACCCGCGAACGCCATTTCGCACACCGTCGCCCACAGGCCGCCGTCCGAGCGGTCGTGGTACGCGAGCAGCTTGTCTTGCGCATTGAGCGACTGGATCGCGTTGAAGAAACGCTTCAGGTCTTCCGCATCGTCGACGTCCGGCGTCGTGTCGCCGACCTGCTGCGTGACCTGCGCGAAGATGCTGCCGCCCATCCGGTTCTTGCCGCGGCCGAGATCGATCGCGATCAGCACGCTGTCGCCCGCATCGGCGATGCGGCGCAGTTGCGGCGTCAGGTGACGGCGCACGTCCTCGACCGGCGCGAACGCGGAGATGATCAGCGACACCGGCGACACCACTTCCTTCGCGACGCCCTGCTCGTCCCACTTCGTCTTCATCGACAGCGAGTCCTTGCCGACCGGGATGCCGATCCCGAGTGCCGGGCACAGCTCCATGCCGATCGCCTTGACCGTGTCGAACAGCGCGGCGTCCTCGCCGGCCGTGCCGCACGCGGCCATCCAGTTCGCCGACAGCTTCAGCTTGTCGAGCGACGCGATCGGCGCGCTCGCGATGTTCGTGATCGCCTCGCCGACCGCCATGCGGCCCGATGCCGGCGCGTCGATCACCGCGAGCGGCGTGCGCTCGGCCATCGTCATCGCCTCGCCCTTGAACCCCGCGTAGTCGAGTGCGGTGACCGCGCAGTCGGCCACCGGCACCTGCCACGGGCCGACCATCTGGTCGCGCACCGACGTGCCGCCGACCGAGCGGTCGCCGATCGTGATCAGGAACGACTTGCTGCCGACCGTCGGGTGCTTCAGCACGTCGATCGCGACTTCCGACAGCGCGATGCCCGTCACGTCGACCGGCGCACGCTCGGTCGTCACGCGCGTGACGTCGCGATGCATGCGCGGCGGCTTGCCGAGCAGCACTTCCATCGGCATGTCGACCGGGTATTCGTCGGCGCCCGTCGCTTCGTCGTCGACGAGCTTCAGCTGGCGTTCGTCGGTCGCGACACCGACCACCGCGAACGGGCAGCGCTCACGCGCGCAGATCGCCTCGAAACGGGGCAGGTCGGCCGGCGCGATCGCCAGCACGTAGCGCTCCTGCGCTTCGTTCGACCAGATTTCGCGCGGCGACAGGCCCGATTCCTCGAGCGCGACCTTGCGCAGTTCGAAGCGCGCGCCCTTGCCCGCGCCGTCGACGATCTCGGGGAACGCGTTCGACAGGCCGCCCGCGCCGACGTCGTGGATGCTCAGGATCGGGTTTTCCGCGCCGAGCTGCCAGCAGCCGTTGATCACTTCCTGTGCGCGACGTTCGATTTCCGGGTTGCCGCGCTGCACCGAGTCGAAGTCGAGCTCGGCCGTGTTCGCGCCGGTCGCCATCGAGCTCGCGGCGCCGCCGCCCATCCCGATCCGCATGCCGGGGCCGCCGATCTGGATCAGCAGCGAGCCGGCCGGCACGTCGTGCTTGTGCGTATGCTGATCCGCGATGTTGCCGAGGCCGCCCGCGATCATGATCGGCTTGTGATAACCATGCACCTTCCCGCCGACGTTCTGCTCGTACACGCGGAAGTAGCCGCCGAGGTTCGGGCGGCCGAATTCGTTGTTGAACGCGGCGCCGCCGAGCGGGCCGTCGATCATGATCTGCAGCGGCGACGCGATGCGGTCCGGACGGCCGTACGGGCCGTGCGCGTCGTTCGGATTGCGCTCGCCGACCGGCTGCGCGGCGTCGCGCGCGTTTTCCCACGGCTGGCGGGCGTCCGGCAGGTCGAGGTTCGACACGGTGAAGCCCGTCAGGCCGGCCTTCGGACGCGCGCCGCGGCCCGTCGCGCCTTCGTCGCGGATCTCGCCGCCCGCGCCGGTCGCCGCGCCCGGGAACGGCGAAATCGCCGTCGGGTGGTTGTGCGTCTCGACCTTCATCAGCGTGTGCGTGAGCTCGGTGTGGCGGCCGTAGCGCTCGCCCGGCTCGCCGGCCGCGCCTGCGTTGCGCGGGAACCAGCGTTCGGCTTCGGCGCCGACCATGATCGACGAGTTGTCCGAATAGGCGACGATCGTGCCCTGCGGGCTCAGCTTCTCGGTGTTGCGGATCATCGCGAACAGCGACATGTCCTGCGCTTCGCCGTCGATCGTCCACTGCGCGTTGAAGATCTTGTGGCGGCAGTGTTCGCTGTTCGCCTGCGCGAACATCATCAGTTCCACGTCGGTCGGGTTGCGTTCGAGCTTGCGGAACGCGTCGACCAGGTAGTCGATCTCGTCGTCGGCGAGCGCGAGGCCCAGCTCGACGTTCGCGCGCTCGAGCGCGCCGCGGCCGATACCCAGCACGTCGACGGTCGAGAGCGGCTTGGCCGGCAGTTCGTCGAACAGGTGCTGCGCGTCGTCGCGCGCCGCGACCACGCTTTCGGTCATCCGGTCATGCAGCGCGGCCGCGACGGCCGCGCGCGCGTCGTCCGACAGCGCCTTCTTGCCGCCGAGCAGGCCCGACTTCAGCGTGACCGTGAATTCGACGCCGCGCTCGATGCGGCGCACGTGCGTGAGGCCGCAGTGCTGGGCGATGTCGGTCGCCTTGCTCGCCCACGGCGAAACCGTGCCGAAACGCGGCAGCACGACGAAGGTCTCGGTCGTGCCCTTCTCGGCCGCCGGCTCGAACGGCGCGCCGTAGTGCATCAGCGCGTCGATGCGCGCGCTGTCGTCGGCCGACAGCGGCTCGGCCGCATTGACGAAGTGCAGGAACTGCCCGCGCACCGCGACGATGTTGGCGTCGATTTGCCTGAGCGTGTCGAGCAGACGGGTTTGACGGAAATCGGAGAGGGCCGAAGCGCCGGGAAAACACGAGAAGTGAGCCATGGGCTGGACTGACGTCGATGAGTCGCGCGAGGTGGCGACGTGGGGCGAAAGGAAGGCCGTAATTATACCCGGAAGTCGGTCGCCCAAGACCGGCCGATCGGCAACCCGCATGCACCGCATCGGTGCCGCGATGTCCACCGCGCACGGCCTGCCCGCCGGGCCGCCCCGCGCGGGCGCGGCAGCCGGCGGCCGCGGCACGGCGGCACGGCCCGTGCCACCCCGGCGCCGGTTCCCGCGATTTTGGCGCTATCATTCCGGGTTCACCGGGCCCGGGCCCTCAGCGAATTCTCACCGGGCAGCGCCTGCGCGCCGCCCGTCATCGAAGCAATCCATGGATGTCATCGTCATCGGCGGCGGAATCAGCGGCGTCGCCACCGCCTACCAGTTGCGCGCGGCCGGCCATCGCGTATGCGTGGTCGAACGCCACGCGACCGTCGCGCAGGGTGCGACCTACGGCGACGGCGGCGCGCTGCTGCCGAGCCCGCTCGACGTCTGGTTCGGCCCGACCTTCATGCGCCAGCGCCAGCCGCGCGACAGCGGCATCGTCTACAAGCCCGGCTTCAACGGCGGCGTACGGCGCTTCGTCAAGCAGCTCGGCAGGCTGCGCGAGCCCGACGCGTTCGCTGCGCAGTACACGCGGCTCCGGCCGCTGATCGACGCGTCGCGCGACGCGCTCGCCGACATCGAGACGCGCCTCGAGCTCGAGTTCGAGCAGAAGCCCGGCATCCTGCACGTCGTGCGCGATCCGCGCGACTGGGAAGCGATGCAGCCCGCGCTCGACCTGCTGCGCACGCTCGACCAGCCGTACCGCGTGCTCTCCGCAGACGAATGCGCGGCACTCGAGCCGTCGGTGCCGGCCGAGCCCGGTTTCGCCGGCGGCGTGCTGCTCGAGACCGAGCGCACCGGGAATTGCCCGCTGTTCGCGAAACTGGTCAAGCAGACGCTCGACGAGCACGGCGTGCAGTTCCGCTTCGGCGCGGAAGTCGCCGCGATCCGCGTCGACAACGGCCGCGCCGCGGTCGAGCTCGTCCCGCCCGGCGACCGCCACGCGTCGAACGCCCGCGACGTCGACGTGATTTCCGCCGATGCGATCGTGGTCGCCGCCGGCGCCGGCAGCCTGCCGCTGCTCGACCGCCTCGGCTGGCGCCTGCCGCTGCACCCGGTGCGGGTCCATGCGCTGACCGCGCCGGTCGCCTACGAAGAACATGCGCCGCACCTGAACGTCATCGATTCGATCAAGCGCATCTCGATCACGCGCACCCACCAGCGGCTGCGCGTCGGCGGCGGCGCCGTGCTGCAGAGCCTGCCCGACACCGCGAAGCCGCTCGCCGAGCCGCTGTCCGAGGCCGCGCTCGCGTTGCTCGGCCAGGCCGTCCACGACTGGGTGCCCGGTGCCGCGAGGATCTCGGCCGCGCTGTCCTGGCAAGGCACGCAACTGCTGTCGCCGGACGGCCTGCCGGTCGTCGGTCCGACCCCGCATCCGCGTGTATTCGTCAATTTCGGGCACGGCCCGGCCGGCTGGGGGCTCGCATGCGGGTCTGCTAAAGTGGTGACCGACTACCTGGGCGGCGACGTGCAGCACTGGCGCGCCGACACGCTCGCCGCGCTAAGCGCCGGGCGCTTCACGACCTGACCGCCGCGGGGCCCGTCCCCGGCGGCCGCCTTGCCAGCCGCCGCGACCCGGCGATGACCCCGCGATGACCGTTACCCTTCCGCTTCCCGATTCCGCTCCGATCGCGCTGCTGCGCGTCGCCGACCTGCGCGCGGCCGAAGCCGACGCAGCCGCGGCGCTGCCGCCGCATACGCTGATGGGTCGCGCCGGCGCCGCCGCCGCGCGCTGGCTGTCCGAACGCGCGTCCGGCGACGACCGCCCCGTGTGGTTCGCGGTCGGCCCGGGCAACAACGGCGGCGACGCGCTCGTTGCCGCCGCGCACCTCCAGCAGCTCGGCGTCGCGACCCAGGCGTGGATGCCGGTGCCGGTGAAGCCCGACGACGCGCAATGGGCGCTCGGCCTCGCGCGCGCCGCCGGCGTGCCGCTGTCGGCCACGCCGCCTGCTTCGCTGGACGGCTATGCGTGGGTGGTCGACGGACTGTTCGGCATCGGTCTCGGCCGCGCGCTCGACGGCGCGTTCGCCGAGCAGGCCGCGCGCATCGCCGCGCATGCGCGCAGCGGCGGCCGCGTGCTTGCGCTGGATGTGCCGAGCGGACTCGACAGCCACACGGGCCAGATCGTCGGCGCGGGCGTCGCCGTCGCCGCCACCCACACGCTCACTTTCATCGGCGCGAAGCCGGGCCTCTACACCGGCGAAGGCCGGGATCTCGCCGGCGCGATCGACGTCGAATCGCTCGACGTCGCGCCACCCGCCGCGCCGGCCATCGTACTGAACGCGCCCGCGCGGTTCGCCGCCGCCCTGCCCGCGCGCGCATTCGCGTCCCACAAGGGCACGTACGGCAGCCTCGCGGTACTCGGCGGCGACACCGGCATGTGCGGCGCGCCGATCCTGGCCGCGCGCGCCGCGCTGTTCGCCGGTGCCGGCAAGGTGCATGTCGGCTTCCTCGGCACCGGCGCGCCGCCGTACGATCCGCCGTTCCCCGAACTGATGCTGCACGCGGTCGACACCCTCGACCCCGGCGCGATGACCGCCATCGCCGCGGGCTGCGGGCTGGGCACGCGCGAGGCCGCGGCGACGCTCGTGCGCGACGTGCTTGCCCACGACGCCGCGACGCTGCTCGATGCCGACGCACTGAACCTCGTCGCGACGCACGCGGATCTCGCGACCGCCGTCGCCACGCGCGGCGCGCGCGGTTATCCGTGCGTGCTGACGCCGCATCCGCTCGAGGCCGCGCGGCTGCTCGGTTGCGACACGGCGGCGATTCAGCGTGACCGCCTCGCGGCCGCGCAGGCGCTCGCGTCACGTTATGCGGCCATCGTCGTGCTGAAAGGCTCGGGCACGGTGATTGCGGCGCCCGACGGCCGCATGACGATCAACCCGACCGGCAACGCGGCGCTCGCCACGGGCGGCACCGGCGACGTACTCGGCGGCCTGATCGGCGCGCTGCTCGCGCAACGCGTCGCGCCGTACGAAGCGGCGCTGGCAGGCGTCTACCTGCACGGCCTCGCGGCCGACACGCTGACCGCGAACGGAACCGGCCCGGCCGGACTCACGGCAGGCGAACTCGCGCCGATGGTCCGCACGCTGGTCAATCGCCTTTTTTATGCGTCGCCGCGCGCCGGCACATAACGCCGCTATACTGACTGCCCCGCCGCACGGCGGGCCCTCTCGTCCGCCGGCCTTCCGATCCCGATGAGCCGGCGCGGCATTCCTCCCGATTCACGCTTCACTCGAACCGCCATGACGCTGAATTCGCTCCCCGCCTGGACTGCCCTTCAATCCCACTTCGAACAGATCCGTCACGCCCGTCTGCGCGACTGGTTCGCGCCGGAACACGACCGCGCGCCGACCCGCGCCGAACGCTTCACGATTCCGGGCGGCGGTCTCGCGGCCGATTTCTCGAAGAACCGCATCAACGACGAAACGCTGCGCCTGCTCGTCCAGCTCGCGCGCGACGCGGGTGTCGAGGCGCGCCGCGACGCGATGTTCGCGGGCGAAATCGTGAACCCGACCGAAGGCCGTGCCGCCCTGCACACCGCGCTGCGCGCGACCGATCCGCAAGCGCCGTTCCACGCGCAGGTGAGCGCCGAGCGCGCGAAGATGGCGACGTTCGCTCGCGCCGTGCGCAGCGGCACCTGGACGGGCTACACCGGCAAACGCATCCGCCACGTGATCAACATCGGCATCGGCGGCTCCGATCTCGGGCCGAAGATGGTCGTGCACGCGCTGCACCACGTCGCGACGCCCGAAATTTCCACGCACTTCGTGTCGAACGTCGACGGCGCCGATCTCGCACGCGTACTCGAACAGGTCGATCCCGAGGAAACGCTCGCGATCATCGTGTCGAAGACCTTCACGACGCTCGAGACGATGACGAACGCACGCTCGCTGCGCGACTGGTTCGTCGCGCGCGGCTGCCCCGAGGACGCGCTTGCAAAGCACTTCGTCGGCGTGTCGGCGAACCCGGCCGAAGTCGTGAAGTTCGGCATCGCCGCGGACAACGTGTTCGAAATGTGGGACTGGGTCGGCGGCCGCTATTCGCTGTGGTCGGCGGTCGGGCTGTCGATCATGATCGCGATCGGCCCCGAGCAGTTCGACGAGCTGCTGGCCGGCGCGAACGACATGGACCGTCATTTCCGCGAGGCGCCGCTCGAGCGCAACCTGCCCGTGCTGCTCGGCCTGATCGGCATCTGGTACCGGAATTTCTTCGGTTCGCAGAGCTATCTCGTCGCGCCGTATTCGGAAGCGCTGCACTACCTGCCGTCGTACCTGCAGCAGCTCGAAATGGAAAGCAACGGCAAATCCGCGCGCCTGGACGGCACCTTCGTCGACTACCCGACGTCGGCCGTCACGTGGGGCGAGCCGGGCACCAACGGCCAGCATGCGTTCTTCCAGATGCTGCACCAGGGGCCGACGATCGTGCCGATCGACTTCATCGCGGTGCTGACGCCCGAGCATCCGCTCGCGAGCCACCACCCGAAGCTGCTCGCGAACTGCTTCGCGCAGAGCGAGGCACTGATGCTCGGCCGCACGCTGGAGGAAGCACGCAAGGTCGCGGGGCCGGGCAAGGAGGCGCTCGCGCCGCACCTGACGTTCCCGGGCAACCGCCCGACGACGACGCTGCTCGTCGATGCGCTGACGCCGCGCACGCTCGGCGCGCTGATCGCGCTGTACGAACACAAGGTGCTCGTGCAGGCAACGGTGTGGGACATCAATCCGTTCGACCAGTGGGGCGTCGAGCTCGGCAAGATTCTCGGCAAGGTGGTGGAAGCCGACCTGTCGGCCGAGTCGGTCGATCCGGCGAAGCACGACTCGTCGACCACCGCGCTGATCGAGCGCGCCCGCGCGGCGTTGAAGCGCTGAGGCGTTTGAGGCACTGACGCAGCGGCGTCATGCCCATGCCGGCCGCTCGGCGCACGCCGCGCGGCCGGCAAAAGCATTCAGCCGTTGCGCTGCGCCGCGCGCGGCTCGACGATGCGCCCGGCGTCGAGCGTTACCGTCGTCGCGCAGCGACGTGCCAGTTCGGCATCGTGCGTGACGAGCACGAGCGTTGCACCGTTCGTGCGGTTCAGTTCGAACATCAGGTCGATGACCGCATGGCCCGTGGCCGCATCGAGGCTGCCGGTCGGCTCGTCGGCGAAGAGGATCGCCGGGCGCGTGACGAATGCGCGCGCAAGTGCGACGCGCTGCTGCTCGCCGCCGGACAACAGCTTCGGATAATGCGCGGTGCGTTCGCCGAGACCGACCTGCACGAGCAGCGCCCGGGCGCGATCGGCGGCATCGCGCGCACCGATGCCGCCCTGCAGTTCGAGCGGCAGCATCACGTTCTCGAGCGCCGTCAGGTGCGGCATCAACTGGAACGACTGGAATACGAACCCGACTGCGCCGTTGCGCAGCGCCGCGCGCGCGTCCTCGTCGAGCTGGTCGAGCGCGCGACCGAGCAGGCGAACCGTGCCGCTCGTCGCGCTGTCCAACCCCGCAAGCAGGCCGAGCAGCGTCGATTTACCTGACCCCGACGCACCGACGATCGCGAGACTGCTGCCCGGCCGCACGGCGAGCGTGATGCCGTCGAGGATCGTCAGCTCGCCGGTTGCGTCGGCGACCCGCTTGCACACGTCATGGACTTCGATGATCGGATCGGTAATCTTGAACATGGACACGACATTTCGCTGGAAAAGACGCGCGGCGATCGCCGCGCTGCTGGGTACGCTGCTGGCCGCCGCCGTGCCCGCACGCGCCGCGACGACACCGGCCGCGACATCGGGCCAGCCCGTGATCGTCGTGCTCGGCGACAGCCTGTCGGCCGAATACGGGCTGCCGCGCGACACCGGCTGGGTGGCGTTGCTGCGGCAACGGCTCACGACCGAGCGAATCGATTATAGCGTCGCGAACGCCAGCGTCAGCGGCGACACCACCAGCGGCGGCCGCGCGCGGCTGCCTGCGGTGCTGCAGCGGCTCAAGCCGTCGATCGTCGTCGTCGAGCTCGGCTCGAACGATGCGCTGCGCGGCGTGCCGCTCGCGACGACCGAACAGAACCTGCGCGACATCATCGCCGGTGCGCGGCAAGCGCGGGCTAGGGTCGTGCTGGTCGGCATGTACGTGCCGCCCAACTACGGCCCGGACTACACGCAGAAGTTCCACGCCGTCTATACGCGGCTGTCGAAGGATCTCGGCGTGCCGCTCGTGCCGTTCCTGCTGGCCGGCATCGAGAACAAGCCCGAGATGTTCCAGGCCGACCAGATGCATCCAGCGCAGCAGGCCCAGGGCATTCTGCTCGACAACGTCTGGCCGGCGCTGAAACCGCTGCTCGGCAAGCCGCGCGGCTGACGCCGCCTCGCCCCGCCGGAAAGCAAAAAGCCCCGCGTGAAGCGGGGCTTTTTGTTGCGGGCGAAACGATGCTCAGTTGTCGCCGTCCGGCGACTGGCTGGCCGTCGAGCCGTACAGCTTCACCTTCGAGCGATCGCGCAGCGCGGCGAGATACGCTTCGCCTTCGCTCTGCGCGTCGACCTGCGCCATCTGCTGCTGCGCGGCCGCCAGTTGCTGCGGATCGACCGCCGAACCCGGGATCACCGCGTTCACGCGATAGATCGCATAGCCGTCCGCGCCGAGATCGACACCGACGTAGGCCGGCAGCGTCTTCGCATCGACCTTGTAGACGGCGCTCAGCGCAGCCGGCGTCAGGCCCTGCGACTGCGTACGCGATACCTTCTGCGCGGCCGCGAACCCGTCGGTCGACTTCGACTTCTGCAGTTCGGCCAGCTTCGCCGCGCCGTCCTTCTTCGCGAGTTCGGCAGCCTGCTCGGCGACCACCTTCTGGCGCACGACGTCCTTGATCGCGTCGAGCGCGGGCACGGCAGCCGGCTTGTAGTCGGTCACACGCGCCGAGATCAGCGTGTTGTTGCCGACGTCGATCGCCTGCGTGTTGTTCTGGTTCTTCACCGAGTCGTTTGCGAACACGGCGGCCAGGAACTTCGGATTGTTCAGCGGGCTCGTCGGCGGCAACTGCGGATTCGGCGTCGGCGTGACGGTAGCCGTCTGGATCGTCAGCTTGTACTTGTCCGCAGCCGGCTGCAGCGTCTTCGCTTTTTCGTAGACGGTGGACGTGAAGCCTTCCGCGTTGTCCGTGAACGCCTTCGATGCGTACTGCTGCTTCAGGTCGACTGCGATCTGGTCCTTCACTTCCGCGAACGGCTTGACAGCCGCCGGCTTCACTTCCGTTGCCTTCAGGATGTGGAAGCCCAGATCCGACTGCACGACACCGCTCACATCGCCTTGCTTGAGCGCGAACGCGGCATCGTCGAACGCCTTGCCGCCCGCCGTCGAACCGCGCGTGATGAAACCGAGGTCGCCGCCCTTCGCGGCCGACGGCGCATCCTGCGAGTCCTTCTGCGCGATCTGCGCGAACTGGTCCGGGTGCGCCTTCACGTCGGCAAGCAGTTGCTCGGCCTTCGTCTTCGCTGCAGTCTTGTCGGCCGCGCTTGCGCTGCCCGGTGCGGCGATGAAGATGTGGCTCACGCGCACCTGCGCTTCGGTGCGGAAGTGCGTCGGGTTGTCGTCGTAGAACTTCTTGATGTCCGCGTCGGTCGGCTGCGCGCTCGCGGCCGCTGCCGCCGGCGAATAGACGAGGTACTGGATCGTCGCGGTCTCCGGCGTCGCGAAGCTCTGCTTGTGCGCGTCGTAGTACGCGGTGAGCTGCGCGTCGGTCGGCTGGACCTTTGCGGCGAAGTCGCTCGTCTTCAGCACGAGCGCCTGCACTTCGCGCTGCTGCGCGGCGAGTTCGGACAGACGTTGCGCGAGGCTCTTCGGCGTGAACGCGCTCGACACGATGCTGGCCGGAATCTGCTGCAGCGCGAGGCTGTAGCGCACGCGCTCCTGATACTGCTCGGGCGTCATCCCCTGGAACGACAGCAGCTGCGCATAGCGCTCGACGTCGATCGACCCGTCGGGCTTCTTCAGCGACGCGATCATCGGATCGCTCATCAATGCGTCGCGCACGGCGTTGTCCGATGCGGTCAGGTGCAGACGTTGGGTCTCGTCGGCCAGCACGCGTTGCTGGATCAGGCCGTCGAGCACCTGCTTGCGGTGCTCGGGCGTATCGAACATCTTGATGTCGAACTGCCCGCCGAGTGCCTGGCGCGCCTGGTCGATCTGCTGGCGGAACGCGCCGTCGAATTCGACCCGCGTGATCTTGTGCCCGTTGACTGCCGCGACGTTCGCGCTATCGTCGAAGAAGCCGCGGAAGCCTTGGATCCCGACGAAACCCAGCCCCGGCAACACGATCAGGAGCAGGAGCGCCATCATCAGGCGCTGGTGATTACGGAAGAAATCGAGCATGCGTGACGGGAAAATTGGACAAAACGCCCGATATTACAACATACGGGGTGGAACGGGAGAAAAGCGGCGGCGCCCGCGGCGATCACCACAGGAAGTACAGGCAAAAATACCCGTCTTTCAGAACCGACCACGCACCGTCACCCGCCTCTCCTCGCGAAGTTCGGAAAGCAGCTCGCCCAATGATCGCCCCCACCGCGGCCGCCCAGGCTCGCGACAGCACACGATCACTCGTTCGCGGAGCGGCTTGCCTAATGTGGGGCTGGCGTCATTCGCGCCGACGACCGCACGGCACCGCCGGGGCCGCGAATCGAGCCAACGGAAGGCGCCCGACACGGGAGCACACGGCACAAGCCCGGGATGTACGTCCCGGCATGGGCCGCGAGAAACGTGACGACCGGAAAGGCGACAAGAATCAACCGCACGATGCCGATCGGTCGACACCGCCCTAACGAGTCGTCGGACTTTGCATATCGAAAATAGATCGTTCGTGCCGCATCGCAAGCCGGATACGCTTTTCGCGCCGTGCAATCCGTGCCACGCTCGTCGACGAAACGATGAACGGGTGCGGCCCATTCGACCATTCAACCCTACCGCACCACTCGATGAGTTTTCTTCACCACGCGCGCCTCGTCGCATTCGCTGCCTCTGTCAGCCTTCTGGCGGGCTGCAATGGGGAAAGTGTCGATAGCTCGGGCGTTTCGCCCGTCGCGACGAAAAATGCCGCAAACAGTGCCACGCTATTCACGATTCCGCTGTACCAGTTCTACGCAACCCGACAGAGCTACATCGCTCAGGGCCTTGCGCCGAATACGTTTGCGCACAGTCGCCAGCTGTCCGACGCTTCGTCCACCTCGGTGACGAAGCCCAATCACGACACGCTGTATTCCGTCGCCATGCTTCAACTGGACGCCGGTCCTGTTCAGATCGACACACCCGCCAGCGGCACCCGCTACTTTTCCCTCGCGCTGATGGACGCCTATACGAACAACTTCGCGATTCGCGGCACGAGCGCCGACAACGGTGTCGCGAAGGTCTTTTGGGTCGTGGGGCCGAACTGGCAGGGAACCGCCCCGGCAGGCGTCACCGTGCTCCGCTCGTCGACCAACGCGGTGTGGGCGTTGGCGCGGACTTACGTGAGCGATGCGAACGATTACCCCACCGCGTGGGCCGTTCAGAATCAACTGGTCGTGTCGCGCCCCGCTGGAACCGGTGTCGCTGCGTGGGACAGCGTGGACACGCAAAAGCCGCCCGGTTATGCCAACTGGCCATCTTATTTTCAGTACGTGAACCGGCTCTTGAAAAAGAGTCCGCCGACGCCGCAGGATACGGCCGAGGCGACGAACGCTCTCGACGTGACAGGTATAGGCCCGGCGCAGACCTTCAACGCGTCGTCCGCCGACATCGCATCGATCGACGCAGGCGCGGCAGAGGCGCTGGCGAGTCTGACGGGCGGCGGAACGCAGCAAGCCGCCGCCCAGACGAGTACCGGCTCGAATGGCTGGACAGGCGGCCCGGCCAACGTCGGCAACTATGGAACCCAATACACGCTACGGGCGCGCGTTGCGCTGAACGGCCTCGGTGCGCTGCCCGGCAGCGAAGCGATCTACTACACCAGTACGGGAGCGGCGAACACGTCGGGGGCGAATTACGACGGCAACGGCGTCTATCAGATGACGTTCCCGGCGGGACAGCTTCCTCCGGCGCGCGCCTTCTGGTCATTGACGCTGTACGCCGGCACGAACCAGGCGCAGGCTTTCTTTTATCCGAATCCCGATCGAATCTATGCGCTGTCCTATCCGGCGTCGAACTTTCAGTTCGCGAGCGACGGCTCGCTCGTGCTCACCATCAGCCATGTGCGACCCGCGGGCGTACCCGCCAGCAACTGGCTGCCGGCTCCTGCCGGCGCGTTCAATCTGACGCTGCGCACCTACTTGCCGGACGCCCCGCTCCTGAACGGAACCTACAAGTTGCCGCCGGTAATACGCGTTCAGTAATACCGTCCCGCGCGAGCCGGAAAAACCGGCGCCTCTGCGGCGAGAAAGCATGAAAAACCCGCGACCGCGTTCAAGCGGTCGCGGGTTTTCCGTTCTGACGGCGGCGCGCCCCGGAGGCCGCGCAGACGATTTCCCCCGCCGTTTTTGCGTTCGGTTTGCGCCCGGGATCTGGCGCAAACCGAACGCAAAAACAACAATGCCCGCACGAGGCGGGCATTGTTGTTTGTTTGGCGGAGCGGACGGGACTCGAACCCGCGACCCCCGGCGTGACAGGCCGGTATTCTAACCGACTGAACTACCGCTCCTTGGTCTGGCTGAATCAGGAAACTGGTGGGTGCTGAGGGGTTCGAACCCCCGACCTACGCCTTGTAAGGGCGCCGCTCTACCAGCTGAGCTAAGCACCCGTTTCCGATTCGTTCTGGCTGCGATCTGCGTTTCGGCATCAACAACCAGCGAGCCCGCAAGTTTAATTCATCCCAGATCATTTTGCCAAGCCCCGGCACGAATATTTTTCACGCTCGCGCATACGATTCCGGGACGCATAAAAAACCCGCGGCCAGGCCGCGGGTTTCGTGAACAACTGTCAGAACGAACGGCGCTCCGATGCTCAGTGCTTGACGAATTCCGTCGAGCCGGCATCCTTCGCCGCATCGGCGACCGGTGCCGCCGCCTTCGCCTCTTCTTCCGGCGGCAGCGGGGTCGGCGAACGCTCGAGCGCGAGTTCAAGCACCTTGTCGATCCAGCGGACCGGCACGATCTCGATCGCGTTCTTCACGTTGTCCGGAATCTCGGCGAGATCCTTGACGTTCTCTTCCGGGATCAGCACGAGCTTGATGCCACCGCGATGCGCTGCGAGCAGCTTCTCCTTCAGGCCGCCGATCGGCAGGACTTCACCACGCAGCGTGATTTCGCCCGTCATCGCGACATCGGCACGCACCGGGATACCCGTCAGCACCGACACCAGCGCGGTCGTCATCGCTCCACCGGCGGACGGACCGTCCTTCGGCGTCGCACCTTCCGGCACGTGGATGTGAATGTCCTGCTTCTCGAACGCTTCGTCCTTGATGCCCAGACGCCGCGAACGCGAGCGCACGACCGAACGTGCCGCCTCGACCGACTCCTTCATCACGTCGCCGAGCGAACCCGTACGGATCACGTTGCCCTTGCCCGGCATCACCGCGGCTTCGATCGTCAGCAGATCGCCACCGACTTCCGTCCACGCGAGGCCCGTCACCTGACCGACCTGGTTTTCCTTCGCCGCGAGGCCGAAGTCGTACTTGCGCACGCCGAGGAAGGTATCGAGGTTCTCGCCGTCGACCTTGATCGCGCCCGATGCCTTCTTCAGCAGCAGCATCTTCACGACCTTGCGGCAAATCTTCGACACTTCCCGCTCGAGCGAACGCACACCGGCTTCGCGCGTGTAGTAGCGGATGATGTCGCGGATCGCCTGCTCGGTGACCTCGATCTCGCCTTCCTTCAGCCCGTTGTTCTTCTTCTGCTTCGGCAGCAGGTAACGCTGGGCAATGCTGACCTTCTCGTCTTCCGTGTAGCCCGACAGACGGATCACTTCCATCCGGTCGAGCAGCGGCGGCGGGATGTTCAGCGAGTTCGACGTCGCGACGAACATCACGTCCGACAGGTCGAAGTCGACTTCGATGTAGTGGTCGGCGAACGTGTGGTTCTGTTCCGGATCGAGCACCTCGAGCAGCGCCGACGACGGATCGCCGCGGAAATCCATGCCCATCTTGTCGACTTCGTCGAGCAGGAAGAGCGGATTGCGCACGCCGACCTTCGTGAGGCTCTGCAGGATCTTGCCCGGCATCGAACCGATATACGTACGACGGTGGCCGCGGATCTCGGCTTCGTCACGCACGCCGCCGAGCGCCATCCGGACGAACTTGCGGTTCGTCGCACGGGCGATCGACTGGCCGAGCGAGGTCTTGCCGACGCCCGGGGGCCCGACGAGGCACAGGATCGGCGCCTTGACCTTGTCCACGCGCTGTTGCACCGCGAGATACTCGAGGATGCGTTCCTTCACCTTCTCGAGGCCGAAGTGATCTTCGTCGAGCACCTGCTCGGCGTTCGACAGGTCGTTGTTGACCTTGCTCTTCTTGCGCCACGGCAGGCCGATCAGCGTGTCGATGTAGTTGCGCACGACGGTGGCTTCCGCCGACATCGGCGACATCAGCTTCAGCTTCTTCAGCTCGGCGTCGGCCTTCTTCTTCGCTTCCTTCGGCATGCGCGCGGCGTTGATGCGCTTCTCGAGCTCCTCGAGATCCGCACCCTCTTCGCCTTCGCCCAGTTCCTTCTGGATCGCCTTGACCTGCTCGTTCAGGTAGTACTCGCGCTGGCTCTTTTCCATCTGGCGCTTCACGCGCCCGCGGATGCGCTTTTCGACCTGCAGGATGTCGATCTCGGCTTCGAGCTGCGCGAGCAGGTGCTCGAGGCGCTCGATGACCGGGAACATCTCGAGGATGTGCTGCTTCTGGTCGAGCTTCAGCGGCAGGCGCTCGGCGATCATGTCGGCGAGGCGGCCGGCTTCGTCGATGCCCGACAGCGACGTGAGGATCTCCGGCGGGATCTTCTTGTTCAGCTTCACGTACTGGTCGAACTGCGACACGATCGCGCGGCGCAGCGCTTCCGTTTCAGCGCTGTCGGCGTGATCGGGCTCGAGCGGCATCACTTCGCAGGAGAATTGCGTTTCCTGCTCTTCGATCGACAACGCCTTCGCGCGCTGCAGGCCCTCGACGAGCACCTTCACGGTGCCGTCCGGCAGCTTCAGCATCTGCAGGATGTTGGCGATACAACCGACCTCGTACATGTCCTTTTCGGTCGGTTCGTCCTTGGCCGCGGTTTTCTGGGCGACAAGCATGATGTGCTTGCCGCCTTCCATCGCTGCTTCGAGGGCCTTGATCGATTTCGGCCGGCCCACGAAGAGCGGAATGACCATGTGCGGGAAAACGACGACATCCCGCAGCGGCAGCAGCGGGAGCGTGATGCGTTCCGGCGGAAGAAGTTGGGTGCCTGACATTTCATTTCCCCATGAGTGGAATCAATTGTTCGGTAATTGAGGCCGCCACAACGAATTGCAAGCCTTCAAGTGCGGGAAATATTCGGTAAGAAAGTAACCACCGCGAGTCGAGTCAGAGTTACCCACAAGATAAACGAAAAAAAGCCGCCCACGGACTCATGAACGGCCTTTTTCGCAGAACATCGTCGGCAAGCCGGTCAGTTCGAACCCGCCACCTTCGGCGTGTCCTCGTAGATCAGCAAAGGCTTGCCGTCGCCATCGATGACGTTTTCGTCGATGATGACCTTGCTGACCCCTTTCATCGTCGGCAGCTCGTACATCACGTCGAGCAACGCCTGTTCGATGATCGAACGCAAACCGCGCGCGCCGGTCTTGCGGCGGATCGCCTTGCGGGCGACTGCCTGCAGCGCGCCCGGCCGGATCTCCAGCTCGACGCGCTCCATCGCGAACAGTTTGTGATACTGCTTGACGAGCGCATTCTTCGGCTCGACCAGGATCTTCATCAGCGCTGCTTCATCGAGCTTGCCGAGCGTCGCGACCACCGGCAGGCGGCCGATCAATTCGGGGATCAGACCGAATTTGATCAGGTCTTCCGGCTCCGTTTCACGCAGCACTTCGCCCGCGTCACGCTCCTGCTTGCTCTTGACCGTCGCACCGAAGCCGATACCGGTTTTCTCGGTACGATCGGTGATCACCTTTTCGAGACCGTCGAACGCACCGCCGCAGATGAACAGGATGTTGGTCGTGTCGACCTGGATGAAATCCTGGTTCGGGTGCTTGCGGCCGCCCTGCGGCGGCACCGACGCCATCGTGCCCTCGACGAGCTTCAGCAGTGCCTGCTGGACGCCCTCGCCCGACACGTCGCGCGTGATCGACGGGTTGTCCGACTTGCGGCTGATCTTGTCGATTTCGTCGATGTAGACGATCCCGCGCTGGGCCTTGTCGACCTCGTAGTTGCAGTTCTGCAACAGCTTCTGGATGATGTTCTCGACGTCCTCGCCAACGTAGCCGGCTTCGGTCAGCGTCGTCGCATCGGCGATCACGAACGGCACGTTGAGCAACCGCGCGAGCGTCTGCGCAAGCAGCGTCTTGCCGGAGCCCGTCGGGCCGATCAGCAGGATGTTGCTCTTCGACAGCTCGACGTCGTCCTTCTTGTCGAGATGCTTCAGGCGCTTGTAGTGGTTGTACACGGCCACCGCGAGGATCTTCTTCGCGCGCTCCTGGCCGATCACGTACTGATCGAGGATGTCGCGAATTTCCTGCGGGCTCGGCAGATCCGACCGGGACAGGCTGGCCTCGACGCCGGCGGCAGCCGCCTCGTCGCGAATGATTTCGTTGCAGAGGTCGATACATTCATCGCAGATGAACACCGACGGACCCGCGATGAGTTTTTTCACCTCATGCTGGCTTTTTCCGCAAAACGAGCAATACAACAGCTTCTCGCTGTTCGAACCTTTTTTGTCCGCCATGAATGTAGAGCCTCCGGACAGGTAAATGACATGATACGCCGAATGCTCCGGGCACCGCGCCTAGGGCGCGACCGGAGCCGACCGGATGCGCTTGCCGCAGATGCTCTGGGCGTTCGGGAAGTCGCAGGGCGCCGCACGAATCGGGGCGGCACCCCACTTAAGCTCACGGGCGCTTCAGCAGCACCTGGTCGATCAGCCCGTACGCCTTCGCATCCTCGCTCGACATGAAGTTATCACGGTCGGTGTCGCGCGCGATGCGTTCGACGTCCTGGCCCGTGTGCTGCGCGAGCAACTGGTTCAGCCGCTCCTTCAGGTAGAGGATTTCGCGCGCCTGGATCTCGATGTCCGATGCCTGGCCGCGTGCGCCGCCGAGCGGCTGGTGAATCATCACGCGCGAGTTCGGCAGCGCGAAACGCTTGCCCTTCGCGCCCGACGCGAGCAGGAACGCGCCCATGCTGGCCGCGAGGCCCATGCACAGCGTCGACACGTCCGGCTTGATGAACTGCATCGTGTCGTAGATCGCCATGCCGGCCGACACCGACCCGCCCGGGCTGTTGATGTACAGGCTGATGTCCTTGTCGGGATTCTCGCTCTCGAGGAACAGCAACTGCGCGACCACGAGGTTGGCGGTCTGGTCGTTCACTTCGCCGACCATGAACACCAGGCGCTCCTTCAGGAGACGCGAATAGATATCGTACGAACGCTCGCCGCGGCCGCTCGTTTCGACGACGATCGGCACCAGCCCCAGCGCTTGCGCCTCGAAACCTTGCGGCGCGTTCGAAGCAAGCATGTCCAGCAATTCAGCGCGAGTGATCATTCAATGAACCTTGTTCGAATGGAAAATTGAACGGAAGGAAGCCGCCCGCTCAATCGCCATATTAATGGCAACCGTGCGCTTGACGTAAAAACGGCGTGCGGGCCGTCGCTCCGACAGCCGGCACGCCGCTAGAGCAACACTTACGCTTGCGCCGATGCGCTCGCGAGTGCTTCGAAGCTCACTTCCTTGTCCGTCACCTTCGCCTTGCCCAGCACGAAATCGACGACGTTGCTTTCAACGACGAACGCTTCCATCTCGGCGAGGCGCTGCTGGTTCGAATAATACCAGCGGACCACTTCCTTCGGGTCTTCGTAGCTCTTCGCGAACTCGTCGACTTCCGCGCGGATCTGTTCCGGCTTCGCTTCGAGGCCGTTCGACTTCACCAGCTCGGCCAGCACGAGGCCCAGCTTCACGCGGCGCTCTGCCTGCTCGGTGAACATCTCGGCCGGGATCGGTGCGTCCTTCGCGTTCGGCACGCCGCGCTGCGCCAGATCCTGGCGAGCCATTTCGACGAGGCGTTGCTGGTCCTGCTCGATCAGCGCCTTCGGCACGTCGAGTTCGGAGATCTTCAGCAGCGCGTCCATCACCTGGTTCTTGACGATCGATTGCGTGCGGCGCTTCGCTTCGCGCTCGAGGTTTTCCTTGATCTCGGCGCGCATCTTCGCGAGATCGCCGTCTTCGATGCCGAGCGACTTCGCGAATTCACCGTCGATTTCCGGCAGGTGCGGCCACTCGATCTTCTTCATCGTGACCGTGAACTGGGCCGTTTTGCCTGCCACGTCCTTGCCGTGGTAGTCGTCCGGGAACTTCAGGTCGAACGTGCGCGCTTCGCCGACCTTCAGGCCCAGCGCCGCGGTTTCGAATTCCGGCAGCATGCGGCCTTCGCCGAGCACGAACGGGAAATCTTCGGCCGTGCCGCCCTGGAACGCGACGTCGTCGATCTTGCCGACGAAGTCGACCGTCACGCGGTCGCCGTTCTTCGCTGCGGTGTCCGCGCCGCCGTCGCCGTGCTCGCCGGCTTCGCCGCGTGCGTGGAAGTGCACGCGCTGCTTGCGCAGGATGTCCAGCGTGCGGTCGATTTCGGCGTCGCCGATCGACGTCGTCGAGCGCTCGACTTCAGCCGTCGCCAGATCGCCGATCTTGACTTCCGGGTAGACCTCGAACGTCGCGTCGAACGCGTATGCATCTTCAGCCTGCTCCTGCTTCGGCTCGAAGCTCGGCTGGCCGGCGACGCGCAGGTTTTCCGCGCGGCTGATCGTGAAGAATTCCTGGCCGATCTTGTCGCTCAGCACTTCCGCTTCGACCTGACCCGCGTACTGTTGCGCGACCATCTTCAGCGGCACCTTGCCCGGGCGGAAACCCGGCATGCGCACGTTCTTCGCGAGTTTCTGGATACGGGCGTCGATTTCCTTCTGCACGGTGTCTTTCGGCAGGGAAATCGTCACGCGGCGTTCAAGCTTGCCGAGGTTCTCAACAACGTTAGCCATGGCTTCAATCGTCCTAAAATTATTCGAGCGAATCGGGTTTTCCTTGCCGTGCCTGCCTGCGGCGTGATGTGCGTCACATACACTCGCCGCGCCGGAGCGCCACGCCATCCCTGCACGCGCCGAATGGCTAGCGCAAGCGGCTCGGAGCACGGCTTTGGCCGGAAGAATCGACTATTCTAGCAAACAATTTTCCTCACACCGCCAGATCGGCGCGACGCGCGTGCGTCCGCACCGCGCCGGCAGCCCTTCGCACGGCAATGCGCGCGGATCGCCGCTATGCCGCATGGCGTATCCACCACGGGCCCGCCATCCTGTAAGCTCCGAATGAGGTGCACCGCCGTCGCGCCCCAATATTCTTCACACCAATCACGCCTTCCGGAGACACCATGCCGCAACACCCGTCCGCGCCTGTCGTCGTCATCGCGCCCGATTCGTTCAAAGGCTCGCTTTCCGCCGAGCAGGTCGCGGACGCGATCGCCACCGGCATCCGCCGCGCCCGGCCCGACGCCGTCGTGCGCTGCTGCCCGATGGCCGACGGCGGCGAAGGCACGCTCGACGCGATGCTGGCAGGCGGCGGCACGCGGCGCACGCTGCGGGTAGCCGGTGCGTCGCTCGCGGCGCGCGACGCGGCGGTCGGCGTGATCGACGCGCGCACCGCGATCGTCGAAACGGCCGAGATCGTCGGCATCACGGACCCGGTCGGCATGAGCGTGCCGGTCGACGCGCGCAGCACGCGCGGGATGGGCGAGGCGGTCCGCACGCTGCTCGACGAAGGCGTGCGCCGCTTCTTCGTCGCGCTGGGCGGCAGCAGCACCAACGACGCGGGCGCCGGGCTGCTCGCAGGCCTCGGCCTGCAGTGCTTCGACGCGGGCGGCCAGCCGGTCGAGCCCGTGCCGTCGCGGCTCGCCGACATCGCGCGCGTCGACGCGTCGGGGCTCGACCCACGGCTGAAGGAAACCGAATTCATCGGCATGTCCGACGTCGACAACCCGCTGACGGGCGCGCACGGCGCAACCGCCGTATTCGGCCCGCAAAAGGGCGTGACGCCCGAGCAGGTCGCCACCCTCGACGCCGCACTCGCCCGCTTCGCCGACCTGCTCGAAGGCGCGCTCGACCGTCGCGGCCGCGACCTGCCGGGCGCCGGTGCCGCGGGCGGCCTCGGATTCGCGCTGCACATGCTCGGCGCGCAATTCGAAGCGGGGGCCGAGGTGGTCGCGCGGCAGGTCGGGCTCGACGCGGCGCTCGCCGGCGCGGGCTGGCTGATCACCGGCGAAGGCCGCTCCGACGTACAAACGCTGCACGGCAAGGCGCCGTTCATCGCGTGCCGCCACGCGCAGGCCGCGGGCGTGCCCGCGTCGCTGCTGTCCGGCGCGGTCGACCCGGCCGCGCTGCCGCGCCTGTCCGAACATTTTTCCGGCTGCTTCTCGCCGGCTCCCGGGCCGATCACGCTCGACGTCGCGATCCGCGACGCGGCCAATCTGCTCGCGAACGAAGCGGAGCAATTGACACGCCTGAAGTACGGCGCACACTGACCGTTGACCCGAGCGCGCGATACAGGAACAATCGGGCCCGCCCTTTTTCTTCAGGATTCGACATGAAAGGCCGTCAAGCCGGGCTCGATCAGTTTCTGACCTATCGCCTCCACGCGCTCACGAAGCGATCCGACCGCGGGATCGGCGAGGTGTACCGGCACAAGCTCGACATCTCGCTGCCCGAGGCGCGCGTGATCGCCGCCGTCGGCGCCTTCGGCCCGTTCTCGATCATGGATCTGGCGCGCCACACCAATCTCGACAAGAGCCAGGCGAGCCGGGCAGCCGAAGCGCTGCTGCGCCAGGGGCTGCTCGAACGCAGCGCAAGCGAGGAAGATGGCCGGATCGTGTTGATCGCGCTGACCGCCGACGGCCGCGCGCTGCATCGCAAGATCATGCCGATCGTGCGCAAGTGGAACGATGGCTTGCTCGCATGCCTGTCCGACAGCGAACGCCAGACATTCGAGCGGCTGCTCGACAAGGTCGTCGCGCACGCGATCGAGCGGGACGACTGACCGGCACGCGGGCACGACGCCCGCGGTATCGATCCGATTTGATCCGATGAATTCGACGGGCCGCCCCGGTCGCCACATCAGCGACGCGGGCGGCCCGCTTTGCGTGATGCGCTGCGCGCGGCAACGGGATTGCAGCGCGCCACGTCGCCGGCATCGCGCATGCAGCGGCCCTCCCGCACTTATAGCCCGCTGTTCGTCGCCCGCTGGCGCAGCAGCCCGAGCACCGCGTCGCAATACGGAGTCGGCACGTCGAGCTTGCGCCCGAGCTCGGGAAACACACCGAGGATCGGCCCGATCTCGAGCGCGCGGCCCGCCTCGAAATCCTGCAGCATCGACGTCTTGAACGCACCGAGCTTGCGCGTGACCGCAATCCGCTCGGGCCCGCTCATCCCCGTCGACAGGCCGAGCTTCGCGCCGATCGCGGCCGCCTCCTCCATCATCCGCAGCGCGAGACCCTGCGTGAACGGATCGTCGAGCAGCTGCTCGGCCGTCGACCCCGTCAGCGCGCTCAGCGGATTCATGTTCATGTTGCCCCACAGCTTCGTCCAGATCTCGGCCCGGATCGCCGGCGTCGACTCGACGTCGAAACCGCCCGCCGCGAGCGCCGCGGCAAACCGGGCAGCGGCCGTATCGAGCCGCGCATCGGGCGCCCCGACGATCAGCCGGTTGCCGCGCCCGCGGCGCACGACGCCCGGCGCGTCGGTACTCGACGACAGGTGGACGACGCACCCGATCGCCTGCGCGGGCGGCAACGCCGCCGACACCGCGCCGGCCGGGTCGACCGCGTCGAGCGGCACCCCGTCGAGCGCACCTTCGAGCCCGTGCGTGAACCACCACGGCAGCCCGTTCATCGCCGCGACGATCACGGTGTCCGGCCCGACCAGCGGCGCGATGCGCGCGGCCAATGCCGGCAGTGCCTGTGCCTTCAGCGCGATCACCACGTAGTCCTGCACGCCGAGCGCGGCCGCATCGTCACTCGCTCGCACCGGAACCGACGACGACGTGCCCGCCTCGTCGATCACGCGCACGCCGTGCGCGTTCAGCGCGTCGAGCGTCGCGCCGCGCGCGTACGCGCTCACGGTCATCCCGGCCCGCGACAACGCGGCCGCGAGCAATCCGCCGATCGCGCCGACCCCGACCACCGCCGCGCGCACCGACCCTGAATTCGTGTCGTTCATGATGGAATTCCGTCTCCTGGGAGCTGACGAGCATAACGCTCAATGGTTGCGGGCACAACCATTCACGCGCCCCGTGCGACGCACGGCGTTCGCATGCGTCAGCGCGGCTCGCCGCCGGCTTCCACCGGTTCGTCGTCGGCCGCGCCGCCCGTCGCGCCGAGCACGCCGGCGATCTGGCTCTTGTCGTGCATGCCGAGCTTGCGGTACGCGCAGCGCAGGTAGTGGCGCACGGTCGTCGGCGAAATCGCCATCTGTTGCGCGACTTCCTTGTGCGAGCGCCCGGCGCCGTAATAGCGGATCGCCGCGAGCTCGCGCGGGCTCAGGCGGTCGAGCAGCGAGCGCGGCCGCGCCTCGATCTGGAACAGCCCCGCAACCGGCACGCACTGGATCCGCAACGCATCGCCGACGAACGCCTGGCCCGGCTGGCGCCGCAGGTGCGCAACGAGCGGCTCCGGCACGCGTGCACCGGCCCATGCCGGCCATTCGGTGCGCAGCACGTCGTCGAAACCATGATCGGCGTGATGCAGCACACCGAAGTTGTCGCACAACGCGCGGGCGGCCGGCGCAACCGCATCGCCGCGCTCGCGCGTGAGCTGCGCGGCGCGATTGATGGTCAGCGCCGCCGCGAGATGCGGAATCACTTCCTCGAAACGGCGTGCATCGTCATCGCTGAACGGGCGGTTCAGGCCCTGACGGTAGATCGACATGAACGTCGTCAGGCCGAAACGGCGATCGAGCGTGCACACGCACATCAGTTGCGCGAGCCCGTACTTCACGCACCAGTCGCGAAACCGTGCATCGAGCCCCGGCTCGACGACCGACAGCCGCACCGCATGGCCGTGTGCGCCGCGCAGCGTGCGGTGCGCGAGCGGGTCGCAATCGCGCACGCGCTTCCAGTCGCTGAAGAACGCGTGCGGCAGACGGTACAGGAAGCTGTTGTGCATCACCGGGCCGGTCGGCACATGCGTCGCGACGCCTGTCCACGCGGCGTCGAACGGAATGAGCGCCTGCAGCAGCGAAAAGAAGCGGTATTCGAATTCGCCGATGCCGGACCGCGCGGCAACCGCGTACAGGTCGAGCAGCATCAACCCGAGTTCGCGCTGCGATGCATCGCCGCGCGTGACGCCGTCGAAATCCGCACGCCGGGACGGCAGCGGCGGCCAGGCGAAGTCGTCGAGCACGATGGCTGCCGGCACGTCACGCAGCGCTTCGAGATCCTGCCCGATATCCGTCGTGATCCTCACCTTCCGCTCCCCTGCCCGATCGGGCTGCTGACGTGCGCAACGACACCGGCCGATTATAGCGACCGGCTTTTTTGACGGGCCCCGGTGCCGGAACCGGCGCCAGCCCCATCCATTTGAACGGTGCGCGGCACGTTGCTGCTCCCCAGCACGCCGCGCGACGCCAGCGCGTCGCGACCATGCCGCGCACCTCGGGTTTTCCGCACCGTTCATCTGTACGACTGTTCGAAGGTTTTCCCGCTGCGGACACTGCGTCGCGACAACACCAACGACAAACCGATGCAGGACGGTATGGAGAACCCCACGTGACGAAACCCCGCTTCATCCGCACGGCCGCGGCCGTCGCGACGCTTGCCGCGTGCGGCGCCGGCGCGCATGCGCAGTCGACCCTCACGCTGTACGGCGCGCTCGATGCCGGCGTGCAATACCTGACGCATGCCGACGGGCGCCGTTCGGCCGTGCAGTTGCAGAACTACGGCATCCTGCCTTCTCAGGTCGGGCTGAAGGGCAACGAGGATCTCGGCGGCGGCTGGCGTGCGCTGTTCAAGCTCGAACAGGGCCTCAACCTCAACGACGGCACCGCGACCGCGCCCGGCTACGCGTTCTTCCGCGGCGCGTACGTCGGCATCGCCGGGCCCGCGGGCACCGTCACGCTCGGCCGTCAGTTCAGCGTGCTGTTCGACAAGACGCTGTTCTACGACCCGCTCTGGTATGCGTCGTACAGCGGCCAGGGCGTCATCGTGCCGATGAACGCGAACTTCATCGACCACTCCGTCAAGTACCAGTCGCCGACGTTCGCCGGCTTCGACGTCGAGGCGCTTGCCGCGACGTCCGGCGTCGCCGGCAATACGCGCGCCGGACGCGTACTCGAACTCGGCGGCCAGTACACGAGCAACGGCCTGTCGGTCAGCGCGGTGCTGCATCAGGCACACGGCGAGGTATCGGCGGCCGACGACACGTCGGCGCGCCGCCGCGAACTCGGCACGCTCGCCGCACGCTATGCGTTCGCCGCGCTGCCGCTCATCGTCTATGCAGGTGTCGAACGCCTGACCGGCGACCTCGACGCCGCGCGCACGATCGTCTGGGGCGGTGCGCGCTACCTGACACCGAACGGGATCGGCCTGAACGCGGGCGTCTACCACACCGACTCGCGCGCGCCGGCCATCGGCCACCCGACGCTGTTCATCGCGAGCACCACGTATGCGCTGTCGAAACGCACCGTCGCCTACGTGAACCTCGGCTATGCGCGCAACAGCGGCCAGAGTTCGCAGACCGTCTACGAATACGACCCGACGCCGCTCGCCGGCGCATCGCAGTTCGGCGCGATGGTCGGCATGTACCACCTGTTCTGATTCCCCACACGAGACCCCGCCATGAAAACCCTGTCCTCGGATGCCGCACTCCCGCCCGACGGCCGCGCATCGGCCTTCGCGCGCTCGACGCTCGTCGCGCTCGTCGTGTTCGCGGCCATCACGCCGCTGCTGCTGCTCGTGGCGCCCGCCGTCGCCGGCCAGCTCGCGACGCAGCTCGGGCTGTCCGCCTCGCAGATCGGCACCTACTTCTTCGTCGAACTCGGCGCGTTCAGCCTCGCGACCGTGCCGTCGTACCTGTGGCTCGGTCGCATCGACGCACGCCGCGTGGCCGCGTTCGCCATCGCGCTGTTCGGCGCGGGCAACCTGCTGACCGCGCTGTGGATGCCGGGCTTCGTCGCCCTGCTCGCACTGCGCGCCGTGACCGCGCTCGGCGGCGGTTCGCTGATGGTGCTCTGCATGACGAGCGCCGCAACGAGCGAGAACAACGACCGCGTGTACGGCCTGTGGGTCGTCGGCCAGTTGATCGCGGGCGCGATCGGCCTGTTCGTGCTGCCGCACGTGTTCGCGGCATTCGGGCTGCGCGCGCTGTACGTCGCGCTCGCCGGGCTCGCGCTGCTCGCCGCGCCGCTGTCGCGCGGCTTCCCGTCATCGCTGGGCGCGCGAACCGCGCCTGCGCAACACGCGCGCGGCGCGGCGGCACGGACGCCGCAAGGCTTGATCGTGCTCGCGATCGGCGCGGTACTGACGTTCTATCTCGCGATCGGCAGCGTGTGGACGTTCGCGAGCCGTGCCGCGGCCGAAGCCGGGCTCGATCCGCAGTCGACCGGCAACGTACTCGCGATCGCGAGCGTGATGGGCATCGCCGGCGCGGCGCTCGCGTCGTGCGCGGGCGGCCGGCTCGCGCGGCGCGCCATGCTGACGGCCGGTTACGCGCTGCTGGCGGCCTCGCTCGTCGCGCTCGCCGTGATGCGGCAAGCCGGCGGTTACAGCGCGGCGATCTTCGCGTTCAAGTTCGCGTGGACATTCGTCCTGCCGTTCATCCTCGCGACCGTCGCGCAGATCGATACGTCGGGCCGCCTCGTGGCCACGCTCAATTTCGTGATCGGCGCCGGCCTCGCTGCCGGCCCGTTGCTCGCCGGGCTGATGCTCGACGCCGGCGGCACGATGCACGCGCTGTTCACGATCGCGACGGCCGTCGCGATCGTGTCTTTCGCCGCGCTGCGCCACATCGATCGCCGCACGCACGCCTCCGTTTCCTCCCAACCGTGACAGGTCTCGCACATCCATGAATCGCACTGCCTTTTTTACCGACGAACGCACTTTCTGGCACACCGGCGGCACGCATGCGCTGTTCTTCCCGGTCGGCGGCTGGGTCCAGCCGCCGTCGAGCGCGGGCTACGCGGAATCGCCCGATTCGAAGCGCCGTTTCCTGTCGCTCGTGCAGGCCTCGGGCCTGGCCGCGCAGCTCGACCTGCGCGGCGCCGAACCGGCAACGACCGCCGACCTGCTGCGCATTCATCCCGCGCACTATCTCGACGCGTTCCGCGCACTCAGCGACGCGAACGGCGGCGACCTCGGCGATCTCGCGCCGTTCGGCAAAGGGAGCTACGAGATCGCCGCGCTGTCTGCCGGCCTTGCGATCGCGGCCGTCGATACGGTCGTCGGCGAGCGCGCGGCCAACGCGTTTTCGCTGTCGCGGCCGCCCGGTCACCACTGCCTGCGCGATCGCCCGATGGGCTTCTGCATGCTGGCGAACATCCCGATCGCGATCGAGGCCGCCCGCGCGAAACACGGCGTCGAGCGCGTCGCGGTGATCGACTGGGACGTGCATCACGGCAACGGCACGCAGTCGATCTACTACGACGATCCGGACACGCTGACGATCTCGCTGCACCAGGACCGCTGCTTCCCGCCCGGCTATAGCGGCGCGGACGATCGTGGCGAAGGCGCGGGCGTCGGCGCGAACCTGAACGTGCCGCTGCTCGCGGGCAGCGGCGACGATGCCTATCGCTACGCGTTCGAGCGGATCGTGCTGCCGGCGCTGGCGCGTTTCCGGCCCGAGCTGATCTTCGTCGCCAGCGGCCTCGACGCGAGCGCGGTCGATCCGCTCGCGCGCATGCAGTTGCATACCGCCAGCTATCGGTTCATGACGCGTGCGGTGAAGGATGCCGCGCAGCGCCATTGCGGCGGGCGGCTCGTGATCGTTCACGAAGGCGGCTATTCGGAGGCATACGTACCGTTCTGCGGGCTCGCGATCGTCGAGGAACTGGCCGGCATTCGTACCGACGTCGCCGATCCTATGCTCGACCTCGCGATCGCGCAGCAGCCGGGCGAGCGGTTCATCGCGTTCCAGCGCGGGCTGCTCGACGAACTGGCGGCGTCGTTCGGGTTGTAATGCGCGCTGACGAACGCGCCGGGGCCGGCCGGCGGCGGCCCTCTTGCGCGATCGGAGCGGATGGGGTCTCCTGTGCCTTTATTCCCGTTCCGGCCCGAAGCCGTACTCTTCCGATGAAATCGTCCCCGCGCGACAACAATGACGATGCCAAGACGCGCCGCCAGCCTTCGAAACTGGCCCTGAACATCGCCGCCGTGACGGTCGGCCTCATCACGTTCGCGCTCGGCGCGGCGTGGGTGATCTATAGCTGGATCGTCGATCGCGAGGCGCAGTATTTCGCGATCCCGCTGGTTTTTTCGGTGCCGGTGATCGTGGCGGTTGCAATCCGGAGTTTCTGGGAATAGACGCGCCTGAAACGGCGAAGCGCCGCGCGTCGGGTGACGCGCGGCGCTTCGTCGGGCTTGTTCCGGATAACGCGGCGAGCCGCTCGACTCGCCTGCGCGCCGGTCACAGGCCGGGACGCGGGCACGGATTGGAGACCGCGCCCTGATACCCACCGGTGACGGCGCCCAGCACGGCGCCGGCCAGCGACGTACCGAGCGCTTTCAGCACGTTTTCGGTCGACAGCGACTCGCCGCCCGCCATCACCCGCCCCGAGTACGCAGAGCACGCCGACGTCGATGCAGCCGCGTGCACCGGTCTGGCGCTCCACGCGACGTTGTCGGCAGGTGTATTGGCAAGCGCCGGCGCGGCCAGCATCAGCGCCAGAACGGAAATCGGGATGCGTACGGTGTTTTTCATCGGTGGCCCCTCGGTGTTCTCGTACTTCTCGTATTCGATCGCGCTGACGATATTACATGCGGCCGAATTTGAGGGTGCGCTCCTCGTACGGGCTGCACGTCCGCGAACAAGACAGGCATCAACAAAAAAAGCGCTGCGGTCAGCCGACCGGCAGCGCTTTTTCGGGAACAGCACCCCGACGAGTGCATGTTCGACTTCTGGTGCGTGAGGCCGGACTCGAACCGGCACACCCTTGCGGGCGTCAGGACCTAAACCTGGTGCGTCTACCAATTTCGCCACTCACGCGCATTTTCTGTCGCCTGACTACGCGGCACGCAAGATGTGTTGCCGCGCGCCCGGGACATCGCGCCGGCCTCGAGCCGGCACGCCCGATCAGGCGAGCGCGAGATTCTACCCGATCCGGGCGGCGTTGTCTCGCCCCGCCGGCACCCGTCGTGCGGCGGTGCTAGAATGCCGCGCTCGACGTTTCGGCACCGCGCCGCCGCGCGTCCCCCGAACCCGCCCCCACACGATTCCGCCCGTGAACTTCGACGTCTACTGTCAGCAAAAGGCCGCCCCTGCGGGCTCCAGCGTCTACTACGCGTTGCGTCAGGCGCCGCTCGCCACGCAACCGCGCCTGACCGCGCTGTTCGCGCTGCGCCGCGAACTCGAGGAAACCGTCAAGGAAACCAGCGACCCGACCGTCGGACACACGAAGCTCGCGTGGTGGCACAAGGAACTCGCGGCGCTGGCCGACGGACAGCCGTCGCATCCGGTCACGAAGGCGCTCGCGCAGCATCACCCAGCGATCACCGCCGAAGCCGACGCGTTGCGCACGCTCGTCAACGGCTACGGGATGGATCTCGAACAGGCGCGCTACCTCGATTTCGCGAATCTGCAGCGCTACATCGCGCAGGTCGGCGGCACCTTCGCGTCGCTGGTCGCGCGCGCCAGTTCGGCGAACCCCGCCGACCCGCAGCCGTGGGCCGCGGACGCCGGGCGCGCGCTGATGCTCGCGCAGTTCGTGCAGGAACTCGGCAACGACGCGCGCCACGGCCGCATCTACCTGCCGATCGACGAACTGCAGCGCTACAACGTGACGGCGGCCGACCTGCTGAACCGTCGCTACAGCCCCGCGTTCACCGAGCTGCTGCAATTCCAGACGGCACGGGCGCGCGAAGCGCTTGCGGCCGCCGAAGCGGCGATCCCCGCATCCGGGCGCCGCGCACAGCGCACGCTGCGCGCGCAGATCGCACTGGCCGGCGCGCTGCTCGACGAAATCGAGCGCGACGACTACCAGGTGCTGCACCAGCGCATTGCACTGACGCCGATCCGCAAGCTGTGGATCGCGTGGCGCGCCGCGCGCCGCCGCTGAACGTCACGACGCATCACGCCTTCAACAACGGCAGCGTGTCGAAGCGCTGCTGCAGCACGCGCGTCGCATCGAGCCCCCACCACGGCCCGAGCACGGTCGCATAAAGCTGGCGGAAATCGACCGCGACCGGCAGGTTGCCGTTGCCGTCGAGCCGCCCGAGCGCCGGCGGTGCGCCGTACAGCCCGCCGGCCACGCGACCGCCCATCACGAAATGCGGCGCGGCCGTGCCGTGATCGGTGCCGTTGCTCTGGTTCTCCCGCACGCGCCGCCCGAATTCCGCATACGTCATCACGAGCGTCTGGTTCCAGCGCCCGAGTTCGATCAATGCGCCGCGCATCGCGCTCATCCCTTCCGCGAACTGCTTGAGCAGCGCGGCCTGCTGCCCCGGCTGGTTCTGGTGCGTGTCGAAGCCGTTGAGCGTCAGGCGCAGCACCGCGACACCATCCTGCGCGCCGGGCCCGGACGCTTCGCACGCGGCCAGCACCTGCATCGCAGTCTTCACCGACGTGCCGAACGCGCCGGCCGGAAAAGCCGTCCGGAATTCGCGCATCCCGCCGCGCGGGCGCAGCCGGTCGGCGGCCTTCACGATGTCGTTCTCGACGTCGATGATGTGTGCGAGCGCGGGGTTCTGTTCGCGCAGCGACGACGGCTCGGCGAGGCGGGCCGCACGGATGAACTGCGCGGGATTGACGAGCGCGATCGCGCGCGCGCCGTTCGCGAGCGGCCCCATCTCGGCGCTGCCGAGCACGACGCCGTCCGCCGCGAACCCGGGCGGCACCGGCGCCTGCGCGAACGTCCGCGTGAGCCAGCCTTCGTGCAGGTACTGGTCGGAGCGTGACGCGGTATCCCAGATCTCGATCGAGCGGAAATGCGACAGGTTCGGCTGCGGATAACCGACGCCCTGCACGACCGCGACCTGCCCGTCACGCCACAGCGGCATCAGCGGCGCGAGCGACGGATGCAGCCCCGTGTGCGCGTCGAGTTGCAGCACCTGCTCGCGCTTGATGCCGATGCTGCGCCGGAACTGGTAATACAGCGGATCGGCATACGGCACCACCGTGTTGAGGCCATCGTTGCCGCCCTTCAGCTCGACGAGGATCAGCACGTTCGCATACCCTGCCGCCGGCTGACGTCCGGTCGCAGCCATCGCGGGCGCCTGCCACAGCGACACGCCGGCTGCGGCCGCGGCGCCCGTCAGCGTCAGAAAATCACGTCGGTTCATCGCGCATCCTTTGGTTCACCGCCCGGCACCTTTGCCGCACCGGTTCCCCGCTTCATCGTCGTTCGAATCATTTCAGTTGATAGGCCGGATCCATCAGCAGCGCCTCGAGATACGCGCTGCCGGTCGAATCCGTGTCGATCGCCGCGACCGGCGAAAGCTGCAGCACCGCGTGCTGCAACTGAAGCTCGGTCGACAAGCCCGCGATCGCCTGCGGCCGCGCGCGATATTGCGCGAGCCAGCGTTCGAGGTCGAAACGCAGGCCGCCGCGCGCGGGCCTGGCAGGCGCCGCGCGCATGCCGGCGGCGGACGCCGCATCGACCACCGGCGTCGCGTGCGCGCGGACATTCGGCGGCGGCACCATCGCACGCGCCGGCGGGTGCATGCCGGCCGTCTCGGTCGCGCGGAACAGTTGCTCGACGAACTGCTTGCGCGCAAGCAGCGTGGTGCTGTTGATCCACAGCGCGCCGCCCGGCCAGCCCTTCACGTTCGGCGGATAGAACAGGTTCTGCCCGAGCGTGCGCACGGTGTTCGCAAGCATCTGCGGATCGCCGTACGCAACGTCGAACAGCCGCACCGAGCCGACGACGAATTCCGCCGGCGACTTGACGAGCACGCCGCGATTGCGCGGGTCCCAGAAGGCGTCGGTCGACCACAGCGCGGCGAGCGCCGCGCGAATGTCGTAGCCGCTCGCGCGAAACCGCTCGGCCACCGCATCGAGCGCGCCCGGATCGGGCGTATCCGACACGAACTCGCGCCACAGCTTGCCGGCGATGAAGCGCGCGGTGCCGGGCTGCTTCAGCAGGATGTCGAGGAAGCCGTCGCCGTCGAACGGCCCCGTTTCGCCGAGGATCGTCTTGTCGCCCGCATCGTGCCATTCCGGCCGCACCTCGAAGCGCAGCGTGTCGGGATCGACCGTCCAGCCCGTCATCGCGCGCGCGGCTTCGGTCACGTCGTATTGCGTGTAATGCCCTTCGCCGAGCGTGAACAGTTCCATCACCTCGCGTGCGAAGTTCTCGTTCGGGCGGCCCTTGCGATTGCTCGCGCCGTCGAGATACTGAAGCATCGCCGGATCCTTCGCGACCGCGTGCAGCAGCACGCCGAAGTTGCCGAGCGCCTCGCGGCGAAACAGCGCGTTCTGCGCGGCCATCGTCTGCGGGTAAGGCACCTTGTCCTGCCCCGACGTGAAGTGCCCGTGCCAGAACAGCGTCATGCGCTCGGTCAGCGGCGACGGCGTGACGATCATTTCGTTGACCCAGGCCGCGCGCAGCGCATCGTAGCGGACATTGCGCTCGCGCTGCTCGTCGCGCCGCATGTCGGGGGTCAGCGCCTGGCGTTGCGCGCGCGTCGGCGGCAACTCGGCGATCCAGTCCGGCCACGTCGTGACGGGCTCGCGCCGAACACTGCCGAGCGTGTCGGCCACGACCTGCGCGCGAGTCATGCCGACGATGCGCGCGACATCGACGGGCGCGGGAGAAAAACCGGTACGGCTCAGGAAAAACAATGCGTCGTCGGCGTCGAGCGGCGACTGCATGGCGGGCGACGGCGCCGGTGCGGCAGCGTTCGCTTTCATCGTCATGGACTCCCGGTGCGCACCGGCGGTGCGGATGCCGGTACAACGGCAATCGGCAGGCGAAAGTTGACGGAAAAATTGCTACGAATCTTTTCCGCGCGATGTATCGCGTTGTAATCCGCAGGGCGAAAGACGGCGCGTCAGCGCTTGTACAGCTCGCGAACGGCGTCCTCGATGTGCTGGCGCAAAAGGTGGCGCTCCTCGGGCGTCATGTGCCCGTCGCGGCGGCGCTGTTCGAGATCGGGAGGTACGGCGGAACGGACCGTCATCTCGGCGGTACGATCGGACTGCGGCGCTTTGCCGCGCGGCAGCTTGCGCGACGATGCGCCCTGCTCGGGGCGCTGCGCATACGCGAAGTTCGACGCATACGGACCGGCGAGCGCGATCGTCAGCATCAGTGCAATCCGGGCAGATCGCATGACCGTCCTCGCTTCTTTGGTCGATTTGTTCCCTTCGTCACGCGGCAACCGGTTACCTCTGGTACTTGAAAAACCCTGCGGAATTCGGGTGTGCAAAGATGAATGATGGAGTGCAGGGGAGTATCTACCGAATTTCGGCTTCGAGTAAAGGAATCTATATAGCCTGCCTTTACTCGGCGCGACACTACGGGTAAATTTTGTAACCGACTGTAACGCACGAAAATACGCGGCCGTGCGTCAATTCCCATTCGCGATAAGATGCCGATCATGGAAACGAAAAACCCCTCCAAGATTCTCGTCGTCGACGACGACCCGCGCCTGCGCGATCTGCTGCGCCGCTATCTCGGCGAGCAGGGTTTCAATGTCTACGTCGCCGAAAACGCAACCGCAATGAACAAGCTCTGGGTCCGCGAGCGTTTCGACCTGCTCGTGCTCGACCTGATGCTCCCGGGCGAAGACGGCCTGTCGATCTGTCGCCGCCTGCGCGGCAGCAACGACCGCACGCCGATCATCATGCTCACCGCGAAGGGCGAGGACGTCGATCGCATCGTCGGCCTCGAGATGGGCGCCGACGATTACCTGCCGAAGCCGTTCAACCCGCGCGAGCTCGTCGCGCGCATTCATGCGGTGCTGCGCCGCCAGGCGCCGGCCGAGCTGCCGGGCGCACCGTCGGAAACCACCGAGGTGTTCGAGTTCGGAGAGTTCTCGCTGAACCTCGCGACCCGCACACTGACGAAATCCGGCCAGGAAATTCCACTGACGACCGGCGAATTCTCGGTGCTGAAGGTATTCGCGCGCCATCCGCGCCAGCCGCTGTCGCGCGAGAAGCTGATGGAACTCGCGCGCGGCCGTGAATACGAAGTGTTCGACCGCAGCCTCGACGTGCAGATCTCGCGCCTGCGCAAGCTGATCGAACCGGATCCGGGCAGCCCGCGTTTCATCCAGACCGTCTGGGGCCTCGGCTACGTGTTCATCCCGGACGGCGCCGCCTGATCTTTTTCCTTTCCGGTTTCGCCCGCCCACGGCCCGTCCCATGCGTATCGACCGGCGCCTCCTGCAGCTCGCGTTCGGCGGGCTGTTCTGGCGCACCTTCCTGCTGATCGCGCTGCTGATCTCGGTCAGTCTCGCCGCGTGGTTCCAGAGCTTTCGTGTGATCGAGCGCGAGCCGCGCGCGCAGCGCGTGGCTCTCCAGCTCGTCGCGGTCGTGAAGCTCACGCGCACCGCCCTGCTCTATTCCGATCCCGACCTGCGGCGCGCGCTGCTGCAGGATCTCGAGAGCAACGAGGGCGTGCGCGTGTACCCGCGCGAAAAGACCGACAAGTTCAAGCTGCAGCCCGACGAATCGCTGAACCGCCTGATCGAACACGACATCCGCAGCCGCCTCGGCGACGATACCGTGATCGCGCAGTCGGTCAACGACATTCCCGGCGTGTGGATCAGCTTCAAGATCGACGACGACGATTATTGGGTCGCGCTCGACCGCGACCAGCTCGACAACGTCACGGGCCTGCAGTGGGCCGGCTGGGGGTTATTCGCGCTCGCGCTGTCGCTGTTCGGCTCCGCGTTCATCACCAGCCTCGTGAACCGGCCGTTCTCGCGGCTCGCGCTCGTCGCGCGCCAGGTCGGCTCGGGGCAGGCGCCCGACCCGCTGCCCGAACGCGGGATGGGCGTCGCGGCCGACACCAACCGCAGCTTCAACCAGATGGTGCGCGACCTCGAGCAGCTCGAGGCCGATCGCGCGCTGATGCTCGCGGGCATCTCGCACGACCTGCGCACGCCGCTCGCGCGGCTGCGGCTCGAGACCGAGATGAGCCCGTCCGACCAGGCGACCAAGGACGCGATGGTCGACGACATCGAGCAAATGGATCGCATCATCGCGGCCTTCATCGACTACGCGCGTCCGACCCAGCGCAAGCCGGAGCCGGTCGACCTCTCCTCGATCGCGCACGAAGTCGCCGCGCGCGTGTCGGGCGAGGACGGCGTCGAGATCCGCACGCGGCTCGCGCCGAACGCCGTGATCGAAGCCGACGAGACCGACATGCGCCGCGTGATCGGCAACCTCGTCGAAAACGCACGCAAATACGGCCAGAGCCGCGACGACGGCGTGTCGCGCATCACGCTCGAGACGCGCGTGACGCACGCGCGCGTCGAGCTGTCGGTGAGCGACGAGGGCCCCGGCATCCCTGAGGACCAGCTGCCGCTCGTGATGCGGCCGTTCTATCGCGTCGACACGGCGCGCACCAAGGCGGACGGCACGGGGCTCGGGATGGCGATCGTGCTGCGCCTCGTCGGCCGCTATCGCGGTGCGCTGCGCCTGCGCAACCGCAGCCCCGACGCGGGCCTCGAAGTCACGCTCGAATTCCCCGGCGCCGGCAAGGCACGTGCGACGGCGTGACGCGCTCGCGTACGCCTGCCGCCCTTCACACTATCGATCCGGTTGAAAAAAACTATGGAGGGCGTTAGTCAAAATCTATTGAAGCGCCTTACTAATAGTGTTACAGTCTCGCCCATGCTGTCACACCATCGTTGCAGCACCGAGGTAGCTTGACTCAGTCTTCTTCCCAACTCATACAGGAGTATCCGCATGAAAACCGTTGGCGATAAACTCGAAGCTTTCACCGTCGTGGCCGCGAAGCCGGGCTTCAACAACCACGAAGAAAACGGCCAGTCGGCATTCGAGACCGTCACCGAAGCGTCGTTCCCGGGCAAGTGGAAGATCATCTACTTCTACCCGAAGGACTTCACGTTCGTGTGCCCGACGGAAATCGTCGAATTCGCAAAGCTCACGAAGCAGTTCGAAGAGCGCGACGCCGTCCTGCTGGGCGGCAGCTCGGACAACGAATTCGTCAAGCTCGCATGGCGCCGTGAGCACAAGGACCTCGACAAGCTGAACCACTACTCGTTCGGCGACGTCAAGGGCGAGCTGATCGACCAGCTCGGCGTGCGCGACAAGGAAGCCGGCGTGGCCCTGCGTGCAACGTTCATCGTCGATCCGGACAACACGATCCAGCACGTTTCGGTGAACAACCTGAACGTCGGCCGCAGCCCGGAAGAAGTCCTGCGGATTCTGGACGGCCTGCAAACGGACGAACTCTGCCCGTGCAACCGTGCAGTCGGCGGCGCAACGCTGTAAGCGCATCGATGCACGAAGCCCGCGGCGCACGTCCTGCCTGCGGGCTTTTTTAACGGCCAACCCATAGGAGATATCAATGGAATTCATCGATTCGATTAAGGCACGTATTCCCGACTACGCGAAGGACATTCGCCTGAACCTCGACGGCACGATCTCGCGCTCGTCGCTCGAAGGCACCGACGCGGTCGGCGTCGCGCTGGCGGCGGCGATCGCGGCGAAGAGCACGGTACTCATCAAGACGATCCGCGAAGCCGGCGTCCTGTCGCCCGAAGAGACGAATGCCGTGCTGACGGCGGCCGCGCTGATGGGGATGAACAACACCTGGTATCCGTATGTCGAGATGGCCGACGACGCCGACCTGAAGACGCAACGCGCCGAACTGCGGATGGGCGCGTACGCGACGCACGGCGGCGTCGACAAGCGCAAGTTCGAGATGTACGCGCTCGCCGCGTCGATCGTCGGCAAGTGCCACTTCTGCGTGAAGTCGCACTATGCGTTGCTGAAGAACGAGCAAGGGATGACCGTCACGCAGCTGCGCGACGTCGGCCGTATCGCATCGGTGATCAACGCCGCCGCGCAGGTGATCGCCGCCGAAGGCGAATAAGCGGTTGCGTTCCGCGCCGGCAGCAATGCCGGGCGCGGCGCCGGCTTCAAACGAAAATGCCACGCCGACGCGTGGCATTTTTCATTGCCGCGGCATCGCGCGGGGCGAACCGCGCGATGCCGCTGCCCCCCGTCAACCGCCCTGCTTCACCAGCAGCGCGGCGGCCTGCGCCTCGATCCCTTCGCCGCGGCCGAGATAACCGAGCTTTTCGTTCGTCTTCGCCTTCACGTTCACGCGATCGAGCGGCAGCCCGAGATCGGCCGCGATGTTCGCGCGCATCCCGTCGATATGCGGTGCCAGCTTCGGCGCCTGGGCGATCACGGTGCTGTCGACGTTCTGGATCGTGAAGCCGGCCGCCTTGATGCGGGCCGCGCACTCGCGCAGCAGCACGCGGCTGTCGGCGCCCTTGAATGCCGCGTCCGTGTCGGAGAAGTGGCGGCCGATGTCGCCGAGCGCCGCCGCGCCGAACAGCGCGTCGGTGATCGCGTGCAGCAGCACGTCCGCGTCCGAGTGGCCGAGCAGGCCGCGTTCGTACGGAATCGTCACGCCGCCGATGATGAGGGGGCGCCCCTCGACGAGCTGGTGCACGTCGTAGCCTTGTCCGATTCTGAAATCCATGCGTGTTCCGATTGAGAGGGGGTGAAAATCAGGAGGCGTTCGCGGGGCGCGCGAGGATCGCTTCCGCGAGCGCGAAATCCTCCGGGTACGTGACCTTGAAATTGCGCAGGCTGCCCTGCACGACGCGCGGCGTATGGCCGGCCCATTCGATCGCGCTCGCTTCGTCGGTCAGGTCGTGCCCTTCGCGCTGCGCGCGCAGGATCGCCTCGCGCAGCATGCCGATGCGGAACATCTGCGGCGTCTGCGCCTGCCACAGCGCGTCGCGCGACTCGGTGCGCGCGATCGCGTCGCCGCCGGCCGGCACGCGCTTGAGCGTATCGGCAACCGGCAGCGCGACGATGCCGCCGACCGGATCGTCCTTCAGCGTCGCGACGAGCGTGCGGATCAGCTCCGGCGTGATGCCCGGGCGCGCCGCGTCGTGCACCAGCACCCAGTCCTGGTCGGTCGCGCCGAATTCGGCCAGCTCGAGCAGCCCGTTCAGCACCGACGCCTGGCGCGAGCCGCCGCCGCAGCGGCGCACCGCGAAGCGCAGGCCCGCGAAGCGGCGCGCGTCGAAATGGGAATCGTCGGGCGCGAGGACGACGAGCGTCTGCGCGAATTCGCTGCACGCGTCGAACGCGGCAAGTGTGTAGTGCAGCAGCGCGCGGCCGGCCAGCGTGCGGTATTGCTTCGGCACGGCCGAACCGGAACGGCTGCCCGTGCCGGCACAGGGAATCAGGGCGAAAAGTCGGGGAGTCACGAAGGGAAACGCCGGAAAGATGAAATCGAGAAGCGGATTTTATAATAGGTCTTTCGTCTCGACCGGCGCACCGCGATGCGCCCGTGCACGCCACCCCTGTCGTCCCTATGCCAGATAACGCTTCCACCCCGTCCGCCTCGCCCATTGCCCGCGTCAAGTCCGGCCAGCGTTTCGCCTTCGACGGCGCGCATGGTTCCGCCGACGCGCTCGCCATCGCCCGTTATCTCGCCGACAACCGCCAGGACGTGCCGCTCCTCGCGGTGATCTGCGCGAACGCGGTCGATGCGCAGCGGCTCTCGCAGGAAATCCGCTACTTCTCGCCCGACGCCCGCGTGCGCCTGCTGCCGGACTGGGAAACGCTGCCGTACGACACGTTCTCGCCGCACCAGGACCTCGTATCGGAGCGTCTCGCGACGCTGCACGATCTCGGCGAGGGCCGCTGCGACATCCTGCTCGTGCCCGCGACCACCGCGCTGTACCGGATGCCGCCCGCGTCGTTCATGGCCGCGTACACGTTTGCATTCGCGCAGGGCGAGCGGCTCGACGAGGCGAAGCTGAAGGCGCAGCTCACGCTGGCCGGCTACGAGCACGTGAGCCAGGTCGTGCGGCCCGGCGAATACTGCGTGCGCGGCTCGCTGATCGACCTGTACCCGATGGGCTCGCCGCTGCCGTACCGGATCGACCTGTTCGACGACCAGGTCGACTCGATCCGCGCGTTCGACCCCGACACGCAGCGCAGCCTCTACCCGGTGCGCGACGTGCGCCTGCTGCCGGGCCGCGAGTTTCCGTTCGACGAAGCCGCGCGCACGGCCTTCCGCAGCCGCTGGCGTGAGACGTTCGAAGGCGACCCGAGCCGCGCGCCGATCTACAAGGACATCGGTAACGGCGTGCCGTCGGCCGGCATCGAGTATTACCTGCCGCTGTTCTTCGACGAAACCGCCACGCTGTTCCACTACCTGCCGCAGGATGCGCACCTCGTGTTCGCCGGCGATCTCGAAGCGTCGATCCGCCGCTTCACGGCCGACACGAAGCAGCGTCACGCGTTCCTCGCGCACGATCGCGAGCGGCCGATCCTCGAACCGCAGCGCCTGTTCCTGTCCGACGAGGATTTCTTCGCGTTCGCGAAGCCGTTCGCACGCGTCGTGCTGCCCGCGCAGCCGGCCGGCGGCTGGGCGACGGCGCTGCCCCAGCTCTCCGTCGATCGCCATGCCGACGATCCGCTCGCGTCGCTGCGCACGTTCGTCGAATCGTCCGGCAAGCGCGTCCTGCTGACCGTCGAATCGGCCGGGCGTCGAGAGACGATCCTGCAACTGCTCGCCGAACACCATCTGCGCCCCGCGTCGAACGACCACTTCGCGGGCTGGCTCGAGAGCGACGAACGCTTCGCGCTCGGCGTCGCGCCGCTCGCGAACGGCTTTGCAGTGCCGGGCGAAGGCTACGCGGTCGTCACCGAGACCGAGCTGTACGGCGCGCTCGGCCGCCGCGCGGGCCGCCGCCGGCAGGAACAGGCCAGCAACGTCGACGCGATGGTGCGCGACCTGTCGGAGCTGAAGGTCGGCGACCCGGTCGTCCACGCGCAGCACGGCATCGGCCGCTACATGGGCCTCGTGTCGATGGACCTCGGCGAAGGCGAGACCGAATTCCTGCATCTCGAATACTCGGGCGACAGCAAGCTCTACGTGCCGGTCGCGCAATTGCACGTGATCTCGCGCTACAGCGGCGCCGATCCCGACAGCGCGCCGCTGCACGCGCTCGGCTCCGGCCAGTGGGAGCGCGCGAAACGCAAGGCCGCGCAGCAGATCCGCGATACGGCCGCCGAGCTGCTGAACCTGTACGCGCGCCGCGCGGCCCGCGAAGGCCACGCGTTCTCGCTCGATCCGCGCGACTACGTGAAGTTCGCCGAGAGCTTCGGCTTCGAGGAAACGCCCGACCAGGCGGCAGCCATCGCGGCCGTGATCGGCGACATGACGAGCGGCAAGCCGATGGACCGCCTCGTGTGCGGCGACGTCGGCTTCGGCAAGACCGAGGTCGCGCTGCGCGCCGCGTTCATCGCGGTGCTGGGCGGCAAGCAGGTCGCGCTGCTGTCGCCGACCACGCTGCTCGCCGAGCAGCACACGCAGACCTTCGCCGACCGCTTCGCGGACTGGCCGGTGCGGATCGTCGAGCTGTCGCGCTTCAAGACGACGAAGGAAGTGAACGCGGCGATCGCGCAGATCAACGAAGGCAGCGTCGACATCGTGATCGGCACGCACAAGCTGCTGTCGTCGGACGTGCAGTTCAAGCGCCTCGGCCTCGTGATCATCGACGAGGAACACCGCTTCGGCGTGCGCCAGAAGGAAGCGCTGAAAGCGCTGCGCGCGGAAGTCGACGTGCTGACGCTCACCGCGACGCCGATCCCGCGCACGCTCGGGATGGCACTCGAGGGGCTGCGCGACTTCTCGGTCATCGCGACCGCGCCGCAGAAGCGCCTCGCGATCAAGACCTTCGTGCGCCGCGAGGAAGAAAGCGTGATTCGCGAGGCGATGCTGCGCGAGCTGAAGCGCGGCGGCCAGGTGTACTTCCTGCACAACGAGGTCGAGACGATCGAGAACCGCAAGGCGATGCTCGAGGCGCTCGTGCCCGAGGCACGCATCGTGATCGCGCACGGCCAGATGCACGAACGCGAGCTCGAACGGGTGATGCGCGATTTCGTCGCGCAGCGCGCGAACGTGCTGCTGTGCACGACCATCATCGAGACCGGCATCGACGTGCCGAGCGCGAACACGATCATCATGCATCGCGCGGACAAGTTCGGCCTCGCGCAGCTCCACCAGTTGCGCGGCCGCGTCGGCCGCTCGCACCACCAGGCATACGCGTACCTGCTCGTGCACGATCCGCAGGCGCTGACCAAGCAGGCCCAGCGCCGGCTGGAAGCGATCCAGCAGATGGAGGAACTCGGTTCGGGCTTCTATCTCGCGATGCACGACCTCGAGATCCGCGGCACCGGCGAGGTGCTCGGCGACAAGCAGTCGGGCGAGATCCACGAGATCGGCTTCCAGCTTTATACGGACATGCTGAACGACGCGGTGAAGGCGCTGAAGAACGGCAAGGAGCCCGACCTCACCGCCCCGCTCGCCGCGACGACGGAAATCAACCTGCATGCGCCGGCGATCCTGCCGGCCGACTACTGCGCGGACGTGCAGGAGCGGCTGTCGCTGTACAAGCGGCTCGCGAACTGCGAGCACGGCGACGCGATCGACGGTATCCAGGAAGAACTGATCGACCGCTTCGGCAAGCTGCCGCCGCAGGCGCACGCGCTCGTCGAGACGCACCGGCTGCGGATCGCCGCGAAGCCGCTCGGCATCGTGAAGATCGACGCGAGCGAGGCCGCGATCGGGCTGCAGTTCGAGCCGAATCCGCCGATCGATCCGATGCGGATCATCGAGATGGTGCAGAAGCACCGGCACATCAAGCTCGCGGGCCAGGACAAGCTGCGGATCGAGACACGCTCGCCCGACCTCGCGATCCGCGTGTCGACGATCAAGGAAACGCTGCGCGCGCTCGCCCCGAGGCAGGGCGCGGTGGCCGCGGCGCGCTGACGGGTCGTGACGCGGTCCTGACGGCCGCGCCGATGCTGCACCGCACTGCGCGCGGCGCGGGCGGGCCGGCGCGTTTTTGAGTATGATTTTCGCATTCATCAGACGGAGTTTTGCCATGTCCACTCTCGACGCCACGGCGCCGTCCACCGACACCCAAGGCGACGCGTCGCTCGTCAGCCTGCCCTGGATCAAGCAACTGGTGTCGATGGACACGACGAGCCGCGTGCCGAACCTCGGCCTGATCGAAACGGTGCGCGACGCGCTCGCCGCGAAAGGCATCGCCTCGACGATCACGCACGATCCACGCGAAGGCTGGGCGAACCTGTTCGCGACCGTGCCCGCGCACGACGGCTCGACGAACGGCGGCATCGTGCTGTCGGGGCATACCGACGTCGTGCCGGTCGATGGCCAGCAATGGGACAGCAACCCGTTCGCGCCGGAAATCCGCGACGGCCGCCTGTACGGCCGCGGCACCTGCGACATGAAGGGTTTCATCGGCGCCGCGCTCGCGCTGCTGCCCGAGATGCAGGCGACGAAGCTCGCGAAGCCGATCCATTTCGCGCTGTCCTACGACGAGGAAATCGGCTGCGCCGGCGCGCCGCTGATGATCGCCGATCTCGTCAAGCGCGGCGTGCAACCGTCGGGCTGCATCGTCGGCGAGCCGACCAGCATGCGGCCGATCATCGCGCACAAGGGCATCAACGCATACCGCTGCTGCGTGCGCGGCCATGCGGCGCATTCGTCGCTGACGCCGAAGGGGCTGAACGCGATCGAGTATGCGGCGCGCCTCATCTGCCACATCCGCGACATCGCCGACCGCTTCCGCGCCGAAGGGCCGTTCGACGCGCTGTACGACGTGCCGTTCACGACCGCGCAGACGAGCACGATCCAGGGCGGCAACGCGATCAACACGGTGCCGGCCGAGTGCCGTTTCGACTTCGAATTCCGCAACCTGCCGACGCTCGATCCCGAGCAGATCTTCACGCGCATCGAAGCGTATGCACGGGAAACGCTGCTGCCGCAGATGCTTCGCGAGCATCCGAATGCCGCGATCGAATTTTCGAAGATCGCCGCGGCGCCCGGCCTCGACGCAACCGAACAGGCCGCGATCACGCAACTCGTGCGCGCGCTGACGGCGGACCAGGACAAGCGCAAGGTCGCATACGGCACCGAGGCCGGCCTGTTCGAACGCGCGGGCATCCCGAGCGTCGTATGCGGGCCCGGCAACATCGAGCAGGCGCACAAGCCGAACGAATATGTCGAGCTCGCGCAGCTCGCCGGCTGCGAGCAGTTCCTGCGCAAGTTCATCCGCAGCATGTCGGTCGACGCGCACTGACTGCCTCCCGCCACGCCGGCCCGCGTGTGCGGGCCGGCCCACTCCGCCACCCGCCACGTCATGTCGACTGAACAACAGGGCACGGCCCATACGACGATCGACGGCGAACCGATCCCGACGCTCGACGAAATCGCCGCGCAGCATTTCGCGCTGTCGCCCTGGGTCGCGCGCACGCCCGTGTTCGAACGCGCCGACCTGCCGTCCCTCGAGGGCACGCACGTCAACTTCAAGTTCGAGCTGCTGCAGGTGAGCGGCAGCTTCAAGGCGCGCGGCGCGTTCACGCACCTGCTCGCGCTCGACGAGGCGCGCAAGAACGCCGGCGTCACCTGCGTGTCGGCCGGCAATCACGCGGCGGCCGTCGCGTATGCGGCCATGCGGCTCGGCAGCAGCGCCAAGGTCGTGATGTTCCACACCGCGAGCCCGACGCGCATCGCGCAGTGCAAGCAGTACCGCGCGGAAGTCGTGCTGGCGGGCAGCGCATCGCAGGCGTTCGATCTGGTGCGCCGGATCGAGGCCGAGGAAGGCCGCTTCTTCATCCATCCGTTCAACGGCTATCACACGATCCTCGGCACCGCGACGCTCGGCTACGAATGGGCGACGCAGACCCCCGACCTCGACGCGGTGATCGTACCGATCGGCGGCGGCGGGCTCGCGGCCGGCATGGCGACCGCGCTGCGGCTCGCGAATCCGCGCGTGCACGTGTACGGCGTCGAGCCGGAAGGCGCCGACGCGATGAGCCGCAGCTTCGCGGCCAATCACACGATCAAGATGAGCGCGATGCAGACGATCGCCGATTCGCTGATGGCGCCGCATACCGAGGAATACAGCTACCAGCTGTGCCGGCGCCACGTCGACCGCATCGTCACCGTGTCCGACGACGCGCTGCGTGCCGCGATGCTGTTCCTGTTCTCGCAACTGAAGCTGTCGGTCGAACCGGCATGCGCGGCCGCCCTCGCCGCACTGCTCGGCCCGCTGCGCGAAACGCTGCAGGGCAAGCGCGTCGGCGTGCTGCTGTCGGGCACGAATACCGACCCGGGTACGCTCGGCATGCATCTCGCGCACGCGAAACTGCAGCACTGATCGCGCGCCGGGCGTCAGCGAACCAACCTAGGGTTATCCCCAGATTATGTTGACAGCCCTGTTGATAACCCGCCGGACAAGCACGCAAGTGGTTGAGCGCGCAGCGTTTTGCGCGCGCGGAGGTCGATCGACACGAATTGGGCAGATGCGGCCTTCAGCCACCCGCCCCGCAGCCTGGTGGCACCGCGCGGCGCCCATGATCGGCGGCGTCGCGATCGCACTGCTCGCCGGTTGCGCGGCACCGCCCGCGCCCCCGCCCCCGCCCGTCGCCGGCACGGTGCCGGCCTGCACCCAGCCGGGCGAGAGCCGCATGCTGCAGGCCGACCTGCTGTTCGGGCGCGACATCGCGGGACACGGCTCCGTCACCGATGCGGAGCGCGCGGCGTTTCTCGCCGACACGGTCACGCCGCGTTTTCCCGACGGCCTGACCTACTGGGATACACACGGCCAATGGCGCGACCGCACGACGGGCGGCATCACGCGCGAGGACAGCTTCGTGATCCGTATCATCGCCGACGATACGCCCGACACGCGCGTGCGGCTCGCCGCGATCCGCAAGGCCTATATGGAGCGGTTTCATCAGGAATCGGTCGGCATGACGGTGGTGCCTGCGTGCGCGTCGTTCTGATTCAGCCGCTCCCGCTTGCCTCGACCCACAAAAAAACGGGCGCCCGAAGGCGCCCGTCGCATGCATGAACAGCGGTATCCCGCTTACTTGTTCTCGAACATGTCCATGATCTGCTGCTTCTCCTGCGGCGTGACGGGCGGCGGCGCCAGCCCGGCCGCACCGGCCGAACCCAGCGCGTCGTTCGCGCTGATCGCGTTCTCGGCCGGGTTGATGTCGACGTTCGCGACGAAGCCGTTGCCCGGCGTGCGATCGGCGTAGTACAGCTCGCCGTCGATCGAGGTCAGGCCGTCCGGCATCGGCATCTGCTGCTCGGGCACGCCGTTCAGCGCGGTGCGCATGTAGTTCACCCAGATCGGCAGCGCGAGCTGCGCGCCGAACTCGCGGCTGCCGAGGCTCTTCGGCTGGTCGAAGCCCATCCATGCAACCGCGACGAGCGATTGCTGGTAGCCGGCGAACCAGCCGTCCTTCGCGTCGTTCGTCGTACCGGTCTTGCCCTGCAGGTCACTGCGGCCCAGTGCGTTGGTGCCCGCACCCGTGCCGGCCGTCGCGACCGAATGCAGCAGGCTGTTCATCACGTATGCATTGCGGCCTTCGATCGTGCGCGGCGCCGTGCTGCCCGCGAGCACCGGCTGCGACTTCTGCAGCGGCTGGCCGCGCGCGTCGTCGACCTCGGCGATCAGGTACGGATCGACCTTGTAGCCGCCGTTCGCGAACACCGCATAACCCGTCGCGAGCTGCAGCGGCGTCACGAGGCCCGCGCCGAGCGCCATCGGCAGGTAAGGCGGCGTCTTCGCGGGATCGAAGCCGAAGCGCTGCGTCACGTACTGCTGCGCATACTGCGTGCCGATCGACGCGAGGATCCGGATCGACACGAGGTTCTTCGAACGCTGCAGGCCGGTACGCATCGTCATCGGGCCGTCCGGCTGGTCGTCGTCCTTCGGCTCCCAGGCGGTGCCGCCCGGCACGCTCGGCGGGAAGTACAGCGGCGCGTCGTTGATCATCGTCGCCGGCCCCATGCCCTTGTCGAGCGACGCCGAGTAGATGAACGGCTTGAACGACGAGCCCGGCTGCCGCCATGCCTGCGTCACGTGGTTGAACTTGCTCTTGTTGAAGTCGAAGCCGCCGACGAGCGAGCGGATCGCGCCATCCTGCGGCGCGATCGCGACGAGCGCGCCTTCGACCTGCGGCAGCTGCACGACCTGCCAGCCCGTCTTGCCGTCCTTCAGCACGCGCACGACCGAGCCCGGCTTGATGCGCAGCGTATCGTTCGCGCGCGGGCTCAATGCGGCCGACACAAAGCGCAGCCCGGCCGGCCCGATCGTCGTGGTCGCGCCGCCGACGAACTGCACCTCGACCGCGTTCGGCGACGCCGACAGCACGACCGCCGACTGAAGGTCGCCGTTGTCCGGGTGATCGGCGAGCGCGTCGTCGATCGCCTCGTCGCGGTCGTCGCCGGCCGCGGGCAGCTGGATCGACGCTTCCGGCCCGCGATAGCCGTGGCGGCGCTCGTAGTCGAGAATGCCGCGACGCACGGCCTGGTACGCCGCTTCCTGGTCGGCCGAATTGATCGTCGTCGTGACGGTCAGCCCGCGCGTATAGGTTTCGTCCTTGTACTGCTGGTACATCATCTGCCGCACCATCTCGGCGACGTACTCGCCGTGCACCGCGTACTGGTTGCCCGGCGTGCGCACGTGGATCTCTTCCTTCACGGCCTCGTCGTACTGCGGCTGCGTGATGTAGCCGACCTCGAGCATGCGCTTCAGGATGTATTCCTGGCGCACCTTCGCGCGCTTCGGATTGACGACCGGGTTATAGGCGGACGGCGCCTTCGGCAGCCCCGCGAGCATCGCCGCTTCAGCGAGCGTGATGTCCTTCAGGTCCTTGCCGAAATACACGCGCGCGGCGGCCGCGAAACCGTACGAGCGCTGGCCGAGATAGATCTGGTTCATGTACAGCTCGAGGATCTGGTCCTTCGTCAGGGCCTTCTCGATCTTGTACGCGAGCAGCATTTCGTAAATCTTGCGCGTGTAGGTCTTCTCGCTCGACAGGAAGAAGTTGCGCGCGACCTGCATCGTGATCGTGCTCGCGCCCTGGCGCGCGCCGCCGTGCATCAGGTCGGCGACGCCCGCGCGCAGGATGCCGACGAAGTCGACACCGCCGTGCTCGTAGAAGCGGTAGTCCTCGATCGCGAGCACGGCCTTCTTCATCACGTCGGGAATGTCCTGGAACCGCACGAGGCTGCGGCGCTCCTCGCCGAACTCGCCGATCAGCACGTGATCGGCCGTGAACACGCGCAGCGGCACCTTCGGCTGGTAGTTGGTCAGCGCATCGAGCGACGGCAGTTGCGGCGCCATCACGACCAGCGCGTAGCCGACGATCAGCGCGCCGACGATCGCCAGCGTCGCGAACAGGCCGGCGAACCACAGCGCGACGCGCGAGCCGAACGAGCGACGGCGCCCTCCGCCGCCGCTGCGCTGGGTGCGGCGGTCGTCGTCGCGATCGTCGTCATCGGGGTAATAGGCTCCGGACGGCGAACGGCGCAGCGTGTAGTGAGGTTCGTTCCTGTCGGAAGAAGAAGGCGGTCGTTTGATAATTGGCATGTCGGAATGGCGGGCGTACGTGGCACCCTCGGACGCATGCGGAAATGCAAGCGGATGAATCAGAGCGGGTACAGCGTGATGCGGCTGTCACGTCGACAGACCCCGCCGCGCGGCGATCCGTTCCCGCGACGTGACAGCGCATTTTAATGAAATCGACCGGGTGCCTTCGCGATTTTTTGTAAAAATTCCCGCAATGCCGTGATTTGAGGAACGTATTGTCGGCATCCTCTGCCTATCATGGACACGCAATATGGCGCGCACGGTCGATTTTCTTTCAACCGCGAAAGGTTCGACATCCTGATGCGCGCGCCGCTTGAACTCGCGCGTTTAAGCCGTATTTAAGTGAACCGGTGGTGTAATATCCGCCGGCTCATGCGGGTCGGAACCGGCTCGCTACGGGCACTGCCGCGGCTACGCGGCGCCTTTCAACCACGGAGGATTTCATGTCGCTTTTCGACTCTGTTTCGCGCACGATCAAAGGCCTGCTGAACGATGCGGCCGATTCGGTACAGGATCCGTCGCGCGACGCACGGCAGATCGTGCGGGAGCTCGACGACAGCATCGGCCGTGCCGAGAATTCGCTGATCGAGATCGAGGCACAGGTCGCGACCCAGCGCAGCAAGCGCGATGCGGCCGACGACAAGGTGAAGAAGTACGAGGACGGCGCGAAGCGCGCGCTGCAGGCCGGCGACGAGGCGCTCGCACGCGAGGCGCTCGGCGCGCAGTCGAACGCGGAAGCCGAGCGTGACGCGCTCGCGGCCGAGCTGTCGACGCTCGAGCCGTCGGTCGACAAGCTGAAGGGGCAGATCGCCGACATGCGTCAGCGCCGCAACGACCTGAATGCGCGCTCGAACATCCTGCAGGCCAAGCAGGAAATCGCGCAGGCGAAGGACGTCGCGGCAAGCGCGCTGGGCGGCATCGGCGGCAAGAACCTGTCCGAAGACTTCCAGAAGCTCGAGGACAAGGTCGCGCTGCAGAACGCCCGCTCGGACGCGCGCCTCAATTCCGCCGACACGTCGAGCGGCAAGGCACTCGACGACAAGCTCGCCGCGCTGAACAAGGGCCCGTCGGTCGAGGATCGCCTCGCCGCGCTGAAGAAGCAGCTGGACACGCCCGCGCAGTAACGGCAACTGCGGGCAACCGCGCCGCCGCCCGCCCCGGGCGCGCGGCGCGAACCGATCGTCAGGAGACGGGCGCCTGCGCCCGGTTCGACCATGAAGAAATCTCTCGCCGCACTCGGCCTCTCGCTGATGTTGCTGTCGTCCGCCGCGTTTGCGGTCCCGTCGCTGCAGCAGGTCGAGCAGTCGATCGCGCAACGCAACTGGCAGCAAGCCGACACGCAGCTGTCGCAAGTCATCGACGCCCATCCGAACAATGCGCACGCGCGCTACCTGTATGCGCAGGTGCTGGACCGCGAGGGCCGCGCGTCCGATGCGCTCGCGCAGCTGCAGCGCGCGAAGTCGCTCGATCCGCAACTGAAGTTCACCGATGCGTCGCGCTTTGCCCAGACGGAGTCGCGCATTCGCGCCGACGCCGCGCGCGTGAGCGGCAACGCGCCGTCGGCGACGCAGGCCGGCACGCTGCAATCGTCGCTCGCGCCCGCTGCCGCGCCGGCCGAAAAACACGGCCCGTCGACCGGCATGTGGATCGGCCTCGGGCTGATCGTCGCGGTGATCGCGCTGGTGCTGCGCTGGACGCTGCGGCGCGCGCGCACGGCCGACAACAGCCGCGCCGACGACGAGCGCCGCACGCAGCTCAAGCGCGCCACCGACGTGCTGAACGACATCCGCCCGCTGAAGCTCGACGCGAAGCTGTCGACGGCGCCGGGGGCCGCGGCGCTCACGGGCGAACTCGAAGCGATCGAGACCGACGCGCGCACGCTCGTCGAAACGCTGTCCAACGGCAAGAATCCGGTACCGCCCTATCGCGTCGACGAACTCGAACAGCGCCATGCGAGCGTGAAGGCACGCGTCGAGGGGCGTCCCGACCCGGCCGCGCAACCTGCTGCACCGGTGAACGGCAGCGGCTCCGTGTATGCGCAGGAAGCCGATCGCATGACGGGCGCGCAGGGCCAGCCGTATCCGCCGCAACCCTACCCGCAACAGCAGCCGCCTGTCGTGATCCAGCAAGGCGGCGGCGGTTTCGGCGGCGGCATGGGCGGCCTGCTGACGGGCGTATTGCTCGGCGAGGCGATGTCGGGCGGCCGCGAGCGCGTGGTCGAACGCGACGTGATCGTCGACGGCGAACGCCACCGGCAGGACAACGATCCGGGTTTCGACCTCGGCCGCGGCGATGCGTCGAACTGGAGCGACGGCAACGGCGGCGGCGGCGGCATGGACCTCGGCAGCAACGACGACGGCTGGACCGACGACAACACCTGACGCCGCGCGGCGCGTCGACACACCCGCGGCGCACTCCAACGCACGCCACGCTCCCCTTCAGCGCCGGCCGCGCCGACGCGCGGATTTGTCAATCATTTCAAGATGGACTACCGGCAATGGGGAGCGTTCGCTATCATGCGGCCATCGGCGTGCCACCGACCCTCATTCGACGCTCTGCATCCCCGCGCGTCGCGGCACGCCTCCCCTCGCCCCCAACAGGAGAAAGCCGCTCATGAGCATCATCAAGGAATTCAAGGAGTTCGCCGTCAAGGGCAACGTCATGGATCTCGCCGTCGGCGTGATCATCGGCGGCGCGTTCTCGAAGATCGTCGACTCGGTCGTGAAAGACCTCATCATGCCGGTGATCGGCGTGCTGACGGGCGGTCTGGATTTCTCGAACAAGTTCGTTCTGCTCGGCACCATCCCCCCGACGTTCAAGGGTAATCCCGATTCGTTCAAGGACCTGCAGGCCGCGGGTGTCGCCGCGTTCGGCTACGGCTCGTTCATCACCGTGGCGATCAATTTCGTCATCCTCGCATTCATCATTTTCCTGATGGTGAAATTCATCAACAAGCTGCGCAAGCCGGAAGAAGCCGCACCGGCCGCGACGCCGGAAGACACGGTGCTGCTGCGCGAGATCCGCGATTCGCTGAAGCAGCGCTGATCTCCGAGCACCCCGCCTGCCAGGCCCGCCCCGTGCGGGCCTTTTTATTGCGCGCGCGATGCACCGCCGCATGCGGCCTATCTCACTTTTTTGTGACGGGCGAATGCACGCGCGGGAAAAGCAGGTCTATGATGGAGACTAAACGACAGTACGGGCGCCAAGACGCTGACTGTGTCGATCATGGCGAGCAGGTCGACGGGAGACATTGATCGTCGTACTGCACGAAGGCAGCATTTTCGTGTGCTATAAAGGATCGACATGCGGCGTACATAGCCGGGAGTGGGTCGCATGAAAATGCCGCATTTCTTGCAATTGTTTTTGAGGCGAGTGTTTATGTCCTTCCCGAAAAAACGTCGGCGTGCCCAGCAGGATGGCCAGGAGTCATTCCTCGCGGTATTGCGCCACTCGAAACCGTTTGCCCAGCTCGACACCAAGATTGCCCGCGCCCGTGCGCAGGACGAACCCGTCCTGTACGCCCACGTGCTGCCCGGTCTCGACGTGCTCCTGTGCAGCGTGCGCGGCGCCCAGCCGCCCTATCCCGCCATCGCCGAGCTGCGCAAGCGTTGCATCGAATCGATCGCCAACGCGCTCGAGCAGCCGCTCGACGGCCTCGAGAACGGTGGTTACTGGTACGAAGCGAACGGCTTCGGTTTCCTCGTGTTCGCCAGCCGTGCGCGTGCGCGCATCCTGCCCGAGTTTGGTGCAGGCACGAAAGCGAGCCTGCGCGGCGGGCTCGGCCGCCAGAACGCCGGCGACACGACACCCCGCTCCCTCGGCTGATCCGCCTGCCATTCGATGGGCCGCCTCCGGGCGGCCCATCTGCCATTCACCCGCCCCGCTTGCCCGTCACGACGCCTGCCGACGCCCGTTGCCGGGCCGCACGATGTCGATGAACGCGGCGAAATCGGCGCCGGCGAGCCCTTGCGCGGCGCCCAGCCGCAGCACCTGCTGCACGGTGGCCGACACCGGCATCACCGCACCCGTGTCGCGCGCCGCGTCGGCTATCGCATCGACGTCCTTCTGGAACGTGCTGAGCGCGCCGATCGGTGCATGACCGCCCGACGTCATGCGCGGCACGAACGTCTGCAGCAGCACCGAATCGGCCCAGCCGCCGGCCAGCGCTTCGGCCAACCGGGCGGCATCGATGCCGCTCGCCTGCGCGAGACCGACGGCCTCGGCAATCGCGGTCACCGTCGCGGTGACGATCGCCTGGTTGCACAGCTTCGCCGTCTGCCCCGCGCCCGCGTCGCCCATGTGCGTGATGCGCGACGCGTACGTGTCGATCAGCGGCCGCACCGTGTCGAGATCGGCCGCGCGGCCGCCGGCCATCACCGCGAGCGTGCCGGCCTGCGCGCCGGGCACGCCGCCCGATACGGGCGCATCGATCCAGCCGACGCCGAGTGCGGCCGCGCGCGCCGCGTAATCGCGCGTCGCCGCGGGCGGGATGCTCGAATGATCGACGATGCGTTGCAGGCGACGCGCGGCGGCGTCGCCGGCCAGCAGCCCGTGCTCGCCGAACACGACGTCGCCCACCGCGCGGCCGTCGAGCACGCACATGAATACCGTATCGACGCGCTCCGCCAGTTCACGCGGCGTGCCGGCCACTTGCGCGCCGTCCTTCACGAGCGCCTCGGCCTTGTCGCGCGAACGATTCCACACGCTGACCCGATGCCCGGCCGCCAGCAAATGCCGAATCATCGGCGCGCCCATCAATCCCGGTCCGCAAAATCCGACTTCCACGATGTTCCTCGTCTCCGATATGGGTTGCACTTGCCGCCCATCATACCTATCACTCAAGAAGCCGGGCACGCGCGGCGCCGCTTCGGGAACGCGACCTGCACCGGCGATATATGCCGATATCCCAGGGAGCGCATCATGAGCGACCACGTGTACAAGATGATCGAACTGACCGGTTCGTCACAGCAATCGAGCGACGACGCCATCCGCAACGCGATCTCGAAAGCCGGCAAGACACTGCACAACCTGCACTGGTTCCAGGTGACCGAAACGCGCGGCCACATCGAAGGCGACCAGGTGGTTCACTGGCAGGTGACGCTGAAGGTCGGCATGCGCATCGACGACTGACGCGCCCGTCGCATCCCACGCCGCGCCGCGATCCGGAGTCGCACGACACGTGCCTCCGCACGGCGCGGCGCGCCCGCTTGCAACCCCGTTCAGGCCCCTTGTCGCGGCCCGGCCGGCGGGTGCCTGCGGGTATCCATCTCTTGACGCTGATTTTCGTTCATATTAAAAACGATATACCCACAGTACCCCTCGATCAGCCCAGCCATATAACCCGGAGAAATCATGAGTCAGCAACGCGAGGCGATCGACACGTACCTCTTGCGCGTCTTGCACACCTTGTTGATGGAGCGCAGCGTCACGCGCGCGGCCGTCAAACTGAACCAGTCGCAACCGGCAATCAGCGCGGCGCTGCGGCGCCTGCGCGACATCACCGGCGATCCGCTGCTGGTGCGCGGCAAATCCGGCATGGTGCCGACCGAATACGGGCTGCGCCTGCTCGAGCCCGTGCAGAACGCGCTGCGTGAAATCGAGCGGATCAAGTTCCAGCAGCACAACTTCGACCCGGCCACGTCGATCCGCTGCTACCGGATCGGCTGCCCCGACTACCTGAACGTGCTGTTCGTGCCGACCGTCGTCGAGCGCTTTCGCCTGGCCGCGCCGAACGCGACGCTCGAGTTCCATTCGCTCGGCCCCGCCTTCGACTACGAGCTCGCGCTGGAGGACGGCAAGCTCGACATCGTCGTCGGCAACTGGCCCGAACCGCCCGAGCAGCTGCACCTGTCGAACCTGTTCGTCGACGAAATCGTCTGCCTGATGAGCAACACGCACCCGTTCGCGAAGCGTGGCGGGCTCACGCTCGACCAGTACCTGAACGCGCCGCATCTCGCGCCGACGCCGTACTCGGTCGGCCAGCGCGGCGCGATCGACGTGCATCTCGCGCGCGAACGGCTCAAGCGCCACGTGGTCGTCACGCTGCCGTACTTCAACCTCGCGCCGTACGTGCTCGTGAAGTCCGACCTGATCTTCACGACAACGCGCCTGTTCGCCGATCACTACGCGAAGTTCCTGCCGCTGTCGGTCGTGCCGGCACCGCTCGACTTCCCACCGATGCAGTACTACCAGCTGTGGCACGAGCGCTGCCACTACTCCGACGAAGTGCGCTGGCTGCGCAGCCTCGTCGCCGAAGCCACCCGCACGCTGATCGAAGCGTAAGCGCGCACGACGCGCGCGCCGGCCACGCCGCTGCGGCGTGGCCCGGTGTGGCCCGGTGTGGCCCGAAGCGGCCTCGTGCGGCCGGGCGTGACGGATCCCGGCCCCGGGCGCCACGCGCCCGACGTGCAGCGCGCGGCGCACTCTCCAGCTCAGTGCATCAGCGCGACGCCTCCACGAGTGCCTGCGCCAGCGCGTTATGCCGCGCGATGACGGGCGGCAGATCGAGCGTCGCCAGCCGCCCCTCCCGCACCACCACCTTCCCGTTCACCACCGTGTACGCCGTCTGCGACGGCGCGCAGAACACCAGCGCCGCGACCGGATCGTGCAGCGCGCCCGCGAACAGCGGCTGGCGCAGGTCGAATGCGGCGAAGTCGGCGGCCATGCCGGGCTTCAGCGCGCCGATATCGTCGCGGTTCAGCACCTTCGCGCCGCCGAGCGTCGCGATCTCGAGCGCTTCGCGCGCGGTCATTGCATCGGGCCCGAAACCGACCCGTTGCAGCAGCAGCGCCTGCCGCACTTCCGCGACCATCTGCGCACCGTCGTTCGACGCGGAGCCGTCGACGCCAAGGCCGACCGGCACGCCCGCGAGACGCATCTTCTTCACCGGCGCGATGCCCGACGCGAGCCGCATGTTCGAGCACGGACAGTGCGCGACGCCCGTGCCGGTGCGCGCGAACAGGCCGATGCCCGCATCGTCGAGCTGCACGCAGTGCGCGTGCCACACGTCGTGGCCGACCCAGCCGAGATCTTCCGCATATTCGGCCGGCGTCATCCCGAACTTCTCGCGGCTGTACGCGATATCGTTGACGTTCTCCGCGAGGTGCGTGTGCAGCGACACGCCGTATTCGCGCGCCAGCACGGCCGCGTCGCGCATCAGCTCGCGGCTCACCGAGAACGGCGAGCACGGCGCGACCACCACGCGCAGCATCGCGTAGCGGCCTTCGTCGTGATAGGTCTCGATCAGGCGCTGCGTGTCGCGCAGGATCTCGGGCTCGCGCTCGACGACCGAATCGGGCGGCAGCCCGCCGTCGCGCTGGCCGACACTCATCGAGCCGCGGCTCGCGTGAAAGCGCATGCCGATCCGCTGCGCGGCGCCGATGCTGTCGTCGAGGCGGCTGCCGTTCGGGTAGATGTACAGGTGGTCGCTCGACGTCGTGCAGCCCGACTGCAGCAGCTCGGCCATCGCGGTGAGCGTCGACACCTCGATCATCTCGGGCGTCAGGTGCGCCCAGATCCGGTACAGGCTCGTGAGCCAGCCGAACAGTTCGGCATTCTGCGCGGCCGGCACCGCGCGCGTCAGGCTCTGGTACATGTGGTGGTGCGTGTTCACGAGCCCCGGGATCACGAGGTGGCCGCGCAGGTCGAGCACTTCGTCGGCCGTGTCGGGCAGCTCGGCGCTCGGGCCGACCGCGACGATCCGGTTGTCTTCGATGTAGAGCCCGGCGTCGCGCAGCTCGCGGCGCGTGTCGTCCATGGTCACGAGCACGTCGGCGTGCTTGACCAGCAGGGTTTTCGGGCGGGATGAGGAAGGGTTCGGCGCGCGTGCGCCAGCGTGCTGCTCGAGGTTCATGCGTTCTCCGCGTCGGTTGCCCCCAGGCGCTGATCCTGGAGGCGGTCACACAGCCGTTCGAACGCTGAATCGCGGCACGCTCCGGTGCCTGCGTCCGTTCGAACGCCCTGGCCCGGTTACCCGGCGTGCTCGCCGTCTTCGGGGTACGCGCGGGCCACAGGCCGACGCGCACGGCGGGAGGATCGCCCAAGCACGCGCCGCACACAATGCGCGATCCGGAATACCGCGCTTCACGGTTTCGATATGGTACGCCGCGCACCACCCGGCGAAAGGCCGGAAACACCCGAAAAGCCCGCCGGAAGCGGTATCCGGCATACCGTCGACAGCCGCTCATGCGCGGCGCATTATCTTTGATATCGCGCCCGTATTTGCGCGGGGAACCTTTTTACAATGCCTGCACGGCGCTCGCTTCAATCTCGCCGACGGGTATGTAGCCACGTGACGTGGAGCCTCGATCCGCCGCACAGTCAATGGATCGAGTCGCCGCCGAACCCCGCATTCACATAAGGACACAACGAATGGGAAAGCTCACTACCCACGTACTCGATACGGCGCACGGCCGTCCCGGCGCGGCAATCAAGGTGGACCTCTACGCGCTGGACGGCGAATCGCGCCGCGCGCTCAAGACCGTGCTCACCAATAGCGACGGCCGCTGCGACGAACCCCTGCTCGAAGGCGCCGCGCTCGCCGCCGGCGAATACGAACTCGTGTTCCACGCCGGCGACTACTTCGCGTCGCTCGGCGTGAAGGTGCCCGAACCCCGTTTCGTCGACCGCGTCGTGCTGCGCTTCGGCATCGCCGACACCGCTTCGCACTACCACGTGCCGCTGCTCGTGTCGCCGTGGTCGTACAGCACCTATCGCGGCAGCTGACATTCGAATCAGCGCCCGCATCAAACAAACGATTTGAGTCTGGAGGAGTTTCATGGAAGGCTTCATCACCGACTGGCTGAACCTCGCGCTGCGATGGCTGCACGTCATCGTCGCCATTGCGTGGATCGGCGAGTCGTTCTATTTCGTCGCGCTCGACAACAGCCTGAAACCGCCGACCGACCCGAACCAGCGCAAGCGCGGCGTGTTCGGCGAGCTGTGGCATGTCCACGGCGGCGGTTTCTACAACATGCAGAAGTACACGGTCGCCCCGCCGGAAATGCCCGATGACCTGCACTGGTCGAAGTGGCCGTCGTACACGACCTGGCTGTCGGGCTTCTCGCTGTTCTTCGTGCTGTACCTGCTCGCACCGAACACCTACCTGATCGACAAGAGCGTGCTCGACATGGGCCCGGTGGTCGCCGTCGCGTCCGCACTCGGCTTCCTCGCGGCCGGCTGGATCGTCTACGACTCGCTGTGCCGCATCCTCGGCACCAACGACCGCGTGCTCGGCATCTGCGTCGGCATCTACGTGGTCGCCGCCGCCTACCTCGCGTGCCATATCTTCGCGGGCCGTGCCGCCTACCTGATCGTCGGCGCGATGCTCGCCACGATCATGTCGGCGAACGTGTTCTTCGTGATCATCCCCGGCCAGCGCAAGATGGTCGACAAGATGCTCAAGGGCGAAGAGCCGAACCCGATCTACGGCAAGCGCGGCAAGCAGCGCTCGGTGCACAACACGTACTTCACGCTGCCGGTCGTGTTCGCGATGCTGTCGAACCACTACGCGATGACCTACACGAACAAGTTCAACTGGGTCGTGCTCGTGCTGATCATGCTGGCCGGCGCGCTGATCCGCCAGTTCTTCGTGATGCGTCACCGCGGCAAGCAGCTGTGGTACCTGCCGATCGGCGGCGTCGCACTGCTGTCGGGCGCACTGGTCTGGACGATGCCGAAGCCGGTCGCACCGGAAGCGCAAGCGGCCAACGCACCGAAGATCGTGATCAACGACATCATGCCGATCCTGCAGCAACGCTGCGTCGAGTGCCACTCGTCGAAGCCGACGCTGATGGGCAGCGCGCCCGCGGGCGTGATGTTCGACACGCCGGACGAAGTGTCGAAGAACGCACAGCGCATCTACGAACAGGCCGTGCGCCTGAAGGCGATGCCGATCGGCAACGTCACGCACATGACCGACGACGAGCGGACGAAGCTCGCCGCCTGGTTCGAGGGTGGCGCGAACAAGTAAGCCGCCGTGCGCCGGGCGTGAGTGCCCGGTGCAATCCTCTCCGTTCTCGGGCCCGGTGACGGGCCCGTTCTTTTTGGCGCGTCCCGGATGCCCTTCGCGCGTCAGCCGCGCGTCGCGTCGCGCTGGAGCGCGACGAGCGCATCGAGCGCGCGCGGGCCGTCGTCGAACGGCACGAAGATGTGATCGTGGTACGCGGCCGCCATCACGTTGCAGCTGATGCCGGCCGCGCCGAGTGCCCGCGCGAACGCCGCCGTGAGGCCGACGGCCGCCAGGTCGGAATGCACGGTCAGCGTGATCCAGGCCGAGCGGAACAGCACCGGCCAGCCGCGACGTGCAGCCGTTTCCTCGTTGACCACGACCGTCAGCCCTTCCGCTTCGCGGAACGTCGCAATGACTTCGGATAACGATACGTCTGCATCGGCCGGCAGCGACACGAAGGCGAACGCACCCGGATGCAGTTCGGGCTGCATCGTGCGCAGCAGGACCGCGAGGTCGTTTTCAGGTTGGCTCATCGGAAGAACACGCCCGGAACCGGGCATCGTGCGGTGGAGATGCGGGCACGATAGCATGCGCCGCCGCTGCTACCGCTACGCGCGCATCGTCGCGACCTCGTCCGCGAGCCAGCCGCGCAGTGCGACGATGCGCGGATCGTCCTGCGTGCGTTCGGGATACACGACGTGATACGCAAGGCCCGGCGCCACCCCGACGCTCACGTCGAACAGTTGCACCACGCGCCCTTCCGCGAGATCGCGCGCGATCATGTGCGGTTCCGCAAGACCGACCGCCGTGCCGTCCGTCACGGCCTGCACGACGTGGCTCGAATCCGGAAACGACACGCACCGGCTGTCGTCGAAACCGTCGACGCCGGCCGCGGCCATCCACGCCGACCAGCGCGGCCAGGTCACGCCGTCGACTTCGCAATCGACCTGGCAGAGCGTATGGCGCAGCAGATCGCGCGGCTTGCGCAACGGCGGCCCGGCCGACAGCAGTGCCGGGCCGCAGACCGCGACGACCGACGTATCGAACAGGCGCTGCGCGCACGCGTCGCGATAGCGCCCGGTGCCGAAGCGGATCGCGACATCGACGTCGTCATCGTCGAAATCGCGCAACCGGTCGGTGATGTCGAACGTCAGCTCGAACGCCGGATGCGCGGCCCTGAAACGCGGCAGGCGCGGCAGCAGCCAGTGCGTCGCGAAACGCGCGCCGACCGACACGCGCAACTCCGTCTGCTCCCGCGCGATGCGCCGCGCCCGGGCCGTCGCGCGCTGCAGGCCCGCCAGCGCATCGGCGGCCGCGGCGGCCAGCACGGCACCGGCCGGCGTCAGCCGGATGCTGCGGCTCGTGCGGACGAACAGTGCGACGTCGAGCTGCGCCTCGATTTCCTTGATCTGATGACTGACCGCCGCCGGCGTCAGCCCGACCTCGTCGGCCGCCCGCGAGAAATTCAGGTGCCGCGCCGCCGCATCGAACGTCCTCAGCGCGCGCGTACCGGGCCACATGCGTTCCATCGATCTTCAAACCGGATTTGATGACCGTTCCAAAACTACTCGTTTTTCAAGATGCCATCAATCCGCAAACAATAGGCTTTCTTGACGATGCCGCGAGGCGCCACGCGCTCGCGACCGAACCCGGAGATCCGCCGATGACCGTTGCCCCGTTCCCGTCCGTCGTTCAGCTCAACGGCGGTGCCGCCACCCCGGACGCGCTCGCGCCGCTCGCATTCGCGGGCCACGCGCATTTCACCGCGATGCAGGTGCGCGACGGCCGCGTACGCGGCCTCGACCTGCATCTCGCGCGGCTGCGCGATGCGTCGAACGCACTGTTCGGCCAGGCGTTGCCCGACGACCGGATTCGCGCGCTCCTGCGCGCTGCGCTCGAGCGCGCGCCGTCGGCGCTGTCGCTGACGGCGACCGTGCATGCGACGACGGGGGAATTCGTCGCGCCGCGCGACGACGAAGCGCTCGACGTGCTGGTGCGCACCGCCGCGCCGTCGTCGGGGCCGGCGGGCCCGCTCGATCTCGCGTTGTTCGACCACGAGCGCGTGCTGCCGGAGATCAAGCACGTCGGCGAAGTCGCCAAGACGCACTTCCTGCGCCGCGCGATCGCGCAGGGTTTCGACGATGCGGCATTCGTCGATCGCCACGGACGCATCAGCGAAGGCTCGATCTGGAACCTGGCGTTCTGGACGGGCGACGCGGTCGTGTGGCCGGTGGCCGGCATGCTCGGCGGAGTCACGATGCGCATCGTGCGCCGGCAGCTGGCGCGCCTGGGCGTCGCGCAGCACGATCGCGAACTGACGCCGGCCGACCTGCCGTCGATGGCCGGCGCCGTCGTGATGAACTCGTGGACGCCCGGTGTCGCCGTGCACCGCTTCGGCACGGCGACGCTGCCGGACGCGTCGTCGTTCGTCGCCCTGCTGCATCGCGCGTACGAACAGGAGGTGCCCGTCGCGCCGTGACGCGCGGGCCCCGTGTCGGGCATGGCTCACCCGTCGACCGTCTCCGGCAGCCGCGCGATCGCCTTGATCTCGAACTGGAAGCCGTACAACCACGTCACGCCGACGGCAGTCAGCGTCGGATGAGGCGCGTCGCCCCAGTACTCGGGGACGATCTCCCAGATCCGCTCGAACGTCGCTTCGGGATCGACGAGGAACACCGTCACGTCGACGACGTCGTCGAACGTGCAGCCGGCCGCGCGCAGTACCGCGTTCAGGTTGTCGAACGCGCGGCGGACCTGCACGCCCAGTTCCGGTTCGGGCGAGCCGTCCTCGCGGCTGCCCACCTGCCCGGACACGAACAGGAAGCCGTTCGAGCGCAGCGCCGGCGAATAACGGTTGCGCTCGTACAGTGCCTGCCGACCGGGCGGAAAAACCACGCTACGCTTTACCATTCAGCACCTCCTTCGGTTTGTGGGGCGAAACCGCCCCGGCATCAACGATGAAGGCACTTTAAGGACGGTGGCACGGCGAATAAACCGGCAACCCTGTCCAACACTGTTTGCGCGCCCCAAACAATTCCCGACCGACGCGGAGCCCTGACCCGATGGACCGATTCGACGCAATGCAGGCGTTCGCCCGCGTGGTGGAAGCCGGCAGCTTCACGAAGGCCGCCGAGACACTGCACATGAGCCGCACCACCGTCACGCAACTCGTGCAGCAGCTCGAGGCACGGCTGCGCGTGAAGCTGTTCAACCGCACGACGCGCAAGGTCGTCGTCACCGCGGACGGCGCCGCGTACTACGACCGCGTCGTGCGGCTGCTGGCCGACATGGACGATGCCGAAACCAGCCTGTCCGCGGCGTCCGCGACGCCCCGCGGGCGGCTGCGCGTGGACGTGCCGAGCCCGTTCGCGCGCCTGATCCTGATCCCCGCGCTGCCCGCGTTCCATGCGCGCTATCCGGACATCCAGCTCGACATGGGCGTGAGCGACCGCGTGGTGGACGTGATCGGCGAGAACGTCGACTGCGTCGTGCGCGGCGGCGAGCCGACCGACCGCTCGCTGGTCGCGCGGCATGTCGGCGACCTGCGGCTCGGCGTGTACGCGTCGCCGGCCTATCTCGCGCGTGCCGGCACGCCGGCTCATCCGGACGAGCTGGAGGACTCGCATCACCGGATCGTCGGGTTCCTGTGGGCGCGCACCGGCAAGGCGTTGCCGTTTGCGATGGCATGCGACGGCGAGCGGATCACCGTGCGCGGACGCTACGTGCTCGCGGTCGACGACGGCAATGCGTACCTCGAGGCCGGCCTCGCCGGGCTGGGCATTCTGTGGCTACCCGACTACATGGCCGGCGCGCATCGCGCCCGCGGCGAACTGGTGCCGCTGTTCGAGCGATGGCAGCTCGAACCGATGCCGATGTACGTCGCGTTCCCGCCGAACCGCCACGTCAGCGCGAAGCTGCGCGTTTTCATCGACTGGGCCGCCGGGCTGATCGCCGAGCATGCGCCGGTCGCGAACCGGCGCTGCGCCCACGGTCCGCGCGACGCGCGCAAGACCGCGGCGACCTGAATCGCACGAAAACGGCGGCACCATGAAAAAACCCGCGCAACGTGCGCGGGTTTTCGATCGGCCATGGCGGAACCGCTAGCGACGACTCAGGCCGTCAGTGCGTGCAGCGCCTCGTCGGTGAGCCACAGCGATTCCTGCAGGTCCTGCTCGTTCAGGTTCAGGCCGTCGCCGCCGCGATCGACGACGATGAAGTCGCTGACGCCGCCGAGCGCGATCAGCGGGTGATGCCACACGCCCTTCGCATAGTTGACGCCCTGCCACCCGCTCGTCACGAACGCGCGGATCTTCGCCGGATCGAGATCGCCCGCGGGCGCCACGACGACGAGATACGGCTGGTCGTTCAGCGGCACGAACGCCTGGCTGCCGAGCGGGTGCCGTTCGAGCATCTTCACTTCGAACGGCAGCGTGCGCGGCTGGCCGCGGAACAGGTTGACGAGCGTGCGGCCGTCTTCATCGGTCACGTCGACTTTCGCGAGATCGTGGAAGCGGATCGTCGTGCCGAGGTTGATCGGGATCTGCTTTGCCCCTTCCGTTTCGATCACGTCGCCGAACGGCGCGAACGCTTCCCTGGTCAGCGGTTCGATGACAAGCGTCTTCATTTGTCGAGCGTCCCCCACAGACGCAGGCGCGACACGCCGCCGTCCGGAATGATGTTCAGTCGCACGTGCGTGACGGGGCCGAGCGACGCGATGTCTTGTTCGAAGTAGTGCTGCTTGTCCATCTGCAGCTTCTGTTCGCCGAGCAGCACCGGCCAGAACATCGACTGCGTGATCAGCGAGCTGTCCGTTCCGCCCGACACGTACGCGGCCTGGATCGAGCAGCGATCCGGATAGTTGCCCTTGAAGAACGCGGTATCGACTTCGATCTTGCGGATCACGCCCGGCTGCGCGAGCGCGATGATCGCCCAGTCGTTGCCCGGTTCGCGGCGGCGGCGGGTTTCCCAGCCGTCGCCCATGTTCACGCCGCGACCCGGCAGCAGCAGGTTCGACGCGACGCCGAAGTGCTGGTTGTTCGCGGCCACCACGTAACCGCCGTTTTCCATCGCCGCGAGGTCGAACTGCTCGGTCGCGCTCGCGCCGGCCCAGTCGAGCTGCGGCTGGCCGTACACACGCAGGCGTGCAATGCCGCCATCCGGGTAGATGTTCACGCGCAGGTGCGTGAACGCACGCGCGTCGCTCGCGTCGACATAGTGATGGCTGTTGCCCTGCAGCGTCGTCGACGGCACGATCTCGACCCACTCGGTCGCCTGCGTCGGCGCGCCGTCGGCCACGAACGCGGCCTCGATCGACGCGGCCGGCGGGAAGTTGCCGGTGAAGTGGCTCGTGTCGATGTCGAAGCCCTTGATCACGCCCGGGCGCGCGAGCTTGACGATGCACCAGTCGTAGCCCGTCGTGCGCTTGCGGCGCGTTTCCCAGCCGTCCATCCACTTGCCGTGGTCGTCGTACTTGCCGGGAATGAAGACGGCCGGCTCGGGGTTCAGCATCCGGTCCTTCGGCGCGAAGAAATCGTCGCTGGCCTCGAGCGCCTGCGCACCGAGACGCGGGTCGGCAAGATTCACGTAGCGCCGCGTGAATTCGGGTGCGTTGGGATCGAGAAGCGGAACAGCCATGATGTTTCCTTGTTTCAGTGAGGCGATCCGGCCGCTGCGACGCAGCGGGCCGTACTGCGGTGTCAGGCGTCGATCAGGTCGTCGAGGCGAAAGCGCGCGATCCGGTAGATCTGGTCGAGGCTCGCGCGCAGTTCCTCGGTGCGCGAATGATTCACGCGCGACTCGAAGTTCGCGATGATGCCGTGCCGGTCATAACCGCGCACCGCGAGGATGAACGGGAAGCCGAACTTCTCGCGATACGTGCGGTTCAGCGTCAGCAGCTTGTCGAACTCTTCCTGCGTGCACTGGTCGAGGCCCGCGCCGCTCTGCTCGCGCGTCGACTCGGCCGTCAGCTCGCCGCGCACGGCGGCCTTGCCGGCCAGTTCCGGGTGGGCGTTGATCAGCGCGAGCTGGCGCGCTTCACCGCCCGATTCCACGGCACCCGACATCGTCTTGTGCAGCGCGTCGATGCTCGCGAACGGCCGCTCGCCGGCGGCGACTTCGGCCACCCACGGCGAATGTTCGAAGATCCCCGACAGCGCCGCGACAAATGCGCTCGGCGCCATCGTGTTCAGTTGATCCAACGTGTAGCGCATCGCCTTCATGCTTTCCCTTCGTTTCGATGATTGGGCTGATACGGATGATGTTCACGCCAGTGACGCGCGATATCGACACGGCGCGTCACCCATACGCGATCGTGCTTCTCGATGTGATCGAGGAAACGCTGCAGCCCGCGGAAACGGCCCGGCCGGCCGAGCAGCCGGCAGTGCATGCCGATCGACAGCATCTTCGGCGCTTCGTCGCCCTCCGCGTACAGCACGTCGAACGCATCGCGCAGGTAGTCGAAGAAGTGATCGCCGGTGTTGAAGCCCTGCGGCGTCGCGAAGCGCATGTCGTTCGTGTCGAGCGTGTACGGCACGATCAGCTGCGGCGACGTCTTGCCGCCCGACACTTCGACGTCCATCCAGAACGGAAGATCGTCGCCGTAGTTGTCGGAGTCGTACAGGAAACCGCCGTATTCCGCGACGAGACGGTGCGTGTTGGGGCTGTCGCGGCCGGTGTACCAGCCGAGCGGGCGCTCGCCCGTCACGCGCTCGATCGCTTCCATCCCGAGGCGCATGTGCTCGGCCTCGAGTTCCGGCGTCATGCTCTGGTAGTGGATCCAGCGCCAGCCGTGGCACGCGATTTCATGGCCCAGCTCGAGGAACGCGCGCGCGAGCTCCGGGTGGCGTTCGATCGCCATGCCGACGCCGAATACCGTCAGCGGCATCCCGCGCTTCTCGAATTCGCGCAGGATACGCCACACGCCGGCCCGCGAACCGTATTCGTAGATCGACTCCATGCTCATGTGGCGGTCGGGATACGCGGCCGCGCCGACGATTTCGGACAGGAACTGCTCGGAGCCCGGATCGCCGTGCAGCACGCAGTTCTCGCCGCCCTCTTCGTAGTTCAGCACGAATTGCACGGCGACGCGGGCGCGCCCCGGCCAGTTCGCCTGCACGGGATGGCGGCCGTAGCCGATCAGGTCGCGAGGATAGTTGGGATCGAGTGACATGGTTCGAGGTGCGGCAAAAGCTCGCTGAAATAATGGGTTCGCATCGACCGCGCGGGTGCCGGAGGCCGGCTGCGCAAGCCGATGCGATGACGGCCCAGTGTAGCGAAAACGCCCATACGCGCCCATACAGCGGCGCAGATAGTGCGTGTCAGACGGTGTGTATGTGCGGTTGCGGCAAATTCGGGGCCGGCTCTGCCTCGTCCCCGCCCGGCGGGCTGAAGCGGGCGAACGCGCCGTCGTAGCGCTTGGGCAGCGGCCGCGCGTAATCGCCGCGCTTCGCCGTCGCGAGGCGCAGCGCGACGAGCGCCTCGGCCCACTTGACCGCCGCCGTGACGCCCTCGACCACCGGCGCGCCGATCTGCTGCTCGATTTCGTGCGCGAACTCGGCCATCCCCGCGCAGCCGAGCACGATCGCGTCGGCACCGTCCTCGTCGAGCGCGCGCCGGCATTCGTCGACGATGATCCGCCGCGCGGCCGAGCCCGGCCGGTCGAGCTCGAGCACCGCGACGTCGGTCGCGCGCACGTTGCGGCAGAACCGCTTCATTCCGTAGCGCTCCGCGAGGTGCCACGCCATCCCGCAGGTGCGCGCGAGCGTCGTGACGACCGAGAAGCCCGGCGCGAGCACGCTCGCCGCATGCATCGCGGCCTCGGCAATGCCGATCACCGGCCCGCGCGCGAGTTCGCGCGCCGCGTACAGGCCCGGATCGCCGAAGCACGCGATCACGTATGCGTCGCAGCCGTCGCGCTCGCCTTGCGCGATCTCGGCAAGCAGCCCCGGTGTCGCGAGCGCCTCGTCGTAATACCCTTCGATCGACGGCGGCCCCATCGGCGGGCTCACCGCCACGATCTCCGTGCCGGCGGCCGCGACCTCGCGCGCGCAGCGGCCCATCGAGTCGGTCATCCGCTGCGTCGTATTCGGATTGATCAGCCGGATCTTCATCGCACGCTCCTCAGGCCTTCGTGTTCACGAGCAGCCGGTAGAACACGAAGCCGAGCCCCGCGCCGATGAACCACGAGAAGTTCGCGACGCCCTGCCAGCCCGGCACCATCACGCACACGATCGCGATCACCGCGGCCGGCAACAGCGCGACGAGCGCGCGGCGGTTCACGCCGCCCGTGTACCAGTACGTCCCGCTTTCCGACATCGTGTACAGGTCGTCGCGCACGAGCCGGCCGCGCTTGACGAGATAGAAGTCCGCAATCAGCACGCCGTACAGCGGGCCGATGAACGCGCCCAGCACGTCGAGCGTGTAGTGGATCACGGCCGGGTTGTTGAACAGGTTCCACGGCGTGATGAAGATCGACGCGACGGCCGCGAGCATCCCGCCCGCGCGCCAGCTGATCAGGCGCGGCGCGACGTTCGAGAAGTCGAACGCGGGCGACACGAAGTTCGCGACGATGTTGATGCCGATCGTCGCGATCGTGAACGTCAGCGCGCCGAGGATCACCGCGGTCGGATGGTCGATGCGGCCGACCGTCTCGACCGGGTCGGTGATGAGTTCGCCGAACACGGGCAAGGTCGCTGCCGTCGTGATCACCGTGACGAGCGAGAACGCGAGGAAGTTGACCGGCAGCCCCCAGAAATTGCCGCGCTTCACTTCGCCGAACGAGCGGCAGTAGCGCGAGAAATCGCCGAAGTTCAGCATCGGCCCGGAGAAGTACGACACGACCAGCGATACGGCCGTGATCATCACCGGAATCACTTCCGCGCCGTGATACTTGACGCCGCCGAGGTTGATGCCGATGTTGCGCCAGCCCGCGCGCCACACCATGTAGCCGGCGAGGATGAACATCACGACGTAGACGGCCGGCCCCGCGAAGTCGATGAACTTCTTGATCGTCTCCATCCCGTTCCAGAACACGAACGCCTGGAGCACCCACAGCAGCATGAAGCCGGCCCAGCCCACCGCCGACAACCCGAGGAAGCCGTAGCGATGCACGTCCGCGTAAGGCAGCCATTGCGGGAAGAATTTCAGCACGACGATCACGAGCGCGCTCGACGCGAGATAGGTTTGGATGCCGTACCACGCGATCGCGATCAGCCCGCGAATCACGGCCGGCACGTTCGCGCCGAGCACGCCGAACGTCGCGCGGCACGCGACCGGGTACGGCACGCCGATCTGCTGGCTCGGCCGTGCGATCAGGTTGCACAGCACGTTCACGAGGCTGATCCCGACGATCAGCGCGATCAGCACCTGCCAGCTCGTCAGCCCGAGCGCGAACAGGCTGCCCGCGAACACGTAGCCGCCCACGCTGTGCACATCCGACATCCAGAACGCGAAGATATTGTACGAACCCCATGTCTGGTTTGTCAGGGGTGCCAAATCTTCGTTATACAGACGTTCGCTGTAACCCTTCGGCAGCGTCGGGTCGCCGCCCTCGCCGCCCTCTTCCGCCGGATAGGCGCTATCGTGCGCCACACTGAACTGAGCCATGACTTCTCCTTGACGCGACCGGATGGCCGCTCCACCGTCATCGATATCGCTCCGGATCGACGCCCGGAGTCGGACCAGCGGCCCGCGGCAAATACCGCGGGCCTGCATTTCGCTCGTTATGTGGCGCGCGGCCGGGTTCGCGTCGCCGCTCAGGCGCCGCCGAACACTTCGCGCAAATCGACCTGCCCTTGTGCGGGCCGGTCCAGCATCTTCAGTTCGACATGCTGCAGGTGGTGCGCCATCAGCGTCACCGCCCGCTTCGGATCCCCCGCCTCCAGCGCGGCGAGGATCTCTTCGTGGTCGTCGCACGAGCACGGGCTGCGCCCGTGCGATTCGTACAGCGCCGACATCAGCGTCGAGCGTGCGACGAGCCCTTCGAGGCACTCGCTGAGCGTCGCATTGCCCATCAGCGTGGCGAGCGCCGTGTGGAATTCGCCCGACAGCCGGATCCACGCCGCGAAGTCGTGCCGCTCGAACGCCTTGCGTTCCTTGTCGATCAGCGCGGCGACGCCCTTCAGCCGCTTCGCGCCGGGCCCGGTCGCGAGCCGCTCGACCACGGCGAGCTCGATGATCCGGCGCATCTCGAACACCTCGTGCACGTCCTGCAGCGTCGGGCTCGCGACGAACGCGCCGCGGTTCGGCTCGAGCTCGACGAGCTTGTCGGTCGCGAGCTGCGCAAGCGCCTGGCGGATCGTCCCGCGCTTCACGCCGAATACGTCGCAGAGCTGCGCCTCCGTCAGCTTCGAACCTGGCGCGAGCCGATGCTCGAGGATCGCCGTGCGAATCCGCTCGGCGATCGCTTCGGGGCTGGCTGCACCGGACAGGTGGGCTTCGGGCTCGTTCATGATCGGCATCGTGTGATGATCCTCATCCTAGGGCGGACACAAAGATTGTCAACAATTCTTTTCCGGCATTGCGCACAATCGGCGTGCATCGACGCGACCCCGTTCGGTGCATGATGCGTCGAATCCATGCACGACAAGGCCGAGACGTACGACAGAGGCCCTTCTCGTCGTATACCCTTCCGGCTTTTTTGTTGACAAAACTGGTGCAAAATTCGGCGACCGTGCTGCGGATGTCGACGAAAAAACTTGATCGTTAGTTGCGCGCTTACCTAAAGAAAAAGGCGGGAAACCCGCCTTTCGATCGATCGCGCCCATCTCAGCCGAGGTGCGGATAGTCGGACAGCGTGAGCCGGAAACCGTGCGCATTCGCGACCAGCTGCGCGTGCGCGCCGAACGGCAGCGTCAGCAGGTCGGGCACGTGGCCGAACTGGAGCCCCGTGACGACCGGAATCCCGACCACCGCGCGCACCTGCTCGATCATCGCCTGCATGTCGTAGCCGTTGTCGTACTCGAACGGCCGCGCACCGGTGAACTGGCCGAGCACCAGCGCCTGCTGGCGTGCGAGCAGCCCCGACAGGTGCAGTTGATAGATCATCCGTTCGATCCGGAACGGCTGCTCGTTGACGTCCTCGATGAACAGGATGCCGCCTTCGATGTCGGGCATGTACGGCGTGCCGACGAGCGACGAGAGGATCGCGAGGTTGCCGCCCCACAGCGTGCCCGTCACGTTCACGCTCTGCACCTGCGGCGCGTCGGCGACGATCGTCGTGCTCGGCTGCGTCAGCGTCTGCCAGAAGTGCTGCATCGTGAAGTCGCTCGGCGTTTCCGCGCCGAAATCGGCGGACAGCATCGGGCCGCCGAACGTCTTGATGCGTGCCTTCGCATACAGCGCGAGCTGGAGTGCCGTGAAGTCGCTGTGGCCGACGAGCGCGACCGGCTGGTCGCGCAGCCTGCGTTCGAGCCCGCGATAGTCGAGCCCGTGCAGGATGCGCGCGGCGCCGTAGCCGCCGCGCACCGCCAGCGCGATGTCCGGCAGCGGCCGCTCGGGATCGGCAAGACGGTTCAGGTCGCCTGCCCGCTCGCCGTCGGTGCCGCCGAACCGCTGGAAGCGCCGCTGCGTCGCCTCGATGTTCTCGATGCGGTGCTGTGCGGTGCTGAGGCGCTCGAGCGCGCGGTTGATCGCGTCGGGGTCGTGCGGATAGCCGGACGGCGCAAGCAGCCGGATGGTGTAGGACGCGGCGGGCTGGAAGGACATGGCGAAAGGTGTCGGGTCGTCAAACCTGCTTAGAGGGTCTGAACCGTCTCCGGTTCACGAAGCCGTGCACGCCCGGCTCGGGTCGGGGCGGCGGGCGCGCCTATGACGCGCCGGATTCGGCGTCGCGGGCCAGCCGCGCTTCGCGCAGCGCGCGACGGCGCTCGGCGAAGAACGACTTCAGCGCGGCGCCGCACTCGTCGGCGAGCACGCCGCCGGTCACTTCGGTATGGTGGTTCAGCTGCGGATTCGCGAACGCGTCGATCACGCTGCCGCAGGCGCCCGTCTTCGGATCGGCGGCGCCGTAGACGACTCGCGCGATACGCGCATGCATGATCGCGCCCGCGCACATCAGGCACGGTTCGAGCGTCACGTACAGCTCGCAGCCGGGCATCCGGTAATTCTGCAGATGCTGCGCGGCCATGCGCAGCGCGGCCATTTCCGCATGGGCCGACGGGTCGTGCCCGCCGATCGGATGGTTGAAGCCGCGCGCGATCACTTCGTCGCCGCGCACGAGCACCGCACCGACCGGCACTTCGCCGGCCGCGCGCGCCTCTTCGGCAGCGGCCTGCGCGAGACGCATGAAATGCAGGTCGCGCGCCGATACGGGCGCAGCTTCGGGAACGGGAGAATCGGCGGCGGGTTCGGCCGCCGGGGTGTCTGCCGGGCGGGCTGCGTCGTGCAGCGCGTCGGACGTCACATCGGCCCCGCTTCGGCGGACGCTTCGTCGAGCCCGCGCTCGCACAGGCGCTCCGCGATGCGCCGGCAGTAATCGCGCGGCATCACCATCGGGCCGCCGCGCAGCGATTCGAGCGCCATGTCGAGCGCGAGGATCTTCGCCTGGAGCCGGCACCGCGCGGCACGGTCGCTGACCGCCTGCACTTCGTCGTGCAGGTTGCGCAGCGCGCGCAATTGCTCGACGGCCGGCGGCACGAAGCCCGCATTCTTCAGGATACGGTTGGCCACCCGCACCTCCTCGGGCACGAGCAGGTCGTCATCCAGCGCCTGCGGCGCGCCGGTACCCGGCAAATCGTCGAACTCGCCCCGCGCGGCGGCGGCGGCAATACGTTGTTCGACCAGGGCGTCAAGCAATCTCATCAGTCAATCGGAACAATGCGGCAGGCCGAATTCTAGCAGGGTGACGCGGGTATGACAGGCCCTTCGAATATATGCTCGACATTGCATTTTTAGGGGCCGAATCGCCGCGCATGCGTGCCGATCGGCATCATTTGCCGCGCTGCTGCGCCGCAGCGGGCTGCAAGCTGTCCCGACACCCGCGAACGGACGCAATGCCGGCCCCGTTTTTTGTCAGTGGCGACGCAGGCCGAGCCGCGCCGATACGGTGAAATTCAGGCCGCCGTGTTTCCGACGCCGGGTCACGCGGCCACCGTTTCCGGCCGCGCTTTCGCGAACGGGCGGAACATCATCGCCATCAGGAACGCGCCGACGCCGATCGCGAACGAACCGACGTACAACCAGCCATAGCTGCCGAACGTATCGACGATCAGGCCGCCGGCCACGGGGCCCGCGGCCATCCCGAGGCTGCCGGCCATCGCGCAGCCGCCGATCACGGTGCCCATCATCCGCAGCGGGAAGTTCTCGCGCGCGAGCACCGAATACAGCGGCATCACGCCCGCATAGATGAAGCCGAACAAGGTCGCGACCGCGTAGAACCCGTCGATCGTGCGCACGAAGTCGTACCCGAGCGCGCCGAGCGCCTGCGCAAACAGCCCGGCCACCAGCGTGCGCTTCGCGCCGATGCGGTCGCCCAGGATCCCGAACGCGATCCGGCCGCCCATGCCGGCAAGCCCTTCGACGCTGTAGATCGACACCGCGACGATCAACGGAATCCCGCAAGTCACCGCGTAGCTGACCGTATGGAAGATCGGGCCGGAATGCGTCGCGCAACAGAAGAAGTTGGTCAGCAGCAGCACGATGAACTGCGGCGAACGCAGCGCGTGCGCGACCGACATCGCCGCGGGATCACCGGCCGGCGCGGGAGCCGCGGAGGCCGCCGGGGCCGCATGCGCGCCGTCGAGCGCGGGCGCGCGGCGCACCAGCAGCGACACCGGAATCATCACGACGGCCGCCAGCGCCGCAATCAGCAGCATCGACGTGCGCCAGTCGCGCACCGACACGAGCCACGCGGCCAGCGGGGCCATCGTCATCGGCGCCATCCCCATGCCGGCCGACACGAGCGACACCGCCAGGCTGCGGTGCGTGTCGAACCAGCCCGTCACGCATGCCATCATCGGCGCGAATATCGCGGCCGTCGCACCGCCGACGGCGAGGCCGAAAGTCAGCTGGAACGCGAGCAGCGACGGCGCGCGGCTCGCCAGCGCCAGGCTTGCCGACAGCAGGACGGCACCCGTCATGACGACCGGGCGCGTGCCGACGCGGTCCGACAGGCTGCCCCACCCCATGCTCGCGAAAGCCATCGCGATGAAGCCGAGCGTCATCGCGCCGGAAATGCCGGTCATCGACCAGCCGGTGTCGCGCGCGATCGCGCGCAGAAAAACGGGCAGCGAAAACATCGCGCCGATGGCGATGCAGCCCATCAAGCCGCCCGCGGCGACGATGACCCAGCGGTATCGGGAATCCGGCATGGGAGGTCTCCTTTTCGTTACGGCACTCCTCGGTACCCGGGCGCTACCCGCAAGGTGCAATGCCCGGTCGACATGGATACGACGGGCGACGCATCGGGAAATCGACACGCGCGGCACGGGCGCCCGCGAATTTCCTTGATTGTCCGCCGCTCCACTTCGCCCGTCATGGGTGGATCGGATCGACACCTCACGCCGGATCGTCCGTCCGGTCCGCCCCTGCCGCCGTGCTTTTCCGGAATCGGAAAGTCGAAATCAGAAATCGTTGGTTGGGACGCGCGATCGCGCTGACTACACTCGAGCGATCTTGTCATAACAAGTTGATCGATGACCTCACCCAACGTCGTGCCGCTGTCCGCGGCCCCGCTCTACGTGCAGATCAAGGACACGCTGCGCGCGCGCATCCTCGACGGCACCTATGCGCCGCACAGCCGGATGCCCTCCGAGCACGAACTCTGCGCGGCGTTCGGCGTCAGCCGGATCACGGTGCGCCAGGCGCTCGGCGATCTGCAGAAGGAAGGACTGCTGTTCAAGCTGCACGGCAAGGGCACCTTCGTGTCGAAGCCGAAGGCATTCCAGAACGTGACGTCGCTGCAGGGTTTCGCCGAGGCGATGTCGTCGATGGGCTACGAGATCGTCAACCAGGTGCGCAGTGTCCGCACCGTCAAGGCCGACCGCCATCTCGCAACGAAGCTGAACGTGCCGGAAGGCGCGCCGCTCGTCGAGATTCACCGCGTGCGGCTGCTGAACCGCGAGCCCGTGTCGCTCGAACAGACCTGGGTGCCCGAGGCACTCGGCAAGCGCCTCGCGGGTGCCGATCTCGCGACCCGCGACATCTTCCTCATGCTGGAAAACGACTGCGGCATTCCGCTCGGCCATGCCGACGTGTCGATCGACGCGATCCTCGCCGACGACGAGATCGTCGATGCGCTGCACGTCGAGGAAAGCAGCCCCGTGCTGCGCATCGAGCGCCTCACGCATGACGCGTCGGGTGCACCGATCGACTACGAATACCTGTACTTCCGCGGCGATGCCTTCCAGTACCGGCTGCGCATCGACCGGCAAAAACCGCGCAAACCTGCAAGGAAACAACGATGACTACCCATGTGCTCGAATACGACATCGTCGTGGTCGGCGGCGGCACGGCCGGCCCGATGGCGGCGATCAAGGCGAAGGAGCGCGACCCGTCCCTGCGCGTGCTGCTGCTCGAAAAAGCCAACGTGAAACGCAGCGGCGCGATCTCGATGGGGATGGACGGCCTGAACAACGCGGTGATTCCCGGGCATGCGACGCCCGAGCAATACACGCGCGAGATCACGATCGCCAACGACGGGATCGTCGACCAGGAAGCCGTGTACGCGTATGCGACACACAGCTTCGCGACGATCGAGCAGCTCGACCGCTGGGGCGTGAAGTTCGAGAAGGACGGCACCGGCGACTACGCGGTGAAGAAGGTCCATCACATGGGTTCGTACGTGCTGCCGATGCCGGAAGGACACGACATCAAGAAGGTGCTGTACCGGCAACTGAAGCGCGCGCGCATCGCGATCACGAACCGGATCGTCGCGACGCGCGTGCTGACCGACGCACAGGGCCGCGCGAGCGGCGTACTCGGCTTCGACTGCCGCACGGCCGAGTTCCACGTGATCCGCGCGAAGGCCGTGATTCTCTGCTGCGGCGCGGCCGGCCGCCTCGGCCTGCCGGCCTCGGGCTACCTGATGGGCACGTACGAGAACCCGACCAACGCGGGCGACGGCTACGCAATGGCCTATCACGCCGGTGCCGCGCTCGCGAATCTCGAGTGCTTCCAGATCAATCCGCTGATCAAGGACTACAACGGCCCCGCATGCGCGTACGTGACGGGCCCGCTCGGCGGTTTCACCGCGAACGGCAAGGGCGAACGCTTCATCGAATGCGACTACTGGAGCGGCCAGATGATGTGGGAGTTCTACCAGGAACTGCAAAGCGGCAACGGCCCCGTGTTCCTCAAGCTCGATCATCTCGCGGAGGAAACGATCCAGACCATCGAGCAGATCCTGCATACGAACGAGCGGCCGAGCCGTGGCCGCTTCCATGCGGGGCGCGGCACCGACTACCGCAGCCAGATGGTCGAGATGCACATCTCCGAGATCGGTTTCTGCAGCGGCCACAGCGCGTCCGGCGTGTACGTGAACGCACGCGCGGAGACGACCGTGCCCGGCCTCTACGCGGCCGGCGACATGGCGGCCGTCCCGCACAACTACATGCTCGGCGCATTTACGTACGGCTGGTTTGCCGGGCAGAACGCGGCCGATTACGTGGCCGGCCGCGAGCATGCGCCGGTGAACGACGAACAGGTCGCCGCCGAACGCAAGCGCGTGCTTGCCCCGCTGCTGCGCGAGCGCGGCCTGGCACCGGCGCAGGTCGAATACAAGCTGCGCCGCATGGTGAACGACTATCTGCAACCGCCGAAAGTGACACGCAAAATGGAAATCGGGCTGCAGCGCTTCGATGCCATTACCGAGGATATCGAAGAGATAAAGGCAAGCCATCCGCACGAACTGATGCGCGCCGCCGAGGTGCGCGCGATCCGCGACTGCGCGGAAATGGCCGCGCGCGCGTCGCTGTTCCGCACCGAGAGCCGCTGGGGGCTGTACCACCATCGCGTCGACTTTCCGCATCGCAACGACGCCGAATGGTTCTGCCACACCTGGCTGCGCAAGGACGCCGACGGCGCGATGCGCAGCGAGAAGCGCCCGGTCGAACCGTACGTCGTGCCGCTCGCCGACGACGATCGCGGCGCCTACACGAATCTGCGCATCCGCGAACCGGCCGCGCTCGCGGCCGCCCTCTGAGGAGCCCTACCGTGCCCCATACCCCGCACGACATCTTCCTGCGCAGCAGCGCGCCCGTGACGATCGACGAGGAACGCTGCATTGCCGACAAGGGCTGCACCGTCTGCGTCGACGTGTGCCCGCTCGACCTGCTCGCGATCGACGTGACCAAGGGCAAGGCCTACATGCAGTTCGACGAATGCTGGTACTGCATGCCGTGCGAGCGCGACTGCCCGACCGGCGCGGTCAAGGTCGACATCCCTTACCTGCTGCGCTGAGCGCGCGCGGCCGGTCGTCGTCGCGCCGCCCGCGCGGGCCGTGCATCGACGACGTGACGGCCGGGCCGGCGTTCGCCAGGTTCGCGCCGCCATGCCGCGCCGCCCATGCATCGCGCTGCGCGAGCAGCGGCTTTTTCACCGAACCGATCCTTTGCCCATGACCGCTTTCTCTTCCACCGTCTCGCTGCCCGGCACGCACGATCCGGATCGTGCCGCACTCGCCCTCCGCCTCGCCGCGCCCGACGCATCCGTGCGCCGCATCGCACTGATCGAGCTTGCCGATCTCGAGGAATCCGATCTGGTGCCGTCATTCGTTGCGGCACTGTGCGACGATCCGTCGGCCGACGTACGCAGCGAGGCTGCGCGCGTGCTCGGCGCATGGGAACAGCCCGACGTCGTCGACGCACTGTGCGGCGCATTGCTCGATCCGGACGAAGGTGTACGCGCCACCGCCGCGCAGAGCCTGTCCGAACTGAAGGACGCGGCATCGGGTACCGTGCTGTGCAGATGGGCCGACCGGCCCGAGTCGTTCGTGCGCCGTGCAGTGCTGCGCGGATTGCGCGAGTTGCGCGACCCCGGCGCGTTCGCGCCCGCGCTGCGCGCACTCGATGCCGAACACGCCGCCGTGCGCGCCGAAGCCGTCGCGGTGCTCGGCTGGCTCAGGGACCCCCGTGCGCTGCCGCCGCTCGCGCGCATCGCGACCACCGATGCCGCAGCGGACGTTCGACGCGCCGCGGTCGGCGCGATCGGGTTCGCGGCACCCGACGATGCGGCCACCATCGACGCACTGCTCGCCGCGCTGCGCGACCGCGAATGGCAGGTGCGCGAGGAAGCGGCCACGACGCTCGGCAAGTTGCGTGTCGCGGCCGCGCGCGACCCGCTCGCCGCCGCGCTCGACGACGACTACTGGCAGGTGCGCTTGCGTGCCGCGCGTGCGCTCGGGCAACTGCGCGATGCTGCGGCGGCGCCGGCCGTCGCCGCACTGCTGTCGCATGCGATCAGCAACCTGCGCAAGGAAGCCGCGCTCGCGCTCGGTGAATTGCGCGACCGCGCGACGTTGCCCGCGCTCACCCACGCGCTGGAGGATCACGATCCGGAAGTGCGCAAAGCCGTGCGAATCGCGATCCGGCAAATCGACGAGGCATCGCGATGATCGCGCCGACCGAAATCGCGCTCGATCACGCTGCACGCGCGTTGACGCTCCGCTGGCCGGACGGTCGCACGCAGCGCATCGGTTATGCGCAGCTGCGCGGCGATTGCCCGTGTGCGGAATGCCGAAGGATCCGGCTCGACGGCGGTCGTGTCGATGCGCGGCCCGACCTGACGCTGGCCGGCCTCGAGGCAGCCGGCTACGGCATCCGCGCCCTCTTCGGCGACGGCCACGCCCGCGGTATCTATCCGTGGCCGTTTTTGGCTGACATGGCCGACATGGCGGACAGGGCGGACACGACGGCGCGGCCGTGACGTGGCTCCCGCAGGTGCGCGGACGACATGGCAGACGTGCGGAAACGCTGCGATACTGACGCCCACGATCGTCTCCACCCACCGTGGGAGTCAGAACATGCAAACCGCAGTCGGATTCATCGGCCTCGGCGTGATGGGCACGCCGATGGCGCTCAATCTCGCGCGGGCCGGCACGCCGCTCGTCGTATGGAGCCGGTCGCACGGCAGCGACGATGCGTTGCGCGACGCCGGCGCACGCGTGGCCGAGCACGCCGACGACGTGTTCGCCGCCTGCTCCACCGTGATCCTGATGCTCGCGAACGACGCGGCGATCGACGCCGTTCTCGCGCGCGGCACGCCCGGTTTCGCTACCCGTGTCGGCGGGCACACCATCGTGAACATGGGCACGAACGCTCCCGGTTATTCGCGCGCGCTGGCCGATGAAATCGCCGCCGCGTCGGGGCGCTACGTCGAAGCGCCGGTGTCGGGTTCGCGCAAGCCGGCCGAAGCCGGCCAACTCGTCGTGATGCTCGCCGGCGCGCCGGACGACGTCGACGCCGTCCGCGCGCTCGTGAAGCCGCTGTGCCGCGACAGCTTCGTGTGCGGCGACGTACCGTCGGCGCTGACGATGAAGCTCGCCGTGAACCTGTTCCTCATCACGATGGTCACCGGACTGACCGAAGCCACGCATTTCGCGCAAAGCCACGGTATCGATCTCGCCCGCTTCGCCGACGTGCTGAACGCGGGACCGATGGCGAGCGACGTGTCGCGCGTGAAACTCGGCAAACTCGTCGCGGCGGATTTCTCGGTGCAGGCCGCGATCACCGACGTGCTGAAAAATGCGCGCCTCGTCGCGGAATCCGCGCGCGGCGCCAACATCGCGTCGCCGCTGCTCGACATCTGCCACGCGCTTTACGGCGAGACCGAGCGGGCCGGACATGGCGCGGACGACATGGTCGCCGTGATCCGCGCGATCGAGCAGCGCACGCACGACGCGCGGTGAATCGTCACCGCCCGCCCCCTCGACCACGCGCACGCATCGATCCGTCATGTCCGACTCGCCCCGCTCCCCGACCGGCGTCATCGCCTCCATACGCCCCGTTCCCGCCGTGATCGGCATCGTCCTGCGGGAACGCGACGTGCTGCTGGTGCGCCGCGCCAATCCGCCCGATGCGGGCTGCTGGGGCTTTCCTGGCGGCAAGATCGAAGCAGGCGAATCGATTACGAGCGCGATCGTGCGCGAGATCGTGGAAGAGACGACCGTCGACGTCGAGGCACTCGACGTCTTTACCGCGCTGGATGCCTTCGATTACGATGCTGGCGGCAACGTGCACCAGCATTTCGTCATGGTCGCGGTGCTGTGCAACTGGCTGCGCGGCACACCTGCTCCCGGCGACGACGCGCTCGACGCGCGCTGGTTCGATCTCGCCGAGCTCGACCGCGACGATTTGCCGATGAGCGCGGGCGTTCGCGACGTCGCGCGACGAGCGATCGAGCGTGCAGCGAGCCTCGGCGACGCACGGCGTCCGGCCATTCCCTGAAACAACGCCGTCTGCCCGCATCCCTTGCGAGCGGCCCGATCGCGGCCATGACGGTGTCGGCGGGCCGCCGACCTTCAAACTACAAATCAAGACAGGTCAAACCATGATCAGAATTCGCAAGTCCACCGAGGCCGACGGCGCACGCGTGCTGGATATCTGGCGCAACGCGGTCGACGCCACGCATCACTTCCTGAGCGACGACGATCGTCGCGCGATCGAATCCGAAGTGGTCGGGTTCCTGCCCGGTGCGCCGCTCGATCTCGCCGTCGACGAGGCCGACCATGCGATCGGCTTCATGCTGCTCGACGGCAGTCACATGGAAGCCCTGTTCGTCGATCCCGCGCACCATGGGGCAGGCGTCGGACGCCTGCTCGTGGAAGACGCACTCACGCGTCATCCCGACCTGTCGACCGACGTCAACGAGCAGAACGAATCGGCAGCGCGATTCTATGAGCGGCTCGGCTTCGAGCGCTGCGGGCGCTCGGCGCTCGACGGACAAGGACGACCGTATCCGCTGATCCACCTGCGCCATCGCGCGGCACCGCCCTCGTCGCCACGGCACGCATGACCCGTCTGGCCGGCGCGGGAGATCGCGCCGCCCTCTACGTCACACGCACGGCACATGCGAACGCGGCTGCGTACTACCGAGTCCGCGCCCCGCATGCCGCGCGTGCACCGGTACGCGTGCCAGGTGACGCATCATGCGCGACGCATCGGCAGCACGCGTTCGACCATTGAAAAAGCGCGCTGCATGAAGCCGTTGAACCGGTCGGCGTCGCGCCGCAGCCCTGACTGCTGCCCACCGATCAGGCACAAGTGCACGGCCTGCCCGACGATCTCGGCCTCGCCCGGCGTGCGCACCAGCCGGCGCGACGTGTCGATCGCAAACGCGAGCCGCGCCGCGTCGACACGCTGCTGGCATTCCGCGACCAGCGGATCGTGCAATGCCCAGGCACGGATCGCGATTTCACGCCCTGGCCGTTTCTCGGCGGCAATGCGCAGGTAGCGCAACAGCGTGTCCCCGGCACCGTGGCCCTCCGCCGCATACGCCAGCATGCGCACGGTGTAGTCGTCCTCCCACGCGGTCAGCAGGGTCCTAACGAAGTCCTCGCGATTGCGGAAGTGGTGATAGAACGATCCGCGCGTCACGTTCAGCCGACGCGCGAGACTCTCGGCCGAAATGCCCACATACCCCTCTCCGTCGAGGGCGTCGAAGCCCGCGGCAATCCAGTCGTTTCGCGTTAGTGTGCTCATCGTCTTCGCCATACAGGCTGTGTATGGTGCGGCATGGACAGATAGGCTGCGAACTCTATCACGGCCGCCGCCGCTTCCGGCAGCGCGCCATTACGTAAGGAGTCCGCCTTGAAAGACATCGCGCTCGTCGCATTCGACCGGTTCACCGATATCGACCTGTTCCTGATGTGGGACATTCTCGGTCGCAACAGCAAGGACTGGCGCGTCCGGATCCTGGGTGCGCAGCCGGTGCTGCATTCCGCCCAAGGTCTGGCGATCCCGACGCACGGCCCGCTCGCCGACGCCAATCGCGCCGACGCGGTCCTGTTTTCGAGCGGCAAGGAAGGTGTACCGGCCGCGCTCGCCGATCCTGATTTCCTGCCGTCGTTCGATCTCGATCCCGTACGCCAGCTTGTCGGGTCGATCTGCGGCGGCGCCTTCATTCTCGAACGGCTCGGGCTGCTACCGCAGCGCCGCGCGACGACGCACCCCGAAGCGCGGCAGGGTTTGCAGGCAGTCGGGCTGCAAGTGATGGACCAGCCGCTGGTGTGTCACGGCAACGTCGCGACCGCGGGCGGATGCCTTGCGTCGCTCTATCTGACGGGATGGCTGGTGGAATCGATGTTCGATGCGGACAAGCGGCGCGAGACGCTGCTGCCCGTGCTGCCTGCCGGGCAACGGGAGATTTTCGAAGCGCTGATCGAGTTCAGTCTCGGGCAGGGTGCGGGACACGCCGCGGGCCCGATCCGGATCGGCGAAGGCGGAAACGGGATTGCGGCATGACGCGCGGGTCGAGGGGCTGCCGCTAGCCTGCACCCTTCTGCATCGTCGCGCCTCGTGCGTCCTGCCAGGCCAACGGCGAATCGGGACGCATTCGCGGGCGATCCCAGGCATCGATCGGATCGGCTTGTACCGCACGGATGGTTGTTTGCCGGGCTGAACGAGTCCGTCGTGGGCCGGGAAATGCTAACCTCTCGGCCTCTCTGAACGACACCGCGTGAAGCAACAGGATTCGACCATGCAAACCGTTGCGGTACTGGACTTCGAAACAACCGGACTTTCGCCGAACCTGGGTGATCGTGCGACCGAAATCGCCGTCATCCTCCTCCGCGACGGACAAGTCGTCGATCGTTTCCAGAGCCTGATGAATGCAGGCAGACGCATACCGTCGGACGTGGTCGCGCTGACCGGCATCACGAACGAGATGATCGCATCGGCGCCGCCGGCATCGAAAGTCATGAAGGAAGCGGCTGCGTTCGTCGGCAAACACGCGGTCGTCGCCCACAACGCCGGTTTCGACAAACGGTTCTGGCAGGCGGAACTCGGGCTGCTTGGCATGACGGCCGAGCATGCCTTTGCCTGCACGATGCTCGTGGCGCGACGCATTTACCCGGACGCGCTGAGTCATCGCCTGTCGAGCCTCGCGGACATGCTGCGATTGCCGAAATCGGGACGGGCGCACCGGGCGATGGTCGATGCCGAAATGGCCAGCCACCTGTGGTGCAGGCTGCAGCAGGACATTGCCCGGACTTACGGGCTGGATCGTATCGATCACGCGCTCATGACGCGTGTCCAGGCAACGGCGAAGGCGAAAGTGCCGATGTACCTGCGCTCGCTCGCGGGCGCGCATGCGTGAGAATCGGTCGACGGCCGCAGGCGATCGCTGTAAGGCACATGACGGATTGCCGCATCACGCGTGCCACGCGACGTTCCATGACTCGGGCAGCATGTGAGCGCAAAACGGCTTGGGAATCTCCCGACACGAATTGAAAAAAGGCCATGCAGTCGCATGGCCTTGGTCAACCATTGCCGCAGGTACTGAAAAATCGTTATCAGGTGCCTCAGGCGAAAACGGCATTCAGCGTTGCAAGAATTGCGGTCTGGCTGCCCCCTGCCAACGGAACCGTCACCGTAGATCCACTGAAGCCGACCACGCTTTGTCCGGCCGGAGCAGACTGTACGAAACCATTCCGGGTGGTTGAGCCGGCCATACTGCCGAACGGGCCATAAGTGGCCCCGCTTTTCCCGGTCAACGTGAGTTGCAAAACACATTGCCAGCCGTACCACACGCCCGTGTAGCCGGAAATGGACACGATCGGATCGTCAAGCGGAATATTGATGACCTGGGCAGTCCCGCTGTTTCCGCCGTGTTGCAACAAGGTGAATATTCCGGTTCCCGTTCCCTGGGTGCCGGTGTTATATGGCCCCGTCCCGGTATTGACGGCCTGAACCGCGTTGAGTACGTCGCCTGACCGGATCGTCATTCGGGTTAGGTTGGGATTACCTGCGGCGCTGATAATCGGTGTGTCGTCGAAGGCGTTGCTGGTGGGTGGATTTCCAAGTTGATCGAGAATCATGAACTGCGCCTGCTCGAACTGGAAGTTTCCCGAATTGAAGCGCCAGACAAAAATATCCTGATAATCGTACCGCGTACCCCCGGAAGAAAAACCTTCCGAAACCATGCTCCAGACCTGTTGCGCACTGGCATTGGGGGCGGAATTTCCTGGCTCGAACTGAGCGCCATAGCCAATCCTGGACGGCGATATGCCGGCATCAAGAAAATCCGATAGCGGCGTGCCGTCGTAGAATTGCGGAGAGACAAAATCGAACTGGCTATTGACCGTAGCGTAATCAATCGAACTGGTGGGCCATGCGGGCGTGAATGACAGATAATATTTCACCGGCTGTCGATCGAATTCGGCGCGAATAGCAGAGAACAGAATCTGAAACTGCGTTCGCGTCATTTTATCGGAAACATCACCTTCCCAATCGATATCCAGGCCATTCATTCCATTATTCTGGAGATATGTCACCAGATTATTCGCAAAGTTGGCCGCCTGTGTTTGCGGATCTCCACCTCCCGAGAAAACCGCCGCCAATGTATTGGCGCCGGAATACACCATCGTGGCCAGAAATTTAATTCCAGGATTCACCTGACGCGCATCACGGAGTACAAAATTCAAATAATCCTGATTGGTCAACCCACCCGAATGCGACGCGTTGCCGATCTGGATCGTGGAACTCTGTGCGGCGGGAACGACCTCGAAAAAAGCAATGCCAAGAAAATTTGCACTGTCGTAAACCTTGCAATCGATCAGCGATTGATAGCAACTTTCGGGACTGTTGTAGTTGGTTTGTGGCGGTTCGTCTTCGTTCAAGAAAATCCACGCATTGATGCCGTTTTGTAGGTTTGCCATTTTTCTTTCCTGTGACGTAGCGTTTTTTGGCGGTGGCGCGCGACGCTGCAACTACAGTAGAAGGCCACCAAATACCACGGCCAATCGACCGTGGTGCATCGGCAATGCGGTCACGCCCGGAGACGACACAGCCCCGCAATGAACCAAGGCGTTCCACGTTGCTGAAGACCATTATAGGAAGTGGTAAAAGATAAAACGGTGCAAACTGCGTGAAAAAAATATCGATCCTTTGGAGAAACACGCGACACCAATTCGACGACAAAATCCCTGTCGAACGCAACAATGCACTTTCGGATTCGCCATTCCGGCTTCATTACGCCAACTGGCGACGCATTCAGTGAAAAGCTTCGACACGGCGCGCGGCCGCCATCGTTTCCCTTCACTCAATAATGCTGGTAATCGTATCGAAGAAAGGAAATATGCCCGCCGGAGATACTGCGACATGCACACCGTCGCGGTCGGCGATCTTGTACAGGGCTGTACGGGATTTAAAAGGATTGCGGAATGCGAATTCAGTGAGCCTCGTTTCCCGTTCTCGTGATTGATATCGCTTTTACCGCTACCAATCACGAGCCCTCGATGTGCCCGCAAACCCGCCCCGCATCCCGGATTCTGGAAGGAATTTTACTGCCACGACCGAATCCCGTTGCCGGGGGATTATCGAGTCGCAATCGTGCATTCGGCTACTGCCCGCCCCACTGTCACTTGCAGCGCATACGCGGCGGGCAGTCTCCGGATTCGTAGAAACTTCGTTTCTACGTCAATGGCTTACGACCATGCGGATCGCAACGAAAACCCTGCAAGATCCTGCGCAAGCCAATGATTCAAGAGGAGCCTTTTACCGCTCACTCCCACTCGATCGTCGCCGGCGGCTTGCCCGAGATGTCGTACACAACCCGGTTGATCCCGCGCACCTCGTTGATGATCCGGTTCGACGCGCGGCCGAGCAGCGCGTACGGCAGGTGCGCCCAGTGTGCGGTCATGAAGTCGGTCGTCTGCACGGCGCGCAGCGACGTCACGTAGTCGTACGTGCGGCCATCGCCCATCACGCCCACCGACTTGACCGGCAGAAACACCGCGAACGCCTGGCTCGTCAGGTCGTACCAGGTCTTGCCGACATCGGCTTCGCCGCACAGGCCGGCAGCCGCATCCTGCGCGGTCGCGGTCGTGTTGCGCAGTTCCTCGATGAAGATCGCGTCCGCGCGGCGCAGCAGGTCCGCGTATTCGCGCTTCACTTCGCCGAGAATCCGCACGCCGAGGCCCGGGCCCGGGAACGGATGGCGGTACACCATCTCCGGCGGCAGGCCGAGTGCGACACCCAGCTCGCGCACTTCGTCCTTGAACAGGTCGCGCAGCGGCTCGAGCAGCTTCAGGCCGAGCGTTTCCGGCAGACCGCCGACGTTGTGGTGGCTCTTGATCGTCGTCGCCTTCTTCGTCTTCGTGCCGCCCGATTCGACCACGTCCGGGTAGATCGTGCCCTGCGCGAGCCACTTCGCCTTCGACAGCTTCTTCGCCTCGGCCTGGAACACCTCGACGAACTCGCGGCCGATGATCTTGCGCTTCGCTTCCGGATCGGTCACGCCGGCCAGGTGGCCGAGGAACTGCTCGGATGCGTCGACGTGCACGACCTTCGCATGCAGGCGGCCTTCGAACATGTCGAGCACCATCTTGCCTTCGTTGAGGCGCAGCAGGCCGTGGTCGACGAACACGCAGGTCAACTGATCGCCGATCGCGCGATGGATCAGCGCGGCTGCGACGCTCGAATCGACACCGCCCGACAGGCCGAGAATCACTTCCTCGTCACCGACCTGCTCGCGGATCTTCGCGACGGCTTCCTCGATATGGTTCTTCATGATCCAGTCGGGCTTCGCGCCGGCGATCTGCAGCACGAAGCGCTCGATGATCTGGCGGCCCTTCACCGTGTGCGTGACTTCCGGGTGGAACTGCACCGCGTAGTACCCGCGTGCCTCGTCGGCCATGCCGGCGATCGGGCAGCTCGGCGTCGACGCCATCAGCGCGAAGCCCGGCGGCAGCTCGGCAACCTTGTCGCCGTGGCTCATCCAGACCTTCAGCATCCCGTGGCCTTCGTCGGTCTTGAAATCCTCGATGCCGTCGAGCAGGCGCGTATGGCCGTGCGCGCGCATTTCCGCGTAACCGAATTCGCGGTGGTCGCTCCACTCGACCTTGCCGCCGAGCTGCACGGCCATCGTCTGCATGCCGTAGCAGATGCCGAGCACCGGCACGCCGAGATCCCACACGGCCTGCGGCGCGCGCAGCTGGTGGTCTTCATACGTGCTCGCGTGGCTGCCCGACAGGATCACCGCCTTCGGCGCGAATTCGCGGACGAAGTCGTCGGACACGTCGTTCGGATGGATTTCGCAGTAGACGTGCGCTTCACGCACGCGGCGCGCGATCAGTTGGGTGACTTGCGAACCGAAGTCGAGAATCAGGATTTTGTCGTGCATGGCTGCGGACGGGATGAAGAGAATAAGAAAAGCAGCGCATCGTTTGCATCATGCGCTGCGTCAAAAGCATGGACAGCGGCGTCGGGCGGAAGGCAGCACGCGCGACGCATGGCCGGTCAATCCTGCATCGGCGGGCGCTCGTCGAGTGCGACGGTGCCTGACGACGATTGGCCGGATGCGGCGGATGACGGTGCGGCGGCCGGCGACGGCGCCGCGGGGCGGCTGACGACGGGTTCGACACGCTGCGGCGCGGCCGACGACGCTTGCGCCATCGCAGGCTCGTCCGGACGCGACGCCGGCGCGCGCGCCTCGAGCGCCTGCGCTTTTTCGCGCCGGCGCACGGCCGATGCGAGCCGCACGCCGCCGAGGCCGAGCACGATCAGTGCGACACCCGCCACGGCCGACAGCACCCTGCCGGCGGCGGCGAGCGCGGGACCGCTGCCGGTGCCAATCGACCAGACGATCGTCAGCGCGCCGGTCAGCCAGTACACATGGCCGACCGCGCGCGCGACGGGCGCGGTGAGATCCCCGTTGAACGCTGCATGAAACGCGAGCCACGCGAGCCCGAGCAACGCGATGCCGAACGCCTGGCCGAGCATCGCCGGCTGGACGTTCGCGAGCTGCAGCGCGTTGAAGAGCGACTGCCAGGGCGTCAGCACGAACAGCACGCCGAACGCCAGCAGCAGCACGGCATCGATGATCAGCACGGCTCGCAGCAGCGGTTTCATCGGCGATCAGTCCACGTGGTAGTTCGGCGCTTCCTTCGTGATCTGCACGTCGTGCACGTGCGACTCGCGCATGCCTGCCGCGGTGATCTGGACGAATTCAGCCTTGTCGTGCAGCTCGTCGATCGTGCGGCAGCCGCAGTAGCCCATGCTGGCGCGCACACCGCCGACCAGCTGGAACAGGATCGCGTTGACCGAACCCTTGTACGCGACACGGCCTTCGATGCCTTCCGGCACGAGCTTGTCGATGTTCGCCGAGTTGTCCTGGAAGTAGCGGTCCGCCGCGCCGTCCTTCATCGCACCGACCGAACCCATGCCGCGATACGACTTGTACTGGCGGCCCTGATACAGGAACACGTCGCCCGGCGCCTCTTCGGTGCCCGCGAGCATGCTGCCCATCATCACCGCGTTCGCGCCGGCCGCGAGGGCCTTCGACACGTCGCCCGAGAAGCGCACGCCGCCGTCGGCGATGCACGGCACGCCCGTGCCCTTCAGCGCTTCCGCGACGTTCGCGATCGCGCTGATCTGCGGCACGCCGACACCGGCGACGATCCGCGTCGTGCAGATCGAACCCGGGCCGATACCGACCTTGACCGCGTCCGCGCCGTATTCGACGAGCGCCTTCGCGGCGGCGGCCGTCGCGATGTTGCCGCCGATCACTTCGACGTGCGGGAAGTTCTGCTTGACCCAGCGAACGCGCTCGAGCACGCCCTTGCTGTGGCCGTGCGCGGTATCGACCACGATCACGTCGACGCCGGCCTGCACCAGCAGCTCGACGCGCTCTTCGTTGTCCGGGCCGACGCCGACCGCCGCGCCTGCGCGCAGCTTGCCGTGTTCGTCCTTGCACGCATCCGGGTGCTCGGTCTGCTTCGTGATGTCCTTGACGGTCATCAGGCCGCGCAGTTCGAACGCGTCGTTGACGACCAGCACGCGCTCGAGGCGGTGGCTGTGCATCAGCGCCTTCGCTTCGGCGAGCGGCGTGCCTTCCTTGACCGTGACGAGGCGCTCGCGCGGCGTCATGATCGACTTGACCGGCTCATCGAGGCGCGTTTCGAAACGCAGGTCGCGGTTCGTGACGATGCCGACGAGCTGCGGGCCTTCGACGACCGGGAAGCCCGAGATGCCATGCTGGCGCGACAGCGCGATCACGTCGCGCACCTTCATTTGCGGCGGCACCGTGATCGGATCGCGGACGACGCCCGATTCGAAACGCTTGACCTTCGCGACTTCGCGGGCCTGCTCGGCCGGCGTGAGGTTCTTGTGGACGATACCGACGCCACCCTGCTGGGCCATCGCGATCGCGAGGCGACCTTCGGTGACCGTGTCCATCGCGGCGGACACGAGCGGCATGTTCAGGGAGATGTTGCGGGTCAGCTTGGTCTTGAGGCTGGTGTCGCGCGGGAGAACGTCGGAGAAGGCGGGAACGAGGAGCACGTCATCGAAAGTGAGTGCTTTTTGGATCAGACGCATGGCAAATCCTATGGGCGCAAAAGCGAATTATACGCGAAGCGCCGTGAATTTTCACAACACGAACAACGGCTTAGCCGGTTTCGGCCGTTCGGGGGCCGAATCGTTCGGTTCGCCGTTCGGTTCGTTTTCGATCGTCTTTCGTTTCACCGCCGCATCGAGCCATTCGCGCAACGGGCGGCAATATGGCCCATCGGCCTGTTGCAAACGGGCCACGCAGCCGAAGCAGCCACGGCGAAGCAAGGCCCGGCAACGTGTCGAATCGGCCTGCCTACCCTGAGTTATAGCAGCCCGGCCGCGCGCGCGATCATCGCGATGCCGCCGCCGACCGCCACGCAACCGGCGATCCGCTCGACACGCCCGCCGGGCGGCCCGAGGCGCTCGGCGGTGATCGCGACCGTCACGGCGGCCATCACGCGCAGGTCCATCATGCCGGCCGCCAGCGCGATCGCCATCAGGTTCCCGCAACAGGCGCCGCAGTGCATGGCGCCCCGCACGCCGTGCCACCATGCCGCACCGGCAACCGCCGACGACCGGTGTGCGTCGCCTGCCGCATGCCGGCAGCACGCCAGCCGCCGGGCCTTCCACGCGGAAAATTGCAGCATGCCCGCAACCGACACGACCGCGCCGGCCGCAAACGGCAGCGCGCGGGCAAGCGCCGGCAGCCGTGCGGCGGCGGCCGTCAGCGCGGCGCCAGCCGGAAACACGAGCGCCCCGAGCGCCATCCACACCGCGAAGTACCCGGCGCCCGCCACGACGACGAGCCAGGCGGAACGCGCCGTCGCCATCGGGCCGATGCGCTGCCGGTATCGCCAGAGCATCGGCGCCAGCACCGGCAGCATCATCGTCACCGTCATCGCGCCCCACATTCCGGCGAACGCCGCGAATGCGCGTCCGGCGCCCCGGCCGCACGGCTGCAGCCATGCGGCCGAAGCCATCCAGCCGCCGGCCATCGGTTCGCGCCCCATCGCGGCCATCGACGCATGCTGCGCCACGGTCGCGAGCGCGGCAACGGCGAACACGGCCACGAGCGCCGCGCCGAAGGCTCGCGGATCGGGGCCTGCGTCGCGGGCCGGCGGCCGCGCCATCGCCCGCCCCGGCCGCCCCCGCCCGTCGCCGGCGCCCTCAGCCGCGTGGGTACTCGTCATGACGGCGCCACCACGGGCCGGCCTCGTTGCGTCCGCGCGGCGCGCGATCGAGCCACTGGTACATCCCCCACAGCCCGTCGAGCCCGCGCGCATAGGTGGAGTACGTGTGATAGACGACGCCGTCCTCGCGCACGAACGCGCTCATCCCCGGCCGGTCGAGCGAATACGTGAGCGCATCGGTGCCGCACGTCGCAGCGAACTGCACGACGGGTGCCGGCGGCGGATCCATGTCCATCGCGTGGCCGGCCAGCGCGTAGTTGTATTCGACGGCGCCCGCGCGCTGCTGCGTTTCGGTGAACGACACATTGAAGTCGAAGTTGAAATCGCTGCCGACCGACGACGCCCACGGGAAGCGCCACCCCATCCGCTGCCGGTAAGCGAGGAGTGTCGCGAGCGGCGCACGCGACACGGCGGCGAGCGTCACGTCGTGGTTCGCCAGGTGCACGGCGAATCCGTCGAAACCGTCGGCGAGCGCCGAACACGACGGGCAGCCTGCCTTGTAGTCGGGGCCGAACATGAAGTGATAGACGAGCAGTTGCGAACGGCCGCGAAACAGGTCGCCGAGCGTGGCCTGCCCGTCTTCGGTGTCGAACCGGTAGGTCTTGTCGACGCGTACCCAGGGCAGCGCCTGGCGCCGCCGCGCGAGTTCGTCGCTTTGCCGCGTCAGCGCCTTTTCCGCGTCGAGCAGCGCGCGCCGCGCGGCCAGCCATTCGTCGCGCGTTCCGGTGAGATGGGTCGTCATTGCGGGTTCCTCCTTCCGATGGGTAGCCGGGCACGGCGTCCGGTGCCGTGTGCGTGGTGCTAGATTAGTGGCGGGCATCGGGCCGGAGGGAGTGACAAGTGTGTCGGGATTCGGATGGATTCGCTGATCACGGCGGCCGCGCGCGCGCTCGCGGCCGGTGACGCGCTCGGTGCGCTGAACCGCGTCGCGCTGCGCGACGACGCGCCGGCGCTCGCGCTGCGCGGGATCGCGATGGCGCAGCTCGGCGATTTCGAACGCGCGCGCGCACTCGTGCGCGGCGCCGCACGCGCGTTCGGCACCCGGGAGGCCGTGGCGCGTGCGCGCTGCGTCGTCGCGGAAGCGGAGATCGCGCTCGCATCGCGCGACTTGCGCTGGCCGACACGCGCGCTCGATGCCGCCTGTGCGACGCTCGACGCACACGGTGACCGCGCGAACGCCGCGCACGCGCGCTATCTCGGCGTGCGCCGGCTGCTGCTGGTCGGCCAGCTCGACGACGCCGAACGGATGCTCGCGAATCTCGATCCCGCACCGCTGCCGGCTGCATCGCGCGCCGCCCATGAGCTGATCGCGGCCGGCATCGCGATGCGCCGCATCCGCACGCAGGCGGCCCGCGCGGCGCTCGAGCGGGCGCGCGCGGCGGCCCGCGACGCCGGCATCGCCGCGCTGACGGCCGAAATCGACACCGCGGCACGCGTGCTCGACGCACCGGCCGCGCGCCTCATCGTGCGCGGCACGTCGCGGCTCGTGCAGCTCGACGAAGTCGAGACGCTGTTCGCGTCGAACGCACTCGTCGTCGATGCGTGCCGCCACACGGTACGCGACGCGCGCACGACCGTGTCGCTCGCGCGACGGCCCGTGCTGTTCGTGCTCGCCCGCGCGCTCGGCGAAGCATGGCCGGCCGACGTATCGCGAAACGCGCTCGTCGCGGCCGCATTCCGCGCGAAACACGCGGACGAATCGCATCGCGCGCGCCTGCGCGTCGAGATCGGCCGGCTGCGCGCGGTGCTGCGGCCGCTCGCAAACATCGTCGCGACGCCGCGCGGCTTTGCGCTCGAACCGCTCGGCGTACGCGAGACCGTCGTCCTCGCGCGCCCGGTCGACGATCGCCACGCAGCCGTGCTCGCGCTCCTCGCCGATGGCGAAGCATGGTCGAGCTCCGCGCTGGCGCTGGCCCTCGGCGCGAGCCAGCGCACCGTGCAGCGCGCGCTCGACGTGCTCGCCGAAGCGGACAAGGTCCAGGCGCTCGGCCGCGGCCGCGCGCGCCGCTGGATGACGCCGCCGCTGCCCGGTTTCGCGACGACCTTGTTACTCCCTGCCCCGCTGCCGGGAGATTAGGATGACCTCACCGAACGACGAGGTGACGAACATGAAACGCTCCAGTGCAGAGATCCTTCGCGAATACGGCCCGTTTCCCGGCGTCGACGGCGTACACGGCGTCACGTTCGACGGGAAATACGTGTGGTACGCGTCCGGCGACAAGCTGAATGCGCTCGACCCGGAGCGCGGCACGACCGTCCGCTCGATCGACGTCGCCGCGCATGCGGGCACGGCGTTCGACGGCCGCCACCTGTACCAGATCGTCGAGGACCGCATCGAGAAGATCGACCCCGAATCGGGCCGCGTGCTCGCGACGATTCCCGCTCCCGGCGGCGGCGGCGATTCGGGGCTGGCATGGGCCGAAGGCGCGCTGTGGGTCGGCCAGTACCGCGATCGCAAGATTCATCAGGTGGATCCGCAGTCGGGCGCCGTGCTGCGCACGATCGAGTCGAACCGCTTCGTCACCGGCGTGACGTGGGTCGACGGAGAGCTGTGGCACGGCACCTGGGAAGCCGATCAGGCCGACTTGCGGCACATCGATCCGCGCACGGGCCGGGTGCTCGAGCAGATCGACATGCCGGCCGGCGTCGGCGTGTCGGGGCTCGAATCCGACGGCCACGACCGCTTCTACTGTGGCGGCGGCAACAGCGGCACGTTGCGCGCCGTACGGCGGCCCGCGCGGGCGCGGGCACCGGGCGACGGTGCGGCGGCGCCCGATCCGGCTGACGACTGATCCGCCGCCTGCCGCGATCGCTGCTGCGCGCGGCGCGCCCACCCACCGGCCTGCACCGAGTGCAGGAATGAACAAGACGACGCCGCGACGGCGTCGCTAAGATGCGCGCTCATCAGTCACGTGTTCGGAGCAGTCGATGCAGCGCGGTGTGGTCTATGGTGTCCTGGCAGGTGCCCTGTGGGGCATGGTGTTTCTCGTTCCGCGGCTGCTGACCGACTTCTCGCCGCTGCTGCTGAGCGCCGGCCGCTATGCGATGTACGGTCTCGTGTCGCTCGCGGCCGCGCTGCCGGCGGCCCGCTCGCTGCTCGCGCGGCTGACCCGCGAGGATCTCGTCGCGCTGGTCAGGCTCGCCGTCATCGGCAACGTCGCGTATTACATGCTGCTGTCCGGCGCGGTGCACCTGATCGGCATCGCACCCAGCTCCCTGATCGTCGGCGTGCTGCCCGTCACGGTGACGCTCGCAGGCCTCGGCGACCACGGCGCCGTGCCGTTGCGCCGGCTCGCCGCCCCGCTGGCGCTGGTGATCGCGGGCATCGTCTGCATCAACGTCGACCTGTTCACGTCCGAGGCCGCGCATGCGACGACGCTCGGCCAGAAACTCGCCGGCATCGCCTGCGCGGCGGGCGCGCTCGCGAGCTGGACCTGGTATGCGGTCGCGAACGCACGTTATCTGCAGCGCCATCATCGTTTCGGCGGCAACGAGTGGTCGGTCTTGTGGGGTGTCGTGACGGGCCTGATCGGCGGGCTCGTCTGGGTCGCGATCCTCGCGCTCCCGGCCGGCACGCTCCAGGAAGCGGTGCCCGCGTCGCGCTGGCAGTTGTTCTGGCTGCTGAACCTCGTGCTCGCGATCGGTGCGTCGTGGCTCGGCAACGGGCTGTGGAATGCGGCGTCGAAGCGGCTGCCCCTCACGCTGTCGGGCCAGCTGATCGTGTTCGAAACCGTATTCGCGATGCTTTACGCGTTCGTGTACGACCGGCGGATGCCGCATGCGCTCGAGATCGCCGCGCTGGTGCTGCTGCTCGCCGGCGTCTATGGATCGGTGCGCCGGCATGGCGACACGCCCGCCGGCGGCGGGACGGCGGGAAGCGCGCCGGCAAACGCACCGGCAAACGCGAATGCCGCAGCCCATTGAACGCCGCGGCGTTTGCTCAGACGAATCGAGTTGAAGGACGCGGATCGCTCCGCGTCAGCGCGCGTCCTTGTGCATCCACTTGCGGCCCTCGATGGAGCCGTCGCGGCGCGACTTGTCGACGCGCCGCTGGCGCGCGAGTTTCGGATCGACGATCAACGGGCGGTAGATCTCGACGCGGTCGTGGTCGGCGAGCTGCGTGTCGAGCGGCGCAAGCTTCCCGTACACGCCCGTCTTCGCGTTCGCGAGATCGATTTCCGGGTGCAGCGCGAGCACGCCGCTCGCATCGATCGCCGAACGAACGGTCGCCCCTTCGGGGAGCGACAGCGGAATCAGCGTCTGGCGATCCGGCAGCGCATAGCAGACTTCGATCGACAGCATCGCGTCACCCCTTCCCGTAGCGCTGGTCGGCGCGCTTCACGAACGAATCGACGAACGTGTTCGCGATGTGGCTGAACACCGGCCCGATGATCTTCTCGAGCAGGATGTTCGAGAACTCGTAATGCAGGGCGAATTCGATCTTGCACGCATCGGCACGCAGCGCCGTGAAGCGCCACGAGCCCGTGAACTTCTTGAACGGGCCGTCCGTGAACTCCATGTCGATCCGCGTCGGGCGCTGCTGCGTGTTGCGCGTCGCGAAGTGCTGCTTGATGCCCTTGAAGTTGATGTCGATGCGCGCTTCCATCCCGCTCTCGTCCTGACGGCGAACCTCGACACCGCCGCACCAGGGCAGGAAATTGGGGTAATCGGCCACGTCGGTGACGAGGTCGAACATCTGTTCCGCCGAATGACGGATCAATACGGTTTTCTGGACATCTGCCATAAATCGCGCGGCATCGCTCAAGGTGGGAACGCAAGCCGGGCGATTCCCGCCCTGCTTTGCTAAAATCGTGATTTTAAACGAGTTGGCCCGATCCTTTCATGAGCATCATCGACAACAGGAAAGCGCACTTCGATTATCACATCGAGGAACGCTACGAGGCGGGGCTCGTGCTTGAGGGCTGGGAAGTCAAGGCGCTGCGCGCCGGGCGCGGCCAGATCAAGGAAGGCTACGTCGTGGTGAAGAACGCCGAGATCTTCCTGATCGGTACCCATATCAGCCCGCTGCCCGAAGCCTCGACGCACATCAAGCCCGACCCGGTTCGCACGCGCAAGCTGCTGCTGCACCGCGAGGAAATTAAGAAGCTGATCGGCAAGGTCGAGCAGCGCGGCTACACGCTCGTGCCGCTGAACTTCCACTACAAGGGCGGGCGCGTGAAGTGCGACATCGCGCTCGCAAAGGGCAAGAAGCTGCACGACAAGCGCGAAACCGAGAAGAAGCGCGACTGGGAACGCGAAAAGGCACGCATCATGCGCGCCGGCACCTGACGCGCGACGCACCCCGCAAACGACACGGCCCGCTCGAAGCGGGCCGTGTTGCTTTGGACTACGTGAATCGCCGATGCTGGCTGTACGGCGGCGGCTGAGGCACGCCATACCGCCGGCGTCGGCCGAAGAAAGGTGCCGCGGGCATCATCCGCGCCGCGGCTGCGCGACGATTCGCCGCACACCGATCGTACGCGGCGTGCCCTTCGCACACCGCGTATATCCAACTCAGGCCTTCCCGCCCGAGGCCGCCCCCGCGTTCTTGACGATCGTCAGCGCCGACGAGATCGCGGTGCCGAGATCCGACAGGTTCGACGGCACGATCAGCGTGTTGCCCTGCTTCGCGAGATTCGAGAACGCCCCGACATACTGCTCGGCGACCTTCAGGTTCACCGCATCCATCCCGCCCTGCGACTGGATCGCGTTCGCGATCTTCTGGATCGCCTGCGCGTTCGCCTCGGCCACCGCCAGAATCGCAGCGGCCTCGCCCTGCGCCTGGTTGATCGCAGCCTGGCGCTCGCCTTCGGATTTCTGGATCGCCGCTTCGCGCGCGCCCGACGCGAGGTTGATCTGCTCCTGCTTGCGGCCTTCGGATGCGGCGATCAGCGCGCGCTTTTCACGCTCCGCGGTGATCTGCGCCTGCATCGCGTGCAGGATTTCCTTCGGCGGCGTCAGGTCCTTGATCTCGTAACGCAGCACCTTCACGCCCCAGTTCGCCGCGGCCTGGTCGAGCGCCGACACGATGTTGTGGTTGATGAAGTCGCGCTCCTCGAACGTCTTGTCGAGTTCGAGCTTGCCGACCACCGAACGCAAGGTCGTTTGCGCGAGCTGCGTGATCGCGAGCACGAAGTTGCTCGACCCGTAAGACGCCTTCATCGGATCGGTCACCTGGAAGTACAGCACGCCGTCGACCTGCAGCTGCGTGTTGTCGCGCGTGATACAGACCTGGCTCGGCACGTCGAGCGGGATTTCCTTCAGCACGTGCCGGTACGCGATGCGATCGACGAACGGCAGCACGATATTCAGGCCGGGCGACAGCGTCGCGTGATAGCGCCCGAAGCGCTCGAGCACCCATGCATGCTGCTGCGGCACGATCTTCACCGTCTTCGACACGATCACGATCGCGATGACGAGCAGGACAACCCAGATGATCAGCGAATCCATGAAATATTCCCTCCTTGTTGTATCGGCGGACGATCAGCCCGCGGGTTTCGCCACGACCACGAGACAATTGCCGCGCACGGCACTCACCTGATACACATGCGCATCGTCGCGCTCGCCGTTCGCGAGCTCGACGTCCCAGTCGGCGCCGCGATACTGCACGCGCGCACGGCCGTCGCGCCACGCATCGACCGTAACGGTCGAGCCGATGTCGAGATTGACGTCCGGATTCGTCGACGTGTCGCGCTTCTGCTTGCGGCCGAGCCCCGAGCGGCGCAGCGCGATCATCGCGACGATCGCGACCGCGGCCGCCGCACCGAACTGCACGTGCGGTGCGAAACCAGCCAGTTGCAGCAAGCCGCCCGCGAGAAAGCCGAGTGCGATCATCAGCAGGTAGAACGTGCCCGTCAGCAGTTCGGCCACGACCAGCACGCCCACCGCGACCCACCAGAACAGATGCCCCGACATCATTTTGGCCTCCAGAAAAACGCCCCCGATACTCACTATATTCGCTGCCGCGAGCGGAGGCGACCGGCACGCCCGGATCGGCACGTTGCGTACCGACAAATAAAAACACCCCGGTGCGTACCGGGGTGTTTATAACACGAACCTTGCATTTTGCCTTCAACGAAAGCGCGGCGGCACCGCGCTTTCACCGAAGCGGCATCGCCGACCGTTACTTCCGGTTGGCAAGCGCCTGCCACGTATCGATGATCGTGTCGGGGTTCAGCGAGATCGACACGATGCCTTCGTCGGTCAGCCATTGCGCGAAGTCCGGATGATCGGACGGGCCCTGGCCGCAGATACCAACGTACTTGCCCATCTTGCGGCAGGTATCGATCGCGCGCTTCAGCAGGAACTTGACGGCCGGGTCACGTTCGTCGAAGTCGACAGCCAGCAGTTCCATGCCCGAATCGCGGTCAAGGCCGAGCGTGAGCTGCGTGAGGTCGTTCGAGCCGATCGAGAAACCGTCGAAGTGCTCCAGGAACTCTTCGGCGAGGATCGCGTTGGTCGGGACTTCGCACATCATCACGAGGCGCAGGCCGTTTTCGCCGCGCTTCAGGCCGAACTTCTCGAGCAGGCCGACGACACGCTCCGCCTGCTTCACGGTACGCACGAACGGCACCATGATCTCGACGTTGGTCAGGCCCATCTCGTCGCGCACGCGCTTCAGTGCACGGCATTCCATCTCGAACGCCTGCGCGAAGTCTTCAGCGATGTAGCGCGATGCGCCGCGGAAACCCAGCATCGGGTTTTCCTCGTCCGGCTCGTAACGCGAACCGCCGATCAGCTTCTTGTACTCGTTCGACTTGAAGTCGGACAGACGCACGATCACGGGCTTCGGATAGAACGCCGCAGCGATCGTCGCGACACCTTCCGTCAGCTTGTCGACGTAGAACTGACGCGGCGATGCGTGACCGCGCGCGACGCTCTCGACGGCCTTCTTCAGGTCCTGGTCGATGTTCGGGTACTCGAGGATCGCCTTCGGGTGAACGCCGATGTTGTTGTTGATGATGAACTCGAGACGCGCGAGACCCACGCCGCCGTTCGGCAGTTGCGAGAAGTCGAACGCGAGCTGCGGGTTGCCGACGTTCATCATGATCTTGACCGGGATTTCCGGCAATTCGCCGCGCTGCACTTCCGTGACTTCCGTCTCGAGCAGGCCGTCGTAGATCTTGCCTTCGTCGCCTTCCGCGCACGACACGGTGACGAGCGCGCCGTCCTTCAGGACGTCGGTCGCATCGCCGCAGCCGACGACTGCCGGCACGCCGAGTTCACGCGCGATGATCGCCGCGTGGCAGGTCCGGCCGCCACGGTTCGTGACGATCGCGGCCGCACGCTTCATCACCGGCTCCCAGTTCGGGTCGGTCATGTCGGCCACCAGCACGTCGCCCGGCTGCACGCGTTCCATTTCCGACGGATCCTGGATCACGCGCACGGGGCCCGCGCCGATCTTCTGGCCGATCGCACGACCCGTCGCGAGCACCTGCGACTGGCCCTTCAGCTTGAAGCGCTGCTCGGCCTTGCCGGTTGCCTGGCTCTTCACGGTTTCCGGGCGTGCCTGCAGGATGAAGATCTTGCCGTCGCGGCCGTCCTTGCCCCACTCGATGTCCATCGGACGCTGATAGTGCTTCTCGATGATGACCGCGTACTTCGCCAGCTCGATCACGTCTTCGTCGGTGATCGAGTAGCGGTTGCGCTGTTCGTGCGGCACGTCGACCGTCTTCACGCGGCCCGGCTCGCCCGGCTGCGTGAATTCCATCTTGATCAGCTTCGAGCCGATCGAGCGGCGGATGATCGGGTACTTGTCCTGTGCGAGCGTCGTCTTGAACACGTAGAACTCGTCCGGGTTCACCGCGCCCTGCACGACGGTTTCGCCCAGGCCGTAGCTCGACGTGATGAACACGGCGTCCTTGAAGCCCGATTCGGTGTCGATCGTGAACATCACGCCGGCCGCGCCGACGTCCGAGCGGACCATGCGCTGCACACCGGCCGACAGCGCGACTTCCGCGTGCGTGAAGCCCTTGTGCACGCGGTACGAGATCGCGCGGTCGTTGTACAGCGACGCGAACACGTGCTTCATGCGGTCGAGCACGTCTTCGATGCCGACGACGTTCAGGTACGACTCCTGCTGTCCGGCGAACGATGCGTCGGGCAGGTCTTCCGCGGTAGCGGACGAGCGCACGGCGAACGACAGCTCGCCCGGCGAACTGTTCTTCAGGATGTCGAACTGCTCGCGGATTTCCTGCTCGAGACGTGCCTGCATCGGCGCATCGACGATCCACTTGCGGATTTCCGCACCAGCTTCGGCGAGCGCCTTCACGTCGTCGATGTCGAGCGACTCGAGACGCTTGGCGATGCGGTCGGTAAGGTCGTTGTGCTTGAGGAATTCGCGGAACGCGAGCGCGGTCGTGGCGAAACCGGTGGGTACGCGAACGCCTGCTTCGGAAAGCTGGCTGATCATTTCGCCAAGCGACGCATTCTTGCCGCCGACGATTTCCACATCGGTCATCCGCAACTGCTCGAACGGAATTACATACGCCTGGTCCTTTGCGACGTTTGCTGCGTTAGTCATACAAGCCCCTAAGTGTGAAAAAAATGCTCGATTGCGCAAGTGGGCTCGGACGCGGGCGCTTGCAAAAAGGCGCGGCGCGTCTTGCGCAACCTGTTGGAGAAACACTCGCAGCGGCGAAAATCTTCTGACCCGATTTGCAAAAATCCCGGCAGAAGGGCGATATTTGCAGACAAATCGCCAAACTTGCCGGGAATTATGGAATCGAGCGGCAAAGCCTGGGGCGCCGTTCGCGCCCTGCCCCCGCAATTGCTTATCCAACAGGTTGCCGCTATTCTACCGTGCCGGCTGCCGGATGTGGCGCGACCTTGTCACTGCGTCTGGAGGCGACCCTCCAGCCGCCCGCGCAACCGCCCTTCACGCTCGACGTCCAGATTCATGCTGCCTACCGTATTCATCGTCTCCGACGGCACCGGGATCACTGCCGAAACCTTCGCGCACTCGATCCTCTCCCAGTTCGACCAGAAATTCCGTCTCGTGCGCGTGCCGTTCGTCGACTCGCTCGACAAGGCCTATGCGACCGTCGAGAAGATCAACGAGGCCGCCGTGCACGACGGCCGCCGCGCGATCGTGTTCACGACGCTCGTCGACAGCGAGTCGAACGACATCGTCAAACGCTCGAACGCACTCGTGCTCGACATGTTCCAGCGCTTCGTCGAACCGCTCGAACAGGAACTGGAGCTCAAGTCGAGCCACGCGATGGGCCGCGGCCACCAGAACGCGGACACCGAGGAATACAAGACCCGGATCGAGGCGATCAACTTCTCGCTCGCGCACGACGACGGCCAGTCGAACCGCAACCTGTCGGAGGCCGACGTGATCCTCGTCGGCGTGTCGCGCAGCGGCAAGACGCCGACGAGCCTGTATCTCGCGATGCAGTACGGCGTGAAGGCAGCGAACTATCCGCTGATTCCGGAAGACTTCGAACGCGGCAAGCTACCGTCGGCGCTCGCCTCGCACCGCGAGAAGCTGTTCGGGCTGTCGATCGACCCGCAGCGCCTGTCGGAGATCCGGAACGAGCGGCGCCCGGGCAGCAAGTACGCGGCGCCCGAGAACTGCCGCTACGAAATCAACGAGGCGGAAGCGATGATGCGCCGCGAGGGGATCAAGTGGCTGTCGTCGACGCACAAGTCGATCGAGGAAATCGCGACGACGATCCTGCAGGAAGTCCGCCTCGACCGGCAGTCATACTAAGGTCGAGCGCCGGCGGCCACCCAGACGCCGCCGGAAACGAAAAGGCCGCGTCGAACGCGGCCTTTTTTCGTGGTGCGGGGAACGCGCGAGCGTGGCGTCACGCTCACCGCTGCTGGCGCACCTGCTCGAACAGGCACACCGCCGCCGCGGCTGCGACGTTCAGCGACTCCATCCCGCCCGGCTGCGGAATCGTCACGCGATGCGTGGCCACCTCCCGCCAGTACGCGCAGACGCCTGCGCCCTCGTTGCCGAACACCCACGCCACGGGGCCCGACAGGTCGCAATCGTAGATTGCCTGCGCGCCGTGCGAGTCGGTCAGCGCAACCGGTACATCGAGGCGTTCGGCGAGTTCGCCGGCTTCGACATCCTCGTGGATCGACAGCAGGAAATGCGCGCCCATGCCCGAACGCAGCACCTTCGACGACCATGCGTACGCCGTCCCCGGCGCACAGAACACGTGGCGCACGCCTGCGGCCGCCGCGCTGCGCAGGATCGAGCCGACGTTGCCGGCGTCCTGCACGCCGTCGAGCACGACCGACGTATGCGTGACGCGAGTGGGCAGCGGTTGCGCCGGCCGGTCGACGAGCAGCAGGAAGCCGACGCCGTTGACGACGTTCGACAACTGCCCGAACAGCGCGTCGGGCAATGTGACGATCCGTTGCGCATCGATGCGCGCGACGATCGCCTGCGCTTCCGCGTGGCCGAGTGCGCCTTCGGTCGCCACGCACAGCTCGGGCGTCGCGCCCGTATCGAGGTACGCGCTCGCAAGATGGAATCCTTCGAGCAGCGCCTGGCCGCTGCGGCGCTGATGGGGCGTCGAACCCGCGAGCGCCTTCAGGCGCTTGTACAGCGGGTTGTCGCGGGAAGTGATGCTTTTCATCGAATCAGGTCGAGTGCCGCGCGAACCGGCGCGAACGAGCGCCGGTGCGCTTCGCATGGCCCGTGCTCGCGTAGCGCGGCAAGGTGTTTCGCGGTGCCGTAGCCCGCATGTACGTTGAAGCCGTACACCGGGAAACGTTCGTGCAGGTCGACGAGCATGCGATCGCGCGTGACCTTCGCGAGAATCGACGCGGCCGAGATGCTCGGCACGAGCGCATCGCCGCTGACGATCGCCTCGGCACGCACCGTCAGCGTCGGACAGCGGTTGCCATCGATCTGCGCGAGCGTCGGCAGCACCGACAGGCCCTCGACCGCCCGCTTCATCGCGAGCATCGTCGCGTGCAGGATGTTCAACGTGTCGATTTCGTCGACGCTCGCCGACGCGACGCAATACGCGCGCGAACGTGCGACGATCAGGTCGTACAGCGCGTCGCGCTTCTTCGCGGAGAGCGCCTTCGAATCGTCGAGCCCGTCGATCGGCTGCGCCGGATCGAGGATCACGGCGGCGGCCACCACCGGCCCCGCGAGCGGACCACGGCCGGCTTCGTCGACGCCGCAGACGATCTCGTCGGGCCGGCTGAAATCGAAACCGTCCTGCACGTCGCTCGACGCGCGGCGGCGTGGTGCACGTACTGCGGTCATGCGCGCCCCTTGCGTTGTTCGAGCACGCGCACGACCGCTTCGGCCGCCTTCGCGGCCGTGTTCTGCCGCAGCGAAAGATGCATTTCGGTGAAGACTTCGGTCAGTGTGCGGCGGTTCGCGTCGTCGCGCAGCTGCGTGAGCGTCGCATCGGCGAGCGCCTCGGGCGTCGCGAAGTGCTGCAGCAGCTCGGGCACGACGAAACGCCCCGCCAGGATGTTCGGCAAGCCGACGTACGGCAGGTACCCCTGCCGGCGCATGATCTGCCCGGTCAGCCAGGGCACCTTGTACGAGATCACCATCGGCTTCTTCAGCAGCGCGGCTTCCAGCGTGACCGTGCCGCTCTTCACGAGGATCGCGTCGGCCGCCGTCATCGCGACCTGCGAGCGGCCGTCGGTGAGCGTCAGCGCAAGCTGCGGATGCGCGTCGACGAGCGGCTGCAGCAGCGCGCGCAACGCGGGCGTCGCCGCCGGCATCACGAACCGCACGCCAGGCTCGCGCTGCTGCATCAGCGCCATCGCCGCAAAGAACGTCGGGCCGATCAGCGCGATTTCCGAACGCCGGCTGCCCGGCAGCACCGCGATCACCGGGCCGTCGGCCGGCAATCCGAGCGCGATGCGCGCGCCGTGCATGTCAGGCTCGAGCGGAATCTCGTCGGCCAACGGATGGCCGACGTAGGTCGAAGCAACACCTGCCTTGTCGAGAATCGCAGGTTCGAACGGGAACAGGCACAGCATGTGGTCGACGGACTTCGCGATCTTCTTGATCCGGCCGCCGCGCCATGCCCAGATCGATGGGCACACGAAGTGGATCGACGGGATACCGGCATCGCGCGCGGCCTGTTCCACGCTGAAGTTGAAGTCGGGTGCGTCGATGCCGATGAACGCGTCCGGTCGCTCGGCGAGCAACTGGCGCTTCAGCTCACCGCGAATCCGCAGGATCTCGGGAATCTGGCCGAGCGCCTCGACGTAGCCGCGCACGGTCAGCTTGTCCATCTGCCAGTGCGAGTCGAAGCCCTGCGCGATCATCCGCTGCCCGCCGATCCCGTAATACTGGGCCGATTCGGGCAGCCGCTCGCGCAGCCCGCCGAGCAGCGACGCCCCGAGCAGGTCGCCCGACGGTTCGCCGGCCGCCATCGCGAGCCGGAGCTGAGTGGTCGGAAGCGGCATCGCTTAGCGGATGATGCCGCGTTGCGACGCGTCGATGAACTCGACGAACGCCTTGACCGCCGCGTCGCCGTCGCCGCCCGCTTCCGCGAGCTCGCGCAGCTGCACCTTCGCTTCCTCGAACGACAGGCCGTTCTTGTACAGCAGGCGGTAAGCGCTGCGCAGCGCCGAGATCGCATCGGGCGAGAAGCCGCGCCGACGCAGCCCTTCGACGTTGATGCCGTGCGGCTCTGCCTTGTTGCCCGCCGCGATCACGAACGGCGGAATGTCCTGCACGAGCGCCGAAGCGCCCCCGAGCATCGAGTGCGCGCCGATGCGCACGAACTGGTGGACGCCCGACATCCCGCCGACGATCGCCCAGTCGCCGATCTCGACGTGGCCGGCCATCTGCGCGTTGCTCGACAGGATCACGTGGCTGCCGACGGTGCAGTCGTGACCGATGTGCACATAGGCCATGATCCAGTTGTCGTCGCCGAGCGTCGTCACGCCGCCGTCCTGCACGGTGCCCGTGTGGATCGTCGTGAATTCGCGGATCGTGTTGCGGCTGCCGATCACGAGCTTCGTCGGCTCGTCCTTGTACTTCATGTCCTGCGGACGGCCGCCGACCGACGCGTAATGGCCGATGCGGTTGTCTTCGCCGAGCGTCGTATGGCCTTCGATCACGCTGTGCGAGCCGATCGTCGTGCGCGCGCCGATCGTGACGTGCGGGCCGACGATCGCGTACGGGCCGATCTCTACCGATTCGTCGATCTGCGCGCCCGGTTCGACAATCGCGGTGGGATGAATCCTGGTCATGCGCCGTTGCCTCTCGATGTGATGTGTCGCGTTGCGTTGCCTGTGCGTGCCGCGTCGCTCAGGGCGCCACGTCGGTCGTCTTGACCGTGCACATCAGTTCGGCTTCCGCCGCCACCTTGCCGTCCACTTCCGCCACCGCCTTGAACTTCCAGATGCCGCGGATGTAGCGTTCGAACGTCACGTTCAGAATCAGTTGGTCGCCCGGTTCGACCGGACGCTTGAAGCGCGCGCCGTCGATCCCGACGAAGTAGTACAGCGTGTTCTCCGGATCCTTCGGCTGCTCTTCCGAGAAGGTCAGCAGCGCCGCGGCCTGCGCGAGCGCCTCGAGGATCAGCACGCCCGGCATCACCGGCCGCTTCGGGAAATGCCCCTGGAAGAACGGCTCGTTGATCGACACGTTCTTCAGCGCTTTGATTCCCTTGTGCGGTTCGAGTTCGAGCACGCGATCGACGAGCAGAATCGGGTAGCGATGCGGCAGCAGCGTGAGGATCTTGTGGATGTCGAGATTGATTTTTTCAGTGCTCATGATGGTTCGTCTCACGCAGAGGCTGCGCGGTGGTGATGCAAAGGCTGAAGCGGGCCGCCGTGCGGCCCAGTCTGGCAAACCGGGCCGGTTGCGCTGGCCGTGCCCGGTTCGAGGTCTCGCATGATGCGCTCAGGCGCCCGTGCCGCCCTGGGCGGCGAGCGCGGCCTCGAGCGCCTTGATGCGCTCGCGCAGCTTGTCGAGGTTGCGCACGAGCGCGGCGCTCTTGTTCCATTCGCCGTGGTCGACGGCCGGGAACGCGCTGGTATAGATGCCGGCCTTCGGCAGCGACTTCGATACGCCCGAATTCGCGGTGATGATGACATAGTCGCCGAGCGTCACGTGGCCGGCGATCCCGGCCGCGCCGCCGATCATGCAGTGGCGGCCGATCGTCGTGCTGCCCGCGATGCCCGCCTTGCCGGCGATCACCGTGTAGGCGCCGATCCGGCAGTTGTGGGCGATCTGCACCTGGTTGTCGATCTTCACGCATTCGTCGATGACGGTATCCGCCATCGCGCCGCGGTCGATCGTCGTGTTCGCGCCGATCTCGACGTCCGGGCCGATCGATACGCCGCCGACCTGCGGGATCTTGACCCAGCTGCCGGTGCGCGCGTCACCGTCGCCGACGAAATCCGGCGCGAAGCCGAAACCGTCGGAGCCGATCACGGCACCCGAATGGATGATCGCGCGCGGGCCGACCTTGCAGCCGTGGTACACCGACGCGTTCGGATAGATGTGCGAGCCCGCGCCGATCGTCGTGCCGCGGCCGATGAAGACGTTCGCGTCGAGCTGCACGCCGTCCTCGATCACCGCGCCGGCCTCGACCGTCACGTGCGGGCCGATCACCGCGCTCGCGGCGACCTGCGCGGCCGGATCGATCGTCGCGCTCGGATGCACGCCGGCGGCACGCTGCGGCGTGGCCAGATCGATGAACATCTGCGCGACGCGCGCGAAGTACGCGTACGGATTCGGCGTGACAATGAAATTGCGACCCGTCGCGGCCGCGCCCAGCTTTTCCAGATCCTTCGGCGCGATCAGCACCGCGCCGGCGCGGGTCGACTCGACCTGCGACAGGTACTTCGGATTCGCGAGGAACGCGAGTTGCTGCGGGCCTGCCTGGTCGAGCGGTGCGAGCCCGCTCACCTTGCACTGTGCGTCGCCGGCGATCTCGCCGCCGAACCGCTTTACGAGTTCCTCAAGCGTCAATGCCATTCGTCGTCTGCTCCGTTCAGTTCGTCGAGCCGGACGCGAGCGCCTTGAGCACCTTGTCGGTGATGTCGATGCGCGGGCTGACGTACACGGCTTCCTGCACGATCAGGTCGTAATTCTGCTGCTCGGCGATCTGCTTGATGACCTTGTTCGCCTTCTCGAGCACGGCCGCCAGCTCCTCGTTGCGGCGCTGGTTCAGGTCTTCGCGGAACTCGCGCTGCTTGCGCTGGAAGTCGGTATCGAGCTGGGCGAGATCGCGCTGCTTCTGCGCGCGATCGGCCGCCGACAGCGACGCACCGTTCTTGTCCAGCGAATCGGACATCGACTTCAGGCGTGCCGCCAGATCCTGCAGATCCTTGTCACGCTTCGCGAACTCGGCTTCGAGCTTCGTCTGCGCCGCCTTCGCGGGCGCCGACTCGCGCAGGATCCGATCCGAATTGACCGCCGCGATGCGGGCGACGTCCTGTGCGTGCACCGTCGCAGCGCCCAAGGCCAGCGCAACGGTCAGCGCGCACATCACTCGTTTCGAAAACTTACCGGTTAGCAAAATTACCCTCTCGTTGCTGTTGTCATGCGTTCGGTCAGAACGCCGTCCCGATCTGGAACTGGAATTTCTGGTACTGGTCGCCTTCGTGCTTCTGCAGCGGGAAGCCGAGGCTCAGCTTCAGCGGGCCGATCGGCGAGATCCACGCGAGACCCACGCCGTAGCCGTAACGCAGGCCGTTGGCGCCCGTACTCGTGCCGCCCGGCGCGTTGCCCCACACGTTACCGCCGTCGAGGAACGTGAACACGCGCAGCGTGCGGTCGTAGCCCGTGCCCGGCAGCGGGAACGTCAGCTCGATGTTGCCGACGAGCATCTTCGAACCGCCGATCGGGTCGTTCGTCTTCGTGTCGCGCGGGCCCAGCGAGCTCGGCTCGTAGCCACGCACGGAGCCGATACCGCCCGCGTAGTAGTTCTTGAAGATCGGGTACGGGTTGCCGATACCGTTACCGTAGCCGCCTTGCAGGTTCAGGCCCAGGATGAAGCCGCGCGAGAACGAATAGTAGTACTGGGCCTGCAGGTCGGCCTTGTAGTACTGGATCTTGCCGACCGGTACGCCGTACTCCATGTTCGCCTGCGTGAAGTAGCCGCGGCTCGGAATCAGCGCGCTGTCACGCGCGTCGCGCGACCACGCGACCGTCAGCGGCACCGTGTTCGACACGCGGCCGAACTCGTTCACGTAATCCTGGTAGCTCTGCGGCGTGTTCGAATCGACGTCGAGACGGTTCTGCTCGAAGCCGGCGCCGAAGTAGACGGTGTCGACTTCCGAGAACGGAATGCCGAACTTCAGGTTGCCGCCCGCGCTGATGATCCGGAAGCTGGAGCTCGTCGAATAGTAGAGCGGCTGGTACGTGCGGTAGTAGACGTCCGTGATCCGCTTGATGCCGTCGACCGTGAAATACGGGTCGACCTGCGTGACGGTCAGCGTGCGGTAGCTCTTCGCGGTGTTGACGTTCACCGACAGGCTGGTACCCGAGCCGAACACGTTGTCCTGCGACACGCCCGCCGACAGCACGACCTTGTCCGTCGACGAGAAGCCGGCGCCCAGCGTGATCGCGCCGGTCGGCTTTTCATCGACCTTCACGTTCACGTCGACCTGGTCGTTCGTGCCGTCGACCGGCACCGTCGTCACGTCGACGTTGGTGAAGTAGCCGAGACGGTTCACGCGATCCTTCGACAGCGCGAGGCGGTTCGAATCGAACCACGAGCTTTCGAGCTGGCGCATTTCGCGGCGCACGACTTCGTCGCGCGTGCGCGTGTTGCCGACGACGTTGATCCGGCGCACGTACACGCGGCGGCTCGGATCGACGACGAGGTTCAGGTTCACCTTGTGGTTCGCCTGGTCGATGTCCGGCTGCGCGTTGACGGTCGCGAATGCATAGCCGTATTCACCGAGCTTGTCGACGATCGACTTGGTGGTCTGCTGCAGCTTTTCGGCCGAGAAGCGGTCGCCCGGCTTGATCTTGATCAGCTTGCTGAGTTCGGCCTCGCGATCGAGCAGGTTGCCCGACAGCTTGATGCCCGACACCGTGTACGGCTCGCCTTCGTGCAGCGTGACCGTCAGGTACATGTCCTTCTTGTCGGGCGAGATCGACACCTGGGTCGAATCGATGTTGAACTCGAGATAGCCGCGGTTCAGGTAGTACGAGCGCACCGCTTCGAGGTCGCCCGTCAGCTTTTCCTTCGAGTACAGGTCGTTCTTCGTGTACCAGGAGAACCAGTTCGGCGTGGACAGCTGCATCTCGTCGCGCAGCGTGCTGGTGCTGAATGCCTTGTTGCCGATGAAGTTGATCTGGCGGATCTTCGCGCTCGGGCCTTCGGCCACCGCGAACAGGATCGACACACGGTTCGCGTCGACCGGCGTGACCGTCGTCTTGACCTCGGCCGCGTAAAAGCCGCGCGTGAGGTACTGGCGCTTGAGCTCCTGCTCCGCCTTGTCGACGAGCGCCTTGTCGTAATAACGGCCGTCGGCAAGGCCGACCGCGCGCAGCGCCTTCGTCAGGTTGTCCTTGTCGAATTCCTTCGTGCCGGTGAAGTCGATCGACGCGATGGCCGGACGCTCCTGCACCTGCACGATCACGACGTTGCCCTGCGTGGCGATGCGTACGTCGTTGAAAAAGCCCGTCGCGTACAGCGCGCGGATTGCTTCGGATGCCTTGTCGTCCGTGAAGGTATCGCCCTGCTTGATCGGCAGGTAGGCGAACACCGAACCCGCTTCGACGCGCTGCAGCCCCTCGATCTTGATGTCTTGCACCACGAACGGTGCCGCTGCATGCGCCGCGAGGCCGTGCGCGGCGAGCGCGGCCGCTGCAACTGTCTTAGGTACAAAACGATGAGGTTTGAACAACATGCATCCCCAATATTTAGCTGCATCAAATCAGGCGGCTGCCCAGCGGCCGCCGCCTGACGCTTCAGAAATGGATTAACCGAGCCAGATCGTTGAACAGCGCGATCGCCGACAACGCGACGATGCAGATCAACCCGGCTCTTTGCAGAATCAGCTGCCAGCGCTCCGAGACGGCTTTCCCGGTCGCGGCTTCAACCGCATAATATAACAGATGCCCCCCGTCCAAAACGGGAATCGGCAACAAGTTCAGGACGCCAAGGCTAATGCTGACAAGGGCGAGGAACGACAGGAACGCCGACGGACCGAGCCGCGCACTCTTGCCCGCGTAGTCGGCAATCGTCACGGGGCCGGACAGGTTCTTCAGCGACGCGTTGCCCGTGATCATGCGCCCGAACATCCGCAGCGAATACACGGAAATGTCCCACGTGCGATGCGCGCCGAGCCGCAGGCTCTCGATCGGCCCGTAACGCACGTCGACGGACGGCGCATGCATCGACAGCGCCGCACCGATACGGCCGACCTGCTGCCCCGATTCGTCGTCGCGCTGCATCTGCGGCACGATCGACACCGTCTGCGCGGCGCCGTCGCGCTCGATCTGCAGCTCGAGCGACTTGCCCGCATGGTGTTTCACGAAATCGATGAAGCGCGTCGCGCCGCCGATCGGCTTGCCGTCGAGCGCGACCAGCTTGTCGCCGGACTTCAGGCCCGCCTGCTCCGCCGCGCTGCCGGGCTGCACCGACGCGACCGACAGCGTGCCGCCGCCGGTCTCGAAGCCCAGATGGGCCATGAAATCGTCGTCGAGCTGACTTTCGGGAACGTTGCGCAGGTCGACGCGGAAATCGAACGTCGTGTTGCCGTCGCGCGCGCCGAGCACGATCTCGCGGTGATCGAACGCGGCCGCGAGCAGCTTCCAGCGCAGGTCCGACCACGACCTTACCGGCTCGGACTCGCCGCCTTGCGCGTCGCCCGTGCGCACGTTGCGGATCGACACGATCGCCTCACCACCGTCGAAGCCCGCGCGCGCCGCCGCCGTACCGGCGGCCGGCGGCGCGACGATCGCGGCCGGCTCGGTCACACCGGTGGCAAATACGACGGAAAACAGGATAATTGCCAACAGGAAGTTGGCAATCGGCCCGGCCGCGACGATCGCGATGCGCTTGTAGACCGATTGCCGGTTGAACGCCTGGCCGAGCTCCTCGGGCGGGATGCCGGAGCCGGGATCACGTTCGTCGAGCATCTTCACGTAGCCGCCGAGCGGCAACGCGGACAGCGTCCACTCGGTGCCCGTCCGGCGGCTGACCCAGCGCGCGACGGGCTGGCCGAAGCCGATCGAGAAACGCAGCACCTTCACGCCGCACCAGCGCGCGACGCGATAATGTCCGTACTCATGCACGACGACCAGCACCCCGATCGCCACCGCAAACGCGATCAGTTCGACCAGCACGTTCATGAGCACCCCATTCAGACAGTGCGCTCCACGCGTGGCGCAGGCGCTTTGGCAATGATCTCGGCGGCGAGGCGGCGTGCCTCTGCATCCGCCGCCAGGACGTCGTCGAGCCCGTCGGGCGCGCGGTTCGGCAGCGTGTTGAGCACGGCGTCGACCGTCGCCGCAATCGCCATGAAGCCGATGCGGCGCGCGAGAAACGCTTCGACCGCCACTTCGTTCGCCGCGTTCAATGCGGCGCTCGCGATACCGCCTTCCTCGAGTGCCTTCAGCGCGAGCGCGAGGCACGGGAAGCGCGCGTAATCGGGCTTCTCGAACGACAGCTGGGCGATCTGCGCGAGGTCGAGCTGATCGACGCCCGCATCGACGCGCTCGGGGAACGCGAGTGCGTGCGCGATCGGCGTGCGCATGTCGGGGTTGCCGAGCTGGGCGAGCACCGAGCCGTCGCGGTACGACACGAGCGAATGGATCACGCTCTGCGGATGGATCAGCACGTCGATCCGGTCGCCCGGCAGCCCGAAGATCCAGTGCGCCTCGATCACCTCGAGGCCCTTGTTCATCATCGTCGCGGAGTCGACCGAGATCTTGCGGCCCATCACCCAGTTCGGATGCTTGCACGCTTCGTCCGGCGTCACGTCGACGAGCGTGGCCGGTTCGCGCGTGCGGAACGGGCCGCCCGACGCGGTCAGGATGATCTTCGAGATCCCGCCGTGCTCGTTCTCGTCGCGCGGCATGCACTGGAAGATCGCGTTGTGTTCGCTGTCGACCGGCAGCAGGATCGCGCCATGGTCGCGCACGGCGTCCATGAAGATCGCGCCCGACATCACCAGCGATTCCTTGTTCGCGAGCAGGATGCGCTTGCCGGCGCGCGCGGCCGCGAGGCTCGGCGCGAGGCCGGCCGCACCGACGATCGCCGCGACCACCGTGTCGCAGCCGTCGCTCTTCGACACGTCGACGAGCGCCTGCGGCCCGTGCAGCACGGTCGTCTTGCTGCCCGCCGCACGCAGCTTCGCTTCGACGTGCGCGGCGGTCGCGGCATCGCCGACCACCGCCACTTCAGGTGCGAAGCGCAGGCATTGCTCGACCAGCTTGTCGCCGTTGCGGTGTGCGGTCAGCGCGTAGACCGAGAAGCGCTCGGGATGGCGCGCGACCACGTCGAGCGTGCTGTCTCCGATCGAGCCCGTGGAACCGAGCAATGTCAGACGTTTTTGCATAACAGAAATAGTGGTTTAACCAAGCAGCAGCATCGCGAGCGGCAGCACCGGAAGCAGCGCGTCGACACGGTCGAGCACGCCGCCATGGCCAGGCAGCAGTCCGCTCGAATCCTTCACGCCCGCCTGCCGCTTCAGCAGCGACTCGAACAGGTCGCCGATCACGCTGTACGCGACCAGCAGCGTCAGTGCGGCCCACGCGCCGGGCATTCCGTAACGCACGGCGAACGCGGAAAACAGGGTCGGCTCGAACGCGTGCACGACCATCGCGACACCGGCGACGACCATCACGGCGAGCCAGCCGCCGATCGCGCCTTCCCAGCTCTTGCCGGGGCTGATCGTGATGGCCAGTTTACGCTTTCCGAAGGCCTTGCCCGCGAAGTATGCGCCGATATCGGCCAGCCAGACGACCAGAAGCAGCGACAACACGAACGGCACGCCCAGCGCGCGCGCCGCGACGAGCGCATGCCAGCAGGCCGCAAAGACCACGAGGCCGGCCGCCAGCAGGAACGGCCGCCAGACGCCGCCCGCGAGTTCGGGCTTGCGCCGCAGCGCGAACGGGCCGACCAGCAGCCAGAACACGCCGGCTGCCATGAAAAGGGGACGGGACGAAGCCGCATCGACGCCGAGCGGCACCGTTGCCGCGAGCGCAAGCGCCGCGACGACTGCATAGACGACCGGGCCGGCGCCGCCGAGCTTGAGCAGGCGCGCCCATTCCCACGCGGCGAACACGAGCACGACGCCGATCAGCGCGCCGAACGCGGTGAGCGGCGCGAACAGCGTCACCGGCAGCAGCACCGCCAGCATCACGATCGCCGTGATCACACGGGTTTTCAGCATGAAAGGGAGTCGGCGTTCTGCGATTGCGGTTCGAGCTGTGCGCTCGTGCGGCCGAAACGACGTTCGCGCTCCGTATACGACGCCATGGCGTCGGCCAGTGCCGCGCCGTCGAAATCCGGCCAGTATTTGTCGGTGAAATAGAATTCGGCGTACGCGAGCTGCCACAGCAGGAAGTTGCTGACACGCTGCTCGCCACCGGTACGGATGAAGAGATCGGGCTCCGGCGCATAGGCCATCGCCAGGTGCGGCGCGAACGCGTCCTCGGTCACTTCGACCTCGCGCCCTTCGCGCACGGCCTGCTCGACGAGCTTCTTCGTCGCCTGCAGGATGTCCCACCGGCCGCCGTAATTGGCCGCGATGGTGAGCGTAAGACGGGTGTTGCGCGCCGTCTTGGTTTCGGCGCGGCGAATCAGTTCGCGGATGCGCGGCTCGAAACGGTCGAGATCGCCGACGACACGCAGGCGGATCCCGTTCGCATGGAGCTTGCCGACCTCGCGCTCGAGCGCGGTGATGAAGAGCCGCATCAGGAACGACACTTCGTCGTTCGGCCGGCGCCAGTTTTCCGAACTGAACGCGAACAGCGTCAGGTATTCGACGCCGGCGCGCGCGCAGCCTTCGACCACCGCCCGCACGGCATCGACGCCGCGGGTATGCCCCGCGACGCGCGGCAAGCGGCGTTCGGTCGCCCAACGGCCGTTGCCGTCCATGATGATCGCGATGTGACGCGGCACGACACCGACGTCAGGCACGCGAACGGTAGAGCTGGTATAGGTCATGGCCGTTGAGACAGTTGCGGGAAGAAGGCGGCGCGCGAGGACGGTCGTCAGACCGTCATGATCTCGGCTTCCTTGGTCTGCACGAGCTTGTCGATTTCGGCAACGTGCTTGTCGGTCAGCTTCTGCACGTCGTCGCTCGCACGGCGCTCGTCGTCTTCCGAGATTTCCTTGTCCTTCACGAGCTTCTTGAGCGCTTCGTTCGCGTCGCGGCGCAGGTTGCGGATCGCGACCTTGGCCGTTTCGCCTTCGCCCTTGACGACCTTGGTCAGTTCGCGGCGGCGCTCTTCCGTCAGCGCGGGCATCGGCACGCGGATCAGGTCACCGGCCGTAGCCGGGTTCAGGCCCAGGTCGGCTTCGCGAATGGCCTTCTCGACCTTCGCGACCATGTTCTTTTCCCACGGCTGCACGCCGATCGTGCGCGCATCGACGAGCGTCAGGTTAGCGACCTGCGAGATCGGCACCATCGACCCGTAGTAGTCGACCTGCACGTGATCGAGCAGACCGGTGTGTGCACGGCCCGTACGGATCTTTGCCAGATCGTTCTTGAACGCTTCGATCGAGCGCTGCATCTTTTGCTCGACGCCCTTCTTGGTATCAGCGACACTCATTTCAACCTCCGAACCTTCTAACCTTCAAAGAACGCGGGCCCTGCCCGGCGCGTCCGGCGCGCCGCGGCCGATGGCCCGCATCCGCGGGAGTTTACACGTGGACGAGCGTACCTTCGTCCTCGCCCAGCACGATGCGCTTGAGCGCGCCCGGCTTGTTGATCGAAAACACGCGAATCGGCAGCTTCTGGTCGCGGCACAGCGCGAAGGCCGTCGCGTCCATCACCTGCAGGTTGCGGCTGATCGCCTCGTCGAACGTGATCGTCGTGTAGCGCGTGGCCGACGGATCCTTCTTCGGATCGGCAGAATATACGCCATCGACCTTGGTCGCCTTCAGCACGACCTCGGCGCCCACTTCCGAACCGCGCAGCGCGGCGGCCGTGTCCGTCGTGAAGAACGGGTTGCCCGTACCGGCCGCGAAGATCACGACGCGGCCTTCCTCGAGCTGGCGAATCGCGCGGGGCCGGATGTACGGCTCGACAACCTGGTCCATGCGCAGCGCGGACTGCACGCGCGCCTCGATGCCGGCGTGGCGCATCGCGTCCTGCAGCGCCAGCGCGTTCATCATCGTCGCGAGCATCCCCATGTAGTCCGCCGTCGCGCGATCCATGCCGGCCGCGCCACCCGCGACACCGCGGAAAATATTACCGCCACCGATCACGACCGCGAGCTGCGTACCGAGACGCACGACTTCGGCGATATCGGCCACCATCCGTTCGATCGTCGCGCGATTGATGCCGAAGGCATCGTCGCCCATCAGCGCTTCGCCGGAGAGTTTGAGGAGGACGCGTTTATAGGCATTGGACATAGGGGCTTCCGAGCGACGAGAGGATGACAACCACGAACTGTAGGGGCGAAATACTGATTCGGGCAAGCGCCGACGGTCGAACCGGGTTTCCCGGCCGGCCGGCGGCGGCGCCGACCGCGGCGGAGCGGACGCCCGCCGCGGATACTGCCTGACTGCTTACGGCTTACTGCTGCTTTGCTGCTGCGACTTGCGCGGCCACTTCGGCGGCGAAGTCGTCCTGGCGCTTCTCGATGCCTTCGCCGACGACGAACAGCGCGAACTTCTGCACTGCCGCATTCGCTGCCTTCAGCATCTGCTCGATCGTCTGCTTGTCGTTCTTCACGAACGTCTGGTTCAGCAGCGACACTTCCTTCAGGTACTTCTGGACGCTACCGTCGACCATCTTCGCGACGATCTCGGCCGGCTTGCCCGATTCCGCAGCCTTCTGCTCGGCCACGCGGCGTTCCGTCTCGATCAGTTCCGCCGGCACGTCAGCCGACGACAGCGCGACCGGCTTCATTGCCGCGATGTGCATCGCGACGTCCTTGCCGACCTGCTCTTCCGCGCCCGTGTACTCGACGATCACGCCGATACGCGCGCCGTGCAGGTACGTTGCGATCTTGTTCGCGGTTTCGAATCGGACGAAACGGCGGATCGAGACGTTCTCGCCGATCTTGCCGATCAGGGCCAGACGCACTGCGTCGACCGTCGAGCCTTCGAGCGGCAGTGCCGACAGCGCTGCCACGTCGGCCGGGTTCTGCGTCGCGACGAGTTCTGCAACCGTCTTCGAGAATGCGAGGAAGTCGTCGTTCTTCGCGACGAAGTCGGTTTCGCAGTTCAGCTCGACCAGCGCGCCTGCGTTGCCGCCGACGAACGATGCGACGACGCCTTCTGCCGTCACGCGCGATGCCGCCTTGCTCGCCTTGTTGCCGAGCTTGACGCGCAGCAGCTCTTCAGCCTTGGCCAGATCGCCGTCGGCTTCCGTCAGCGCCTTCTTGCACTCCATCATCGGTGCGTCGGTCTTCGCGCGCAGTTCTGCCACCATGCTTGCGGTAATTGCCGCCATCATTCGCTCCTTGAGTCTGTATTCACAACGCCGCCCGCTTGGACGCGAACGGCCGAAAATCGTTTCCGGACCCGCGCCGATTCGGCGCGATCAGGTCCGGCGCACAAGCTTAAAAAAAGGGGGCCTGTTGAGAGCCCCCTTTTTGCGCCGGCTCGGGGCCAGTTACGCGTTTTCCTCGACGTACTCATCGTCGCCGCGTGCGGCCTGGACCACTTCGTTGACCGCGTTCGCACGGCCTTCGAGGATCGCGTCGGCCACGCCTTCGGCGTACAGCGCGACTGCCTTGCTCGAGTCGTCGTTACCCGGGATCACGTAATCCACACCTTCCGGCGAGTGGTTCGTATCGACCACGGCGATGACCGGCACGCCCAGCTTGTTCGCTTCCGTGACGGCAATCTTGTGGTAGCCGACGTCGACGACGAAGATTGCGTCCGGAATGCCGCCCATGTCCTTCACGCCGCCGATCGACTTCTGCAGCTTCGCGATTTCGCGTTCGAACAGCAGCGCTTCCTTCTTGCTCATCTTCTCGAGCTCGCCTGCCTCGACTGCCGCTTCCATGTCCTTCAGGCGCTTGATCGATACCTTCAGCGTCTTGAAGTTGGTCATCATGCCGCCGAGCCAGCGTGCGTTGACGTACGGCATGCCCGCGCGTTGCGCTTCCTGGGCGATCGTGTCACGCGATTGACGCTTCGTGCCGACGAACAGGATCGTGCCGCGGTTCGCTGCCAGCTGGCGCACGTACTTCTGTGCGTCCGTGAACATCGGCAGCGTCTTTTCGAGGTTGATGATGTGAATCTTGTTGCGGTGACCGAAAATGAACGGAGCCATCTTCGGGTTCCAGAAGCGCGTCTGGTGACCGAAGTGGACACCCGCTTCCAGCATTTGGCGCATCGTAACTGCCATGTAAATTCTCCACGAGGGTTGGGTCTTAAGCCGGCCGCCGTACCGCCGCACGAACCTGCCCCGAAAGGCACGATTTCCGCGCGGCCGGCACCCTGGTTGCGCCGGCTTGCGATTCGGCACGTGCAAAACGCCCGTGCCGTAAGCCTTTCACCGCGATGCCGCCCCGGAATGGGGCACTACGGCATTTGGATGTCGACTTAGCCAAAGAGTATAGCACGCCGATTTGTCCGCTCTCAAGTCGCTCACCACTTTCGCTTGCCGCGCGGCAGCCGGCCGGACAATCCGCGAAAACCCGCACCCGCACCGCCGGCAGGGGCTGCGACGCCTGCCAGAAGGTGCGATAATCCGTCAATTCACCGCATTCCAGGCATACCTCGATGGCTATTACGCTCAAAAACGAACACGATATCGCCGAGATGCGCGTCGCCTGCCGTCTCGCGAGCGAAGTGCTCGACTTCATCACGCCGCACGTCGTCGCGGGCATCACGACCGCCGAACTCGACCGCCTCTGCCACGAGTTCATGCTCAACGAACAGGGCACGATCCCGGCACCGCTGAACTACCAGCCGCCCGGCTACCCCCCGTACCCGAAGGCCACCTGCATTTCGGTCAACGACGTGATCTGCCACGGCATTCCCGGCGAGAAGGTGATCAAGAACGGCGACGCGCTGAACATCGACATCACCGTGATCAAGAACGGCTACTTCGGCGACACCAGCCGGATGTTCATCGTCGGCGAGGGCTCGATCCTCGCGAAGCGCCTCGTGCAGACCACCTACGAATGCATGTGGCTCGGCATCGACCAGGTCAAGCCCGGCGCGCACCTCGGCGACATCGGCTACGCGATCCAGAAGCATGCTGAAGCGCAAGGCTACAGCGTCGTGCGCGAATACTGCGGCCACGGCATCGGCACGGTGTTCCACGAGGATCCGCAGGTCGTCCACTACGGCCGTCCGGGCACCGGCATCGAACTGAAGGCCGGGATGATCTTCACGATCGAGCCGATGATCAACGCCGGCAAGCGCGACATCCGCACGATGCCCGACCAGTGGACGGTCAAGACGCGCGACCGCAGCCTGTCGGCGCAGTGGGAGCACACGGTGCTCGTCACCGAAACCGGCTACGAGGTGCTGACCGTGTCGGCCGGCACGCCGGCACGCCCCGTGTTCGCGCAACCGGCCGCCGCGGTCTGAGCGCCGTCGCGCCAGCCCGCCCTATCCGCACCACCTGCACCTGACCGGCCGCCCATGAGCGCTCACGCCGCCCCCTCGCCCGACGCGCTGTCGCGGCGCGCCGAATTCAAGGCCGCCAAGACGGAGATGCTCGAGCGCTTTCGCCGCGCGACGAACGTCGCGTCCCTGATGCACGCGCTGTCGAAACTCACCGACGATGCGCTCAAGCGCGTGTGGGACGACTGCGGGCTGCCCGCGACGCTGGCACTCGTCGCCGTCGGCGGCTACGGGCGCGGCGAGCTCGCACCCTATTCCGACGTCGACATCCTCGTGCTGCTGCCCGATGCGCACGACCCCGCGCTCGACGCACGCATCGAACGCTTCATCGGGATGGCGTGGGATCTCGGCCTCGAGATCGGCAGCAGCGTGCGCACGGTCGCGCAGTGCATCGAGGAGGCGTCGCAGGACGTCACGGTGCAAACGTCCCTGCTGGAAGCGCGCCGCATCGTCGGCAGCACCGCGCTGTTCGAGCGCTTCACGGTGCGCTACCACGAGGCGCTCGACGCCCGCGCGTTCTTCACCGCGAAGGTGCTCGAGATGCGCCAGCGCCACGCGAAGTTCCAGGACACGCCGTACAGCCTCGAGCCGAACGTGAAGGAAAGCCCCGGCGGGCTGCGCGACCTGCAGACGATCCTGTGGATCGCGCGCGCGGCGGGCTTCGGCAGCAGCTGGCGCGAACTCGACACGCGCGGCCTCATCACCGATCGCGAAGCGCGCGAGCTGCGCCGCAACGAAGGCTTCCTGAAGACGCTGCGCGCGCGGCTGCACGTGATCGCCGGCCGCCGCCAGGACATGCTCGTGTTCGACCTGCAAACGCAGGCGGCCGAGAGCTTCGGCTACCAGCCGACGCAGACCAAGCGCGCGAGCGAGCAGCTGATGCGCCGCTATTACTGGGCCGCGAAAGCCGTCACGCAGCTCGCGACGATCCTGATCCAGAACATCGAGGCGCAGCTCTTTCCCGCGACGAGCGGCATCACGCGCGTGCTGTCGCCCGACCGCTTCGTCGAGAAGCAGGGGATGCTCGAGATCGTCGACGACGGCGTGTTCGAGCGCCATCCCGACGCGATCCTCGAAGCGTTCCTGCTGTACGAGACGACCCGCGGCGTGAAGGGCCTGTCCGCCCGCACGCTGCGCGCGCTATACAACTCGCGCGAGATCATGAACAACGCGTGGCGCCGCGATCCGCAGAACCGCGACACGTTCATGCGGATCCTGCAGCAGCCCGAAGGCATCACGCACGCGTTCCGGCTGATGAACCAGACGAGCGTGCTCGGCCGCTATCTGCTGAACTTCCGCCGCATCGTCGGCCAGATGCAGCACGACCTGTACCACGTGTACACGGTCGACCAGCACATCCTGATGGTGTTGCGCAACATCCGCCGCTTCGCGGTGGCCGAGCACGCGCACGAATATCCGTTCTGCAGCCAGTTGATCGGCAACTTCGAGCGCCCGTGGGTGCTGTATGTCGCCGCGCTGTTCCACGACATCGCGAAGGGCCGCGGCGGCGATCACTCGACGCTCGGGATGGCCGATGCGCGGCGCTTCTGCCGCGAGCACGGCATCGCCGGCGACGACGCGTCGTTGATCGTGTGGCTCGTCCAGCATCACCTGACGATGAGCCAGGTCGCGCAGAAGCAGGACACGAGCGACCCCGAAGTCATCAAGCGCTTTGCCGAAGTCGTCGGCAACGAACGCTACCTCACCGCGCTGTACCTGCTGACCGTCGCCGATATCCGCGGCACGAGCCCGAAGGTGTGGAACACGTGGAAAGGCAAGCTGCTCGAGGACCTGTACCGCATCACGCTCGCGGTGCTCGGCGGCGCCAACCCCGACGCGCATTCGGAGCTGAAGTCGCGGCAGGAGCAGGCGCTCGCGCTGCTGCGCCTCGAGACCGTGCCCGAGGACGCCCATCGCGCGCTGTGGGACCAGCTCGACGTCGGCTTCTTCCTGCGTCACGACGCAGCCGACATCGCGTGGCAGACACGCGTGCTGTACCGGCACGTGAACGCCGAAACCGCGATCGTCCGCGCGCGGCCGTCGCCGATCGGCGACGCGCTGCAGGTGCTCGTGTACGTGAAGGATCGCCCGGACCTGTTCGCGGGCATCTGCGCGTATTTCGACCGCAACGGGCTGTCGGTGCTCGACGCGCGCGTCAGCACGACGCGGCACGGCTATGCGCTCGACAACTTCATCGTCACGCAGACCGAACGCGACGTGCGCTACCGCGACATCGCGAATCTCGTCGAACAACAGCTCGCGTCGCGGCTCACCGAAACCGCACCGCTGCCGGAGCCGTCCAAAGGCCGCCTGTCGAGGCTGTCCCGGACGTTTCCGATCACGCCGCGCGTCGACCTGCGGGCCGACGAGCGCGGCCAGTACTACATCCTGTCCGTGTCGGCCAACGACCGGCCGGGCCTTCTCTATTCGATCGCGCGCGTACTCGCCGAGCATCGGATCGGCGTCCACGCGGCGCGGATCAATACGCTCGGCGAACGCGTCGAGGACATCTTCCTGCTCGCGGGTGCCGGCCTGTCCGACAACCGCCTGCAGATCCAGCTTGAAACCGAGTTGCTGCGTGCGATCGCAGTCTGAATGAATTCCAGCGTTTATGCGCACCAAACTAACCGTCAAGAATCCGAAGCCGGCGTCGCCGACCCGCGCCCCTGTCCGCTCCGGCAGCCTCGTCGCCCGCAAGGCGGTGCGTCCCGCTGCGCCGCCCGCAGGGGACAAGCCGGCCCGCCCGAAGAAGGCCGCCCCGGCCGCCGCCGGCGAACGCTCGTTCAAGCCGCGCGGCGCGCCAGGCGCCGAGCGCCCGGGCGCGGATCGCGCACCGGCCAAGCGTGCGCCGCGTGACGGCGGTGCCGAACGCGGCACGCGCGCGCCGTATCGCGACAACGCGGCCGGCGAAGGGGCGAAGCGCAGCTTCGGCGATCGCCGCCCGTCGTCCGATCGTCCGCCGCGCCGTGATGACGATGCCCGCCCGCGTCGCGCAGGTGGCGACGACGACAAACGCTCGTCGTATCGCGACAAGGCAGCTGGTGAAGGTGCAAAGCGCAGCTTCGGCGATCGCCGCCCGTCGTCCGATCGTCCGCCCCGCCGTGATGACGACGCCCGTCCGCGTCGCGCGGGTGGCGACGACGACAAACGCTCGTCCTATCGCGACAAGGCAGCCGGTGAAGGTGCAAAGCGCAACTTCGGCGACCGCCGCCCGTCGTCCGATCGTCCGCCGCGCCGTGATGACGACGCCCGTCCGCGTCGCGCAGGTGGCGACGACGACAAACGCTCGTCCTATCGCGACAAGGCAGCCGGTGAAGGTGCAAAGCGCAACTTCGGCGACCGCCGCCCGTCGTCCGATCGTCCGCCGCGCCGTGATGACGACGCCCGTCCGCGTCGCGCAGGTGGCGACGACGACAAACGCTCGTCCTATCGCGACAAGGCAGCCGGTGAAGGTGCAAAGCGCAACTTCGGCGACCGCCGCCCGTCGTCCGATCGCCCGCCCCGCCGCGATGACGATGCCCGTCCGCGTCGCGCAGGCGCCGACGACGGCAAGCGCCCGTCCTATCGCGACAAGACGGCCGGCGAAGGCGCGAAGCGCAGCTTCGGCGACCGCCGCCCGTCGTCCGATCGTCCGCCGCGCCGCGATGACGATGCCCGTCCGCGCCGCGCTGGCGCCGACGACGGCAAGCGCCCGTCCTATCGCGACAAGACGGCCGGCGAAGGCGCGAAGCGCAGCTTCGGCGACCGCCCGGCTCGCCCCGCGCGCGACGGCGAACGCCGCTCGTTCGGTGCGGTCAAGACCGCGCAGCCGGTCAAGCGCGCGGCGGCCGACGTCGACTACGGCGACGAAACGGGCCTGATGCGCCTGTCGAAGCGGATGTCCGAGCTCGGCATGTGCTCGCGCCGCGAAGCCGACGAATGGATCGAAAAGGGTTGGGTGCTCGTCGACGGCGAACGCATCGACACGCTCGGCACCAAGGTCCGCGCCGACCAGAAGATCGAGATCGACGAGCGCGCGAGCGCCGCGCAGGCCGCGCAAGTGACGATCCTGCTGCACAAGCCCGTCGGTTATGTGTCGGGCCAGGCGGAAGACGGCTACGAGCCGGCAGCCGTGCTGATCACGCGCGCGAACCGCTGGAGCGGCGACCATTCGCCGGTACGCTTCTCGCCGCAGCACCTGCACGCGCTCGCACCGGCCGGCCGCCTGGACATCGATTCGACCGGCCTGCTCGTGCTGACGCAGAACGGCGTGATCGCGAAGCAGCTGATCGGCGAGCAGTCGGATATCGACAAGGAATACCTGGTGCGCGTGCGCTTCGGCGAACGGCTGATCGACATCGACCAGCACTTCCCGGCGGAATCGCTCGCGAAGCTGCGCCACGGCCTCGAGCTCGACGGCGTCGCGCTGAAGCCCGCGATGGTGAGCTGGCAGAACGGCGAGCAGTTGCGCTTCGTGCTGCGCGAAGGCAAGAAGCGCCAGATCCGTCGCATGTGCGAACTGGTGGGTCTCGACGTGATCGGCCTGAAGCGCGTCCGGATGGGCCGCGTGACGCTCGGCGCACTGCCGCAGGGGCAATGGCGCTATCTGTCGGCCGACGAGACGTTCTGACCGCCGGCGCGCCACACGTGCGCCATGCAATGAAAAAGCCCGCGCAAGCGGGCTTTTTCTTGTCTGCGAGAAACCGGGAAAGCAGAGGGATCAGTCGTCGGAAGCCGGATCGAGCCCCGGGAACAGCACTTCCGTGAAGCCGAAGCGCGTGAAATCGGTGATCCGCATCGGATACAGCTTGCCGATCAGGTGGTCGTATTCGTGCTGGACGACACGTGCGTGAAAACCGTCGGCGACACGATCGATCTTCTCGCCGAACTGGTCGAAGCCGCTGTAGCGCACCTTCGCGTAGCGGCTGACGACGCCGCGCATGCCCGGCACCGACAGGCAGCCTTCCCAGCCCTCCTCCATGTCCGGCGGCATGTATTCGACCTTCGGGTTGATCAGCACGGTCTCGGGCACCGGCGGCGCTTCCGGGTAGCGGTTGTTGTTGCCGAAGCCGAAGATGATGATCTGCAGCCCGACGCCGATCTGCGGCGCGGCCAGGCCGGCGCCGTTCGCATGGTGCATCGTCTCGAACATGTCCGCGACGATCTCGTGCAGCTCGGGTGTATCGAACCGCTCGACCGGCTTGGCGACTTCGAGCAGGCGCGGATCGCCCATCTTCAGGATCTCGCGAATCATGGCGTATTGCCCTCCAGGAGTTGGTGCAGGCCGTCTTCGTCCAGCACGGGGATGCCGAGTTCCTCGGCCTTCGCGAGCTTGCTGCCGGCTTCGGCGCCCGCGACCACGTAATCCGTCTTCTTCGATACCGAACCGGCCACTTTCGCGCCCGCCGCTTCGAGCATTTCCTTCGCGGCATCGCGCGTGAGCGTCGGGAGCGTGCCCGTCAGCACGACGGTCTTGCCGGCCAGCACGCCCTGCGGCGCCTTCGGCGCGGGCGGCCCTTCCGGCCACGTCACCTTGCCCGGTGCGCGCAACTGCTCGATCACGGTCCGGTTGTGCTCTTCCGCGAAGAACTGATGAATCGACTCGGCGACGATCGGCCCGACGTCGTTGACTTCGAGCAGCTCTTCGATCGACGCGTCCATGATCGGCGTGAGCGAGCCGAAATGCTTCGCGAGATCCTTCGCGGTCGATTCGCCCACGTGGCGGATACCGAGCCCGTAGATGAAGCGCGCGAGCGTCGTGTGCTTCGCCTTCTCAAGCGAGTCGAGCAGGTTCTGTGCGGACTTCTCGGCAAACCGGTCGAGCTCGGCGAGCGTCGCAAAGCCGAGATTGAACAGGTCGGCCGGCGTGCGCACGAGATTCAGTTCGACGAGCTGGTCGATGATCTTCTCGCCGAGACCGTCGATGTCGAGCGCGCGGCGCTGCGCGAAGTGCCACAGCGCCTGCTTGCGCTGCGCCGGGCAGAACAGGCCGCCCGTGCAGCGCGCGATCGCCTCGTCCGGCAGGCGCTCGATCTTCGAGCCGCACACCGGGCATTCGGTCGGCATCACGAATTCGGCCGCATCGGCCGGGCGCCGGTCGAGCAGCGCACCGACCACCTCGGGGATCACGTCGCCGGCGCGGCGCACGATCACGGTATCGCCAATCCGGATGTCCTTTCGGCGCACCTCGTCCTCGTTGTGCAGCGTCGCGTTGGTCACCGTCGCCCCGCCGACAAACACCGGCTCGAGGCGCGCGACCGGTGTGATCGCGCCGGTGCGCCCGACCTGCACGTCGATCGCGACGAGCTTCGTCAGCGCTTCCTGCGCGGGGAACTTGTGAGCAAGCGCGAAGCGCGGCGCACGCGACACGAAGCCGAGGCGCTCCTGCTCGTCACGCCGGTTGACCTTGTAGACGACACCGTCGATGTCGTAGGGCAGCGACTCGCGCTTCTCGCCGACCTTGCGGAAGAAGTCGAGCAAGCCCTCGGCGCCCTGCACGACCGCGCGCTCGCGGTTCACGGGCAGGCCGAGCGACTCGTACCAGTCGAGCAGCGCGCTGTGCGTATCGGGCATCGGCATCCCGTCGAGCACGCCGATCCCGTACGCGAAGAACGAAAGCGGACGCTGCGCGGTGATCTTCGAGTCGAGCTGGCGCAGGCTGCCGGCCGCGGCGTTGCGCGGGTTCGCGAATTCGCGCTGCTCGGCCGCGCGCTGGCGTTCGTTCAGGCGTGCGAAATCGCGCTTGAACATCAGCACCTCGCCGCGCACGTCGAGTACGGCCGGCACGTTCTTGCCCTTCAGCTTCAGCGGAATCGAGCGGATCGTGCGCACGTTCTCGGTCACGTCCTCGCCGGTCGTGCCGTCGCCGCGCGTCGACGCCTGCACGAATACGCCCTGCTCGTAACGCAGCGAGATCGCGAGACCGTCGAACTTCAGTTCGCACGCGTAGTCGACCGGCTCCGTCACCGAACCGGCGAGATCGGTCGCCTTGTCGAGCGCATCGGCGACGCGCTTGTCGAACGCGACGATGTCCTCGTCGGCAAAGCCGTTGTTCAGCGACAGCATCGGCGCATCGTGGACGACCGGCGTGAAGCCGCCGGCCGCCTCGCCGCCCACGCGCTGCGTCGGCGAATCGGGCGTCACGAGTTCGGGATGATCGGTTTCGAGCTGCTGCAACTCGCGAAACAGTCGGTCGTACTCGGCGTCGGGCAGATCCGGCTGATCGAGCACGTAGTAGGCGTAGTTCGCCCGCTCGAGTTGGTCGCGCAGCCACGCGGCGCGCGCGTCGGGCTGGCTGGCTGGCGGTTCGGCTTGGGTTCGGGCCATGCTGGCGGCAGATTCGTTCTGAGAAAATCGGATGCCCGATTATCTCAGTTTGCCGCCGTGGCGGGGCGCGCAAAACGCGCCCGATGCGCGTGCTGCAGCGCAAACAGCGAGGTGTGCGCCGCAGCGACGAACGGCGGCCCCGAGGCCCGCCGCCCGTGCGTTCGCGTTACTGGCTGAAGAGGCGGCGCGTGACCGGCGAACCGGCCGGGATGCCGGCTTCCTCGAGCTTCGCGTACAGCTTCATCAGTTGCTGGTCGATCGCGACGAGCGTCGATTCCGGCAGCGGCCGGCGCGAATCGTCGACGACCCGCGCACCGATCCGTTCGGACAGCGACTTCGCGTAGTCGCACATCAGCCGGAACGGCAGGATGTCCTCTTCGGCGACCGGCACGTCGAGCACCAGCGTGATCATGTTGCCGCCCTTGTACGTGAGGTCGTCACGCAGGAAGTTCGTGTCGCCGAACTGCAGCATGAACACCGGGTTCTGCTTCGCGTCGAGCTTCACGAAACGCGTGCCGTCGCGCGACAGCAGCAGCCCGTCCTGCGACGCGACCGCCTGCACGTAGTTCGCCGACCACGGCGCGCCGTCCGACATCACGTTGATCGACAACTGGGCGTCGCATTGCGCGGCAAACGCGTCGAGCTCGCGCGCCATCGCGACCGTTTCCATCATGTCCGGGAATTCCGGCGCGCCGTCGATCGCGTCGGCGAACTGCTGGACGCCCGTCACGAATTCGGAGAACTCGAGCTCGTTCAGCGCGCCGCTGCGGTTCGCGAGCTGCGCGGCCGCGCGCAGTTCCTCGTAGCGCACGCCGTTCTGCAGCAGCTCCCACTGGCCGCCTTCGGGCTTGCCTTCGATATGCACGGGCTTGCTGCCCGCGCGGCGCAGCCGCTGCGCGGCCGGCAGGATCTTGTCGCCCGGCAGCAAACCGGTGAGGCGGATCGGCACGATGCAGTCGATCCGGCGGTCGACGATCGCCGGCGGTGCCGACGAGATCGTCGTCGCGGCCGGCAGCACGGGTTCGACCGGCTCGGCCGCTTCAGCGTGCGTGTCGTGCGCGGTGGCCGGCACGGTGTCTTCGCCGGCAACCGCGTCGACCGGCTCGGCCGGCGACTCGACGCCGGTCGCCTCGGCCTGCAGATCGGCCGGCATGTCGGCAGGCGCCGCACCGCCGAAGGTCGGCTCGACGCGCGCGACTTCCGCCGACGCGGCAGCCGCAGCAGCCGGCGCCGCAGGCTCGCGCCGCACCGGCTGACGCACCGGCTCGATGAACGGCAACTCTTCGTCGCGCTCGGGGCGGTTCATCGCCTCGGCCGCTTCCTCCGGCATCGGGCGCGGCATCCTGCGCCGCACCTTCGCGCCCTGCCATGCGTTGTAGACCACGACGCCGCCCACCACGACGGCGCCCGCGCCGATCAAACCGAGTGTCAACTCGTCCATGCACGCTCCATCAGCAATTCTTGTTCGTCGGAACCGCGAACGGGCGCCCATGCGCCGCGCGAACGCGGTCCGGTTTCGTCAAACGTCAATTCTGGGCAAAACCCGCGGCGGTTTCCATGTCCACCGCGACGATCCGCGACACGCCCTGCTCCTGCATCGTCACGCCGATCAGCTGCTGCGCCATCTCCATCGCGATCTTGTTGTGCGAGATGAACAGGAACTGCGTCTTGTCGGACATCGCGCGCACGAGATTCGCGAAACGCTCGGTGTTCGCGTCGTCGAGCGGCGCGTCGACCTCGTCGAGCAGACAGAACGGCGCCGGATTGAGCTGGAACATCGCGAACACCAGTGCGGTCGCGGTCAGCGCCTTCTCGCCGCCCGACAGCAGGTGAATCGTCGCGTTCTTCTTGCCCGGCGGCTGCGCCATCACCTGCACGCCGGCATCGAGGATCTCGTCGCCCGTCATGATCAGCTTCGCCTGGCCGCCGCCGAACAGGCGCGGGAAAAGGTCGCTGAAGTGACGGTTGACCTCGTCGAAGGTGCCTTGCAGCAGCGTGCGGGTTTCCTGGTCGATCTTGTGGATCGCGTCCTCGAGCGTCGTGATCGCGTCGATCAGGTCGGCCGATTGCGCATCGAGAAACACCTTGCGCTCGCTCGCGGCCTTCAGCTCGTCGAGCGCGGCCATGTTCACCGGGCCGAGCGCGTTGATCGCGTTGTTCAGGCGCGTGACCTCGCCTTGCAGGTACGACGGCTTCAGATCCGGCGTGAGCTTCTCGCGCAGCGCTTCCTCGTCGACCTCGGCCGCCGTCAGTTGCTCGGCGAACTGCTCGACCGCCAGGCGCGCGGCCTGCTCCTTCAACTGCAATTCGGTGATGCGATCGCGCAGCGGCTGCAGCGAGCGCTCGGCGACGAGCCGCTGCTCGTCCGACGCGCGCAGCTTCGCGGTCAGGTCGTCGAGTTCGATCCGCGCGGCCTGCAGCGCCTCTTCCTTCACCGCACGAACTTCGAGCGCGTCCTGCAGGCCCGTGTGCGCGGTCTGCTCGTTGATCGTCTCGAGTTCGGCGCGTGCGTCTTCCAGCGATCCGGCAACACGTTCGCTCTGCTCGTGCGCGACCTGGATGCTGCGCTTGAGTTCGTCGATCCGCGTCACCGCGTTGCGCGCGGCGAAGCGCGCGTCGTTCGCGCCGCGCTCCAGGTCACGCGCTTCCTGACGCGCCTGCGTCAGCGATTCGTCGAGTGCTTCGAATGCGAGCTGGTTGTCCTCGAAGCGCGCCTGCAGCTCCGCGAGTTCGCCGTCGAAACGTTCGAAATTCGCTTCCGATTCGGCGCGCATCGCGCGCTGCTCTTCGATCTGCGCGCCGATTTCCTCGAGTTCCTCGCGGATCTGCGTGCTGCGCTGCGTGTAACGTTCGTGCGCCTGCGCGAGCTTCAGCACGTCCATCTGCAGCGCGTGCACGCGTTGCGTCGCACGCTCGGCCTGTGCGCGCACGTCGCCGAGCGCCTGCGTGGCCTGCGTGTGCGCGGCTTCCGCGCGCACGGCGGCCGTGCGCGCCTCGTCGGCGAGCAGCGCCTGCGCACGCACCTGGCGCGTCAGGTTTTCGATTTCCTGCTGGCGGGCCAGCATCCCGGCCTGCTCCGAATCAGCGGCGTAGAGCTGCACGCCGACGCGCGTGACGACATGGCCGGCCTTGACGACGAACGCGCCGCCTGCCGGCAGCTGCGTGCGCGTCGCGAGCGCCTGTGCGACGTCGTCGGCGACATACACGTTGCCGAGCCAGTCGTTCAGCACCGCACGGATGCCCGCATCGTCGATGCGCACGAGCGACAGCACCGGACGCAGGCCCGCCACGGCCGCGGGCGGTTCGCCGGCCGCGGGCGGCGCATAGAACGCGAGCTTTGCCGGCGGCGCATCGGTCGCGAATGCCTTCACCCAGTCGAGATTCGACACTTCGAGCGCGGCGAGGCGCTCGCGCAGCACGGCCTCGAGCGCCGCTTCCCAGCCGGCCTCGACGTGCAGCTTCTTCCACAGGCGCGGCAGCGCGCCGAGCTCGTGCTTGTCGAGCCACGGCTGCACCTTGCCTTCGGTCTGCACGTTTTCCTGCAGTTGCTTCAACGCGGCGAGACGCGCCTCGAGCTGGTGGATCTGCGCGGCCTCGGCCTGCACGCGCTCCTGCGCGGCACGGCGTTCGCCATCGAGGCGCGGCACCGTTTCCTGCGCGTCGGCGAGGCGCGCCTGCGCTTCGGCAAGGATCTCTTCCTGCTCGGCCAGTTGCATGCGCAGCTCTTCGAGCTGGGCCTCGTCCGGCGCGTCGAGCCCGCCCGCTTCGCTCTTCAGGCGCTCATGGCGCTGCTGAAGCTGCTGAAGCTGCTGGTCGGCGTTGCGCTGGTGCGCGGCCTCGAGTTTCAGCGACTGTTCGGTCTGCGCGATCCGCGCGCGCTCGTCGTTGAGCTGCGCCTGCGCATCGCGCCATTTCGCTTCGAGCGCCGGCAGCGCGTCGTGCTTCGCGGCGGCGTTGTCTTCGGCGAGCGCGGCCTTCTCGTCGGCCATCGCGCGCGCTTCCTCGGCTTCCTCGAGCTCGTCCTGCGCCTTCTCGGCCTGCGCGCGCCATTGCTCGCGCTGCGCGTTCAGCGCGGCGATCTGCGCCTGCACGCGATTGCGCGATTCGACGATGAACTTGATCTCGGCTTCGAGGCGGCTCACCTCGGCATTCGCCTCGTAGAGCGAACCCTGCGCGCCCTGCATCGCGTCGCTCGCCGAGTAATGCGCGACACGCAGTGTCTCGAGCTGCGCCTCGACCTCGCGCAGCTTCGCCGTCTGCGCCTCGAGGTCGATCTGCGCCTGTTCGATCGCGCGCTGCTGCTTCTGCTGCTCGCCCGCGGCCTCGTTCTTGCGCAGCAGCCACAGCAGGCGCTGCTTCTCCTCGCCGTCGGCGACGAGTTCCTTGTACTTGGTCGCGACGACGGCCTGCGCCTCGAGCTTCTCGAGGTTCGCACCGAGTTCGCGGACGATGTCCTCGACGCGCGTCAGGTTCTCGCGCGTGTCGTGCAGGCGGTTCTCGGTTTCGCGGCGGCGCTCCTTGTACTTCGAGACGCCCGCGGCTTCCTCGAGGAACACGCGCAGCTCTTCCGGCTTCGCCTCGATGATCCGCGCGATCATGCCCTGCCCGATGATCGCGTACGCACGCGGCCCGAGGCCCGTGCCGAGGAAGATGTCCTGGATGTCGCGGCGACGCGCCGGCAGGTTGTTGATGTAGTAACTCGACGTGCCGTCGCGCGTGAGCACGCGCTTCACGGCGATCTCGCCGTACTGGCCCCACTGGCCGGCCGCGCGGCCGTCGGAGTTGTCGAAGATCAGTTCGACGCTGGCCCGGCTGCCGGGCTTGCGGGCGGTCGAGCCGTTGAAGATCACGTCCTGCATCGACTCGCCGCGCAGCTCGGAAGCGCGCGACTCGCCGAGCACCCAGCGCACGGCGTCGATGATGTTGGACTTGCCGCACCCGTTCGGGCCCACCACGCCGACAAGCTGGCCCGGAACCTGGAAATGCGTGGGATCGACAAAGGATTTGAAGCCAGCGAGTTTGATCGAGCTCAGACGCACGGCGGTATCGGATGTGAAGAAGGTGTGAAACGGACGGAGCCGCACTGCGCGAGGCCGGACGGCCCATGCGCGCGACGCGCCCCGGAATTCAAAAGCGGGGCCGCGCGCATCCAGCGTTGGGCCCCGCAAACGGCTTCCATCATACCATCGCGCGTGCACCGTCCCGACCGTCGCCGGGTTTGTCCGGTGCCGGCGCGGCACGATGGACCCGGCTCGACAGCAGCGTGGCCAGCACGATGCACGCGCCGCCCGCCCACTCGCGCGCGGTCGGCAGCTCGTTCGCGAACACCCACGCCGACAGCGCGGTGATCACGATCTCGAACAGCATGATGATCGACGCACGGTTCGCCGGCACACGCGCGAGCCCGTACTGCACGAGCAGGTTGTTCGACGCCATCGTCACGCCGATCGCGACGATGATCAGCGCGGCGACACCGAGCTGGCCGCCCGCCGGCGCAGCCGGCAGCCCCTCGAACAGCGACGCGATCGCGCCGAACACGGCCGCGCCGCCGAACAGCGTCGCAGTGCGCATCTCCGCGCGCATCTCCGGCAGCTCGCGGCTCGCCTTGATCACGAGCACGTTGCTCATCGCGAAACTCAGCCCGGCAGCGAGGCCGGCCCATTCGGCCGGGCTGGCCGGCAGCGGCAGGCCGAGCGCCGGCGACCACAGCATCAGCATCGCGCCGCCGATCGACAGCGCCGCGAGCCCCGCGCCGGCCCAGGTCAGCCGCTCGCGCAGCAGGAAGTGCGCGTAGATCGCGGTCCACGCGGGGGTCAGGTAGAACAGCAGCATCACGCGCAGCACTTCGCCGTGGATCGTGCCCCACACGAACCCGAGGTTCGTCACGCCGGCCGTCACCGCGATGCCGGCCAGCACCCAGTGCCAGCGCAGCGTCGCGATCGTGCGGTGCCGCGCGACGATCACGAACAGGAACGCGACGAGGCTCGTCAGCGCGCTCGCGAGCGTGCCCGTCACGCCGAGCGACGCAAGGATCCGCAGCGGATACCAGATCAGGCCCCATACCGATGCGCCGATCAGGATGGCCAGCGTCGGCAGGCTGCCGCGTACCGCGTTATTCATTTGGTTCGATACCCTTTATTCGACCGGTCCGGCCGCCGTTCCGGCAGGCCGTGACCGCGTTCCGTCACGCTATAATCGTCCGTTGCGACCCGTGCGCCCGCGGCGCCCGTTCGCAGCCGCGCGGCGCGCCCGCCGCTTCTTTCGCTCCAACCGGCCGCGATGGCCGCTTCGCCCGTGAACCCTCGACTCGACTCGCTCCAGCCCTATCCCTTCGAAAAGCTGCGCGCCCTGTTCAAGGACGTGACGCCTTCCGGCGCCCTCAAACCGATCAGCTTCGGCATCGGCGAGCCCAAACATGCGACCCCGGCGCTGATCCGCGACGCCGTGGTGGCCGCGCTCGACGGTCTCGCGTCGTACCCGGCCACCGCCGGCTCGGACGCGCTGCGTACGTCGATCGCGCACTGGCTCGAGCGCCGCTACGGGCTGCCGGCCATCGATCCGGCCACGCAGGTGCTGCCCGTGTCGGGCTCGCGCGAGGCGCTGTTCTCGCTTGCCCAGACGGTGATCGACGCACGCCCGTCCGAAACGGGCGAGAAGGCGATCGTACTCTGTCCGAATCCTTTCTATCAAATTTACGAAGGCGCGGCGCTGCTGGCCGGTGCCGAACCCTATTTCGCGAACAGCGACCCGGCCCGCAACTTCGCTTGCGACTACGCGTCGGTGCCCGACGCGGTCTGGGCGCGCACGCAGCTGCTGTACGTCTGCTCGCCGGGCAACCCGACGGGCGCCGTGCTGACGCTCGACGACTGGCGCGAGCTGTTCGCGCTGTCCGACCGCCACGGTTTCGTGATCGCGTCCGACGAGTGCTATTCGGAGATCTATTTCGACGAAGCGGCACCGCCGCTCGGCGGCCTCGAGGCCGCGCACCGCCTCGGCCGCGGCTTCGAGCGGCTCGTGATGCTGTCGAGCCTGTCGAAACGCTCGAACGTGCCGGGCATGCGCTCGGGTTTCATCGCCGGCGACGCGGCGCTGCTGAAGAAATTCCTGCTGTACCGCACGTACCACGGCGCGGCGCTGTCGCCGGTCTGGCAGCACGCGAGCATCGCCGCGTGGAACGACGAGGCGCACGTGCGCGAGAACCGCGCGCTGTACCTGCAGAAGTTCAACACGGTCACGCCGATGCTCGCCGACGTGATCGACGTGAAACTGCCCGACGCGGCGTTCTACCTGTGGGCCAACGTGTCGCGCACCGGCCTGTCGGACACCGAGTTCGCCCGTCGCCTGTACGCCGACTATAATGTGACGGTTCTGCCCGGCTCGTACCTGGCGCGCGATGCGCACGGCACGAATCCGGGCCGCGATTTCATCCGGATCGCGCTCGTCGCGGGCACCCCCGAATGCGTCGAGGGCGCGCAACGCATCGTCGATTTCTGCCGGTCTCTCGCGCGGTAATCGTCCATCCGATCAATTCCATCCAATCTCCTGCGAAAACGAACATGTCGCAACAACTTCAGCAAATCATCGATACCGCCTGGGACAACCGCGCCGAGCTGTCGCCGAAGGCCGCACCGGCCGACGTCCGCGAAGCCGTCGCGCACGCGATCGAGCAGCTCGACAAAGGCGCGCTGCGCGTTGCCGAGAAGATCGACGGCAACTGGACCGTGCACCAGTGGCTGAAGAAGGCCGTGCTGCTGTCGTTCCGCCTGGAGGACAACGCGCCGATGCCCGCCGGCGGCTACTCGCAGTTCTACGACAAGGTGCCGTCGAAGTTCGCGAACTACACGGCAGAGGATTTCGCAGCAGGCGGCTTCCGCGTCGTCCCGCCGGCCATCGCGCGCCGCGGCTCGTTCATCGCGAAGAACGTCGTGCTGATGCCGTCGTACACCAACATCGGCGCATACGTCGACGAAGGCACGATGGTCGACACGTGGGCAACGGTCGGTTCGTGCGCGCAGATCGGCAAGAACGTGCACCTGTCGGGCGGCGTCGGCATCGGCGGCGTGCTCGAGCCGCTGCAGGCGAACCCGGTCATCATCGAAGACAACTGCTTCATCGGCGCCCGCTCGGAAGTCGTCGAAGGCGTGATCGTCGAGGAAAACTCGGTGATCTCGATGGGCGTGTACCTCGGCCAGAGCACGAAGATCTACGATCGCGAGACGGGCGAAGTCAGCTACGGCCGCATCCCGGCCGGTTCGGTCGTCGTCGCCGGCAACCTGCCGTCGAAGGACGGCTCGCACAGCCTGTATTGCGCGGTGATCGTCAAGAAGGTCGACGCGAAGACGCGCGCGAAGGTCGGCCTGAACGAGCTGCTGCGAGGCGACTGATGGCGAAGCCGCACACCGTGGTCGTCTACGGCATTCCGAACTGCGACACCGTGAAGAAGGCCCGCGTGTGGCTCGACGATCACGGCGTCGAATTCGAGTTCCACGACTTCAAGAAGCTCGGCGTCAGCGCGCCGCTGATCGAAGACTGGCTGAAGGACGTGTCGCTCGACGCACTCGTCAACAAGCGCGGCACCACGTGGCGCGGCCTCGACGACGCAATGAAGGCGGCCGCCGAAACGAAGACCGGCGCGGTCGCGCTGATGATCCACAAGCCGTCGGTCATCAAGCGTCCCGTGCTGGTGGTCAACGGCCGCGTGAAATCGCTCGGCTTCGTGGCCGATCAATACGCGGCGCTGTTTGCCGCATAGGGCTGCCCGCGCTGCGCCTGTCGGCGCAGCCCGACGTCTTGTCGCTGCCGGCCACCGCGCCGGCATTTTTTATCGAAAGTGGTCCGAACCATGTCCGCCACCCTAGCCCTTACCGAACAGCTGATCGCCCGCGCGTCCGTCACGCCCGACGACCAGCATTGCCAGCAGATCCTGACCGAGCGCCTCGCCGCGCTCGGCTTCGAATGCGAGACCATCGCGTCGCACGGCGTGACCAACCTGTGGGCCGTCAAGCGCGGCGCCGACGGCCGCGACGGCAAGCTGCTCGCCTTCGCGGGCCACACCGACGTCGTACCGACCGGCCCGCTCGAGCAATGGAGCTCGCCGCCGTTCATCCCCGCCCATCGGGACGGCAAGCTGTACGGCCGCGGCGCGGCCGACATGAAGACGTCGCTCGCGGCGTTCGTCGTCGCATCCGAGGAATTCGTCGCGGCACACCCCGGCCACCGCGGCGCGATCGCGTTCCTGATCACGAGCGACGAGGAAGGCCCCGCCACCGATGGCACCGTGAAGGTCGTCGAGCTGCTCGAAGCGCGCGGCGAACGCATGGACTACTGCATCGTCGGCGAACCGACGTCGACCAACGAACTCGGCGACGTCGTCAAGAACGGCCGCCGCGGCTCGATGTCGGGCGAACTGGTCGTCAAGGGCGTACAGGGCCACATCGCCTATCCGCACCTCGCGAAGAACCCGATCCACCTGCTCGCGCCGGCGCTCGCCGAGCTCGCCGCCGAGCAGTGGGACGAAGGCAACGAATACTTCCCGCCGACGACCTGGCAGGTATCGAACCTGCACGCCGGCACCGGCGCGACCAACGTGATCCCCGGCCACGCCGACCTGCTGTTCAACTTCCGCTTCTCGACCGCGAGCACGGTCGAGGGCCTGCAGGCGCGCGTGCACGCGATTCTCGACAAGCACGGCCTCGAATACACGCTGAAGTGGTCGGTGAGCGGCCTGCCGTTCCTCACGCCGCGCGGCGAGCTGTCGGGCGCACTGGAAAACGCGATCCGCACCGAAACGGGCATCACGACCGAGCTGTCGACCACGGGCGGCACGTCGGACGGCCGTTTCATCGCGCGCATCTGCCCGCAGGTGATCGAGTTCGGCCCGCCGAACGGCAGCATCCACAAGATCGACGAGCACATCGAAGTGCGCTTCATCGATCCGCTGAAGAACGTGTACCGCCGCGTGCTCGAACAACTGATCGCCTGATGGAGCCTCGCATGACGACACCTTTTGCCACTGTTCGCGACCTGCTGCGCTACGCGGTCACGCGCTTCTCGAAGGCGAAGCTCGCGTTCGGCCACGGCTCCGACAATGCGTACGACGAAGCGGCCTACCTCGTGCTGCGCACGCTCGAACTGCCGCTCGACACGCTCGAGCCGTTCCTCGACGCACGGCTCCTGCCCGAAGAAATCGCGGCCGTGCTCGCGGTGATCGAACGGCGCGCGACCGACCGCGTGCCGGCCGCGTACCTCACGCATGAAGCCTGGATGCATGGCCACCGCTTCTACGTCGACGAACGCGTGATCGTGCCGCGCTCGTTCATCGGCGAACTGCTCGACGACGGGCTGCAGCCGTACGTCGCCGATCCCGAACAGGTCGGCGCCGTGCTCGAGCTGTGCACGGGCTCGGGCTGCCTCGCGATCCTCGCGGCGAGCGCGTTCCCGAATGCCGAGATCGACGCGGTCGACCTGTCCGACAAGGCCCTCGAAGTCGCCGAGATCAACGTGCGCGACTACGGCCTCGAAGACCGCGTCGCACTGCACCGCGGCGACCTCTACGCGCCGCTGCCCGCGTTCCGCACCGACCCGGGCACGCGTTACGACGTGATCCTGACGAACCCGCCGTACGTGAATGCGTCGTCGATGGCCGCACTGCCGCCCGAGTACCGTCACGAGCCGGAGATGGCGCTCGCGGGCGGCGATGACGGGATGGACATCGTGCGACGCATCGTCGCCGAAGCCCATCGCTGGCTGCACGACGACGGCGTGCTCGTCGTCGAGATCGGCAACGAGCGCGAGAACGTCGAAGCCGCGTTCGGCGGCCTCGAACTCACGTGGCTGCCCACCAGCGCGGGCGACGACGCCGTCTTCCTGATCCAGGCGTCCGACCTGCCGCGCAAGGCCTGAGCCTTTCCGGCTCGCCCGCCGTGCGGCGCACCATTGCGCCGCACGGTTGGGTAAGATGCGCGTAGGCGGCCGCCCGGCCGCGCGACCTCAGGAGTCCGTCACGCGCCCATGACCCTCGACTGGCTACATCTCGGCACCCTGATCCTGACCATCCATGTGCTCGGGATCGTCGCGGCGTGCCACGCGATCATGAACACGCGCACGTCGCAAGGCGCGATCGCATGGGCCGTCTCGCTTGCGGCCATGCCGTACCTGACGCTCGTTCCGTACCTGTTCCTCGGTCGCAGCAAGTTCTCCGGCTACGTCGACGCCAGGCGCCACGAGCTGGAAATGTTGCGCATGCACACACCCCGCTCGCCCTGGCTCAGCACCGATGCGACCGACGGGCCGGCCGCCGACGCGATCGGCCAGGCCGCGGTGCTCGCGCTCACGCGGCTCGGCGGCATGCCGTTCCTCGGCGGCAATTCGGTGCGCACGCTCGTGAACGGCGATGCGACGTTCTCGGCGATCCTGGCCGCAATCGACGCCGCACGCGATTACGTGGTGGTGCAGTTCTTCATCGTGCGCGACGATGCGCTCGGCCGGATGCTGCGCGACTCGCTGCTCGCGCGTGCGGCAGCCGGCGTGCGCTGCTGCCTCCTGTATGACAGCATCGGCAGCTTCGACTTGCCGCACAGCTACGTCGACACATTGCGCCGGGGCGGCGTCGAGGTGCATCCGTTCGCGACCAACCGGAAGTTCGTCAACCGTTTCCAGCTCAATTTCCGCAACCACCGCAAGATCGTCGTCGTCGACGGCAATCGCGCGTTCGTCGGCGGCCACAACGTCGGCGTCGAATATCTCGGTGCGAAGCCGCGCCTGTCGCCGTGGCGCGACACGCACATCGAGATACGCGGCCCCGTGGTCGCGAGCATCCAGTACGTGTTCGCCGAAGACTGGCACTGGGCGACGCAGAAGCTGCCGCCGCTCGCGATGCCGCCGCCCGCGCAGCCGGGCGACAACATGCATTGCCTCGCCGTGCCGATGGGGCCGGCCGACAAGCAGGAGACGGGCTCGCTGTTCTTCGTCGAGGCGATCAACGCCGCGCGCGAACGGGTCTGGATCACCACGCCGTACCTCGTTCCCGACGAAGCCGTGATCTCCGCGCTGAAGCTCGCCGTCATGCGCGGCGTCGACGTGCGCATCCTGATTCCGAGCCGGCGCGATCACTACGTGGTATTCGAGGCGTCGAAGCTGTACGCGCGCGATCTGATCGATGCAGGCGTGAAGGTATTCCGCTACCGGCCCGGCTTCCTGCACCAGAAGGTCGTGCTGATCGACCGCATCGCAGCGGCGATCGGCAGCGCGAATCTCGACAACCGCTCGTTCCGCCTCAATTTCGAGATCATGGTGCTGACCGTCGACCGCGCATTCGCCGACGAGGTCGAGACGATGCTCGTTGCCGACTTCGCACAGGCGTACGAGGTCGATGCGAACGAATACCGCCGCTCGCCTGCCTGGCGACGCATCGCGATGCACGTCGCGCGGCTGTTCGCACCGATCCTCTGACGGCCGGGACCGCGGCGGCGGGCGGGCGACCCGCACCGGCGCCGCGAACGCCGCCGGCAGCCGTCACAGCAGCTTGTCGATATCCGCGGCGATTTCGTCCGGCTTGGTGGACGGCGCATAGCGCTTGACGATGCGCCCTTCGCGATCGATCAGGAATTTCGTGAAATTCCACTTGATCGCCTTGAGGCCGAGAATGCCGGGCGCCTCATCGGTCAGGTAGCGGTACAGCGGATGCGCATGGTCGCCCTTCACGTCGATCTTCGCGAACATCGGGAACGTGACGCCGTAATTGCGCTCGCAGAACGCGCCGATCTGCGCGGCGTCGCCGGGCTCCTGCTTGCCGAACTGGTTGCACGGAAAGCCGAGCACATAGAAGCCGCGCGCCGCGTACTGGTCGTACAGCTTCTGCAGGCCCGCGTACTGCGGCGTGAAACCACACTCGCTCGCGGTGTTGACGATCAGCAGCACCTTGCCGCGATACGCGTCGAGCGAGGCCGGCGCGCCGGCAAGCGTCTCTGCGCTGAACGAATACAGGGTGGACATCGGGCACTCCTTTTACGAAACCGGATCGACGTGGAGTCTAGGCGAAATTGCGCCATTGCGGCATCCGCCGAACGGCCAATGCCCGGCGCAGGCGGCGCGCAGTCTAGAATAGCGGTTTTGGCCAGTCATTTCCGCCGTGATCCGTTTCAATCAGTTCAGCCTTGCGCGCGGCACCAAGCCGCTGTTCGAGTCGACCTCCTTCGTACTCAATCCCGGCGAGAAAGCCGGCCTGATCGGCGCGAACGGCGCCGGCAAGTCGACGCTGTTCTCGGTCCTGCGCGGCGAGCTGCACTCCGACGGCGGCGATTTCTCGATGCCGCCGTCGTGGCGGATCGCCCACGTGTCGCAGGAAACGCCCGCCGTCGACCGCTCGGCGCTCGACTACACGCTCGACGGCGACGCCGCGCTGCGCGAGATCGAGGCGCGCATCGCCGCCGCGTCCGCCGCGCATGACGGCGCCGCCGAAGCCGACGCGCACGCGGCGTTCGCCGACGCCGACGGCTACACCGCGCCGGCCCGTGCCGAGGCGCTGCTGCTCGGTCTCGGCTTCACGCTCGCGCAGACGCGCGAATCCGTCGCCAGCTTCTCCGGCGGCTGGCGCATGCGCCTGAATCTCGCGCAGGCGCTGATGTGTCGCTCCGACCTGCTGCTGCTCGACGAACCGACGAACCACCTCGACCTCGACGCGATCGTCTGGCTCGAAGACTGGCTGCACCGCTACCCCGGCACGCTCGTCGTGATCTCGCACGACCGCGAATTCCTCGATTCGATCTGCAATGTCACGCTGCACCTGGAAAACCGCCAGGTGAAGCGCTACGGCGGCAACTACTCGCAGTTCGAAGTGCTGCGCGCGCAGCAACTGGCGCTGCAGCAAAGCGCCTACGAAAAGCAGCAGAAGACGATCGAGCACCTGCAGAGCTTCGTCGACCGCTTCAAGGCCAAGGCGACCAAGGCCAAGCAGGCGCAGAGCCGGATGAAGGCGCTCGAGAAGATGGAGCTGATCGCGCCCGCACACATCGCGTCGCCGTTCACGTTCGAATTCCGCACACCCGATGCCGCGCCGAACCCGATGATGGTGATGGAAGACGTCCGCTGCGGCTACCACGCCGACGGCGGAGCGGAGATCCCGATCGTCGAGCGCGTCGCGCTGTCGATCCAGAACGGCCAGCGCATCGGCCTGCTCGGCGCGAACGGCCAGGGCAAGTCGACGCTGATCAAGACGCTGGCCGGCACGCTCGCGCCGCTGTCGGGGCACGTCCGCGACGGCAAGGGGCTGACGATCGGCTATTTCGCGCAGCACCAGCTCGAAACGCTGCGTGAGGACGATTCGCCGCTGGCGCATCTGGCGCGGCTCGCGCCCGACACGCGCGAGCAGGAACTGCGCGACTTCCTCGGCGGCTTCAACTTCTCGGGCGACATGGCCACCAGCCCCGTCGGGCCGTTTTCGGGCGGCGAAAAGGCACGCCTCGCGCTCGCGCTGATCATCTGGCAGAAACCGAACCTGCTGCTGCTCGACGAACCGACCAACCACCTCGACCTCGAAACGCGCCATGCGCTGACGATGGCGCTCGCGCAGTTCGAGGGCACGCTGATCCTCGTCTCGCACGACCGCCACCTGCTGCGCGCGACGACCGACCAGTTCATGCTGGTCGCGAAGCACCGGCTGCAGCCGTTCGACGGCGACCTCGACGACTACCGCGACTGGCTGCTGCAGCACGCGGCCGAGCAACGCGCCGCCGCGAAGGCGGACAGCGCGGCTTCGTCGGGCGCGGGTGCCGCGGCCAACCGCAAGGACCAGAAGCGTCAGGCCGCCGAGGAACGCCAGCGCCTGTCGGTGCTGAAGAAGCCGCTGCAAACGCGTATCACGAAGCTCGAAAAGGAAATGGAGACGCTGCACGCGGAGAAGGCACGCCTCGACGCATTCGTCGCCGATCCGGCGAGCTACGAAGCCGAGCGCAAGACGGAGCTGACCGATGCGATCCGCAAGCTCGGGGACGTCAACACGCGTCTCGAGACGGTCGAGGCCGACTGGCTTGCCGCGCAGGAAGAGCTCGAGCAGATCGGCTGACCGCTGTCGCGGTACAACCGGCCGGTACGCCAGCCCGGCGTGCCGGCTGCCTCGGCACCGCAGCACCTTGATATCGCGACACCTCGACAGGCCCATCCGTCCTTCTTCGGGCCCGGATGCGACAAGGCCGGGCGCACGGTCCCGGCCTGTTCATTCACTACCGTCGTCACCCGGTTCGCCGGCCATCCGCCAGGCTGCCGGCTCAGCGGCGCGGCAGCGTATCGCGCGGCATCTGCTCGTCGTCGCCCATCAGGTACCGGCGCCCTTCGGTCGGCCGCCGGATCGCGGCAGCGACTTCCGCTTCCGTCACGTCCTCGGACACGACCTTGCGCGCGAGACGCCCCTCTTCGTCGATCCATTCGACGATCCGGCATCCACCGCCCCAGGGTTGCCGAATCGGCTCCGACACGCGGCAGCCGCGCAGGTTGTAAAGGCGTCCGCCCGGCGCTTCCCCATAGGATTTCAACATAGGTTCCCTTCGCATTGCGCGGTTCGACAATCCGGCAAAGGATAGGGAAAAGCGATGTCCGGCGGGTTACAGAAGCCTACATATTCTTTACAACGAATTACGCGCCAGATCGCCGGCAGGCCCGGCCCGCGTGCCCGTGCAGCCGGTCACTCGAGATCGCGCACGCGGTCGATCGCCTGCTCGAGCCGATCGACGGCCATCACGTTCAGCCCTTCGATCGGCTGCTTCGGCGCGTTCGCCTTCGGGATCAACGCGGACGTGAAACCGAGCTTCGCGGCCTCGCGCAGCCGCTCCTGCCCGCGCGGCGACGGCCGGATCTCGCCCGCCAGCCCCACTTCGCCGAACACGATCAGCCCCTTCGGCAGCGCCTTGTTGCGCATCGACGAATGGATCGCGAGCAGCACCGCGAGGTCGGCGGCCGGCTCTGTGATCTTCACGCCGCCCACCGCATTGAGGAACACGTCCTGGTCGAAGCACGCGATGCCCGCATGACGGTGCAGCACCGCGAGCAGCATCGCGAGCCGGTTCTGTTCGAGGCCGACCGCGAGCCGGCGCGGGTTCGGCACGTGCGCGGTGTCGACGAGCGCCTGGACTTCGACGAGCAGCGGGCGCGTGCCCTCCTGTGTAACGAGCACGCACGAGCCGGGCACGACCTGCTCGTGCTGCGACAGGAACAGTGCGGACGGATTCGCGACGCCGCGCAGCCCGCGCTCCGTCATCGCGAACACACCGAGTTCGTTGACCGCGCCGAAGCGGTTCTTGAACGCGCGCACGAGCCGGAACGACGAGTGCGTGTCGCCTTCGAAGTACAGGACCGTGTCGACGATGTGCTCGAGCACGCGCGGGCCGGCCAGATTGCCTTCCTTCGTCACGTGCCCGACCATGATGATCGCGGTGCCCGACTGCTTCGCGATGCGCGTGAGCTGCGCCGCGCATTCGCGCACCTGCGCGACGGAGCCGGGGGCCGACGTGAGCGCTTCCGAATAGACGGTCTGGATCGAGTCGATCACGGCCACATCCGGCCGTTCCGTGTCGATCGCGGCCTGGATCTTCTCGAGCTGGATCTCGGCGAGCAGCTTCAGTTCGTCTGCCGGCGCACCGCCGTCAAGCAGCGCAAGCCGTTGCGCGCGCAACGCGATCTGCGCGGCCGATTCCTCGCCGCTGATATAGAGCGCGCGCCGCTCGCTCGCGATGTCCGCGAGCGACTGCAGCAGCAGCGTCGATTTGCCGATACCCGGATCGCCGCCGATCAGTACGACGCCGCCCGGCACGAGCCCGCCGCCGAGCACGCGGTCGAATTCGCCGATGCCGGTGGAGAAGCGCGGCACGTCGGCTGCTTCGATGTCGACGAGACGCTGCACGGGCGCACGCTTCGCGAGCGACTGGAAACGATGGGCCGACGGCGTTTCAGGAACCGATTCGACGAGCGTATTCCAGGCCTGGCATGACGGGCATTGCCCTTGCCACTTCGGGGTCTGTCCACCGCACTCGCTGCAGACGTATACAGTTTTCTGTTTGGCCACGCGCGATGCCCTTATTCCGCGCGCACGGGCACACGGCCGGCGACTGCACACATCAGCTCGTAACCGATCGTGCCGCAATGGCGGGCGACGTCGTCGATCGGCAATGCATTGCCCCACAGCTCGACACGCGCGCCGACGCCGGCTTGCGGGCACGGGGTCAGGTCGACGGTAATCATGTCCATCGACACGCGACCGACGATCCGCGTGCGGATGCCGTCGACGATCACGGGCGTGCCTTCGGGCGCGACCCGCGGATAACCGTCCGCATAACCGCATGCGACCACGCCGATCCGCATCGGCGCCTGCGCGGAAAACGTCGAGCCGTAGCCGATCGCCTGGCCCTTCGCGATCGTCTGCACCGCGATCAGTTCGGACGCGAGCGTCATCGCCGGCTTCAGCCCCGTGTCGGCGATGTCGGACGACAGCCCCGACGGCGACGCGCCGTACAGCACGATCCCCGGGCGCACCCAGTCGAAATGCGTGTCCGGATGCCACAGCACGGCGGCCGAGTTCGCGAGACTGCGCGCGCCGGCGATGTTTTCCGCGCCGCGCTCGAACGTCGCGAGCTGCTCGGCGACGCCGCGCTCGTTGTCCGCATCCGAAAAATGGGTCATCAACGTGATCTGGCCGATGCCGGGGCACGCGCGGGCGCGCTCCCACGCGGCGCGGTATTTCTCCGGCAGGTAGCCGAGCCGGTTCATCCCGCTGTTCATCTTCAGCTGCACGTTGACGGGTTTCGACAGCCGCGCCGTTTCCAGCATCCGCATCTGCTCGTCGTTGTGGACGGTCGTCGTCAGGCTGTAGCGGTCGATCACGTCGATGTCGGTCGAGCGGAAGAACCCCTCCAGCAGCAGGATCGGGCCGGCCCAGCCGAGCTCGCGCAGCTTGACTGCCTCGTCGAGGTCGAGCAGGCCGAAGCCGTCGGTGCCGCGCAGGCCCGGAAACGCGCGGGCGAGACCGTGCCCGTACGCGTTCGCCTTGACGACCGCCCAGACCTTGGACGGGCCGGCAAAGCGGCGGACGACGGAGAGATTGTTCGCGAGAGCGGCGGTGTGGATGGTGGCGGAGATCGGGCGCGGCATGGGAAATTTACGTAAAGACGCTTGCGAATCATCAGCTTACCGCGCCTTTTGAGCACTGAAGCCGACAACTTGCGGAACGATCGGGGAATCTTGCTAGTCCGAACTGGCGTATTTTCATGTTATAAAGCCGTGCGCACAACCCATTTCGAACGGAATAAGCCGATCGCATACCAGGCGGCCTACGCGGCCCTGCCGCAGCGACGAAAGCATCGCATCAGATGAAAAAAGGTTTTTACACCATCATGGCCGCGCAGTTTTTCTCGTCGCTGGCCGACAATGCGCTCCTCATCGCCGCCATCGCTCTGCTGAAAGACCTTCACGCCCCCAACTGGATGACACCGCTGTTGAAGCTGTTCTTCGTGTTGTCCTATGTGGTGCTGGCGGCGTATGTCGGTGCGTTCGCGGATTCGCGACCGAAGGGCCGCGTGATGTTCATCACCAACTCGATCAAGGTGGTCGGCTGCATGATCATGCTGCTCGGCGCCCACCCGTTGATCGCGTACGGAATCGTCGGCTTCGGCGCGGCAGCCTACTCGCCCGCGAAATACGGCATTCTCACCGAGCTGCTACCGGCCGACCGGCTGGTCGCCGCCAACGGCTGGATCGAAGGCACGACCGTCAGCTCGATCATCCTCGGCACCGTGCTCGGCGGTGCGCTGATCAGCCCGCACATCGCGTCGCACGTGATCGCGCATACCCCCGCCTGGATCGGCACGCCCGCCGAAGCGGCGATGGCGATCATCATGGCGATCTACGTGGTCGCCGCGCTGTTCAACCTGCGCATTCCCGATACCGGCGCCCGCTACCCGAAGCAGGAACGCGGCCCGGTCAAGCTCCTCACCGATTTCGCCGACTGCTTCATGGTGCTGTGGCGCGACAAGCTCGGCCAGATCTCGCTGGCGGTCACGACGCTGTTCTGGGGTGCGGGTGCGACGCTGCAGTTCATCGTGCTGAAGTGGGCTGAAGTCTCGCTCGGCATGTCGCTGTCCGAAGGCGCGATCCTCCAGGCCGTGGTCGCGGTCGGCGTCGCGGCCGGCGCAATCGCCGCCGCGGCCCGGATCCCGTTGAAGAAGTCGCTGACCGTGCTGCCCGTCGGCATCGTCATGGGCATCGCGGTGATGCTGATGGCGTTCTACACGCGCGACCTGTTCCCGCCGCACTGGGCCGTGCACTTCGGCCACCTGCGCATGCCTGTGTACCTGATCATCGCGTACATCTTCCTGATGTGCGTCGGCGCGCTGTCCGGTTACTTCGTGGTTCCGATGAACGCGCTGCTGCAGCATCGCGGCCACGTGCTCCTGTCGGCCGGCCACTCGATCGCGGTGCAGAACTTCAACGAGAACCTGTCGGTGCTCGTGATGCTGTGCCTGTATGCGGTGCTCGTGTGGCTCGACGTGCCGGTCGGCGTCGTGATCGTCCTGTTCGGTACGTTCGTCTGCCTGACGATGTGGCTCGTGATGCGCCGCCACCAGGCGAACCAGCGCCAGTTCGACTCGGTCGCGCTGATCGGCGAATCGCGGCACTGACGCTACACTTCCCGTTTCCGTCCGCCGGCGCCGGTCTCCGAACCGGCGCATTGCCCCGATGACGCACCCGATACCCAACATCCTGACGATCGCCGGCTCCGATTCGGGCGGCGGCGCAGGCATCCAGGCCGACCTGAAGACGTTCTCCGCGCTGGGCGCCTACGGCGCCAGCGCGATCACCGCGTTGACCGCCCAGAACACCCGCGGCGTAACGGGCGTGCATGCGCCGGACGCGGCGTTCGTGGCCGCACAGCTCGACGCGGTGTTCAGCGACATCCGCATCGATGCGGTCAAGATCGGGATGCTCGCGAATGCGGCGATCGTGCACGCGGTCGCCGACGCGCTGCGGCGTTATGCGCCGCGCTTCGTCGTACTCGACACGGTCATGATCTCGAAGAGCTCGCACGCGCTGCTGGCGCCCGACGCCGTCGACGCGTTGCGCGATGCGCTGCTGCCGCTCGCGACGGTCGTGACGCCGAACCTGCCCGAAGCGGCCGCGCTGCTGAACGACGTGCCCGCCACCACGGAAGACGACATGGTCCGGCAAGGCCGGGCCCTGCTACAGACGGGCGCGCGTGCCGTACTGATGAAAGGCGGCCACCTGCCGGACGCGTCCGCGAGCCCCGACTGGCTCGTCGAAGCGGCGCGCACCGTGCGGCTCGACGGTGCACGCGTACCGGTCAGCAACACGCACGGCACCGGCTGCACGCTGTCGTCGGCGATCGCCGCGCTGCTTCCGCAACAGCCCGACCTCGAAAGCGCAGTGCGCGAAGCCAAGACCTACCTGACCGGCGCGATCGCCGCGAGCGGCCACCTCGACGTCGGCCACGGCGTCGGCCCCGTCCATCACTTCCATCGCTGGTGGTAAGCGCCGGCTGACGCGGCGTCAGTGATCCTGCGCCGCGAACGCCTGCGCGCGCACCGGCCAGTCGTCCGGCACGACGAACCCGCGCGCCCGTTCGCGCCAGGTGCCGTCACCGCCCTGTTCATGAATACCGATCAGCGCGGGGGCCTCGCGCGTCGTCAACACGGGCGGCAGTTCCAGAGCGGCCGCCAACGGTTCCGGCTCGAATCCGGTATCGGCGGCGGCACGCCGCGGCGCCAGCCACGCCAGCCTCGGCAACACACTCCATGCGGCGCCGGCGGGCTGCGCGGCCGCCCACGCCGGCCACTGCGCGTGCGTCAGCCAGAATCCGCGCGGGTGATCCGGCGCGATTTCGGCGGACACCGGCGGCAACGGCTCGCCGTGCGGATAGAACAACCAGCCCTTGATGAACATCTGCGCGTCGGACGGCGCGCCGTAGCCGAGCCGCGCGAACCCGTCGTGTTCGCCGAGGCGCAACTGGTGATCGAGCAGCCGGCTGCGCTTGCGGTCGAACCGGTCGACGAGATTGGGGCCGACGAAGTCGGCAAGCGATGCACCGTCGCGTACCGGCGCGCACAAATAGCACTTCACCGCGAGTTCCCAATGCAGGCGCTGACCGCCCGGCGCGTCGACGAGAAAATCGACTTCGCCGAGCGTCTTGCCGTTGCTGCGCAGCGGGAGATTGGCCGCGACGAGCCGCAGCGACGGGCCATGCGTCAGGAAATACTCGAGCAGGCATTCCGCGTAGCGGCCGAGCCGGGTGGGCCGGAACCCGTCGAGCGCGCGATGCAGCGGCCCGGGTTGCGCATCGAGCGCGGCGAGCCACGCGTGGACGGCCGACTGCCCGGCCGCATCCGGCCACGGGCGCGCAAGCGGCGCTCCCGGTACCGCGGTGAGGAGGCTCGGGCTGGCAAGCAACCAGCCCAGATCGCGAACCGCGGCGTCATGCAGCGTATCGACGAATGCGCACGCCGCGCCCGTCGTCATTGCCCGGCCGGCTCGTTCACGTCGGCGCCTTCCGCGCGCCGGAACGTGTCGCGTGCGAGGCACAGGTCGGCCCATGCCTTCGACTTGTCCTGCAGGCTGCGCAACAGGTATGCCGGGTGGTAGGTCACGATCACCGGCACGCCCTCGTACGCATGCACGCGGCCGCGCAGCGACGCGATGCTCGCATCCGTCTTCAGCAAGGTCTGCGCGGCGAAACGGCCGAGCGCGACGATCAGCTTCGGCTTCACGAGCGCGACCTGACGCTGCAGATAAGGCTCGCAGCGCGCGACCTCGTCCGGCTCCGGGTTGCGGTTGCCGGGCGGCCGGCACTTGATCACGTTCGCGATGTACACGTTGTCGCCGCGCTGGAGCGACAGCGACTGCAGCATGTTGTCGAGCAGCTTGCCGGCCTGGCCGACGAACGGCTCGCCCTGCTTGTCCTCGTTCTCGCCCGGCGCTTCGCCGATCAGCATCCAGTCCGCTTCGCGGTCGCCGACCCCGAACACGGTGTTCGTTCGCTTCTCGCACAGCCGGCAGAGCGTGCAGTCGGCCACGCGCGCAGCCAGCGCGTCCCAGTCGAGTGTCGCAACCGGGGTTTCGGCGCGTCGCAATGGGGCCGCCGGCGCGGGATCGCCCGGCGGCGCCGCGTCGAACCACGCAAAATCGTCGGCTCCGGCAGGCGGCGCATCGTCCATCGGCGGCATCGTGTCGGTCGATGCGACCGGCGCGGCGCGCGCGGGCACGCGATCGCCGTCGTCGACGCGGTGCGCCGGGGCGGCAGGCTCGCGAACCGGCGGAACATCGACGCTCCGCGCCACTGCCGGCGTCGCCTCGTCTTGCGCCGGCGTACGCGCGGTGCGCGCAGGTCGCTCGGTCGCAACGACGGCAGGTGCGGCGTTCTCCGCCCCCGTTTGCGCCGCGGCGGGCGCTTCGACTGCCGCACCCGCGTCCGCGCCTTCATTCGCGCCCTGCCCGCGCCGCACCCAGATCTGCGCGAGGCCCATTTCCTCGAGCGCCGCTTCAGCCCATGCCATGCGCGTCCCCCTCATCCTTGTTCAGCGTCAGACGCATCACGATCGCGTCTTCCCGGCTGTGATGCTTCGCCGGGTAGTAATTCTTGCGCCGGCCGATCGTCACGAAGCCGAAGCGCTCGTACAGATGGATCGCGCGCGGATTGGACGGCCGCACCTCGAGCAGCACGCCGTCGAGCCGCTCCGCGCGCGAAATGCGCACGGCCTCGCGCAGCAGCGCAAGGCCCGCACCCGCGCGCTGCGCGGCCGGCGCGACGCACAGGTTCAGCAGGTGCATCTCGTCGACCACGGGCATCAGCACGCAATAGCCGACGAGCGAACCCGTCACGTGCCGCAGGCACACGCCCAGGTAGCCGTTGCGCAACGAATCCTCGAAGTTGCCGCGGCTCCACGGGAACTCGTACGCGACATGCTCGATCGCGACGACCTCGTCGAGATCGGCATCCGTCATCGGCGCCAGGTAGCGGTCGCTCAGCAGTACGCCCGTCATCCCTTCGCTCCGCCTGCCTGAGCGGCGCGTGCCGCGACGCGCTCGGCGGTCGTCTGTGCCACCTTGTCGCGCACGTACTCCGGTGCGGCCTGGTCGGCCGGCACCGTACGGCCGGCGCGGAACGCGCGCAGCGCGGCATGGGCGACCGCCAGCGCGTGCGGCATCGCGTCGCCGTCGATCACGGCCGCGTGCGCCGCGGCCGGCAACTGCGCGCCGAACGCGGCAGCCGCGTTACCCGCGAGCGTGAACGGCGTGTCGGGCACGCCGACCGCACCCGGTACATCGAGCGAAGCCGGATGCAGCGTGAGCCAGTCGCCGGCGCTTTCGTCCCACGCGAAGTCCGCCCAGTAGGCTTCGTCCATCCGCGCATCCAGCGCGGCGAGGACGCGGGTCGTACCGGGGGCGCGCAGCCGCGCGTGCTCGGCGCACGCGAGCAGCGTGCCGATCGGCACGACCGGCAGCCCGCGCCCGAACGCGAGCCCCTGGGTAATGCCCGTCGCGGTGCGCAGGCCCGTGAACGAGCCGGGGCCCGCGCCGAACGCGATCGCGTCGCAATCGGCGAGCGTCAGCCCCGATTCGGCGAAGAGCGCCTGGATTGCCGGCAGCACGCGCGTGCTCGACACGGCGCCCGTCAGCTCGTGGCGGACCCAGGTTTGCGGGATGGAAACGGCGTCATCGGCGTGGGCCGAGCGCAGCAGCGCGACCGAGCAGTATTCGGTCGACGTATCGATGGCGAGGAGCACTGTTTGCGTCATGGGCGACATTGTAATGCGGCACCCCGCTCCCACGGGCGATCGGGCCCGATCCGTGCGCACGCGCACGCCCGGCGGCGGTTTGGAAGGATCGCTCGACCCCGCGCGGCGGTCCGCTTGTTAAGATCGCCCGACCTGAAACCCTTACGGAGACACCCGATGAGCGAACTCACCGCCCAATTCGACCAGGCCCAGATCGACGTCAAGCAACTGACGGAACGGCCGGGCAACCTGACCCTGCTGCGCCTGTACGCGCTCTTCAAGCAGGCGACCGACGGCGACGCCCATGGCGACAAGCCGGGCTTCACCGACATCGTCGGCAAATACAAGTACGACGCATGGGATGCGCTGAAGGGCACGTCGCAGGATGCGGCAAAGCAGCAGTACATCGAACTCGTCGAATCGCTGAAGAACGGCACGGCATCCTGACCGAATAGCCTTCGGCCGCCCCCGGTCGCAATAGGCAATCAAATCAGTGGCGCAGCGCAGCAAATCTCTTTATAATGCTGGCTGCGTCATCTCCGCGCTCGGCTCGCAAGCCGTTCCGGCCCGACGCCTCGTAGCGTTAAGCTCCAATCCGGTTTAGAACCTGTCCCCTCCTGCTTCGACCTTCGCGGTCGTCACTTATCAGGCTGGCGGCCCCGCTCCTGAAGCGCGCCGCACCCAAAACAGCTTCTAATGCCTCATCCGCCGACGGTTCGGCGGATTGCACCCGTTTCCCGATTTGCTCGCTGAATCCGACGACTTGGGTATGCGCGATTGGCGCCGACGTTTCACCCACTGTGTTTCAAGGATTGTTATGACTTCGAGCATCAACTCCAGCCCGCTCAACGCGATCGCCGACCAGGCGCTCGGTCTCGACGACGCCGCCGCACCGGCCGCGGTCGAACCGGCGTCGGACGAGCCGAGCTTCGCGTCGCTCGGGTTGTCGCCGGAGATCGTCTCCGCGCTGCAGGCCGCCGGCTATGTGAAGCCGACGCCGGTCCAGCAGCGCGCGATTCCGGCCGGCATCGCCGGCCGTGACCTGCTGGTCTCGAGCCCGACCGGTTCGGGCAAGACCGCTGCATTCATGCTGCCCGCGATCGAACGTTTCGCGCAGCTCCAGAAGGCACAGGCGCAGCAACCGCGCGCGCCGCGTGAACCGAACCAGGGCGACCGCCGTGCGCGCCGCCCGCAACCCGTCGCGCGCCCGGGCCTGCTCGTGCTGACGCCGACCCGCGAACTCGCGATGCAGGTCACCACCGCCGCGTCGACCTACGGCAAGCACCTGAAGCGTCTGCGCACGGTCAGCATCCTCGGCGGCGTCGCCTACGGCCAGCAGCTGATGCTGCTCGCGAAGAACCCCGAAATCCTGGTCGCCACGCCGGGCCGTCTGCTCGATCACCTCGAACGCGGCCGTATCGACCTGTCCGAGCTGAAGATGCTCGTGCTCGACGAAGCCGACCGCATGCTCGACATGGGCTTCATCGACGACATCGAAACGATCGTCGCCGCGACGCCCGCGACGCGCCAGACGATGCTGTTCTCGGCCACGCTCGACGGCAAGATCGGTTCGCTGACGAGCCGCCTGCTGAAGGATCCGGAGCGTATCGAGATCCAGCAGCGCCTCGAGTCGCGCGCGAACATCGCGCAGACCGTCCACTACGTAGACGACCGCGATCACAAGGATCGCCTGCTCGATCACCTGCTGCGCGACGACGCGCTCGACCAGGCGATCATCTTCACGGCGACGAAGATCGACGCCGACCAGCTCGCCGGCCGTCTCGCCGACGCAGGCTTCGAATCGGCCGCGCTGCACGGCGACCTGCCGCAGGGCGCGCGTAACCGCACGATCCGTGCGCTGCGCGAGCGCCGTGTGCGCGTGCTGGTCGCGACCGACGTCGCGGCGCGCGGCATCGACATCCCGGGCATCACGCACGTGTTCAACTACGACCTGCCGAAGTTCGCGGAAGACTACGTGCACCGTATCGGCCGTACGGGCCGTGCGGGCCGGTCGGGCACCGCGGTGAGCCTCGTGCACCACGCCGAACAGGGCGCGCTCAAGCGCATCGAACGCTTCGTGCGCTCGCCGCTGCCGGTCAACGTGATCGAAGGTTTCGAGCCGCGCAAGGCACCCCCGCGCAACGGCGGCACCGGCGGCCGCGGCCGTCCGGGCGGCGGTAACGGCGGCGGTCGACGTTTCGGCGGCAAGCCGGGCGGCGGTCATGGCGGCAACGGCCGCAGCTACGGCGGCGGCAATGGCGGCGGCTGGAGCGGCAAGCCGGGCGGCAGCCGTGACGGCGGCCCGCGCCGCGACGGCCAACGCAGCGGCGGCCCGCGTCGCAGCAACTCCGCGTCGTAAGCACGCACGGGCGGCCACACCGGCCGCCCCACGGATGGCACTGCCCATTCAGCCAACCGGCGCATCTGCGCCGGTTTTTTTTCGCCCCGCCCCGAATTTCACGATGCGGAAAATTTTTTTGTGTCGTAAAAAATCATGTTGCGTGGCACAACTCGACTGATTGCGGGATGGGAAAAGGCGTTTCTTATCTCGAAATTACAACTTCAAGTCACTGATTCAAAACAACTAAAAATTTGACTGCCGCCCCACAAAGCCCCCTGTCCCGCCTCGGTCGATTTGCCTAGACTCTTATACAAGACCTCACGAACCGGAACACAACGCCCCCGGCTTCGAGAACAGCCTCACCACCGTCAGATTCAACCCATCAGGCATCGCACCGCATCAAGGAGCTCATCATGTCGCGTCAGCAACAGGCACAGGAACTGCAAAAGCAATGGGAAACCGATCCGCGCTGGAAAGGCATCAAGCGCAGCTATTCGGCTGAGGACGTGGTCCGCCTGCGCGGTTCGGTTCCGATCGAGCACACGCTCGCCAAGCGCGGCGCGGAAAAGCTGTGGAGCCTCGTCAACAACGAGCCGTTCGTCAACGCACTCGGCGCGCTGACCGGCAACCAGGCGATGCAGCAGGTGAAGGCCGGCCTGAAGGCCATCTACCTGTCCGGCTGGCAAGTGGCCGGCGACGCGAACGTCGCGGGCGAAATGTACCCGGACCAGTCGCTGTACCCGGCAAACTCGGTGCCGCTCGTCGTGAAGCGCATCAACAACACGCTGACGCGCGCCGACCAGATCCAGTGGTCGGAGGGCAAGAATCCGGGCGACGAAGGTTATGTCGATTTCTTCGCACCGATCGTCGCCGACGCGGAAGCCGGTTTCGGCGGCGTGCTGAACGCGTTCGAGCTGATGAAGGCGATGATCGAAGCCGGCGCATCGGGCGTCCACTTCGAGGACCAGCTCGCGTCGGTGAAGAAGTGCGGCCACATGGGTGGCAAGGTGCTCGTGCCGACCCGCGAAGCCGTCGCGAAGCTGTCGGCAGCGCGTCTCGCGGCCGACGTGATGGGCACGCCGACCGTGCTGGTCGCCCGCACCGACGCGGAAGCCGCCGACCTGATCACGTCCGACGTCGACGACAACGACAAGCCGTTCCTCACGGGCGAGCGCACGGTGGAAGGCTTCTTCCGCACGAAGCCGGGCATCGGGCAGGCGATCTCGCGCGGTCTTGCCTATGCGCCGTACGCCGACCTGGTCTGGTGCGAAACCGGCAAGCCGGATCTCGAGTACGCGAAGAAGTTCGCGGAAGCGATCCACAAGCAGTTCCCGGGCAAGCTGCTGTCGTACAACTGCTCGCCGTCGTTCAACTGGAAGAAGAACCTCGACGACGCGACGATCGCGAAGTTCCAGAAGGAGCTCGGCGCGATGGGCTACAAGTTCCAGTTCATCACGCTGGCCGGCTTCCATGCGCTGAACTACTCGATGTTCAACCTCGCGCACGGCTATGCCCGCACGCAGATGAGCGCCTTCGTCGAACTGCAGCAGGCCGAGTTCGCGGCCGCGGACAAGGGCTTCACGGCCGTCAAGCACCAGCGCGAAGTCGGCACCGGCTACTTCGACGCCGTGACGCAGACGGTCGAACGCGAAGCGTCGACGACCGCACTGCACGGCTCGACCGAGGACGAGCAGTTCTTCGACGGCAAGAAGGTCGCGTAACACGCGCCAGGCGTGTCATGCCGATGCCCGCCCCGTCTCGCGACGGTGCGGTATCGGCCACCGAACAAGAATCAGGGAGGAGACGGCAGGCGCGCGATACCGATCGCGCGACCGGCCGCGCGGCCTGCATGCCGCCAGCAACGACGCGCGCCGGCTTCGTCCGGCGCGCCCTTTTTCCAGGGCACCGCCCTACCGATAGACGATCACCGGAATTTTCGTATGGGTCAGCACGCGCTGCGTCTCGCTGCCGATCAGCAAGCTGCCGAGCCCGCGGCGTCCGTGGGACGCCATGAAGATCACGTCGCAACCGCCGTGTTCTGCCGCCTCGATGATGCCGAGATACGGCGACGGATGGACGCTCGTCCAGGTGTCGCAGTCGACGCCGGCCGCCTTCGCGGCCGATTCGACCTCGTCGAGATGCGTGCGCGCCTCGCGCTCGCTGCGCGCCCGGAAATCGGCGGGCGGCTCGATGATCACTTCGGAAAACGGCGAGTACGGATACTGCGGCAGGCACGCGTACGCCGTGACGCGCGCACCGACCGCCCGGGCCAGGTCGATCGCGCCGTCGATCGCCTTCTGCGACAGTTCGGAACCGTCGGTTGGAACGAGGATGTGCCGGAACATCGCGCCCTCCTTCGTCAAGTACACGCCGCAAGCCGCGATCCCATCCGGGGCGGCCGTGGCGCGTCGGACATGCCTCCTACGAGTGTAGTGCGCGAAACCGTCCAACCGGCCCCGGCAGCGGGTTCGCCCTCATATCGGAAACACGCGGGCGAACGCGACCGGCTCCCGCTGCTACTCGCCCCAATATCCGGGCCGCTCGTAAGTGTGCTTCAAGTAGTCGAGAAACAGCCGCACACGCAGCGGCAGGTGCCGGCGTTGCGGGAACACCGCGTGGATGCCGATCGGCGGGGCGGCAAATGCGTCGAGCACGCTGACCAGCCGGCCGGCCGCGATGTCCTCGCCGACCTCCCACCACGAGCGCCACGCCAGGCCATGTCCGGCGAGGCACCACTCGTGCAGCACCGCGCCGTCCGAGCACTCCATCGTGCCGTTCACGCGGATCGACACGACCTTGCCGTCCTCCTGGAACGCCCAGCCGCGCTGCTGGTTCGCGTTTGCCGCGAGCGCGAGGCAGTTGTGCCGCGCCAGTTCCGCGAGCGTCGCGGGCGTGCCGCGCCGTACGAGATACGCGGGAGCCGCGACGCACACGCGGCGGTTCTCGCCGAGCTTCAGCGACACGAGCGACGAGTCGGGCAGCTCGCCGAGCCGCACCGCGCAATCGAACCCCTCGTTGACGAGGTCGACCATGCGGTCGGACAGGTCGAGCGTGACGGATACGTCGGGATGCCCGACGCTGAATTCGGGCACGAGCGGCGCGACGTGCCGCCGGCCGAAGCCGGCCGGCGCGGAAATACGCAGGTGGCCGCTCGCCTTGACGCCGCCGGCGGACACGCTCGCCTCGGCGTTCTGCATGTCGTTGATGATCCGCTGGCAATCCTCGAGAAACGCCGAGCCCTCGAACGTCAGCGTGAGCTTGCGCGTCGTGCGCACCAGCAGCTTGACGCCGAGCCGCTCCTCGAGCGCGTCGAGGCGTCGGCCGATGATCGCCGGGGCGACGCCTTCCGCATGCGCGGCCGCCGACAGGCTGCCCTTCGCCGCGACCGCAGCGAACGTTTCGATCTGCTTGAACCGGTCCATGACTCGCCGGGGCGGTGCCGCCGCCCTTCAAATAGCTTAAACGGCTCAAGATTAGGTATATGAAAGTAAAAGATCAAGTGATGAATAGCGTCTTTTTTAGCGCATACGATCACGAATAGAATTTACCTGACCTCTGAAACCGGAGCGCAAGGCTATGTCGGCCACAACGACACTCTCCTCTCCCGACGCAATCCTCTTCGACGCATTCGGCACGTTGTTCGACGTGCGTGCGGTGCTGGCCGCGGCGGAGCAGATGTTTCCGGGTCACGGGGAACGGTTGTCGCAGCTGTGGCGACGCAAGCAAATCGAATACTCGCAGCTGCGCACGCTCGCGGATCCGGCCGGCGCCCGCTATCGCCCGTTCCGGGACATCACGCTCGATGCGCTGCGGTTCGCCGCGCGCCGGCTCGGGCTCGCGCTGAACAGCGCGGCCGAGAAGCGACTGATGGACGAATACGCGTGCCTGTCCACCTATCCCGATACGGTACCCGCGCTGCGCAAGCTGCGCGCGCTCGACCCGCGCCCGCCGCTCGCGATCCTGTCGAACGGCACGCCGCAGATGCTCGACATCGCGATCAAGAGCGCCGGCATGTCCGGGCTGTTCGATCGCGTGCTGTCGGCCGACACCGTGCGCGCATACAAGCCGAGTCCGGCGGCCTATGCGCTCGGCACCGCCGCGTTCGGACCGAACCGGCGCGGCATCGTGTTCGTGTCGTCGAACGCGTGGGACGTCGCCGGCGCCGTCTGGTTCGGCTACACCACGTTCTGGCTCAACCGCACGGGCGCGCCCGCCGAGGAACTCGGCGCGCCGCCGGACGGTACGGGCACCGGCATGGCCGACCTGCTCGCATTCCTCGCCACCCCGGCTCCGTCCGGCAGACCCGCAAACCGCACGCGCCCCGGCCCGGGTGCATGACGTTTGCAGCTGCCGCCTTCCCCCTTTACCGAAACCGCAACTGACCGACCAAGGAGATGAGACTCATGAGCACCCCGATCACGCTGCCGCAAGGCATGGCGATCACCGGCGAAATCAAGCCGGGTTACGAAGCAATCCTGACGCCCGAAGCACTCGCACTCGTCGCGGCGCTGCACCGCACGTTCGAACCGCGCCGCCAGGCGCTGCTGCAGGCGCGCGTCGAGCGCACGAAACGCCTGGACGCGGGCGAGCGCCCCGACTTCCTGGCCGAGACGAAGGCGATCCGCGAAGGCGACTGGAAGGTCGCGCCGCTGCCGGCCGACCTGCAATGCCGCCGCGTCGAGATCACGGGCCCCGTCGAGCGCAAGATGATCATCAACGCGCTGAACTCGGGCGCCGATTCGTACATGACGGACTTCGAGGATTCGAACGCACCGAGCTGGACGAACCAGATCGACGGCCAGATCAACCTGAAGGACGCGGTGCGCCGGACGATCTCGCTCGAGCAGAACGGCAAGTCCTACCAGTTGAACGACAAGGTCGCGACGCTGATCGTGCGTCCGCGCGGCTGGCACCTCGACGAGAAGCACGTGACGGTCGACGGCCAGCGCGTGTCCGGCGGCATCTTCGATTTCGCGCTGTTCCTGTTCCACAACGCGAAGGAACTGCTTGCGCGTGGCTCGGGCCCGTACTTCTACCTGCCGAAGATGGAAAGCCATCTCGAGGCACGGCTGTGGAACGACATCTTCGTCGCGGCGCAGGAAGCCGTCGGCGTGCCGCGCGGCACGATCCGCGCGACCGTGCTGATCGAGACGATCCTCGCCGCGTTCGAGATGGACGAGATCCTGTACGAACTGCGCGAACACAGCTCGGGCCTGAACGCGGGCCGCTGGGACTACATCTTCTCGGCGATCAAGAAGTTCAAGAACGACCGCGACTTCTGCCTGGCCGAGCGTTCGAAGATCACGATGACAGTGCCGTTCATGCGCGCGTACGCGCTGCTGCTGCTGAAGACCTGCCACAAGCGCAACGCGCCGGCGATCGGCGGGATGAGCGCGCTGATCCCGATCAAGAACGATCCGGAAGCGAACGACAAGGCCATGGGCGGCGTGCGTTCGGACAAGCAGCGCGACGCGACCGACGGCTACGACGGCGGCTGGGTCGCGCACCCGGGCCTCGTGCCGATCGCGATGGAAGAGTTCGTCAAGGTGCTCGGCGACAAGCCGAACCAGATCGCGAAGCAGCGCGACGACGTGCAGGTCGAAGGCAGGAACCTGCTCGACTTCCAGCCCGAAGCGCCGATCACCGAAGCCGGCCTGCGCAACAACATCAACGTCGGCATCCATTACCTCGGCGCCTGGCTCGACGGCAACGGCTGCGTACCGATCCACAACCTGATGGAAGATGCGGCCACGGCCGAGATTTCCCGTTCGCAGGTGTGGCAATGGATCCGCTCGCCGAAGGGCGTGCTCGACGACGGCCGCAAGGTCACGGCCGAACTCGTGCGGGAATTCTCGAAGGCCGAGCTCGACAACGTGAAGCGTTCGGTCGGCGGCAACACGCAGCCGTACGAGCGCGCCGCCGCGATCTTCGAGCAGATGTCGACGTCGGAAGGCTTCACCGAATTCCTGACGCTGCCGCTGTACGAGGAAATCTGACGAAGCCGCCCGTCCCGATCGGGGCCGCCCCTGCGTCGGCGCCGGTCGCACGCGAATGACGGCACAAACGAAAGCGCCCCTCGGGGCGCTTTTTCCTTTGCGGCTGAAGCGGCTGCCGCGCGACCGGTCAGACGGCTTCCCGCTCGCGCCGGTGCTGAACCCAGTCGCCCGACGCAATGCGCGGACGCCCGGCGGCCGCGTGCGCGGCGACCGGATAGTAAAGGCACGCGTACTGCCGGCCGCCGAGTTCGACGGTCACGTCTTCCGGCTTGAACAGCGTGTCGACACCCGGATAGACGCGCTCGATCTCGTCGAGCACGGGAACGAGCCGGTCGTCGACTTCGTAGACGTCGCCCCAGACCAGCGACTTGCCGGCCGACCCGGCAACCATCCCCGGATAAGTGCCGAAATCGTACAGTTCTCCCGGCAGCGCGGCGGCGCCGAGCAGCGTCGGCGCGGCAATTCCGTGCCTGGCGGCTGCGTGGCCGATGTCGTTGGCCTCCCCGTTTCTCAAGGTGCCGTAGACGAATACGTAACGCATCGTGGTTCTCCTCTTTGATTCGTGTGTTGCCGTGTTCATGCGCGATCCGTGCGCAATTCTTGCGCAATCCCCCGCGCATCGATAGACCACGATACCGGCCCGATGGTTCGGGCCCGCAAGCGCGTCTGGTTCCGGGCGGCCCTGAAATCTCCGGCGCTCCCACACAAAGTTCATTTGAGCGCGGCATGATCGCCCGACAAACCGTCGCATGCGCTTTCGCGGCGCCTTCTACAATAACGGCATCGCCGCAGCGTTGCCCGAATCGTCCATGAATCCGCCCGCCCAAGCCGACGTACCGAACCTGTACGTCATCGACATTCCGCCCGAATTCGCGCCGACCGCCGTCCATCCGATGCGCGTGCGCGCACGGCAGCTCGACGCCGGACGCCGCATCCCGCTGCATACGCATGCATGGGCACAGCTCGCGTACGCATCGCGCGGCGTGCTGCGCGTCGCGACGACCGGCACGACATGGATGGTGCCGCCGTCCCGTGCGATCTGGGTACCGCCGCACGTGACGCACGAAGTCGTGATCGTCGAAGAGGCGTTCTTGCGCACGCTGTACATCGACGAGTCGATCGTGCCGGAAGGGCTTGACGCGTGCCGCGTCGTCGAAGTGACGGGGCTCCTGCGCGAACTGATCGTCGCGCTCGACGCGCGCGACCTGAGCACCGCGCGCGAGCGCCTGCTGTGCGGGCTCGTGCTCGACGAGCTGAGTCGCGCCGAACCGCTGCCGCTCGCGGTGCCGATGCCCGACGAAAAACGGCTGCGCATGCTGTGCGAATCGGTACTCGCGCATCCGGCGCATGCGGAGTCGCTCGAGCACTGGGCAAGCGAGGTCGGCGCGAGCACGCGCACGATTTCGCGGCTCTTCAAGCAGGAACTGGGCGTGAGTTTTTCGCAGTGGCGTCAGCAGGCACTGCTGGCACGGGCCATTCCGCTGCTGAACCAGGGGCGCCCGCTGTCGCATATCGCGCGCGAGCTCGGCTACCAGAGCCAGAGCGCCTTTTCGGCGATGTTCCGGCGTGCATTCGGCGAAAGCCCCCGCGCATTCATGCTGCGCGGCTACGAACACCGCGGCCCGGAAGGCAGCCTCGCGGACGACGAAACCCCGGACGACGACGCCATCGGCGCTGTCCGCTGAACGCGTCATTCGGAGTCGTCAGCGCGTCAGACCGGCCGCACCATGTGGCGGATCGAGCCAAGTTGCGCGAGCCGCGACCCGGCAACCTGATAGCCCATGCGCAAATAAAGACGCGCGGCAGGATTGTCGACGAACACGCGCAATTGAAGTTCGTGCAGCCCGCGCGCACGCGCCCAGCGGTGCGACATGTCGAGCATGTAGGTGCCGGCGCCCTGCCCGCGATGACCGGCCGCGATCTGTACGTCGCGGATGTGCAGCGAGTCGCCCTCCTCGGTCACGCGCAGCACGCCGATGCGCTCGCCGTCGGCCTCGAGGATGAAGTTCTCGGATTCGCGCCAGCTCGCGTAGAACAGGTCGCTGCGCCACACGAGCCCATGGCGCTTGTAATAGCCGCCCATGTTGCCGTGCGTCAGCGCTTCGGCAAAGGGAAAATCGCCGGCCTCTGCAGGCCGGAGCTGATACAGGAGTCGCAGGTCGGTCGGATCGAGCATCGCGCAGGGGTCAAGAACGCATCCCGCCACGATAGCGCAGTCGCGTGCGGATGCAATCGCGGATTTCTCGTAGCGGCTCGACGCGTGATGACCGGTGGTTATGTCCCGCCGGCGGGCGCAACCGGAAACGCAAATAAAAAAGCCCGCACGAGGCGGGCTTCTTCATTTTTGGCGGAGCGGACGGGACTCGAACCCGCGACCCCCGGCGTGACAGGCCGGTATTCTAACCGACTGAACTACCGCTCCAGTCTTGCTGCTTGCCTGGCAGGCGTCGGTTGCTTCCTGCCGGCGCATCGTTTGTTCGAACGACGCCGAAATCTGGCGTCCCCTAGGGGATTCGAACCCCTGTACTCACCGTGAAAGGGTGATGTCCTAGGCCTCTAGACGAAGGGGACAACGTACTGCTTACATCCTTAATGCAAAAGCCCGTTCAAAAAACGTTCTTTGAACGGGCTTCGTTCTGGCGGAGCGGACGGGGCTCGAACCCGCGACCCCCGGCGTGACAGGCCGGTATTCTAACCAACTGAACTACCGCTCCAGCTTTCCTTACCCTCGCCCGCAGGATCTTGTCACGCTCCTGCAAGCGATGCGGCACTTCTACGAAACGCCGCTGAATCCTGGCGTCCCCTAGGGGATTCGAACCCCTGTACTCACCGTGAAAGGGTGATGTCCTAGGCCTCTAGACGAAGGGGACAACGTACTGCTTACATCTTTAATACAAAAGCCCGCTCAAAAACGTCTTGAACGGGCTTCGTTCTGGCGGAGCGGACGGGACTCGAACCCGCGACCCCCGGCGTGACAGGCCGGTATTCTAACCGACTGAACTACCGCTCCAGCTTTCTTACCCAACCCGCAGGACGTCGGTTACGTTCCTGCGAGCCTTGCGACACTCCTACGAAACGCCGCTGAATCCTGGCGTCCCCTAGGGGATTCGAACCCCTGTACTCACCGTGAAAGGGTGATGTCCTAGGCCTCTAGACGAAGGGGACAAAATCTTTTCAGATCTGTCTGACTTTCGCTATTCACTTTTCAATCAACAGCGAAGGCCGAAATTCTAACTGCTTTGAATCATTTTGTGAAGCATTTATTACTACCACTGCTGCTTCGCAAATCAATCCAGCTTGTTCTGATGGTGGAGGTAAGCGGGATCGAACCGCTGACCTCTTGCATGCCATGCAAGCGCTCTCCCAGCTGAGCTATACCCCCTTGCAGAACAGAAGTGAGATTATATGGAGCTACTTTGAACTTGTAAATACCCTTTTTGCGATTGGAGCGAAATTTTTTGCGAAGCTGCCGCGATGTCACGCACGGGCAGCTTCGCTCGCCCCCGAATCTCAGGCCAGCGCGGCCTCGATGCGCGACACCACGACATCGCGACCGAACAGGACGAGCACCGCGTCGATCGACGGCGTATGCGTCGTCCCCGCCACCAGCAGGCGTACCGGCATCGCGAGTTGCGGCATCTTCAGCTTGTGCGTGCCGAGCGTCGCCTTCAGCGCGGCGGATACGGCCTCCTTCGTCCAGTCGGCCGCCTTCAGCGCAGCGACGAGATCGGCCAGCGCCGGACGCACCGCATCGGTCACGTGCTGCGCAAGCGCATCGGCATCCGGTGCCGGCACACGGTAGAACATCGCAGCGCCTTCCGCGATCTCCTTGACCGTCGTCGCGCGATCCTTCATCAGCCCGACCACGGCATCGAGCGCCGGGCCCGTGGCGATCGCCGCATCGTCGACGCCGAGTGCAGCGAGGAACGGTTTGGCCAGCTCGGCGAGGCGCGCGTTGTCCGCTTCCTTGATGTAATGCGCGTTCAGCCAGCTCAGCTTGCTGTGGTCGTACTGCGCGGGCGACTTGCCGAGATGCTCGAGATCGAACCATTCGACGAACTGCTCGCGCGAGAAGATCTCGGCATCGCCGTGCGACCAGCCGAGGCGCGCGAGATAGTTGACAACCGCTTCGGGCAGGAAACCCGCGTCGCGATACGCCATCACGCTCATCGCGCCATGCCGCTTGCTCATCTTCTCGCCCTGCTCGTTCAGCACGGTCGGCAGGTGCGCGTAGACCGGCGCCTCGCCGCCGAGCGCATTCAGGATGTTGATCTGGCGCGGCGTGTTGTTCACGTGGTCGTCGCCACGGATCACGTGCGTGATGCCCATGTCCATGTCGTCCACCACCACGCAGAAGTTGTAGATCGGCGTGCCGTCCGGACGCGCGATCACGAGGTCGTCGAGTTCCTCGTTCGAAATCTCGACGCGCCCCTTCACCGCGTCATCCCACACGACCGTGCCCGTCAGCGGATTGCGGAAACGCAGCACCGGCTTTACGCCGGCCGGCGGCTCCGGCAGCACCTTGCCGGGCTCCGGACGCCACGTGCCGTCGTAGCGCGGCTTCAGGCCGGCCTCGCGCTGGCGTTCGCGCAGCGCGTCGAGTTCCTCGGCCGACATGTAGCACGGGTATGCAAGCCCCTTCTCCAGCATCTGCGCGAGCACCTCGCGATAGCGGTCCATCCGCTGCATCTGGTAGATCGGGCCTTCGTCGAAATCCAGGCCGAGCCATTGCATCCCTTCGAGGATCGCGTCGACCGCTTCCTGCGACGAGCGTTCGACGTCGGTGTCCTCGATGCGCAGCACGAACGTGCCCTTCATCTTGCGGGCGAACGCCCACGGATAGAGCGCGGAGCGGATGTTGCCGAGGTGGATGAAGCCGGTGGGACTCGGCGCGAAGCGGGTACGGACAGGACGGGTCATAAACGGTAACTCGAACGCCTGGGGCGCATGAATGATTCGACGCGGGATCGACGGCGGCAGCCCGGACAGCAACGGGGCCGGCCGCGCCCGGAACGGGAAAGAAGCCGGAATTATACTCGCGCCGGACATCGCGCCAAGCGCGCCGCTTGCTTTATGATGTGCGCGCCGCGGCCGCCAGCCGGCGCGGCACCGGCCGCACGGAACCTGCCGCGCGGCCGCTCGGAACCTATCGCCGCCGCGGGCCGTGTAACCCGCCGCCAAGCCGCCGGAGAACCATTCGATGTCGTCCCCTCGCCTGTCGCGCCGCCACTTCACGATCGCCGCCGCGTCCGCCAGCCTCGCCGCCTGCACGTCGTTCGGCGACAAATCCCGTTCGGACAATGCCTCCGGCGCCACGCAGCCGCGCGAGAAGCCGGTGAAGATCGGCATCGCGCTCGGTGGCGGCGCCGCGCGCGGCTTCTCGCACATCGGCGTGCTGAAGGCGCTCGAGGCGCGCGGCATCCCGGTCGAAATCGTCGCGGGCACGAGCGCGGGCTCGGTGGTCGGCGCACTGTATGCGTCGGGCATGAGCGCACTGCAGATCAACAAGATCGCGCTCGACATGGATCAGGCAGCGATCAGCGACTGGGCGCTGCCGTTCCGTTCGCGCGGGCTGCTGCAAGGCGTGGCACTGCAGAACTTCCTGAACAAGACGCTCAACAACCGGCCGATCGAGAAGATGGCTAAGCCGCTCGGTATTGTCGCGACCGATCTGCAGAGCGGTCAGCCGATCCTGTTCCAGCAGGGCAACACGGGGCTCGCGGTGCGTGCATCATGCAGCGTGCCGTCGGTGTTCGAACCGGTGAAGATCGGCAACCGCGAATATGTCGACGGCGGCCTCGTGAGCCCCGTGCCGGCGTCGTACGCGCGCAAGATGGGCGCGAGCTTCGTGATCGCGGTCGACATCTCGGCCCGGCCGGACGGCGCGGCAACCAACAACCCGATCGAGATGCTGCTGCAGACCTTCACGATCATGGGCCAGACGATCAAGACCTACGAGCTCGACAAGTACGCCGACGTCGTGATCCGCCCGAACCTCGCGGCCATGGGCGGCAGCGACTTCAACCAGCGCAACGCGGCCATTCTTGCAGGCGAGGAAGCCGTCGCGCGCATCATGCCGGAACTGCAGCGCAAGCTCGCGGCAGCGCGCGGCGTGGCCGCCGCGTAAGCACGCGATGAGCAGGCCGGCGCGCGCCGCCGGCCCTCAAACGACGGCGCGACCGTCTCACCGTTTGCACCGCCCCAAAACAAAAAACCCTGCCGCCTTTCGGTGACAGGGTTTTTTCGATCCGGCCGGACTGGCCGTCGAACGTCAGTTGTTGCCGTTCGCCGAATCGTCGCCAATCGTCGCGCGCACGCGTTGACGCAGATCTTCCGGCTTCATCGGGAACTCCGACTCAAGCCGGCGCGCGCCGGTGAAACGCTTTTCCCAGTAGCCGCTATCGAGATCGTCGACGCGGATGGTGCTGCCCGTCGACGGCGAGTGCACGAACTTGTTGTCGCCGATATAGATGCCGACGTGCGAGAACGTGCGGCGCATCGTGTTGAAGAACACGAGATCGCCCGGCTTGAGGTTGCTCATGCTCACCTTCTCGCCGACGCGGCTCATCTCTTCCGCACGACGCGGCAGCGACATGCCGAGGGTGTCCTGGAACACGTAGCGCACGAAGCCGCTGCAGTCGAGGCCCGAATCCGGCGAGTTGCCGCCCCAGCGATAGCGCACACCGATCATGTTCAGCGCGCCGACGACCACGTCGCCCGCCTTGCCGGCCATGCCGGCGAGGAACGACTTCGCGCCGCCGCCCGACGGCTGCGCGTTGGTCTGCTGGAGGGAGGAATTCGACGCGTTCTGCGTCGAATTTGTGACATTCTGGTTAAAACTGCTGACTTCGTCGGCGAACGCGCCGGGTGCTGCTGCGAACAGGGCGCCGATGAATAGCCCGGCGATGGTGCGCGCGCATGCCTGGGTCAGGGATCGATGCTGCATTGGTCGATGGAATTTGCTTAAAAATCAGCTGATTGGCGGAAAATTTCGGTCGATACTAGCCAGCGCGTAATCGTTTGTCAAAACAAATTAATAAATACAATCGAGATGATCAGACCATTGGCGGCCTATCACGCTTTCCAGACCGCTTTCAACAGCTTTTGTGTGTAAGGATGTGACGGCCTGGTGAAGATGTCGGCCACCTCTCCCGACTCGACGACGGCCCCGCCCTGCATCACCGCGACGCGATGCGCCATCGCCCCGATCACCTCCAGGTCATGGCTGATGAATACATAGCCGAGGTTGTATTTCTGTTGCAAATTCGCGAGCAGCTTGAGCACCTGCTGCTGGATCGACACGTCGAGCGCGGACGTCGGCTCGTCGAGGATCAGGATGCGCGGTTCCAGCACCAGCGCGCGCGCGATCGCGATCCGCTGGCGCTGCCCGCCCGAGAATTCGTGCGGATAACGGTGCAGCACCGTGCGGTCGAGGCCGACTTCGCGCAGTACCGCGAGCGACTTCGCGCGACGCGCATCGGGCGTCATGTCCGGGCGATGCAGTTCGAGCCCCTCGCCGACGATCCGCTCGATCGTGTGACGCGGAGAAAGCGAACTGAACGGATCCTGAAAGACCACCTGCATGTTCGAGCGCAGTGCGGTCTGTTCGCGGCCGCGATAGGTCGACAGCGCGCGCCCCTGGAATTCGATCGTGCCGCCGGCCGTCTTTTGCAGGCCGAGCAGCGCCATCGCGAGCGTCGACTTCCCGGATCCCGATTCACCGACGATGCCGAGCGTCTCGCCCTGCCGCACCGACACCGACACATCCGCGACAGCCGTCACGGGTACCGAGCCGAACCAGCCCGCGATGCCCGGCCGCTTGCGCGCGAACTGCACGCTCACGTGGCGGGCGTCGAGCACGACGGGCGCGATCGGCATCACCGGCGCGACCGCGCGTTGCGGACGGCTGTTCAGCAGCCGCTGCGTATACGGATGCTCGGGTTCCGCGAAGATCCGCTCGACCGGCCCGCTCTCGACGAGCCGGCCGTGCTCCATCACCGCGACGCGGTCCGCGAAGTGCCGCACGAGATTCAGGTCGTGCGTGATCAGCAGGATCGCCATCCCGCGCTTTTCCGCTTCCTCGCGCTGCAGTTCCAGCAGCAGGTCGACGATCTGCGCGCGGATCGTCACGTCGAGCGCGGTGGTCGGCTCGTCGGCCAGCAGCAGGCGCGGCCGGCAGGCGAGCGCCATCGCGATCATCGCGCGCTGCCGCTGGCCGCCCGACAACTGGTGCGGATAGCTGTCGACACGCTTCTCCGGCTCCGCGATGCCCGTGCGCGCAAGCAGAGCGATCGCACGCTTGCGCGCCTCGACCGCCGATACGCCGTCGTGCAGCACGATCGTCTCGCCGATCTGCACGCCGATCGTATACAGCGGGTTGAGCGCCGTCATCGGTTCCTGGAAGATCATCGCGATGTCCGAGCCGCGCAGCCCGCGCATCTCGCGCTCGCTCTTGCCAGCCAGATCCTGCCCCGCGAAGCGGATCGCGCCGCTCACGTCGGCGTCGCGCAGCAGCCGCAGGATCGACAGCGCGGTCACGCTCTTGCCGGAACCCGATTCGCCGACCAGCGCGACGCGCTCGCCGCGACCGATCTCGAGCGTCACGTCGTCCACCGCGACCGTGTCGCCGAAGCGCACGTGCAGATGCTCGAGCGCCAGCAGCGGCTCATGCTGCGTCGATACGACCGGTTCGCTCATCGCTGGCCTCCCGCCGCGCGCACCGAATCGGCGATCCGCGTATCGAGCGCGTTGCGCAGCGCGTCGCCCATGAAGGTCAGCAGCAGCAGCGTCGTGACCAGCACGCCGAAGGTCGACAACGAGATCCACCATGCGTCGAGGTTGCCCTTGCCCTGCGCGAGCAGTTCGCCGAGGCTCGGGGTCGGCGGCGGCACGCCGAGCCCGAGGAAATCGAGGCTCGTGAGCGCGAGGATCGAGCCGCTCATCCGGAACGGCAGGAACGTGATCACCGGCGTGAGACTGTTCGGCAGCACATGGCGCCAGATGATCTGCCAGTTCGTGAGCCCCATCGCGCGCGCCGCGCGCACGTAGTCCTGTGTGCGGTTGCGCAGGAATTCCGCGCGCACGTAATCGGCGAGCCCGATCCAGCCGAACAGCGACAGCAGCACGATCAGCAGCAGGAAACTCGGCTCGAAGATCGACGCGAAGATGATCAGCAGGTACAGCTCGGGCAGCGAACTCCAGATCTCGATCAGGCGCTGCCCGACGATGTCGATGCGGCCGCCGAAGAAGCCCTGCACGGCGCCCGCGGCGATCCCGAGCAGCGTGCCGATCACGGTCAGGATCAGCCCGAACTCGACCGACACGCGGAACCCGTACACGAGCCGGGCGAGCAGGTCGCGCCCCTGCGCGTCGGTGCCGAGCCAGTTCGCGCGCGACGGCGGCGCGGGGTTCGGCACGTTCGAGAAATAGTTCAGCGTGTCGTAGTAGTAATGGTTCGGCGGGTAGACGACGAAGTTGCCGGGCGCCTCGAGCCGCTTGCGCACATACGGATCGAGATAGTCGGCCGGCGTCGGGAAATCGCCGCCGAAGGTCGTCTCCGGATACGCATGGAACATCGGGAAATAGGTCTGGCCGTCGTAACGCACGACGAGCGGCTTGTCGTTCGACCACAGCGGCGCCGCGAGACTCGCGGCGAACGCGACGACGAAGATCACGAAGCTCCAGTAGCCGAGGCGCTGCTGCCTGAAGCGCTGCCATACGCGGCGCGCGGGAGACGGCGACACGCGGGCGCGCGCCGCGTCGATGCGGGACGACACGACGGCCCGGTTCATCGCGCACCTCGCCCGGTGACGCCGGGCATGCAGACGGACGGTTTCATGTCAGCGCTCCAGGGTGTCGAATTGAATGCGCGGATCGACCCACACATAGCAGAGATCGGAGATCAGCTTGGTCGCAAGGCCGATCAGCGTGAACAGGTACAGCGTGCCGAGCACGACCGGATAGTCGCGCCGCACGACCGATTCGTACGACAGCAGCCCGAGTCCGTCGAGCGAGAACAGCGTCTCGATCAGCAGGCTGCCCGTGAAGAACGCGCCGATGAACGCGGCCGGGAAACCGACGATCAGCGGCAGCATCGCGTTGCGGAACACGTGCTTCCACAGCACGCTGCGCTCGGAGAGCCCCTTCGCACGCGCGGTCAGCACGTATTGCCGGCGGATCTGGTCGAGAAACGCATTCTTCGTGAGCATCGTGACGACCGCGAAGCTGCCGACGACCGACGCCGTGATCGGCAGCGCGATGTGCCACAGGTAGTCGAGCACCTTGCCGACGAGCGACAGCTGGGCGAAGTTGTCCGACGTGAGCCCACGCAGCGGGAAAAGCTGCCAGAACGAGCCGCCGCCGAACAGCACGAGCAGCAGCACGCCGAGCACGAAGCCCGGAATCGCATAACCGACGAGGACGACGAGGCTCGTCGCGACGTCGAACGGCGAACCGTTGCGCACGGCCTTCGCGATGCCGAGCGGCACCGCGATCAGGTACGTGAGGAAGAACGTCCACAGCCCGATGCTGATCGACACGGGCAGCTTCTGCACGACCAGCGACCACACGCTCTGGTGGCGGAAGTAGCTGTCGCCGAGATCGAAGCGCGCGAAGCGCTTCAGCATCAGCCAGTAGCGTTCGAGCGGCGGTTTGTCGAAACCGTACAGCGCCTTGAGCTGCGCGAGCTGCTGTGCGTCGACGCCGGTGTGTGCGCGCATCCCGAACGGCACCGCGCCCTGCTCCGTCGCGCCCTTGCGCAATTCCTGCACGGCCTGTTCGACGGGGCCGCCCGGCACGAACTGGATCACCGCGAACGTAAGCGTCAGCACGCCGATGAGCGTCGGGATCATCAGCAGCAGGCGTTTGAGGATGTAGCTCCACATGGGCGTCGACTCGCGATCGGTAGGCGGGGTTGGACGTAGGGCGGCGTGGCTCAGTGATCGGGCTTCGCCCACCAGGTCGACACGACCCAGCCCTCGGCCGAATAGTACAGCGGCAGCGTCTGCGGGTAGCCAAGCGTGCGCTTGTACGCGATCCGGTGCGTCGTGCTGTACCACTGCGGGACCGCGTAGTAGCCATGCATCAGCACGCGGTCGAGCGCGTGCGTCGCGTCGAGCAATTCGTCGCGCGACTGCGCGGTGCCGAGCGCGTGCAGCAGCGTGTCGACGGCCGGCGACTTCAGCCCGATGAGGTTGTCGGAGCCCGGCTCGTCGGCGAACTTGCTGGCGTAACGCGAGTATTGCTCGGCACCCGGCACCTGCACGCCCGGCAGGCGGATCGTCGTCATGTCGTAGTCGAACGCGTCGAGGCGCTTTTGCAGCAGCGCGAAATCGGCCGTGCGAAAACGTGCATCGATGCCGAGCTTCGCCAGATTGCGCTGATAGGCCGTCACGACACCTTCCATCGCGGCACCCGAATCGTCGAGGATCTCGAACGTGAACGGCTCGCCCTTCGCATTGCGCAGCGCGCCGTCGCGATAGGTCCAGCCGGCCTGCGCGAGCAGCGTGCGCGCCTTCAGCAGGTTCGCGCGCAGCGAGCCCGGCGGATTCGTGTCCGGCTGCGTGACCATCGGCCCGAACACGGCCGGATCGAGCTGCGCGCGCAGCGGCTCCAGCAACTTCAGCTCGCCGGGGCCGGGCGTGCCGGTCGCCTGCAGGTCGGTGTCGGCGAAGTAGCTGTCCAGACGCGTGTAGGCGCTGTAGAACAGCTGGCGGTTCAGCCATTCGAAGTCGAACGCAAGGTCGAGCGCCTGGCGCACGCGCACGTCGCGAAACAGCGGCCGGCGCAGGTTCATGAAGAAGCCCTGCATGCCGGCGCCGTTGTGCTGGCGGAATTCGCGCTTGACGAGCTCGCCGCTGTCGAAACGCTTGCCGACGTCGCGGCGCGTCCAGTTGCGCGCGATGTACTCGACGAGCACATCGTATTCGCCGGCCTTGAACGCTTCGAGCCGCGCAACGCCATCGCCGTACAGCTTGTAGACGATCCGTTCGAAGTTGTTGGTGCCCACCCGCACCGGCAGGTCGGCCCCCCAGTACGCCGGGTTGCGCCGGTAAGTGATCGTCCTGCCGTTGTCGTAGCGCTCGATCAGGTACGGGCCGCTGCCGATCGGCTGCTCGAACGCGAGCTGGTCGAACGGGATGCGCGAGCCGTCCGCGCGCAATCCCCACTTGCGCGAAAACACCGGCACGCCGCCGGCGATCAGCGGCAGTTCGCGATTCGCGCTGCGGAACTCGAAACGCACGGTGGCAGGATCGACCACCACGGCCTTCGTGATTTCCGCGAAATACGCGCCGAACTGCGGCGCGGCCAGCTTGCTCTTCAGCGTGTCGAACGAGAACTTGACGTCGTTGGCCGTGACCGGGTCGCCATTGGAAAAGCGCGCGCGCGGATTCAGGTGGAACGTGACCGAACGGCGATCCGGTGCGATGTCGATGTCGTCGGCGAGCAGCCCGTACGCGGACGCGGGCTCGTCCGAGCTGCCGGTCGCGAGGCTCTCGAACAGCATGTCGATGCCCGGCGCGGGATTGCCGCGCATCGTAAACGGGTTGAACTTGTCGAACGAGGTCAGCCGGTTCGGGTTTGCGAGCACGAGCGTGCCGCCCTTCGGCGCGTCGGGGTTGACGTAGTCGAAATGCCTGAAGCCCGGCGGATACTTCGGCTCGCCGTACTGCGCAATGGCGTAGGCCGCGTGCGCGGCGGTCGCGGCCAGCGCCGCCTGCAACACGAACACCGCGGCCGTGCGGCCGGCAACCCGTACGGCACGGCGGACACGCGCGGCGGCCCGGGGCGAACCCTTCGTCATAGAGGCCCTGTCGGTCGAATGAGGGTAGTAACGAGGGACGATTCTACCCATTCAATCCGTCGGGCCAAAAGAAAACCGCCATGCAGGCGGTTTCCTCATCAACGAACGTTGCGCGCACATCACGCGTGCGCCCTGCCGATCAACGCCAGCCGTTGTGGCGACCGTTGTCCCAATGGCCGTGACCGCGATCCCAGCCGGGGCGGCCGCCGTGACGGTGGTACCACTCGTCGCGACCCCAGTAGCGACGGCCGTCCCAGTAGCGGTCGCCATGCCAGCCGATCACGATAGCGGGCGCCGGTGCGTAGACGGGTGCCGGCGCATAGACCGGCGCAGGCTGATAGACGACCGGCGGCGGAGGCGGCGGCGCATACACAGGTGCGGGCGCGACGTGGACCGGTGCCGGAACGCCGAGATTGATCCCGACATTGACTCCCGCCATTGCTGCGCCCGACACGAGCAAGGCCGTCATACCGGTCAAGAGCGAGGCAATACGCAAGGTCTTCATGGATTCCTCTTTGGGGGTTGTTTGATGTGTGATTCGACTATAACGGCAAGCGTTGCCACCGCATATTTCAAGTTTGTAAGAACTGATGCGCGGCATCGCAAGGGCAAGCTTGCGCTAACGTCTTGTAACAATCGACGGCCCGACGGAGGCGCCCAGGCTCCCTTCCGCCTTTGCCTATCGGCGTTCGCACCGGCAGTGCACACGCGCCGAATCGTACAGTCGATGCCCCCCCGATACCGCCCTCGCGGGCCGCAGCGCCGTTCTCGCGGACGAAAAAAAAGCGGCACCTTCGTGCCGCTTCTCCGGTCGACGCATCGCGCCGCGATGCCGCTCAGCGCGACATCATGTTCATGCTGACGTTGTGCATCACCCACAGCGTGCCGACGATCAGGATCGCCGCGGTCAGCACCGTGTAGCTGAACGCCATCACGTTCCAGCGCTGGCCCGACGAGCCGTTCATGTGCAGGAAGTACACGAGGTGCACGACGATCTGCACGAACGCGAGCACGGCAAGCGCGATCAGCGACGCGTGCGGCGACAGCACGCCGCCCATCACGAGGCCGAACGACGCGGCCGTGAGCAGCACCGACAGGATGAAGCCGGCGACATAGCCGCCGACACTGCCGTGCCCTTCTTCGAGTTGAGACGAATGCGAATGGGCCATTTAGATCACGCTCGCGAGATAAACAAAGGAAAACACGCAGATCCACACGATGTCGAGGAAGTGCCAGAAGAGGCTCAGGCACGTCAGGCGTCGCAGGTCGCGATCGGTCAGGTCGCCGCCGCGAAACACGATCTGCCCGGCGAGCACGATCATCCACAGCAGCCCGGCCGTCACGTGCAGCCCGTGCGTGCCGACCAGCGTGAAAAACGCCGACAGGAACGCGCTGCGCTGCGGGCCCGCGCCTTCCGCGATCAGGTGCGAGAACTCGCGCAGTTCCATCACGAGAAACGCCGCGCCGAGCACGAACGTCACCGCGAGCCAAGCGAGCAGCGCGCCACGTCGCTGCTTGTACGCGGCGAGCATCGCGAACCCGTACGTGATGCTCGACAGCAGCAGCGCGGCGGTTTCCACCGCGACGCCCGGAATGTCGAACAGGTCTTTCGCGGTCGGCCCGCCCGCATACTGCTGGCCGAGCACCGCGAACGTCGCGAACAGCGCGGCAAAGATCACGCAGTCGGTCATCAGGTACAGCCAGAACCCGAACACCGAGTGCGACGGCGGATGGTCGTCGTGCTCGAGCAGGGTCGCGCTCAAGGTTTTCTGCAACATCAGTTGGCCTCCAGTTCCACGTCGTCGACGCGCGCGGCCACGCGCTGCGTCGGCTGCTTGTCTTCGGTCTTGCGCACCGTCGACGCAGGGATGTAATAACCGTCGTTATCGCGCGAGCTGTAGATCACGAGCGTCGCGACGATCCCGACGAGCCCGCCGATCGCCATCCACCAGATGTGCCACACCAGCGCGAAGCCGAGCACCAGGCTGAAGATCGCCACCACGAGGCCCGCGCAGGTATTCGACGGCATGTGGATGTCGCGGAACGACGCCGGGTTCGGCCGGCCTTCGCCGCGTGCCTTCATGTCCGCATACGCGTCGAGCGTGCGCACCTGCGGGATCACCGCGAAGTTGTAGTCGGCCGGCGGCGACGAGGTCGCCCACTCCAGCGTGCGGCCGCCCCACGGATCGCCCGTCGTGTCGCGGTATGCCGGCAGGTTGCGGTTGCGGATGCTGACCACCAGTTGCAGCAACTGGCACGCAATGCCGACCGCGATCAGCACGGCGCCGAATGCGGCGACCAGCAGCCACGGATGCCAGGCCGGGTTGTCGTAGTGGTTGAGCCGGCGCGTCATGCCCATGAAGCCGAGCACGTAGAGCGGCACGAACGCGACGTAGAAGCCGACCTGCCAGAACCAGAACGCAGCCTTGCCGAGCTTCTCGTTCAGCTTGAAGCCGAACGCCTTCGGGAACCAGTAGTTGAAGCCCGCGAGATAACCGAACAGCACGCCGCCGATGATCACGTTGTGGAAGTGCGCGATCAGGAACAGGCTGTTGTGCAGCACGAAGTCCGCACCCGGAATCGCCATCATCACGCCGGTCATGCCGCCGATCGTGAACGTGACCATGAAGCCGATCGTCCACAGCACGGGCGTCGTGAATTCGATCCGGCCGCGGTACATCGTGAACAGCCAGTTGAACACCTTCACGCCGGTCGGGATCGCGATGATCATCGTCATGATGCCGAAGAACGCGTTCACGTTCGCACCCGAGCCCATCGTGAAGAAGTGGTGCAGCCACACGAGGAACGACAGCACCATGATCGCGCAGGTCGCGTACACCATCGTCTTGTAGCCGAACAGCGGCTTCTTCGCGAACGTCGCGATGACTTCCGAGAAGATCCCGAACGCCGGCAGGATCAGGATGTACACCTCCGGATGGCCCCACGCCCAGATCAGGTTCAGGTACAGCATCGCGTTGCCGCCGGCTTCGTTCGTGAAGAAGTGCATGCCGAGGTAACGGTCGAGGCCGAGCAGCGCGAGCGTCGCGGTCAGGATCGGGAACGACGCCATGATCAGCACGTTCGTGCAGAGCGCGGTCCACGTGAACACCGGCATCTTCATCAGCGTCATGCCCGGCGCGCGCATCTTGATGATCGTCACGAAGAAGTTCACGCCGGTCAGCAGCGTGCCGACGCCCGATATCTGCAGCGCCCACAGGTAGTAATCGACCCCTACCCCCGGACTGAACTGCAGCTCCGACAGCGGCGGATACGCGAGCCAGCCCGTCTGCGCGAATTCGCCGATCACGAGCGATACGTTGATCAGGATCGCACTGACGGCCGTCATCCAGAAGGAGAGCGAGTTGATGAACGGGAATGCGACGTCGCGCGCGCCGATCTGCAGCGGCACGACCAGGTTCATCAGGCCGACCATGAACACCATCGCCATGAAGAAGATCATGATCACGCCGTGTGCCGTGAAGACCTGGTCATAGTGGTGCGGCGGCAGGTAGCCGGGCCCGTTGTACGAGAGCGCGAGCTGCATGCGCATCATGATCGCGTCGGCGAAGCCACGCAGCAGCATGATCAGCGCGACGATGATGTACATCACGCCGAGTCTCTTGTGGTCGACCGTGGTCAGCCATTCCGTCCACAGCCATTTCCACCGGCCGGTGATCGTCAGCGCGGCGAGAATGCCCAGCACGACCAGCCCCATGAAGGCGCCTGCCCCCATGATGATGGGCTGATCGAACGGGATCGCCGAAAGTGTGAGTTTGCCGAACATGCGTTACCCCTTCGTGCCGCAGGCGGCGTCCTTCAGGTCGAGGACGTGGCCATCGTTGTATTTCGCGATGATGTTGTGGAAGAGCCGCGGATCGACCGACGAGAAGTAGCGCACCGGCGCCTTCTCGCTCGGCTGGGCGACGGTACCGTACACGGTCGCGTCGAGACGGTCGGGCGAGGCCTTCACCTTCTGCACCCATGCATCGAACTGTTCGCGCGGCTCGGCGAGCGTGCGGAACTTCATGTCGGAGAAGCCGCGGCCGCTGAAGTTGGCGGACGTGCCCGCGTAGTTGCCGGGCTCGTCTGCGATCAGGTGCAGGCGCGTCTGCATGCCGGCCATCGCGTAGACCTGGCCGCCGAGCTGCGGGATGAAGAACGAGTTCATCACCGAATCCGACGTGATGCGGAAGTTCACCGGCGTGCCGACCGGAATCGCGAGCTGGTTCACCGACGCGATGCCGAGTTCCGGATAGATGAACAGCCACTTCCAGTCGAGCGCGACGACCTCGACGTCGATCGGCTTCACCGACGACTCGAGCGGCTTGTACGGGTCGAGCTCGTGCGTGGTCTTCCACGTGAGCACGCCGAGGAACAGGATGATCAGCGTCGGCACCGTCCAGATCACGACCTCGATCGCGGTCGAGTGCGACCAGTTCGGCGCGTAGGTGGCATTGCGGTTCGATGCGCGGTAACGCCACGCGAACCACAGCGTGAGCAGGATCACCGGCACGACGACGACCAGCATCGCCCAGGTGGACGTCGCGATCAGCGCCTTTTCGGCAGCACCCACGCTTCCTTTCGGATTTAGTACATCTAAATTACAGCCTGACAGGCTCAGGGCCGCGCCGATCGACATCAGCGCCACCCCGCCTTTTGAAGCTCTTCTTTTCATCACACCGCCCGAGGGTCATTGAATCCGTTTGCGTATGCCCGATGCGCATTCGATCCACGAAAGTGGCCGAATCATACGTCGCGCGAGTGCGATGAAGAACCAGCTAATGCGGAAAATCATCATTGCAGAATCTGTTGTGAGACACATTGTCGCGGGGCAATTTCACGCAGCCGCAAGCGGGCCCGGCGCTACCTGCGCCGGACCGCGATCGATGTGTACGCAACGGCCGCACCGCCGCGCGATGAGCCCCGTTCGCGACGTGCCGCGATCAGCCGTGCGTCGATGCCATGTACGACGGCTGCGGCTGCGCAGGGCCGTCCCCTGCCGGCAGCTTCGAATGGCTCGCGTCTTCGATCAGCCTTCCGACGGTCGGATCGATCGCGTCGGTGAACGGCTTCGGATCGATGCCGACCGCCAGCACGACCAGTGCGAGCGACGCGAACATCACGATCTCGCGACGGTTCAGGTCGGCGAGCTTTGCGATCCGCTGGCTCGCGACCTTGCCGAACACGACGCGCTTGAGCATCCACAGCGTGTACGACGCGCTGAGGATCAGCGTCAGTGCCGCGATCGCGCCGATCCAGAAGTTGAAGCGGATCGCGCCCATGATGACCATGAACTCGCCGACGAAGCCCGACGTGCCCGGCAGGCCGACGTTGGCCATCGCGAACAGCACCGTGAAGGTCGCGAAACGCGGCATCACGCCCGCGACGCCGCCGTACGAGGCAATCTCGCGCTGCTTCGTGCGGTCGACGAGCACGTTCACGCACAACAGCATCGCGCCCGCGACGAAGCCGTACGACACGAGCTGCACGATCGCGCCTTCGACGCCGATCCGGTTGAACAGGAACAGCCCGAGCGTGACGATCCCCATGTGCGCGACCGTCGAATACGCGAGCAGCTTGCCGAGATCGGTCTGGGCGAGCGCGATCAGGCTCGCATAGACGATCGCGAACAGCGACAGCGCGATCACGGCCGGCGCGAAGAAGTGGCTCGCGTCGGGTGTCACCGGCAGCGCGAAGCGCAGGAACCCGTAGCCGCCGAGCTTGAGCATCGCGAGCATCAGCGCCGCGCCCGTCGGGCCGTCGGTATAGACGTCGCTCAGCCACGTGTGGACCGGCCACATCGGCACCTTGACCGCGAAGGCGGCGAAGAAGCCGAGGAACACCAGCAACTGCGGCGCGAAGCCGAGCTGCAGCGTGCGCCACACGGCCATGTCGAACGTGTGCGACTGCGCGTACAGGTACAGCATCGCCATCAGCAGCAACAGCGAGCCGGCGAACGAGATGAAGAAGAACTTCACGGCCGCGTACACGCGGCGCTCGCGTCCCCATGTGCCGATCAGCAGGTAAAGCGGGATCAGCGTCGCCTCGAAGAAGATGAAGAACAGCAGCCCGTCCTGTGCGACGAACACGCCGACCATCAGCCCCGACAGGATCAGGAACGACGCGTAGTACTGCGCGACGCGCACCGTGACCGACTCCCACGACGCCACGACCACCACGAGCGTCGTGAACGCGGTCAGCACGACGAGCCACAGCGACGCGCCGTCGATGCCGACCCGCCATCCGGAATTGAATGCCGCCAGCCAGTTGCGGCTCTCGACGAACTGCATCGCGGCCGAGTGCGCATCGAAACCGGCGACCAGCGGAACGACGGCCGCAAGCCCCACCAGCGCGCCGACGAGCGCGATCAGCCGCGTTCGACGTGGATGATGGTCGGAACCGGCGCGCAACAGGCACGCGCCGAACAGGATCGGAGCCCAGATGGCCAGGCTCAGGAAGGGGAAATCATGCATGTCAACAGGGCCTTGATGAAGTCGCGCACTGCATCGGAGACAGGCGAGACGAAAGGAACGAAATCAAATCGACAGAAAGATTTCGTGAATCGCCAATGTTGGCAAAATGTAAAGCGGCATCACGGGAAAGCTTGACGCCGCTCAAACGCGATCGGGTTAACCAGCATAAGGCGATTGATTATTTTCTGCATCGCAGCAGAGCATCGATTTTCACAACCCGCCTTATCTTGCTGATTTTTATGAGTAATTTTTTGTATTGATCGATCAGACAGATTGCAAAAATCGACGCATCGCCGCATTTTTGACATCCGCCTGCCATTCCGGAGGGTCGGAACGAGCTGATTGGCACCAGACAAGACGGCGAGAATGCAGCGCTGATTTCTTACAGATTAACTTTCATTTTTATTTCATTTCGTCTTGCTCGACGCGGATCGCGTGAATGGCCGCGCCGCCCACCCTCCACGCTCCCGTGGGGCGGACTAGAAACAGCAAGCCGATACCCATCAACGTGCTTTACGTAATCACCTTTCCGCTCGGCAAGGAGCCGGAGCAATTTGCGACGCCAACCGCTGTCAGGCGCCGATGGTCGGCGTGATGATGGTTGCCAAGCGCGCAGAATGCGCCGCAGAAACTGCAACCGCAGCGAAAGCGGCGAACGCCAATAGCGACGCTGCCCGTGAAAATACGATCGCAGACCATCGCGCATCCACTGCTGCTCAGCGGGCGCGCACCGCGAAAGATCGTGGGATGGACGCGAATCAGGCGAGCGAATCCGCGCAACAGAAGCTGCCGAACGTGTCCGCATCCTGCCCGGACACCAGGCTGATCGAGCAAACGCCGGTGGACTTCAATTCGCCGGTCTGCAAGCGCACGATCATCTTCGCTGGCAAACAGTGTGGTTACGCCGCGTCGTACCGGCCTGCGGACCATGATGTGCAAATCACGTTCGATTCGAGCGAAATCGACGGTTGAACCGAAGCGCGGCCCGAACAACCGGTCGCGCAACATCCGGGCTGTCGAAGTAAATATGGGGTCGCTTGCGCCAGCCGCCACCACAGCGGGCGGATGCGCACCCGCTACCTGCATGGCGCGTGTGTATTTTCGGTGCGCGCAGTGAATATTCCAACGCGCGGGTCATCCACCATCGCGGCAGGCTGTCGCGCCCTCACCTTACGCATCGCAGATGTACATTCTTGACGCGGGCCGCGAATATTTCATGCTGCGCGAGTACGCAACCGCGCGATACACATGACGACTGGCACGCCAAGCAGGCCAGCGCCCACAACATGCCGACGACGAAACCGTGACGTGTCGCCGCGGATCGATGCGATAGCCGAGGTATCGGAATCTCTCCCACCACCTCCAGCGCTCAGGCAATCGCAGCACGAGCAAGTACCGCATCTTGCTCGGGTGTACCGCCGGACACGCCGAGGGCGCCGATCAGTTGGCCATCGCCATCCAAGAGAGGCACTCCTCCTCCCATCAGCAACAGCCCGCCTGCATGGATGTGGTCGAAGTGTGGAACTGGCTGGCCCGCCTGCCACGGGACATTGAGCGCTTCGCTCGGCGCCCGGAACATCACCGAAGCCCGGGCCTTTGCAATCGACAGTTCATTCGACGCAAGCCATGCCCCGTCCATCCGCGAGAAAGTGACCAAGTGCGCACCCGCATCCAGAATTGCAAACACGGCATTGAGTCCCGCGTCCTGGGCTGCGGCACGCCCCTGGGCCACGATCCGATCCGCCCGCTCCAACGTGAGCTCAGGCATTTTGCGTCCACTCCGTCTCTTGCCACTGCTTCGCCGCGTCAATCGTCGCAAAGGGGCGCATGGTTCGATACAAATGCGTATCGGCCGGAATGATCTCGACCATGGCGTCGATCATCTCCTTGGGGTCGGCCTGGTTCATCAGGCTGTCGCCGAAATCCGGCATCGGCACAACGGCGGAATCGGCGTCGTACCACTGCACGTAGCTCTCGGCGCCAGTGTCGTTGAATCCGGTACCGAAAACGCCCGGATTCACGGTCGCGACTTTGACGCCAAAGGGTTCGAGTTCCGCTTTCATCGACCCGGCGATGGCCTCGATCGCATGCTTGGTCGCGCAGTAGGCACCGACAAACGGGACAACCAGAATGCCCCCCATCGACGAGGTCCATACGACTTTTCCGGACCTGCGTGCCACCATCTTCGGCACGATCGCCTGTACCAGTTGAAGATGGCCGAAGACGTTGATTTCGAAGGACTCCCGAACGCGCTGCATCGGGATGTCGACGATCGATCCGCCTTCCATGACGCCGGCGTTCAGCACCAGGACATCGGGATCGAACGAGCCCGCGTGAGCGATGTCGATCGCGTCGAGCAGATTCAGCTTGATCACCTCGAGCACCACACCGGCCTCGGCTGCGTCCGCACGCAGGCTGCGAACCTGCGGCCACGTTTCGGCCGTCGCCACGACGTGGTGGCCAAGGCGCGCAAGTTCAATTGCCGCACCACGCCCAAAACCTGAGCTGGCACCCGTGATCAATATCTTTCGAGACATCTGGCGCTCCTTGACTGAAATAGTTGCACCCAGTGTAGGGAGCCCCTAGTATCAAAACAAGATCACCAATGCTTGATGAAACGATGAGAGTTACTCACCAATCAAGGAGCTTCGATTTTTTCTCTTTCACCGTGTTCCTGGCCGTTGCAACACGACGAAGCTTTCGCGCAGCAGCGACCGACCTCGAGATCACGCCGTCAGCGGTCAGTCATTCGGTAAAAGCGCTCGAGCGGCGTCTGGGCGTCCGGCTCCTGAATCGAACGACTCGCAGCACCTCGCTCACCGAGGCCGGCGAACGTCTGGCAGCCAAACTCCGGCCGGCGGTTTCGATCATTGACGAAGCGATGCGCGAAGTCGACGATCTCCGCCTGGCTCCCAGCGGAACCGTGCGCATCAATGCAAGCGAAGGCGCCATCCGCCTCATCCTGCGTCCCATCCTGGCAAGCTTCCTGAAGTCGTATCCGGACGTGCATCTCGACATCGTGAGCGACGGCCGCCTCGGTGACATCGTTGCAGCGGGATTCGACGCGGGCATCCGACTGGCCGAGGCCGTGCCGCAGGACATGGTGGCCGTTCCGATCATGGGCAACGTTCGTTTCGCAGCAGTCGCGTCGCCCGCGTATTTCGCTGCACATGGACGCCCCACTACGCCGCACGATCTTTATCGACACGACTGTATTCGCTTTCGCTTCGAGAGCGGCGCGATCTACCAGTGGGAATTCGAGCGACGCGGCGTGAGCGAGACCATCGATGTCTCGGGCCCGCTTACTTTGACGGACCAACCGCTGATGGTCGACGCCGCCATGGACGGCATAGGCATCGCTTTCGTCCCTGACCACCTCGTCGTCGAGGCCTTGCGTGACGGACGCCTCGAACGCGTTCTTGACGACTGGTGTCCGCCTTTTCCGGGACTATGCCTTTACTATCCCGGCCATCGCCATGTCTCGCAGGCTCTGCGCGCCCTGATTGCCTTTATCAAGGGCGAGCAGCTGCGCAGTTGAGTTTTTGCATGGCAAGGCCGGCTCGTATTCGCGCCAGTCGCACGATACCGCCGGGTTAGCTGCGAAGCTTCGACAGGTTGTATCGATGGCTCATCCGGACTGAGTCTGGAAGACTGGAAGCCGCCAAACACCCAACCTTCCGGGAACCCAGCCGAAGGAACTCACTTTCTCGAGTCGACTTGAGATGGTTCAGGAAATCACCGAGTCCGGCTCAAGCATGCCGCACGCGGACACGGATCGCCGCTTGACGAGTGATCACCCTTCACCGCGCGAATATTCACTCGGCATCAGAACGACTGCGACCGGTGAACCGCTCGTTCGTCGTGCTCATGCTCACAGGAAGCTTGTGAGTTGACTTGATAGTCAAAAAGAAAAAGCCCCGCAAGTCCGAGAACTTGCGGGGCTTTGTCACCGCTTTTGGCGGAGACGGAGGGATTCGAACCCTCGATCCAGGTTTTGGCCCAGATGCTCCCTTAGCAGGGGAGTGCCTTCGACCTCTCGGCCACGTCTCCCAAACTTTCGCTCGCACCAGGGAGGCAGTGCGACGAGAACGAAATAATATAGGGTTTCGAACCGCACGTCAATTTCCGTGATGCATTTTCTTCAATGCATCACGAAAAATTCACGATGCCTGGTCGAGTTCGAATGCCTTGTGCAACGCGCGGACGGCCAGCTCCATGTATTTCTCGTCGATCAGCACGGAAATCTTGATTTCGGACGTCGAGATCATCTGGATGTTGATGCCCTCTTCCGACAGCGTGCGGAACATCTTGCTCGCGACGCCCACGTGCGAACGCATGCCGACACCGACCACCGACACCTTCGACACCTTCGGATCGCCCTGCACCTGCTCGGCGTTCACGTGGCCCTTCACCTGGTTGGTGAGGATGTCCATCGCCTTCTGGTAGTCGCCGCGGCCGACCGTGAACGTAAAGTCGGTCTTGCCCTGGACGCTCTGGTTCTGGATGATCATGTCGACGTCGACGTTCGCATCCGCGACCGGGCCGAGGATCTGATACGCGATGCCCGGCTTGTCGGGCACGCCCATCACAGCAATGCGTGCTTCGTCGCGCTGGAACGCGATGCCGGAAATGACTGCCTTTTCCATGGTCTCGTCTTCTTCAAAAGTAATCAGGGTGCCCGAGCGCATTTCTTCGTCGAGCGCAATCAGCGGATCGGTCAGGCTCGACAGCACGCGCGTCTTCACCTGGTATTTGCCAGCGAATTCGACCGAGCGAATCTGCAGGACCTTCGAGCCGAGGCTGGCCATTTCCAGCATTTCCTCGAACGTCACGCGATCGAGGCGTCGCGCCTCTTCGACGACGCGCGGGTCGGTCGTGTAGACGCCGTCGACGTCCGTGTAAATCAGGCACTCTTCGGCACCCAGCGCAGCCGCGACCGCCACCGCCGACGTATCCGAGCCGCCACGGCCCAGCGTCGTGATGTGGCCGTCCGGATCGACGCCCTGGAAGCCCGTGATGATCACGACCTTGCCTGCATTCAGATCGGCCTTCACGCGCTCGTCATCGATCGAGTGAATGCGCGCTTTCGTGAACGCGCTGTCCGTCTTGATCGGCACTTGCCAACCCGCGTAGCTCACGGCCTCGACGCCGATTTCCTGCAGCGCGATCGACAGCAGGCCGACGCTGACCTGCTCGCCGGTCGACGCGATCATGTCGAGCTCGCGCGGGCTCGGCTGGCTCGAAATCTCTTTCGCAAGACCGAGCAGACGGTTGGTTTCGCCGGACATCGCCGAAGGCACGACCACCATCTGGTGCCCGGCCTGATGCCATTTTGCGACGCGTTTCGCGACGTTCTTGATGCGCTCGACCGAGCCCATCGAAGTGCCGCCGTATTTGTGTACGATGAGTGCCATTGTCGTTCTGAACTGGAGGAGAAACCGCACGGGCGCGCTGGGCAGGCCGCGTAGCCGTTCGGTCACGCGGCTTGTGGCTGTGGACGGACGACGAGGGGGACGGCTGGGACGCAACACGCAAGCGTGACGGATTTTGCCCGGAAGGCCGATCAGGCCGCGCAAACCGGGTACGTCACGCGGAAAACCTGCACAAATCGCTCAAAAATCGAGCCGAGCAAACGACCGAGCGTACCCGATAGAGGCCCGCTTGACAAGCCGCTCGCCGCGTCCGGAGCCGTTCCGGCGCTGTTTACCAAATGGTGAAAATGCGCGCGCCATCGCGCCGCCGGAAGCCTGCCCGCCGTTACGCGATCAGCAGGTCGGGACGCCATTCGATCCGGCGCCAGGTGCCGTCGCCTGCCGCCTCGCTGCCGAACGCGCCGACATCGCGATTGATGCCGAGCCGCGGCACGTAGATCAGCCGCTCGCCCGCGAACAAGAGCGGCACGTCGCGCTGCCAGGCCGGCACGCCGCGCTCCTGGAACAGGTTCTTCAGCGTGCGGCCCGGCCCGCCCGGCGACGTGCGCATCCGCTCGCCGCCCGCGCGGGCGCGCGCCACAAGCCGCGCACCGCGCAGCAGCGCCTCCGGCACCGCATCGGCGCTTGGCGCGTCGACCGGCGCGAACACGAACGTGCCGCGCCATCCCGGCAGGTGCCAGACCTCCTGCCCGTCCCACGCGAGCGACGCGTCCGGATGGGGGGTGCCGGTGCCATCGTCGGCCGGCTCGCTGCTGTCGCCCGCTTCCCAGTAGACGACATCGCGATAAAGCCGCAGGCATTGCCCCGCGTGATCGACGCGCAATGCATGGGCATCGTGTGCGGCACGCAACTGCCGCATCATGTTGGCGAGCCGGGCGGCCGACGCGCCCGGCAAACCGAGCCGGCGCATCCAGAAGCGCAGCAGGTTCGCGCCACGCGTATCGTCGAACGCAACCAGTGCATCGCGTGACAGCGCCTGCCCGTCATCGCGCGCGGCAACGGCGAAGTCGAGTTCAGCCAGATCGTCGAGCAGCCGCTGGGCGGCGGCCGCGTGCTGGGCCGCGCGGCCCAGCGCGTCGCGAAAGCCCGGGAAATGCACGGCCAGCGCCGGCAGCACGTCGATGCGCAGCGCATTGCGCGCGTAACGCGTGTCGTTGTTCGATTCGTCGTCGATCCATTCGAGCGCGCGCTGCGCCGCATAACGCTCGAGTTGCGCGCGCAGCAATCGCAGCAGCGGGCGCACGCGCTCGACGCTCACGCCGTCGGGGCGGTAACGCGGCGCCATCGCGGCAAGCCCCGCGATCCCCGCGCCGCGCAACAACTGCAGCAACACGGTCTCGGCCTGGTCGTCCGCATGCTGCGCAAGCCACAGCGCGGCCGCGCCGTGGCGTTCGCACATCTCGTCGAGCGCCGCATAGCGCCGCTCGCGCGCTGTCGCCTCGACACCGAGGCCGCTGTCGCGCGGGACGTCGACGCACATCGATTCGAATTCGACGCCGAGCCCGGCCGCGCTCGCCTCGGCATGCGCAACCCACGCATCGGCGTTCGCACTCAGCCCGTGGTGCACGTGCAGCGCGACGCAGCGCGACGCGCCCGCGACGCGCACGGCCGCATCGAGCAACACCGTCGAGTCGAGGCCGCCGCTGTACGCGATCGCGATGCGCGCATCGGGCGGCATGCCGGAAAGCGCAACGCCGACCGCGTCGAGGACGACGCGGTCGGCGGAGAATTCGGTCGGTGGGATCACGAGAGGAATGCGCGCGCAGCGGCGCGCGTATTGAACAAGCGGCCGGTCATGCGCCCGGCGTGGTTTCCTTGAACTTGCCGTAGGCCATCAGGCGCTCGAAGCGGCGCTCGCGCAGCGCATCGATGCTCATGCCCTGGAACTGGCGCAGCGAATCGGCGAGCGCGCGGCGCAGCAGCGCAGCCATGCCCTTCGGATCGCGATGCGCGCCGCCGAGCGGCTCGTTGATGATCTTGTCGATCAGGCCGAGCGCCTTCAGGCGGTGCGCGGTCAGGCCGAGCGCTTCCGCGGCTTCCGGCGCCTTCGCTGCGCTCTTCCACAGGATCGACGCGCAGCCTTCCGGCGAGATCACCGAGTAGGTCGAGAACTGCAGCATCATCACGGTGTCGGCCACTGCAATCGCGAGCGCGCCGCCCGAACCGCCCTCGCCGATCACGGTCGTGATGATCGGCGTCTTCAGCTCGGCCATCACGTACAGGTTGCGGCCGATCGCCTCCGACTGGCCGCGCTCTTCCGCGCCGATGCCCGGGTACGCGCCCGGCGTGTCGACGAACGTGAAGATCGGCAGCCCGAACTTCTCGGCGAGACGCATCAGGCGCTCGGCCTTGCGATAGCCTTCCGGACGCGGCATCCCGAAGTTGCGCGCGGCGCGTTCCTTCGTGTCACGGCCCTTCTGGTGACCGATCACCATGCACGGATGGCCGCCGAAGCGCGCGAGACCGCCGACGATCGACAGGTCGTCCGCGAATGCGCGGTCGCCGTGCAGCTCGTGAAAATCGGTAAACAGTTCCGCAACGTAATCGAGCGTGTACGGGCGCTGCGGATGCCGCGCGATCTGCGAAACCTGCCACGGCGACAGGTTCGCGTAGAGGTCTTTCGTCAGTTGCTGGCTTTTCTTCGACAGCCGCTCGATTTCTTCCGAAATGTCGACAGCCGAGTCGTCCTGCACGAATCGCAGCTCTTCGATCTTGGCCTCGAGTTCGGCGATCGGCTGTTCGAAATCCAGAAACGTGGTCTTCATGTGTTCGAATCCTTGGGTCTTGCGGCAGCGCGTATTCTACCCGCGCGGGCGACGCTCAAAACCGGCTCTCAACTATTGATGTTTAAAACCCGATAGCCGCCGCTCAGGCGTCGGCGTCGGGCGCATCGAGGCTGCGCCACATGTACCAGGTCGCAACGGTGCGCCACGGTTCCCAGTTGGCCGCGACTTCACGCGCCTCGCTGCGCGTGACGGGTTCCCCGCTGAAGTAATTGACGCTGATCGCGCGGATCAGGCCCGGGTCGTCGAGCGGCAGAACGTCCGGCCGCGACAGGTTGAAGATCAGGAACATCTCGGCCGTCCAGCGGCTGATGCCGCGGATCTGCGTGAGTTCCGCGATCACGTCCTCGTCGTCCATCGACGTCCATTTGTCGACGTGCAGCGCACCCGACACGAAATGCTGCGCGAGATCGAGGATGTATTCCGTCTTGCGCTTCGACAGCCCGCACGCGATCAGCTTGTCTGCGCCGAGCCGGATCACCGGTTGCGGCGCGAGTTTCGGACAGGCATCCCCGATGCGCGCCCACAGCGACTGCGCCGACGGCACCGAAATCTGCTGGCCGACGACCGAGCGCGCAAGCGTGACGAACGGGTCGCCGCGCTTCACGAGATGCGCGGGACCGAACTTCGGAATCAGTTTCTTCAGGATCCGGTCGCGCTTGACGAGGTCGGCGCATGCCTTGTCCCAGTAAGCAGGACGCACGACGACCTCCTCGCCGTCCGCTTCGGTCGCACGGGCCTTGCGGGCCGCGTCGGCGGCCGGCTGCGCGGCCGCGGGCTGCGCATGACCGTTGAGCGCGCCGTTCGGCACGGCGCGCGTTGCGTCCGTCTTCACCGGCGGCACGCGCTTGGCTGCCGGACGCGCGGCGACCGGGGTCGCGCGCCTGACCGGCGCTTTTCTGGCCGTTGCCATCTTGCCTCCTACCTGACGGATCGGTCAGTGGAACGCACCGCGCTCATACGCGACGCCATTCGGTCGATCCGCCCGGTTTGTCTTCAAGTGCGATACCGGTCTCGAGCAGTTCCGCCCGGATCCGGTCCGCTTCGGCATAGTCCTTCGCTTGTTTCGCCGCGACGCGCGCGGCGATCTTCGCTTCGATCTCGTCGGCGGCGAGCCCGCCCGCCTGCGCGGCACCCGACGCCTGCTGCAGGAACGCGCGCGGTTCGCGGCCCAGCAGGCCGAGCAGCCCCGCCAGCAGTTTCAGTTGCCGCGCGAGCGATGCGTCGCGCGTGCGATTCACCTCGCCCGCCAGCTCGAACAACGTCGCCACCGCGACCGGCGTGTTGAAGTCGTCGTTCATCGCGGCCGCGAAACGCTGCGCGTGCGGCTCGTTCCAGTCGAGCGCGAGCGTGTCGGCATCGACGTCCTTCAGCGCGGTGTAGAGGCGCGTGAGCGACGCGCGCGCATCGTCGAGATGCACATCGCTGTAATTGAGAGGCGAACGGTAGTGCGTGCGCACGATGAAGAAACGCATGACTTCCGCGTCGTAGCGCTCGAGCACTTCGCGGATCGTGAAGAAGTTGCCGAGCGATTTCGACATCTTCTCGTTGTCGACCTGCACGAAGCCGTTGTGCATCCAGTAATTGACGAACGTCTGGCCGGTCGCGCCTTCGCTCTGCGCGATCTCGTTCTCGTGGTGCGGGAATTGCAGATCCTGCCCGCCGCCATGGATGTCGAAATGTTCGCCGAGCAGCGTGCAGCCCATCGCCGAGCACTCGATGTGCCAGCCCGGGCGGCCCATCCCGTACTTCGACGCCCACGACGCGCCTTCCGGATCTTCCGGCTTCGCCCGCTTCCACAGCACGAAGTCGAGCGGATCTTCCTTCGCGTCGTTCGCGGCGACGCGCTCGCCCGCGCGGAGATCGTCGAGCGACTTGCCCGACAGCTTTCCGTAGTTCGCGAACTTGCGCACCGAGTAATTGACGTCGCCGTCGGTCGCCTGATACGCATAACCGTTCGTCTCGAGCGTCTCGATCATGCCGAGCATCTGCGGAATGAACGCCGTCGCACGCGGCTCGATGTCGGGCCGCTGGATGCCGAGCGCGCTTTCGTCGTCGTGCATCGCGCCGATGAACCGGTCGGTCAGCGACTTGATCGTCTCGCCGTTCTCGACCGCGCGGCGGATGATCTTGTCGTCGATGTCGGTGATGTTGCGCACATACGTGACCCGGTAACCGATCGCACGCAACCAGCGCTGGACGAGGTCGAACACGACCAGCATGCGCGCGTGGCCCACGTGACAATAGTCGTATACGGTGATTCCGCATACGTACATCCGCACTTCGCCGGGCTGGCGCGGCACGAAAACTTGCTTGTCACGCGCGAGCGTGTTGTAGATGCGCAGTGATTCCATAGAGATGAACCGTGAGCCGAAGGAAACCGCCCTGGCGAAGCTCGCCCAGCATGCGAAACGGACGGACCATCTGCTGCGGCACCAGGCCGAGCGTCCTCGATATCACATGGGGCGGTCAGGCTGCAAGCACAGCGGTGACGGCCACGAGAGGCTAAGAAAGACTGCCTGCGGCTCGCCGGAACGCGCAGACGTTTTGTTAGAATGGCTCGGAGTATAACATTCCGATTTACGCCTATGAAACCTCATCGCGGCCGCGCGCCGAGCGCTGCGACCCTCGTTGCGACCACCGTCATGGGCGTCGCGCTGACGCTGTTCGCGGCCCCCGCAGCGCATGCGCAGAAGGCCCCGGCCACCGCCGACGGCACCCCCGAAATCGACGCGTCGATCGCCGGCAAGCAGTGGAAGCAGGCGCTCGCGCAGCTCGACGCGCGCATCGCATCGAACCCGCACGACCTGCAGGCGCAGTTCAAGCGCGGCACCGTGCTGGCCCGCCTGAACCGCGACGACGACGCGATCCAGCAGTTCGTCGCGATCACGCAGGCGTACCCCGAACTGCCCGAGCCGTACAACAACCTTGCGGCGCTTTACGCGAAGCATGGCCGATACGACGAAGCGCGCACCGCGCTCGTCACGGCGACGCAAGCGAACCCGAGCTACTCGCTCGCATACGAGAACCTCGGCGATCTTTACCTGCGCCTCGCGGCCGAGTCGTACAAGCGCGCGCAATCGCTCGGCCGCACGAGCGGCGCGACCGCGCAGCGCCTCGCCGATCTCCAGAAGATCGTGTCGCCGCCGAAGACCGCGCCGAACGCCCGCGCGGCCTCACCGGCCACGCGCGACTACTCCGACCGCGCCGCCGCGAACGTGAGCACCACCACGCTGCCGATGTCGCCGACGTTCCAGTTCAGCGGTCCGTCGGGCGCACTGGCGGCGCCGTACGTCGCGCCGTCGCAATAAGCGGCGCGGCCTTCTTTCCCTCCCAACCTGAGGATCGCAATGAAACGTCTGTTGCTGGCGCTTGGCGGCGCCGCCCTTCTCGCGACCGCGACCGCACCTGCGTTCGCGCAATCGGCTACCGCGCACCCCGTCGTGCAGCTGAAGACCTCGCAGGGCGACATCCGCGTCGAGCTCTACCCGGAGAAGGCGCCGAAATCGGTCGCCAACTTCCTCGATTACGTGAAGGCCGGCCAGTACAACGGCACGATCTTCCATCGCGTGATCAAGGGCTTCATGATCCAGGGCGGCGGCTACAAGACCAACTTCGAGGAGAAGCCGACCCGCGCGCCGATCCCGCTGGAAAGCCGCAATGGTCTGAAGAACCTGACGGGCACGATCGCGATGGCACGCACGAGCGATCCGAACTCGGCCACCGCGCAGTTCTTCATCAACACGGTCGACAACAGCGGCCTCGACTACCCGAACCCGGACGGCAACGGTTATGCGGTGTTCGGCAAGGTCGTGTCGGGTCTCGACGTCGTGAAGAAGATCGAAGGCGTCGCGACGACCTCGCGCGGCCCGATGCAGGACGTGCCCGCACAACCGATCGTGATCGAATCGGCGAGCGTCGTCTCGAAGTAAGAACCTGCCGGCACGTCCGGCGCCTCACGCGGCCGCGTCGCACGACCGGCCGCGTGCCATTTAAACCGCCTCACCGAAGGAATTCATCATGGTTGAACTGCATACGAACCACGGCGTGATCAAGCTCGAGCTCGACGCCGCGAAGGCACCGAAGACGGTCGAAAACTTCCTGAACTACGTGAAGAAGGGCCACTACGACGGCACCGTGTTCCATCGCGTGATCAACGGCTTCATGATCCAGGGCGGCGGCTTCGAGCCGGGCCTGAAGCAGAAGCCGACCGACGCGCCGATCGACAACGAAGCGAACAACGGCCTGAAGAACGACAACTACACGATCGCGATGGCGCGCACGAACGATCCGCACTCGGCGACCGCCCAGTTCTTCATCAACGTGAACGACAACGACTTCCTGAACCACTCGTCGCCGACGCCGCAAGGCTGGGGCTACGCCGTGTTCGGCAAGGTTGTCGAAGGCCAGGACGTGGTCGACAAGATCAAGGGCGTCAAGACGGGCAACGCCGGTTTCCACCAGGACGTGCCGGCCGACGACGTCGTGATCGAAAAGGCCGTCGTGGTCTGACGCACAGAACGTAACGGAGGCACTTCGATGTTGCAGGAGAGTCCGCCGCGAAGCGTCTCCGCGGGCGTGCCGGGCGAGCGCGAATACGCGCAAGCCGCACGCCCGTTCCTGTTTCTCTCCGATCTGCACCTGAGCGAAGCGATTCCGAAGACGGTCGCCGCGTTCGAGCATTTCGTGAAATACACCGCCGACAGCGCCGACTCGGTGTTCATCCTCGGTGATCTGTTCGAATACTGGATCGGCGACGACATCCTCGACGACGATCCGTTCGCGGCCCGCATGGCCGCGCTGATGCACACGTTCTCGGAACGCGGAATTGCGCTCTACGTGATGCACGGCAACCGCGATTTCCTGCTCGGCCGGCGCTTCATGAAGGCAGCCGGCGCGATGCTGCTGCCCGACCCGTCGCTGATCATGGCGTTCGGCCAGCGCATCGTGCTCGCGCACGGCGACGCGCAATGCACGGCCGATCGCGGCTACCAGTTGTTCCGCCGCTTCGCACGCAACCGCGTCGCGCAATGGCTGTTTCTCGCATGGCCGTTCCGCTGGCGCCGCGCGCTCGCGCACCGCATGCGCTCGAACAGCGAAGCGGGCCGGATGCGCCCTGCTTCGGCGATTTACGATGTCACGCGCGAAGGGGTGGCCGCCCTGTTCCGGAAAAGCCGCGCGAGCGTGATCATTCACGGCCACACGCACCGCCCCGCGCGCCACAGCGAGCCCGGCGGCATTCGCTGGGTGTTGCCCGACTGGGATCTCGACCACGGCAAGCCGCGCGGCGGTTACCTGCGTGTCGACGCGGAAGGCATCCACGCGATGCCGCTCGACTGACGCGGCCGCCGCCGTCGAACCGACCTGTCGCGACCGGCAGCGACCCGCATCGATCACATTACGCCTGGCGCTCGACCGTCTTGCCTTCCAGCACCGCCGACAGCCGGCGCAGATCGAGGCGCGCCGCGTCGGCGCCCTGCAGCGTTTCCAGATGCGTGCCGAGCCGCTCGAGCGCCGCGACGATCTCGTCGACGCGGCGGCTTTCCTTCGCAGCGTGATCGATCAACCCGTGAATGGCGAGCGACATCGGATCGTCGGCATTCGGCGTGATCCCGTACGCGGAGAACGCCGCGCGTTCGGGCTGCGGCTTCGGCTGCGCCGGCATCACGATGCGCGCCGGATTGCCGACCGCCGTGCCGCCTGCCGGCACCGGCTTCACGACGACCGCGTTCGAACCGATCTTCGCGCCCGCACCGACCGTGAAACCGCCGAGCACCTTCGCACCCGCGCCGACGATCACGCCGGCCTCGAGCGTCGGGTGGCGCTTCGCGCCGCGCGTGAGCGACGTGCCGCCCAGCGTCACGCCCTGATAGATCGTGCAGTCGTCGCCGATGATCGCCGTCTCGCCGATCACGACACCCATGCCGTGATCGATGAACACGCGCCGGCCGATCGTCGCGCCCGGGTGGATTTCAATGCCGGTCAGGAACCGGCCGGCCTGTGACGCGAAACGCGCGAGCCAGTAGCGCTTCGCGCGCCAGCATGCGTGCGCGAAACGATGCAGTACGAGCGCATGCAGCCCCGGATAACAGGTCAGCACTTCCCATGCACTGCGAGCGGCGGGATCCCGCTCGCGAATCGTTGCAACGTCTTCGCGCAGTCTCGTGAACATGATGTGGTCTGGGAAAAGGCCGACGCGCATCGCCGGCAATGACCGGCCGTTATCGCGCCGGGTAATTTAGTTATGACGTTCGGCGATTGTAGGGCGAGTCGCGCACGGCCGCACGAGCCCGCGCGTTCACCCCGCCGACGGCGCGGGTATTCGGCCGGAACGCTTGCTGGCATTGAGTTTGCGGGATGGCCGAACAGGCCGGGCGATTCGGCCCGGCGCTTCCGGCGGCCGGCGTAGCATCTGCCCGACAGGGAAACGGCCCCGCGCGCCGAGCCGTCCTGCGGCCTGTGCACTGCGCGCCGGCCGCTTACGCGTCGCCGCCCGGTTTGCCCGATTTCAGCAGGATGTGCTTCGCGATACCGCGCAGGATATTGACCTCCTCACGCTCGAGGCCCGTGCGCGCGAACAGGCGCCGCAACCGCGGCATCAGCTTCTTCGGGTTGCGCGGATCGAGGAAATCGAGTGCGATGAGCGCGTTCTCGAGGTGCACGTACATCCGCTCGATCTCGTCGCTCTGCGCGAGCGTGCCGGCTTCGGCCGGCGCTTGCGCCGACGGCTCGCTCGCCTGCTCGAGAAACGCGACGCGCAGCTCGTACGCGAGCACCTGCACGGCCTGTGCGAGATTCAGCGAACTGTAGGCCGGGTTCGCCGGGATGTGCGCGAGCGCGCTGCACTGCTCGACATGCTCGTTCGCGAGGCCCGTGCGCTCGTTGCCGAACACGAGCGCGATGTCGCCCGTGCCGACCTGTGCGCACGCCTGCGTGGCGGCCGCGCGCGGCGCGAGACGCGGCGGCCCGTATTCGCGCGTACGCGCGGTCAGTGCGATCGACCAGTGCACGCCGGACAGCGCGTCGCCAAGCGTCGGCACGACATGCGCGGAGGCGAGGACGTCGTCCGCGCCGCTGGCCATCGCGATCGCCTCGGGATCGCTCTGGACGTGCGGCACACGCGGCGCGACCAGCACCAGACGCGAGAAACCCATCGTCTTCAGCGCGCGGGCGGCCGCCCCGACGTTGCCGGGATGGCTCGGCTCGACGAGCACGAAACGGGTGGACGTGAAGCCGCCGGACGGCGGCCGGGACGAGGCCGCGCCCGGCTCGGACGGCGCGGCGGTGATCTGCGGGGTTTCCACTACGATACGACTCAGTTCATCAGAATGGCAGTATGGTATCGCCATCGCCGCGGCAAACCCACTCGTCCGGATGGATAGTGGGGGTTTCCCCGTATCCCGGTCGCCTGAAACCGCCAAAAATCGGGTAAAATCATGCCTTTACGCGTCGCACTCCGTGCGGCGCGGGTCGTACCCCGTTCTTTGTCAATTCGCGTCTCACCTCGCCTGCCACGCTTGCGCCGTGCCGGGCGGTTGTTCCACTTCGTGGCGGCCCGTGCCGCCGGCTACAGGATCCAGGCTCATGCATCCCATGCTCAACATCGCTGTCAAGGCTGCGCGCCGCGCCGGACAGATCATCAACCGCGCGTCCCTCGATCTCGACCTGATCGAGATCCGCAAGAAGCAGCAGAACGACTTCGTCACCGAAGTGGACAAGGCCGCCGAAGACGCGATCATCGAGACGCTGAAGACCGCCTACCCCGACCACGCGATCCTCGCCGAGGAATCGGGTGAATCGGAGAACGAATCCGAATTCAAGTGGATCATCGATCCGCTCGACGGCACGACCAACTTCATCCACGGCTTCCCGTACTACTGCGTGTCGATTGCGCTCGAGCACAAGGGCGTCGTCACGCAGGCCGTCGTCTACGACCCGAACAAGAACGACCTGTTCACGGCCACGCGCGGCCGCGGTGCGTACCTGAACGACCGCCGCATCCGCGTCGGCCGCCGCGACCGCCTGTCGGACGCACTGGTCGGCACGGGCTTCCCGTTCCGCGAAAAGGACGGCCTCGATGCATACGCGCGCCTCTTCACCGAAATGACGCAAGCCTGCACCGGCCTGCGTCGTCCGGGCGCGGCAGCACTCGATCTCGCGAACGTTGCGGCCGGCCGCCTCGACGCGTTCTTCGAGCAAGGCATCAACGTGTGGGACATGGCAGCGGGCAGCCTGCTGATCACAGAGGCCGGTGGCCTCGTCGGCAACTACACGGGCGACGCCGATTTCCTGCATCGCCATGAAATCGTCGCGGCGAACCCGAAGATCTACGCGCAGATGATCCCGATCCTGAACCGTTACACCCGCGTACATCCGGCGGCGGAGTAAGCCCCGGCCGCGCCCGCGCGGCGCGGCTTTCGCGCACACCGCTCGCGGGCATCGTCACGACGGCGCACCGTTCGCCTCCCGGTTGCCGGGAGGCGGGAACATCTTCCCGCACAAGGGTCGCTTCGTGCGCCTATCCTGAAGTTGCTTGAGTTTGTCGGGGCCGGTCAGCGTACCGCCGCCCACACCGCCGTTCCCGCAACGACAATAAATGGTTTGCGTGCGGGTTTGCGTGCGGCACGCCCGCGCGGCGGACAACCCCGCCGGCCTGCCGGCCCCCGACCGTATCAACACCGCCACGACGCCGTGGCAATCGCATCCGAGTCCCCATGTTACGGCTAAGCGAAATTAAACTCCCCCTCGACCACCCCGAAAGCGCGCTCGAGGCCGCGATTCGCGCGCGCCTCGCGGAGCTTGGCGTGGCCGCGGACGAGCTCCTCCGTTACACCGTGTTCCGTCGTGCGCACGATGCGCGCAAGCGCGCCGACATCAAGCTCACATATATCGTCGACGTCGAAGTCGCGGACGAAGCGGCCGCGATCAAGCACCTCGCCGGCAAGCCGCATTGCGGCGTGACGCCCGACATGGCGTACCACTTCGTCACGAAGGCGCCCGAGCACGGCAATTTCCTGCGCCCGGTCGTGATCGGCATGGGGCCGTGCGGCCTGTTCGCTGGGCTGATCCTCGCGCAGATGGGTTTCCGCCCCATCATCCTCGAACGCGGCAAGGCCGTGCGCGAGCGCACCAAGGACACCTTCGGCCTGTGGCGCAAGAGCGTGCTCAACCCCGAATCCAACGTGCAGTTCGGCGAAGGCGGGGCCGGGACGTTTTCCGACGGCAAGCTGTACAGCCAGATCAAGGATCCCAACCACTATGGCCGCAAGGTGCTGGACGAATTCGTCAAGGCAGGCGCCCCGGAAGACATCCTGTATCTGAGCCGGCCGCATATCGGCACGTTCCGCCTCGTCAGCATGGTGGAAAAAATGCGTGCGTCCATCCACGAACTGGGTGGTGAAGTGCGTTTCGAAACGCGGGTCGACGACATCGAGATCGATCAGGGCAAGGTGCGCTCGCTGAAGCTCTCGAACGGAGAAACGCTGCGGTGCGACCACGTGGTGCTGGCCGTGGGCCACAGCGCGCGCGACACCTTCCAGATGCTGCACGATCGCGGCGTCTATATCGAAGCCAAGCCGTTCTCGCTGGGTTTTCGCATCGAGCATCCGCAAGGGCTGATCGATCGCAGCCGCTTCGGCAAGTTCGCGGGCCACAAGCAGCTCGGCGCCGCCGACTACAAGGTGGTCCACCACTGCAGCAACGGCCGCGCCGTCTACAGCTTCTGCATGTGCCCTGGCGGCACCGTGGTCGCGGCGACCTCCGAGCCGGGCCGCGTGGTCACCAACGGCATGAGCCAGTATTCGCGGGCCGAGCGCAACGCGAACGCGGGTATCGTCGTCGGCATCACGCCGGACGATTATCCCGGCGGCCCGCTGGCGGGCATCGCGTTCCAGCGCAAATGGGAAGAGCGCGCGTTCGAACTCGGCGGCGGCGATTACCGCGCGCCGGGTCAACTGGTCGGCGATTTCATCGCAGGCCGACCGTCGACGTCGCTGGGCTCCGTGGAGCCGTCGTACAAGCCGGGCGTGAACCCGACCGATCTCAGCACCGCGCTGCCGGACTACGTGATCGAAGCGATCCGTGAAGCCCTGCCCCAGATCGACAAGAAGATCGCCGGCTTTGCGATGCACGATGCAGTGCTCACCGGTGTGGAGACGCGCACGTCGTCACCGATCCGAATTCGACGCAAGGACGATTACCAGAGCATGAACGTCGAAGGCCTGTATCCGGCCGGCGAAGGCGCCGGGTATGCAGGCGGCATTTATTCGGCGGCGATCGACGGCATCGAAGTTGCGCAGGCGGTGGCCCTCAGCCTGACGTCAGGACACACGTCCTGACACGCAGGACAGAGTCGGCGTGCGAAGGTCCGTGACCCGAATACGCCGATTTTTGCACGTTCGCCGTGCCAGTCTGTTTCACCGGCGCACCACCACGGCGCGCTTTGGGCACGCCCGTCAAAACACACCGGGAATCAGCCGGTACCGAACCTTCGTCTTGTACGCACGATAATCGGCGTCTTCCGACAGCACCCGCTCTTCCAAACTGATTCGCCCGATCTGCAACAGCATCCAGATGCCGATCGCGAGCAGGTTTCGCGTACTGAAGTTTGCGAGCAGGAAACCGATTTCGGACAACAGATAACCGGCATAGATCGGGTGGCGCATGAACCGGTACGCTCCGGTCGAAACGACGCCGCGATTCGCCGGCAGCAAGCCGAACGAGCGCCCGAGCGACAGTTTCGCGAACAGTTGCCACGCAATCCCGCATATTTGCCAGGCGCCCCCTGCCCACTCCGGGATCAGTTGGGTACTGGCAGTCAGCTGATAGGTCAGGCAGTAGAACGAACCGCCCAGGGACAAGCACACTGCAACGGGATGCCAGTCGCGCCGTTTCGGCAATTTGGCAAACGCCGACATGCAGACGGTCAGTACCGCGGATACCAGCAGCAGGACCAGCGTAATCCGGCTCGGGTCCAATCGCCACGGTATATAAATCAGATAGGCAAATACGCCCAGCACGGTCACTGACAACACGCGAGCGCCAAGCTCGATCAGATTGATCCGCTCCGACTCGTCCGCGACCGTTGTAACGTGCGGCACCAGGGTACTTTGCGCGCACGCGCCCCCCGCATCCTGTATGGCCTGCTTCATGTTTGTGCCCCGAACTTACTGCGTTTTTATATATATTGCCGTTTCAGACTAGCACGCTCCATTCATTGAAACTTGCCTAAGTTTCAGTTTTACGAGGTTGATTGGTGTAAGTCCCGAGAGCGTGGGTAAATATAAAGACCGAGTAACTGAATTACGCGGTCTGCCAAACGTTTCACAGTTTGTAGCGCTGTCCGGACGGACGAAATCGTCTGCGGTTGATGATAATGAGTGGCTAGTCTCCCAGGCGATAAAGGGGCCGAATGAGAGCCGCGGATCGGGCCGCCATGCTCGAGACCGACCGGCGGCGCTGCGCCGCCGGGTTCTAAGCCGCGCACGCCGCCTGACGTCCAAACACACGCGCTGATATGCGGGACGCCGTCAGCACGCAAGGGTTCGCCGATCACCCGCAACTGGCCAAACGGCGAACTTCACGCCCGCACGTGACGCCACTGGTAAACTCGGGCAACCCAAGCAACAACTTCATGCCTGACCTATGACCACGCTGTCGCCCGAAGCCTTCGCCGGCCACACCCCGATGATGCAGCAGTACCTGCACCTTATCTGACAAGACACAGATCACAAACCTACGCTAAGACCTACGCCAGACGTTTCAGCGATGGGCCGTTACCGACCCATTGTTGCCGGTCGGAATCGCATTATCCGGCGTCGGCATTAGAGCCGACAGCAGTCATTGAGACAATAATTCGACGGCTAGAAGTAGCCTCCACGCTGCGCACATCCCCTGGCGATGCTGTCGGTAAACCACGCCTTGAGCAATTGAACCGCCTGTTTGGTTCCGGCACTGGCGGGATGGACGAGGTAATATCCGGCGTCCAACGCAAGCGCATTATCGAATGGCTCAATCAGTTCTCCACGAGCCAGTTCCGCTTCTACCAGCAGGGGGCTGGTAAGCACAACGCCTTGCGCGCGCACTGCGGCGTCGATCGCTATCAACGACTGGTCGAACCGGATACCGGTAATGGTTTCGATCTGCGAACCGTCGAGACCGCTGAATCGAGCAAGCCACGTGGCCCAGTGCGGGTGTAGCGTGTTATGGAGCAGTGTCGCCGTGCGCAAATCGTCGGGGCGCTTCAATCGGCGCTGCTTCGCGTATACCGGATGGCAATACGCGCGTGCCTCGTCATGGCACAGCAGTTGAACGGATAGTCGTGCATCCATCCCGTCGAAATGCCTAACCGCGAGATCGACGTCATCCAGTTCGAAGTCGACCATCGTTGTCGATGTGCTCAGGCTCAGCGCAATCCCGGGGTTTGCCTGCAGGAAGTCGGCCATGCGTGGGGCGAACCACTTGGCAGCGAAGCTCGGCGGCATCGACAACCGCACGCCGCTACCGCGACGCTCACGAATGCGATGGCTCGCATGAATAAGCTCTGCCAGGGCGGGTTGAATCTGCGCGAAGTAGGCGCGACCATCCTCTGTCGGCGTTACCTGCCGTATCTGGCGCACGAACAGGGCAACGCCGAGCCATTCCTCAAGCTTCTGAATCTGCTGCCCTATCGCACCAGGCGTCACGTTCAGTTCCCGGGATGCAAGAGTAAAACTGCCGTGCCGCATGGCAGCTTCGAAGGCAGGCAGGGCTTTCAGCGGAGGAATCGATCGCATAGCTCAGTTTTTCTATTCCATAGTCGACATTAAATCATTTGTAGAGCAAGCCGGTGCGGAACACAATCGGGACTTCATCCGCTTTCCTGGTGCGCTGACATGAATCCCGCCTATTTCGCCTTCGCCGCCCTCGGGTTCATCTGGGGCACCAACTTCCTGTTCATGAAGTGGGCGAGCGTCGATCTGGCTGCCAGTCAGATCGTCTTCCTGCGCGTGCTTTTCGGCTTCATCCCGCTGCTCACGGTCGCGCTATTCACTAAGGCGCTCAAATGGCGCCATCTTCGGCACGCTCACCACTTCGTGGTGATGTCGCTGCTTGCGACCGTGATTTACTACTACGCGTTCGCGAAAGGGGCCGGGCTGCTGTTCTCGAGCATTGCCGGGATGCTAAGCGGCGCCATCCCGCTTTTTTCCTTCCTGTGCGCATGGGCGCTGCTGCGCGAGGAGCGACCGAACGCGCGAATGATTGCGGGCATCGCCAGCGGATTCGTCGGTGTACTGCTGATCGCGCGCCCGTGGAATGCGCACGCGGCTGGCGTCAACCTGCTCGGAGTCGGCTATATGGTTGCCGGCTCACTGAGCGTGGGCTGCTCGTTCGTGTACGCGCGCCGCTTTCTTTCCGGCCTGGACCTCTCGCCGCTCGCGCTGTCGACGTGGCAGATCGGCTTCGCACTGGTCCTGATCGGCTGTGTCACGAATTTCGACGGCATCGCGCGTGTAACGAGCGATGCGCGAGCGCTGCTCGGCCTCGTGCTGGGACTCGGTCTGACGGGCACCGGGATCGCTTACATCCTTTATTACTTCATCGTCGGACGGCTCGGAGCAGTGGCCGCGTCCAGCGTGACGTACATTCCACCGGTCGTTGCGTTGCTGATGGGTTCGTGGCTTGCGCAGGAACCGATCGGCGCAGTCGAACTGTTCGCGATGGGCGCAATCCTCGGTGGTGTGTTTCTGCTGCAACGTGGCCGGCAACCACGCGCAGTCGCGGCGCGCGGTCCGGCGAAGGCGGCCGGTTAGGGCCGCAGTGTCGTATGAATGCTTCGATGAAATATCGCGCAGACCGCAATTCGGCATCTCGAAAGAAGTTCACGGGCGAGTGGTCGGCGTACCGGTGCCCGGTGCCATATGAAGCTGACATCCGTGCCATCGGCGCGTAGCGGTCGGCAAATCTATCCAACTCATACCAGCGTAAACAAACATGTCTTCACGGGTCCCCTCGACCATATTCGTCATCGGTGGAACGGGCGCACAGGGATTGCCCGTCATCCGGGCGCTCGTCGCCGACGGCAAATATGCCGTGCGCGCCTTGAGCCGAGATCCTGAATCGCGACGGGCCATCGAGCTCTCCACTCTGGGGAACGTCTCGATCGTGAAGGGCACGTTTGCCGATGAAGCGGTCCTGCGTGACGGTTTTCGTAATTGCAGCGCAGCGTATATCAATCTCGATGGATTCAACACCGGGGAGAAGACTGAGATTTATTGGGCCATCCGATGCTATGAAATAGCCATCGAAGAAGATGTCAAGTTCTTCGTATATGGAAACCTCGATTACGCGCTCAAAAGGTCCGGATACGATTCCCGGTTTCGGACAGGCCACTATGACGGCAAGGGCCGCGTAGGGGAATGGATTCTGTTCCAGAACCTGACAAACCGTGACCGGATGGGCGCCGCGCTGCTTACGACCGGTCCGTATATGGAGATGGCCGTCTCGGCAATGACACCGATGACGCCGTCCGTGGAAAGCGGCGTCGTTACGTGGCGGGTACCACTCGGTGACGGCGCCGTCCCGCATGTAGCGTTCGAGGACTGCGGGTACTACGCACGTTGGCTTTTCGACAATCCGGAGCGTGCGAATGGCATGCATCTCGAGGTCGCGATCGATCATGTCGAGTATGCGAAGCTTGCCGAGGCGTTCGAAGCCGTGACCGGACATCCCGCGCAATATATCGATACCGACCTCGAAGCATACTGGAGCGGACCGCTCAAGGCCGCAGCCGATTTGCCTTCCGGATATAACGCCGATCTCCGCGACAAAAGTACGATGAGCTTCCGCGAAAACTTCACCGGCTTCTGGAATCTGTGGAAGTACGGGATCATCAAAAGAGACTACGCATTGCTCGACGAAATTCATCCCGGGCGAATCAGGACGGTCGAACAATGGCTCAGGCGCGAAGACGAGTTGGGACGAGCACTGGGCAACAAAGGCCTCTGGGAAAGGGTTCAGCCTGAAAATCTGCTCAGATTGCCGCCTGTCTTGAAGCTGTCCGAAGACCAGAGGAAGGGCACGTTATAAGTTCCTCGCGAACGTCTAGCTCAACTGCAAAACGCCTCACTACTTGCCACGCGTTTTCTCACGCTGCGATGCCGGCGAAGATCGTCGACGCTCAACGTCCGAAGCTGTCGGCAAGGCGGCCACCGAGGAACGGCATGCCAATGTCCGGACATGGCCGGTAGCTGCCCCTCCCCATCAGCGACAACTGACCGGCAGCCGCCGGTCGTGATCTCCAGCAACTGGCCGAACGGCGAACTGCGAGCAGTCCCGTGCGGGCCACTGGTAAACTCGGGCAGCCAAAGCAACTTTTCCCGGTCACATGAGCACGCAACCCACCGCAGCACCTGCACCCGTCACTCCAATGATGCAGCAGTACCTGCGCGTTCTCTGATAAGGGCTGATGCACAAAACTACGTCAAGACCTACGCCGACATTTTGGCGATGGGCAGCTACCGAACCATAGCGGCCGAGCGAGCCGCCAAAGCCTCTGCGGTCTTCTTGAGCACAGCTGGGGCTGACCGCAGAGGTGATACTACGATGCGTCTGAACGCGGCTGCTCGCCAATACCGTTTCGAGCAGTGTCCGCTGGAATTGTTCGACCACGCGGCGAAATGCTTCGAAGCAACATCTTGGCTTTTTCGATGTACACGTTAGGCAGTGACGGTGAGTCGACTATTCTCTTCAATAGCGTCCTCATCATCGACAGCTCCCTCATGGCATCAGGGCCTCCGTAATTCACTAGCTTGTCTGCCTGTTGCAAAATCCCGTCGACTTGGTCGAGGCGAATGGCCCCGCCATCGAACACATCGAGCGGAGTCGGATACCCCGGTGATGAAATATTTCGCAAGACCCTGACTTCTCTTTGTAGTTCTGCGAGCGATTCGAGTATGACTTGCTCGGCGGATGCTTCTTTTTCGCTGAGATGCGCGACCTTAAATGTGCCGAAGTTTTTCAGGAACGTGGAGTGCTCCGGATCTCGCTGTGACGCTTGATATGTCGCAAGAACCTTCTTAGCCAAGAGTTGTTTGAAATCCACGATACGCGCAAACCGCAAGTCGCGCGGATACGTCAGATGCTCAATAACCCCCGTATCAAACATATAGTCTGTCTTGTCGTCCTTGATGATAACGGTCGGTTTATCGAAGGCCAAGCGCATGCCTAACTCGAACATAACGTTAGGATTTTTTCCGCTCACATCACAGACAACGACATCTGACGCGTAGACTCCTTGGACAATGCGCTTCTGGATTACTCCGACGTCGTCAGCATCGCTTACCAAAGCGGTACTAAATCGCGGCGAGTCGAGAGTATTCATCGCCTCGATGATGATCGTTTTGACCTCTGCCCAGTGATCAGCGGTAACTCCATCCATCGCTGCAATGGGCATCACGATGCCGCACTGCAGTACTTCCGGATTGTTTTTTTCTGTCTGCTCTTCTATGGTCTTACTCACGGCTTCCCCTAGCATCATTGTTATTGAGTGAGCAAGGATAGCAGCCAAATAAACGACATGGAGCGAATTTCGCCGAACGGCTGATGCGGAGCGGCAACTGTCGGCCGCGGCGGCCAGCAACTGGCCGAACGGCGAGCTTCTTGCAGCCCCGCTTGCGGCGCTGGTGACTGCCATACTCGAAGCCACACCGAGGCAGGTATACGGTAATGTCCTTTACCCGATACAAAGGAGCGACCGATGCTGAACGGCTTGGATAAACTAACACGGCAGCTCGACGAAGCCTCCCGAGCGTTTCAGTCGCTCGATGGTGAGATTGCGACAGTCCGCGTCGTGCCGGGAGACGAAGAGAGTGTGCAGGCGGCGATTCGCGAAATGGAAGCTGCCGTTGACCAGAAAGCAGCCCAATATCGGGGCAATCCGCTGGTGGACCGGGTAGTCGAGCAGCTCAAAGCTAGATACCGCGAACACATCATCGAACGTAGCGAGCGGCAGGCATGAAGCGCGACATGGACCTGATCCGCGAGCTGCTCCTCAAGCTCGAAGCGTTACCCATGCGCATGGGCGGTATCGTCGTCATCCCCCCCGACACCGAAGAAATCCAGGTCGATAGCTATACGGTCGAACAGATCGACTATCACCTGTCGTTGATCCGTGAGGCGGGTCTAGTTGAGGCTGGAGGCGCAAGGCCCGCTGTCGGGATCGGCTTTCGCCGCCTAAGCTGGGCCGGGCATGACTTTCTGGATTCGATCCGCAGCCCGGAGGTGTGGGCCAAGACCAAGGCGGGAGCGCTTGCTGCTGGCGGGTTCACCGTGGAATTGCTGGGAGACCTAGCCAAAGGCTTTATCAAGAAGCAGATCGAGGACCGCACGGGTATAAAACTCTGACTTCGCGAAGCCCCAATCATGCCCGAGATGGGTCACAGTTCCCGCAAGGTCGCCCCGTAGTTCAGGGGATGGAATGATAAGCTCAAGGCTTATCCAGCAAGGCTCTCGCCCCTTGCTGTAGCAAATTTGTAGCACGCGAAAAAGCCCGCTCGCAGCGGGCTTTCGTATTCTTGTACCTGCCAATTCGCTCCATCAAGCTGCTACGTTGGACGTAGCGACCTTGTTCCTCCCGGTTAACTTCGCGTAGTACAGCGCCTCGTCTGCCTCCTTGATCAGCGCGCTTGGCTCACAGCCTTGATCCGGCGTCCACGTCGCCAAACCAATACTGGCCGTCACGCGCCCATATTCGCTACCAGCGTGCTCAAGTGCCAGATCGTCGATCGCCGCACGAATCCGTTCGGCGATCTGCACGGCTCCGGTCTGCGGCGTGTCCGGGAGCAGCACGACGAATTCCTCCCCGCCATAGCGAGCCGCAGTATCGACCGGGCGTCGGATGCTCTCGCCGATACAGCGGGCGACCGCAGCCAGCGCATCATCCCCTGCCTGATGGCCGTAAGTATCGTTGTAAGCCTTAAAGCGGTCGACGTCGACGAACAGCAGTGAAAAGACGGAATGCGCGCGCCTGGCGCGACGCCACTCCCGGTTCAACACCTCCCCGAAGCTGCGGCGATTGTTCAGGCCGGTGAGCCCGTCGGTGCGTGCAAGCAGCACCAGCTCTGACTCAGCACGCATGCGACGCCGCAGTTGCCCACTGAGCAAGATCGACAGCGCGATGAAAGCAGCGCCGAAGGTGGCTACTAATGCGCCGATTGTTACGGCGCGGTGCCGCCACGCGGCATAGATGTCCTGCTCGGCTTCCGCCACCATGATGATCAGCGGCAACTCGGGCAGGTGCTTGAAGTAGTAGAGCCGGCGCACGCCGTCGATTGAGGCGGTCTCCGAGAACACCCCTTCTGGTGCGGACTTGAACCGCAGGAAAGTCGCGGCCTTGCTGATGTCGCGGCCGACGATACCGTCCTTGTACGGCTGACGCATCACCATAATGCCGTCCTTGCCGATCAGCGACATCGAACCATGCTGCCCGAGCGATAGGCCGGCAAACAGCCGATGGAAGTATTCGAGGTTGAGCGCGATCAGTGCAATACCCGCGAACGATCCGTCCGAGTTTGAGATCCGCCGCGACAACGTAATGACGAGCATGCCGCTGCGCAGGCGCGATGCGAACGGATCGCTGACATAGAGACCAACATCAGGACGATCGCGATGGACGGTGAAGTACTTACGGTCGGAGAAATTTCCCTTGCGGGGCACGTCGTTGGACGAATCGAGGATGATGTTGCCCTTGGCATCGAGCACCAGCTGCGCACCAATAAAGGGCGCATTCATTGCATGGTCGAACAGCACGCCGCGTCGCAGCGCGGGCGCTGCTGCCATCACGTCAGGCCGCTGCAAGCCGTGAATCAGCGCCTGTAAGGATAGGTCGTAGAGTTCGAAGTTGCGCTCGATATCGCGCTCGGCCAGCAGACCGAGATTGCGCGAGGTTTCGCTAGCCCGCTCCAGGGCGTCGTGGCGGCTCTGGAATAGCTGTAGCACGCACAGGCCCATCAGCGCGCAGGCAATCACAATGCCGACTGCCACAATGGCGTAAGGGGCTGCCTTCCCGGGATGCATGGATCTCCTCGCCGCAAAAGTGTGCGCGCGCCGGCGCGTGGTTTCCGCATACTAAATCGGATAAGCACATTTGCAAGCGCAGAGCGAAATTGATCGAAAGGCGAACATCGCGCAAGGGAGACAGAGCTATCGGTGAACCCGAGCGGCAACAGTAACTTTATGTCCGATCTATGACAAGACGTCACCCGATTCAATTGGCAGGGATTGACGGACCTTAGCTGCCCTCAGATCTCGGCAAGAAGCGGCAGTAGATCCATAGAAATGAGTCGCGCCTCGATATTGTGCGCCACGGCCAGGTGCTCCTCATTGTCGGCCGAGAACACCTCACCCTTGATGCTGACAAGGATCGTCCCGAGTCGCATCTTCCGATCTGCCGACAACACGGGAACGATCTCCTGCGCTTCGGGGATCTGTTGAATGGTCAGCTCCACGGGCAGATAGATCATCCAACCCACACCGGGGCGGTCTTGAAACGCCTGCTTGTCCGAGTAACCGTCAGGCGCTGCCGAGATCACGGCCGGCAAAAACTCCTGTGCGGTCGCGCCCACAATACTCGCCACAGTGTCTTTGTGTTCGATGAACGCTCCGCGAGCGTCAATTGATACCGTATCGGGGAAATGCCCGCCGCACGCGAAGACCTCAATCGATGCGCCGATGGAATCGTCGGCGCTGCCATCCCATATCCCGAGCGAGGACGTTTCTTCGCCCCGGTATTCATTCTCCAGCGCCGCGACCGCCGTGCTACTGGGCTGGCCATCGGTCGCGTACACCTCCCCCGCCTGCGCCTCTTCGAGCGTGTCGCCCTGCATTCGCCATTTCGGACGCGACAGTTCCGGAGCCGCTGCCGCCATTACATCAACAATCGCACCGACCTTCGCGAGTGTTTGCGAGAAAGCGAACACCTCGATCCCGCCGGCCTTGATGAAGGAATCAATTTTCATGATGGTAGGAATTTACGGAAAATACTCCGACTCGATCGACATGGTCTTAAACCATACCGACATCCGCCTATAGGTCAACGGCCCTTGGAAATAGTACCGTAGCCGCGTAGGCGGATTCGCCTTGACCCGCATCGCGCGCTTGATCGCCTGATCGCGCATATGGCGAAAGCCCTTGAAGAACTGCTCGGACTTCGGAATAGATCCATCAAGGAACTGGTCATAGTTCCCCTTGGCCTCTTGCAGCAAGCACTCTTGCGGCTTGAACCCGTCAAAATCGATTCCAAGCCACTCCCACTCGTCGCTCCACTGGCAGCTCTCCGTATCGAACGCAAAGCCGGTTACGCGCGCCTGATATCGGTACGCCGGCCAGTTAGCGCCGTGTCGGCTCCGCACAAGCTTGCCCGTCTGTTCGGGTGGGCACTTCTTGCAAGGCGCAGTGGAATCGGACATTGTCCGCGATTCCGTTTTTGCCTTCGCCTGCTCGTCCATCTTGCTGACGTCACCCCGAAGGCTACCGATCCCCGCTACTGCCACGCCCCCCAATAAAGCGCTTCCAATAGCCGACAATACCGGCCCCGCTTCCGCTGCTGCGGCTGTCACTAGAGGGATTAACGGTGCCGCCATGCGGAACTCCTTTCAAGCTATCGGGATGTTGTGATCGCCAAGTGATCTCTTGGACGTAGACGTGAAAACGCTCATCGGCGCTACGGCCGGGTTTCGTCAGCCATGCCTTCGCAGCCGGCTTCTCGTAAAAGTGCGGCGAATACGCCTCGATTTTCAAGAACTGAACCAGATGCTCGCTATCCTGAATCCCGAGAGATCGAGCGGCGCGATACGCATCCCAGAGCCGGTTATGAAGATCGATATCCTGCGTCAAAGCAGGATCTGCCTTGAGCAGATCACGGCGCACGCCGTCAACGAAATTGCGAGCCTCGCCCTCGGCGAGGGCAGACACGTGGGCGGGAGTAAGGTTAAGCGGCATGGGGATGCGCCCTGAAGAGCTGCCCGTCGATCTCGATCAACCAGTCGAAGGTCGGGGAGAAGAATGTCGTCCGCTCGGTCGGACTAAGGGCAGGTGCGAAATGCCGCATCACACGGGCGTCGTAATAGCGAAGCATTACCGACCGGCCATCCGGCAATATGCCGTCGAGCCGCTCGCGAAGTTCTGCCGCGAGCTGGTGCGGTTGATACGCGCTGATAATCCAGCTCACCCCATATTCACCCTGCGCTAACTGCCCGAGCACACGCCGGCAATCGCCGTCGACAGCCGCGAAGTCGAATAGCCACGGGCCGGCATCCGCGAGCGAGACGTCTGGTGTTGCATCAAGCAGCGCAATTGCCGCGTCACGCGCCCGGCGCGGCTCGGAACCGCCCTGCTCCGAATACAACAGCCCATCCACAAGCGCAAACAGACGAACCGGAAGGCTCGCCCGCTCTTGCATCGCTGAATAGATATCTTGAATGCTCATCGACGCTCACCCGCGAACGACCATCGCAGCCGCATTCTTGGCAGCAGCAACCATGCACGAGAGACAGAATCCCTGTGATGGCTTCGGGGTAGCGAGTTCGAGCGCGACCGGGCCTCCTGTCGCAGAGAAACCCATTCTGACGAGTGCATCTGACTCGAAGGACTGAAACATCTCTGACTGCGAAGCAATCATGGTTGGGAGAGGACTGCACCCGCAAGCGACCTTATCGCCTTCCAGCGCGGCTTCGTGCCCCATCAAGTTACCCGGCCAACGCGGCCCCTCTGCAACGATGACGCCGACACGCTTGCACGCTGGACAAGTTACTTTGGCACCTACGTAAGTGAGTCCAACCCCGTCGCAACTCATTGTCGGGATAGCGTCGACGACCACCCCGCCGCTGGTCGATTGGTCTCCGACTCGGAGATAGTTCCGCTTCACGTGCAGGCCCTCTCGGTTTCTAATGATCCGACTATGACCCGAGCAAGAGACCGATGTCGAGAGTCGGAAGGCGACTTGACCAAATGTGACATTTAACCAACTCGCCCCCGCGCTCAAAACCCCGCAAAATTGCCGGGTATGCCGCAGGAGCTGTCCTGCGGGCGAGCCATCCGCTAGAACAGACCAACCGGCTGCGACGCGTCATCCCAACTGAAAATGATCAGCTCGTTACGGTCGACGGCCTCAACACCAACCGTGTACTGGATCGGCACGGTCTCGATGTAAAACCCTTCGAACACGCGTCGAATGTCCGGATGATCGTTGAGACTCACAATCGCGCGACCTTTGAGACGACGTAGCCGCTCGGCCATCTTTTCGTACTCCGCGAATGGGAACGGCACGCCATACCCCTGCGTCTCGTAATACGGCGGATCGAGATAGAACAGCGTGTGCGGCCGATCGTATCGATCAATGCACGCAGCCCAATCCAAGCGCTCGATGAAGGCGTTCGCCAACCGCTGATGCGCGACGGATAGCTCCTCCTTCAGTCGAATGGGATTCAATCCCGGCGCAGCCAGCGTCTTCGATCCGAAAGTCTGCCCTTCGAGCTTCCCACCAAAGCAACTTTTTTGCAGGTAGTAGAAGCGTGCAGCACGCTGGATATCGGTGAGCGTTTCCGGGATCGTATGCTTCAACCAACCAAACAGCTCGCGACTCGTAAACGCCCAATTGAACTGCCGCACGAACTCATCGACATGATGCTGCACGACACGATACAAATTGATCAGTTCACCGTTGATGTCGTTGACCACCTCGACCTTCGCCGGCGGACGCATGAAGTACAACGCCGCCCCGCCCGCGAACACTTCGACATAGCAGTCGTGCGCCGGGAAACGCGGGATCAGGTGATCTGCAAGACGGCGCTTACCGCCGATCCAAGGAATGATGGGATTTGCCATTGTGAAAGCCGTTTTTAAACTTGGTGTAGAATCCGGCCCGCCTACCGGTAGGTAGCAGGGCCTTGGCCGATTCACTGGCGTACACAGTGGAAAGGCGACCGGGAGACGTGTTGCTGCACGTCCTCCGGTCGCCCTGTTTCTTTCGAGGCCGCCCGGCCCCGATCGCCGCGCTACTGCGGCAAGTTGCTTTGCGCGTCGCCGATCAACGCGTCGTAACTGCGCTCGCACTGCCGGCCGGCAATGCCTCGCTCGTCAGCGATTTTCGCCAGATCTCCCGCGCGCTCGTCAGCCCGGCCGAACACGTCGGCGAGCAGATCGAGGGCGTCGCCGGTTGCCGGGCTTCCGGCCGCAGCGCCGGCACGCCGGACGTCGGCGACGAGTGCGGCGACTTGCCTGCGCAGCCCGTCAGCAGTAGCACCGGCAACAGCAGCATCAGCGGCTGCCTGATCACGTTCTTTCGCAGCATCGGTTGCGATCTCCTGTTGTGCCGCCAACCGGCGGCGATATTCCTTACGTTCGTTCGTCAGGTCATCGATCTGCCGCGCCTGATCCACCACCTTCGCGGATTGGTCGGCATCACGATGTCCCTCGAAGTAGCCGCAGGCAGCGCCGGCAATGACGCCAGCAACGACGAGCAGCCAAATGCGCGGGTCGATCCACGTCATGCGATCACCTCCCCGCCGGCCGCGCGATACGCCGCCAGCAAATGCTCGATGTCGTTTTCGTGCTGGCCGTATCCCGCCCCCGGCAGACTGGCCCATACATTCGACACCTTGGCGATGGCTTCGCGAAACCGGCCAGCATCGATCAACGGCAATGCGCCGTGCTCGCGCAGCTGCTGCAGCGCGTACCGATCCTGCGACACCGGTCCGAAGTCGGGCAGCCTCATCTGCGCCTGATAGATCCGCCACCAGCGCGTGAGGATCTGGTAGCGGCCCGCCGCTGTCGACGGCACGCGGATCTGGCGATTGAGCACGTTCGGATGCGCGGCATAGCTCGCAAACAACAGCGGCCGCGATGCCGTCGCACCGACCAGTACGTTGTAACCGTCGTCCGATTTCGCGAGCAACGGCGAACCGATCTCGCTTACCGCGATGGTGTCGAGAAACGCCACCCGGTTCTTTCCGCCTGCGGCGACAACACTGATTCGCGCCATCGTCACTTCCCCCCAAACACACGTTTTGCATTCCGGCGCAGCAGCACTTCGAGGTACTGCGACCCCACAATGCCGAGCGCACTCCCCAGACCGAGCAGCGCGATCGGCGGCAGATCCGGAATCTGCAGCAGCGCGAGCCCGGCAACCATCGACGTCGCCGATCCCAATACGGCCCGGCCGGCGACGAGCCGAAACGTCAGTTGCTCCCCGCCCACCAACACCTTCGCGATGCCGATCAATCCGCCCATGACGATCAGCTCCAGAATCGTTTTTTCGTGGTCTTGCATCGGTTCCCCTTGCCCGATAAAAAGAAAGGCCGCCCCGGTTGCCCGTGAGCGGCCTGCAAATTCAGTGCGTGACGCGTTACTGCGGCGCCGGCACCACCAGAGTGATTTTCTTGCCCGACTTCTTCTTGTGCCCGACCTTCGCTTTCCCCTTGTTCCCTCCGTTCAAAGTCACGACCGTGATCCACCCGCGCGATGCGAACGTGTGCTCGACCGACTCGACCAGAAACTCACCGTCTACTCCGGTCTTGAACCCCTTCAGCGCGATCGTCTTTTCCGCCGACAGATCTGCGCGGCCGCGCATCGTCAGCCGGCTCGTCGACGTGTGCCGGTTGAGCGTCGCCATTCGCGATGTCGCGCCCGCTTTCGCGGCTTCCGGACTCGCGAACGCATGGCGCTCGGTATGCACCGCGGACGCACCTGGCGGTGCATCCGGGTTCGGGATCGTCAGATCGATCTTCTTCCCGGACTTGCGGTCATGCACCTTCGTGCGCACGGCCGCGAAGCTCGCTCGGTCGGGGAAATTGATGTCGTAATCGAGCAGGTCGCCCGGCGTGAGCGTGACGATCGTCAGCGGCTTGCCGCTCGCGCTCTTGCCGCCGCCGCGCGGCAAAACGATCAGCTTGCCGGCCTTGACCGTAGCCGTCGCCCCATACTGCCGAGCCACACGCGTGATGAAGTGCAAATCGCTTTCACCGAACTGGTCGATGCGCGGCACGACGACGTCGACGTCACATGCGGCCGCCCATTTGTTACGACGCGCGACGTCGCCGACGATGTCGGCCAGCTTCGCGTTCGACCAGCTCCCGTATCGCTGCGTTTTCGACGTCGCGCGCATGTTCGCGGGTTTGCCCCGGATCACGACGCTGGCCGGCGGCCCGCGCAGTCCAACCTCGTCGACGGCATACTCGCCGAGCATCGACAGCCCCTGCCCCTCCCATCCGATCGACACCTTCAACGTCGCGCCCTTCGGCGGAAACTCGATGCGGCCGTCGCGATCGTCGAGCGTGATCGTGCACTCGTCTGCGTCTAGACCGGGTTTGTCCATCGACCGGATCTCAAGCACGCGATCCTGAATGACCTTCGTCACGTCCGAGCCGTTCGCGACGACCTGAAAAATCGCTTCCATCGCACCTCACTATGTCCAGAGCTGGACGGACTCGGCACGCGGCGCATCGAGATCCGGCATCATGATTTCGACGCCGGCCGGGAACGGCTGCGGCCGATTCGCCAGCCCCGGATTCGCTTCGTACACGGCCTCGACCGTTCCCTGCAGCGCTCCGTAGAAGCGATAGCAGAGCGTGTCGAGCACGTCACCGTCAGACGTTCTTAAAGTCTTCGCCATAGCGCCCGAACTCCACCGAGAAAGTTTGCTTGCGCGGCAAGCCGTCCGCGAGCAGCGCGTCCTGCTCCTCTTCGATCGCCTGCAACAGCCAGCGGCCGAGCACTTCGCCGTCGCCCGTCGTGAGCTGCACGGGCTTCATCCTGCCGCCGATGGCACGCAGCCGGCTGATCTGCTTCGTACCGGCCCCAAGCGACGGGAACACGACGCCCGACAGCGTGATCGTCTCGCCCCCTTCGCTGACGGGCTGCAGCGCCTCCTGACGGTTCAAGCGCTCCTGGGACGCCACACGATATCGCGTCGCTCGTCGCAACTTGTCGTGAGCAGCCGTCGACAGGTTGAAGTGGAATGCGTCGCCGGCATCCGTCGTCATCGACATCAGGTGCGGCGTGCTCGATGACGCACCGTCGATCAGACCCGACAGCATCGAGCCGACGCCCGTCGACTTGATCACGTCCATCACCGCCGAATCCTTCAGACCCACAGCCGCGTTGAACTGATTCCACGCCCCGCCCAATGCAGACTTGACGCTGTCGGCGGCAGCCCGCACAAGGGGGAAATTCGATCCGTCGACGGCTTTCAGAATCGAGCCGAGCGACGCCTGCGTCGCGTTGAAGCTACGCACGACAGCGCCGACCTGCGGAAACAGGTCCGACGCCACCGACAGCGCACTCGTCGCGCCTGTCAGCAGCTCGGCCGCGCTGCTCAGATTGCCGGTTGCGAGACGTTGCAGCATGTCGACCGTCGCCATGCTCGCCGCGCGGTTTCGATCGAAAATGCGAACCATCTGCCGCACGCGCTCCGTCGCGATCCCCGCCTGCGTTGCTGCTCCCGAGATCTGTCGAAACACATCCATAGCGCCTCCCTTACATATGCGGCGAGTCGAACATTGCCGTACGACTATTCGCCTTGCGCTGCTGCTCCTCCATCATCCGCGTCAGCTGCGGACTGACCTGTTGGAGAAACTTGTTAGCCATGTCGGTATCGCTCGCCTCGATCTTCACGTTGAAGACCGGCGCGAACGTGTTCGTCTGATCGATACGCGGCCCGAAGCGGGCATCTGCCGCCGGAGTCTCTGCCGCCTTCGCCGCCTTGGCGGCTGCTTCGGCGTTCGCGGGCGTCTCGTCGGGTTTCTGGCTCAAGAACTTGCTCGCGATGGCGCTCAGTGCCTTGTCGCCTACAAACGTCCCGAGTGCCCCGCCAAGCACGCCGACGACGGCCGATCCGATCGGCCCGCCGAGCGCTCCGATCGTCGCCCCGACCTTCGCGCCGATCACACCACCCGCGAGACTGCCGGCGATGCCAGCGAACCGGGTGGCCTTCCGATCGTTCGTATCGGTGCTCGACGCGACGGCGTATGCTTCGCGAGCCGCAAGGCCGAACTTCAGGACGGTCCCCGCGACGGCCAGCTTTCCTGCCCACGGCGCAACCCGACCGAAGAGCGCACGTCCCGCGTTGACGACCCGCCCGATCCTCCCGAGCCGCCCCGCCCGAGCTGCCGCGCGGCGCGCGGCGCGTCCTGCACGCCCACCGCCTATCAGATCGCCAAGCCCGCCACCATCGACGCCACCGCCGGGCATGTTCACGACAAACACGCGCTGGACGCCACCAGCGGCGCTCGCAGCCCCGCCGATCGCGTCTAGTGCGCGTCCGACAACGCCACCCGCACCACCGGCACGCCCTGCCCCCCCTCGACCACCACGCGCCAGCACCGTCCCGCGCGCGATATCGAACAAGCCGCGACCGATGCCCCAAAGTGCCTTTGCTCCGCGCACTGCGAGCACCGTGCCGGCGATGCCGACGACAGCTGCTGTCGCCTTCGGAGCGCTGTCTGCTGCGGACTGGATACCGCTCCCGGCCCCCTTCGCCGCCTCGCCAACGCGATCCGTGATCGGCCGTAGGGCATCGCCAATGCTGCGCATCGCGTCGTCCCATCGCTGCCCGACCTCGCTCCAGATCTGTTTGGACGTCTCCCGACGTGCCTCCAGATCCTTCTGGATCTCGCCGCTCGCCTGCTGCGCGTTGCGCTTCAGGTTCGAATACAGCTCGGCGTTTTGCATGTACGCCGTCAGCGCCGCCTTGACCTGCATGTCATTGAACAGGTCGCCGGTCTTCATCGTCTCGGCGAACGCGGCCATCTGCGCCTGACGCTTGGCGGGGTCCATCTCCGAATTGAACTGCTTCGCCGCAGCTGCGAGCTGCTTCGCCTTGGCAGGGTCGGCACGCTCGATGTACGCGCGGGCGAGCACGAAAGACGCCTCCAACGTCGACCAGCCCTTGCCGATCGCCTCGCGCATCTTGGCCTGATAATCGACACCGGCCTTCGCGTAGTTGCGTTCCGTCTCGCCTGAACCAATCTTCGAAAACCAGTTCTTCAGGTTGTTCGCGGCCTCGTCCGAGCTGCCGGCGGTCTTCATCTGCACCTGGAGCATTGCCCCGAGCTGCGTCACCGAGTCCTGCCCCGTGATGCCGATCTTCTTCATCTCGGCGAGCAGCACCGGGAACCAACGCGCCATGTCGACCGACTCGAACGACCCTTCTTTGCCGAGATACGCGATCGCTTCGAGCGCCTTCGACATCTGCTTCGGGTCGACGATCTCCGCGTTCTGCTGCAGCGCTTGGATCATCTTCGCGGTTTCGACCGTCGTCGCGCCTTGGCCGATGGAGAACTTCGCGACCAGCGGCGCGAAGTTGAGCGCGCGATCCAGATCCATGCCGCCTGCGACCATCTGGTTGACAGCGTCCGCCAGCTCATTGCGGCCGATACCGTTCGCCCCAGCGTCACGCCTGATCCGCGTCGCCATCGCGGCCTCTTCCTGCGTGCGTGCAATGCCGGCCTTGATCGCAATGTCGCGAATGATCGCCTGATAGTTCGCCGAGATCGTCGCCGGCACCGCGACGGCTGCCGTCAGCTTCATCGCATCGCCGATCACGCCACGGCCGGCCTCTTGCCCGGCTGCCAGCCGTTCGCGTCCGGCCACCTTCAGATCCAGTCCGCGAGCGGTTCGTCCGAGCTGCGCATACGCGCGATCGAGCCGACCGACCTCGATGCCGGCGTCTCGCAGCGATTTCAGATTGCTGTCGAGCTTGCGGCGAATGCCGTCCGCCGCGCTGTCGCCCGCCAAATGAAGGCGACGGAACTCGTCCTGCAGGCGCATCGTCTCGCCGATCTGGCGCTGCCAGAGCCGCGAGTCGTTCGCCCGCTTCTTCATCGCGTCGATCTTCGACGACGTGTCGGTGATCGCCTTGCCGAACGTCGCCGAGACAGCCCCGCCGATCACGATGCCAAGTGCTAAGTCTTTCGCCATCCCGGCCCCCTCAATCCGTCAACCACCAGAGCATGTCGTCGACCGTCATCTCATCGATCGACGTCGGCGACATGCCGTATTCACGCACCAGCCGATTTGCCAGCGCCTTGAGCGTCTTTCGGTCCAGTTTCGCGTACGGATCGAAAGGAGTAGTAGGCGTCCTGCACGCGCTCGTAATCGGCCATGTCCATCTCTTCGATGTCGTCCGGGCCGACGTCGGCGAGCGTCGCGAACAAGATCAGCTCCTGTTGCTCGGCATCGTTCGGCGCGAGCTTCTGCGCACCACGCATGTCGCGCACCTTCGGCCGGCGCAGCGTGAAGCTGTCGCACTCGACGCCGTTGAGCTTGATCGGATAGTTGAGCTTGACCGTTACCTTTTCCATTGCGGTTCCTGAAAAGAAAATGGCGAGCCGTCGGCTCGCCATTAATTAAACAAAGTAGCTTTGCTGCGTGTCCGTCGAATGACACCGACGTGGGAACTACATGCCAAGACCCTTGCGGACCTCGGCGAGCTGATCAACACCGTTGATCACCCGCTTGGACGCGAAGACATCGATCTCGTGCACAATCGCACCGGCGATCTCCAGCTTGTAGTAGTCGCACGACACGGAGTATTTCGCCTCGTACTTGTCGCCCGGTTTCCAGTCGCCCGGATCGACTTCGTGCAGCATCCCACGCAGATACACGGCGACGTTTTTCGTCTTACCGCTGCGATCCATGAACACTGCGCGAAATACACCGTTGAACGCGCCCTGATCGACCAGACCGAAGAAGCGCAGCACCTCGTATTCCATCGTCGACATCGAGAACGATGCGTCGAGAGCTTCCATGCCTTGATCGACCTTGACCGTCGCGTCCATCCCGCCCGCGCGGAAGTCATCCGTCTTGATCTTCAGCTTCGGTGGCGTCATGCTCGTCGCGCGGCCAGCGTATCCGCGGCCGTCGATATGAGCGTTGCAGTTGTACAGAGTTTCCGGAATCATCGTTCCTCCCTTAGATCTGGTTATCCAACACTTCGGTCAGCCACTGGTTCGTGACCTCGAAGCGGAAAATCGGGTTTTCGGCCGGCGGGACGTCCGTGAATCGGATGTTCCAGTACACCTTGCCGTCTTCGAGCTGGCTCGCCGTGTTCAGCAACGGGTCCGGATAGACCTCGAAGTTGATCACTGCGCCCTGACGCTTCAGATCACGCATGAACGCATGCAGCCCTTCGGTCACGTCGCTGACGTACGTCGCAGTAATGCCGCGATCGACCGCCCACTTGTGACCGGCCTGCACGGCATCCATGACGATGTCGAGCGTGCGCACGCGCGTGACAAACTTCCATTTCGGGTCGGCCGACAGCGTACGGTTCCCCCAGAGGCGATACCCGCCGTCGCGAATGATCGTCGTGATGTTCGCGTTGTTGAGCAGGTTCGCGCGGCACGTCTCGTCGCCGTCGAGGTATTCGATCGGCCGGCCCGTCCCCGTGATCTCGACGATTTCCTTGTTCGACGGCGACGCCCAGAAACCGATCTTCGCGTCGGTCTGACAGAACAGCCCCGCCGCGTACGTCGACGCGGGCAGCGAGATCTCGCCGTTCGTCGCGTTGTTCCATGCCTTCGCGCCGGGGTCGACCATGTACAGGCGCTTGCTGCCGAAGTTCTTCGCGTACGCGATCGCTGCCTCGTCGTCGACGTTCGGGCCATCGATCACGGCCATCGCGCGCAGCTTGCCGGCGAGCGAGTCGGCAGCCGTCGCGACCGGCTGCTTGGACGTATGCCCAGGTGCGACCAGCAAACGCGGTTGTGCGTTGAAGCGCGACTTCGCGTCGAGCAGCGCCTGCATGCCCGTGCGTGCGCCCCCGGTCGACACACCACCGATGATCGCCGATGTGAGCTGCGCCGCGTCGGCCGCTGCCGGCACCCCCACGGCGATCACAATCGCGCTGCTCTGCGCGTAGATCGCGCGAGCTGCCCGCGCGATCGCGCTGTTCTCGCCGAACGCACGCACCGCCTCGCCGTAGCTCGTCAGTTGCACCGGGACGTTCGGCTGCGCCAGATCGGGGCCGGGCGTGTACGTGTCGGTCATACCGACCACCGACGACGACGGCACCGCAATCGTGCGCGGACCGCTATCGACGATCGTCGTCGTGATGCCGTGAAAAAAGGAAGTCGCTGCCATGCGGATCTCCGGAAATAAAAAAGCCGCTCATCGGAGCGGCTTGAAACGAAACGACGCCGGCAACACATGCGGCGTCGGAAAAGTTACTTTTTGACGGACGTATCGGATGCCTTCGGTTGCTCCGACTCGGGCGCGATGTCGGTCGTTGCCGCCTCCTCCGCTCGACGCTGCATTTCCGCCTCGGCCGCAGCGCGATCCTCTTCGGCCTGCTTCTCCGCAGCCGCACGCTGCGCGGCCTCCTCCGCTTCGCGTTTCGCTTTCGCTGCACGCTCGGCCTCAACCTTCGCGAGAATCGCGGCCGGATCAGGTTCGGCAGGCCACGCAATCCGCGCCGGGAACGTCGGCGACTCGACAACATTCACCAGCGCGACCTGATAATCGGCCCATGCATCGAACGTCGCCTCTTCGAGATCCGACAGTCGCCCCGTCATCCGAGCGTCCGCCTTGCCGCGATTCTGCTGACGGGCCTTTTCCAGCCGCGAGAAGAAGTCATTCATCGCTGACTCGCGCGCCCGGTCCGCGACGATCTTCTCGTCGACAACCCACGCCCCGTCCCGCCACACGTGCGTGTCGGATGGACGCGGCTCTTCAGTCAGGCCAGCGTCGTCCGGCGTCACACCTGCCACGGTAATTTCCGCCGCGAGACCGGACTCGGTTCGATAGAGACGCACGCCGCGATAGTCGGGCAGCATCTCCCATTTGTCTGCTCGCCAGAACGGCCAGGTACGTGGTCCACGCTCGGGCAGCGGCTCGAGCGTGCAGAATGCGGGAACCAGATAGCGGCTGGAATTCATCGGATCGACATCGGCAAGAAAGCTCACGATGTACTGCCCGGTCAAACTGTCGTATTGATTGCAAAGCATGTTCTACCTCACGAATTAATATGCGCGGATCATGGCAAGCACTGCGATGTTGCGCATGCGTGCTTCGGTGCCCCCGTCAGCGGCAACGCTGATTGCATGCGAGTGACCACCAACACCGCCGATACCGACTGCGTGCGTATGCTGTCCATTTCCGTCGATGCCGATAGGGATCGTTGCACCATCCGTTCCCAAGTTGTTCGCACGGCCGTTGTCCATGCCGTACCCGCGCCCGGTGCTCGTCGAATACGCACCGTTCGACCCCAGACCAAACCCGTGCGAGTGAGGCTGCTGCGTAATGTTGTGTCCGTGCCAGCCGGCCGCATCAGTCCAAGCGGTATGTGTGTGATCTCCAGCGGCACCTGACGAGGCGCCGTGCGAGTGGGAACGGTTTTGGCTGTCCTGCCACGAGCCGACACCGCGACCAGAATCCACGCCACGTCCGCCATCAGCACACCGGACGCCTTCGCCGCGAAACTCGGGGATGCGGAACGTCGTCTCCCCGTCGCCGATCGAGAAGCACCCCCACCAACCAGCGGCCCAGTCCTTCTCCGTTGCGAGCGCACCGCTTGACTGAGCGTACGCCCAGAGCTGCGGATAATCGGCTCGCTTGAGTAGCGCTCCGTCCAGCTTCAGGCAGCCTGCCCGCACACTGTTTCGCACCTCGAAAATGATCTGGCCGATCGACGCCGACGCGATCGCATCGACGACAAACGCCGTCGACGCGACGCTTCCCGACTTATCTCCAGCGGCGGGCGTAGGCACCTGCACAGGTCGATCAAAGATCGTGCCCTTGTCGGCAGTGAATCGCGCTGTGACGATCCCGTTACACGTGACGCCGAAAGCTCCGTCACCGATGTGATACAGACCAGTATCCGGAGTACCGTCCTTGTCGAAAGTCAACGACGGATTCTGCGGCGTGCCTTCCGAGAGGAAAATCCGAGCGCCGGCGGCAAGCCAGAGCGCACCTTTGAGCGTCCCTCCGTTGTTCAGGTCGAGCGGCGTCAGATTGCCCGTGTGAAAGACCGGTGCTCCGTCAATTCGAAATGTTCGATTGCCATAGAAATACTGAAACGATCCTTTCGTCGCCGAATACCAGCCTACATTGTCTGCGTTCGCGTAGAAGTAGCCATCAGTAGCCCCGAAGCGTAGTCGGCCTTCGCCCCACGAAGGCTTCAACGTAAGGTCTCCACGCATTTCGACCGACCCGCCGATTGACGTTCCGCGCCCCGTGTCGTCGAGCCGCAAAAAGCCGCTTTCGAGATTCCACAAGATCGGCCGGTAATCGTTCCACGGTCCGAGCGGATCGCCTTTCTTGGTCTGAAGCAAGTAGCAGTCTCGGTCGTCGTTGCGCAGCATGACACCGTAGTTCGCCGACGTCGCTCGGTACTGCCCCCCGAGTGTGTCGTCAAGGTCCATCCCGCTAGAACGGACGCCATTCGCAAACGACGTCCGATACGCGACTTGAAAGCCTTCACGCCCGTTGTCAGCCGTCGTCCCCAAAAGCACGCGCCCCTCGCGAGTGATACGCATCCGCTCGGCACCGCCCGCGATCAGCGCAAGCCAACCATTCGCAGCGGCCGGCCCAACAAAGCAGTTATTGCCCTGAATCTCCAGGTGCGAAACACCTTGTGCGCCGATCTGCAGGTATCCGTCGCTCGGCGAAAACATGCCCGTGTCAGGATCGTTCTCAAACCCGAAACCAGCGTTGTTTGCGTTGTTCGGCGTGATTGCGCCGACCTTCCCCCGAAGCACACCCTTCAACGTGCCGCCCGTGTACGGCAGCTTGTCGTTACCGAGTGCGTCGGTTCGCTTGCCGAGCGCTTCGACCTGCGCACTGACTTCGCCGACACGCTTGTCGTTGCCGTCCGCCCGGTCTTTGAGGTGCCGCGTCCGATTCGCAAGTTGCTTTGTCGGCACGTTGTCGATCCCATCAGGACCACCTTGTACGGGGTCCGACGTTTCGAACTGGTAGACCCCTTCCTCCCACTTACTTTCTTCTTTCAGATTGGCCATGTACCGATCACCCCTCGCGTAAATTGACCATTGCGCGTCGCGACACCGTTGTGTCGGATTGCAACCTCAGAAAAATCGAGCCACGCAAGCCGGCTACGAGCCGGCGCATAACGCTCGATCGCCCGCTTCAGGTTCTCGCCCTGATCTCGCGTCACCGGCCGCCGCAGCTTCACGATGTACTCGGCCCATGCAGTCGACCCGCCGTGCAGATATCGACCGTCGCGCTTCGCCGAACCGTCTCGCCGCTTGATCTGCCGCCCCTCCTGAATGTCGATCTCGCCGAACCCGAGACGACGAACGATCTCGCGGATCGCCCACGGCGTGCCCTTCTTTTGATAGATCGCCAGAGACGACTTGATCAGCGCGCGTCGCGCCTCTTCGGACTCCGCCAGCTCCCATCCGTCGACTGCGAGCGACCACGCGAGCCACGGCAGGAAAGCGGCCGGGCAGCGATCCGCATCCCAGAGCGTGCGGATCACGTTCGGATCGACAGACGGCCGCATCACCTGCGCGAGCGCGGCCTCTAGACTCGTCTGGTTCGTCGGCAGTAGTGCTTCAGTCGTCATCGTTCACCTTCGGATTCAGCACGATCGATGTACACCGGGCGAACTGATCGATCGCACACACCACGTCAGCCATAGGGGCCTTCAGATCGACACGCACGACACCCGACGCTTTGGGATGCAGCGCCCCGGTTACGGCCGAGCGAGGCATGCCAACCCGTAGCGCTTCGCCCGCAGCGACTGCGATATCGAGATCCTGCCGTCGCGCAGCAAGCACGACGCCCGGATCTGGCCCGCGCCCGATGTACACGTCGGCGACGATCAAGTATTCGACCGGCCGGGCCGGCACAACGAGCAGCGTGTCATTGAGCGGCCGACGATCTTCGGGAGAGAGCGCTCGGCGGACCGTGTCGAGCAGCGCAGCACCGGCAACGCCACCGTTCGAGTACGACTTCACCACGACGCGAACGACACCGCCCTCCGGTCGATCGACGCGCACATCGGCGACATCCGGCGATGCATCCATCGCCATCGACCGATATGCACCGAATGGCCCCGCCGTTGACGAACGCTCGATACCCATCTGCGTACGCAACCGCAGCCGCTCGTCGCGCTCGACTGTCGCGGGGACAGGCGGATGCGCTTCCGGATCACCGGGATCGACTGTCTCCCGCTGCAAATTCCAGAGCACCGCGAGGTGTTCAAGATCCGCGCCCGTCGAGTACGCCAGCAACACGGCTCGGGCTGCATCGTTGACACGCGCCCGAAACCGTATGTCGTCGTACGCTGCCAGCTCGATCAACTTGACGACCGGATCGGATTCGAGCGCAGCCGTCCAATCCGGATAGATGCTCTTGAAGTGTTCGAGCTTGCGCTGGTACACCTCCTCGAAGTCGAGCGTTTCGACGAGATCCGGTGGATCAAGCGCCGACAGATCGATCACTGTCATATCGTCACCTCGAATACAACATCGTCGCCGTTGTATTGGCCGGCGATCCTAAAAGTTACTTTGCCGTCCACGACAGAGAGCGCCTTCACGCTATCCAGCGCAATGCGCGGCTCCCATCGACCGATCGCGCGCGCGGCTTCCGCCTGCGCGGCCGAGATCCATCCGCGCGTGACGGGCAGGTCAACCATCGCAGGGAGATCCGAGCCGTAATCGGGCCGCTCGCGGCGGGTTCCCTTGCGCGTGCTCAGAATGTCCGCGATGCTCTGCACAAGATGATCCAGACTGCCGATCAGTCGGCCCGTACGGCGACACATACCGACCAGCGCGACCATCACTGCGCCTTCGTCGGGATGCGCTTGAAGCACTCGCGCGATTCGAGATAGGCGATGTGGTCAGGCTCCGTTACAGTCGTTTTGCCCGCCAGCACGGCAACGTGCGAGCCATCCGGAAACACGATCACGCGGCTGCGGAACTCGGTATCGATGAATGTCACGGGTGCCACCGCCCCGCCTTGCTGTGCGTCTTTCGCCATCACCACCCCCACAAACGAAAAACCCCGCATGGGCGGGGTCAAAAGTTACTTTGCTGTGCTCACACTGGCGGACCGACCAGCTCGCCGTCGCCCTGCTCACGGTGCCTGTGCTTCGCGAGCGACTTACCGCCCGCCGTAACGTCACCTGTATAGTCCGCACTGCCCGCGATCTTCATCGCGACACCCCCGCCCTCGCCCGGCTTGCCCTGCATGCCACCGTTGAACGTGAGCATTTTCTCGGTCGTCGTGTTACCCGTGAACCTCGAATCCGGAACGTCCGCCAGCAGCTTCGCACTGCGCAGCCTCGCGCCGTCCGCCTTCAGCTCGAACTCAGTCCCGCCAATGCGGAACACGATCCGACCACCGGCAGGCACTGACAGCACGTATTCATGGCTCGCATGGTTGTACTGCTCGTACGCACCGTCCGGGAAGTCGGTGGCGGTCTCGTCGGGACTCGATCGTCCAGACCCGCCGTGCTGCTCTGTGTAGTAGCCGGGCGCGACGAACGCACCCGCGAGATCGCCGGACGGTGCCCACAGGGCAACCTCCTCGTCAACGGACGGCGGACGCCAATGCCGAACCTTGCCGGCGGCACCGGCCTGCCATTTGAGCCAGTCGCTCACCCAATCACCGACCCGCACCTTCACACGCGGCGGGTCGTACGTGATCGCCTCGACAATGGCCGACTGCGTCAGACATGCCATGCGGCGATCCATCTCGCCAAGCTCGAAGTCGCTCACACGTCACCCCGCTCCCTGTTCCGCCGGATTCCAGTAACGGTCTTCGTGCCCCGGCCCCGTCTCCGGATCGACGCCCCACAACACCGCACGCCCCTTCGTCGGCGGCTCGTATGCATCGCCCAGGTCGAATTCGTGCACCCACTCGACGAGCCAAACGAGATACGTATCCAGCTCGGGCCGGAACGGATCTTCGCCCGCCGACCCGACCTGTTTGCCGGGCGTCATCGGCAGCCCCCACGTCGCCCCGTGCACCGTTTGCAGCACGCGCGCGGACAACTCGCGCACCTGGACCTCGGCATCCTCCACCAGCGGGTCGACGATCACGCGGGCCTGCATGCGCGCGATCAGCGGCACCCGGCCCGTTCCGTCGTCGTGCCCCGGCTCCAGCTCCGCCAGCTCGACCGCGACGAACGGCGTTTCGATTGACTTGCCGATCTTCGGGTACGCGTGGATACGTTCGAGATCGGGCAAGCGCGCACGAAGGCCGGCCTCGATGCCGTCGTGAAGTTGTTTCAGGTTATCGAGCACGATTCGCCGCCTTCTGGATTTCGTAGTTGACCTCTTGCCGCAGCACCGTCATCAGCCGCGCCTCGCACACACGCGCAGCGCGTCGAAATGCCGGATCGCCCGTCTGCGACCATTCGACCGTCACCACTTCGAACGGCGTTCGCGCCTTTCCGGTGCGACGGTAGATCGCGCCGTCCGGCTGCGCCTTGGTCTTGCGCCACGCGCCCTCGAACAGCGATTTGCCGGCGCGCATCCCCTTCTTCGTGCGCCGAACCGCACCAAGCCGATGCGCCTCGAGCGGGTTCAACCCGAGCCACACCTTGCCCGTGTCGAGCGAGCGCATGAAGAAGTACATCCGCTGCCGCAGCAGCTTCTGCTGAATGCCCGTCGCGCCGCTGACCTCTTTCGCCGTCTGACTCCGAATCCACGCGCCTGTCTTGCGCAGCGTCCGACGCCATGCCGCCTGCATTGCTGCAGGCGGCAGGCCCGCGAGCGCTTCGAGCGCCCCCCGTACGTCGATCTCGATCTTCAGCAGATCCATCATCACCTCAGAATCAGGATTGTCCAGCCCGTGCCGGTCGGGTGAATCTCGAAGACACGGAACCGCTCGCCACCCGCTTCGACGATGCTGCCCTCACGCACGCGTGCCGCGTCGTCGTCCGTGATGTCGAGGATCGGCGCAACGAGCTGCGTGCGTTGCGTTCCGAGATCAGGGCCGAGCCACGGCGCCTTGAACATGCCTTGCAGCGGCTTGCCATCGATCTTGACCTCGTCCGACAGGTCTCGCTTCACGGCCGTATCGACATCGACCATCAGATCCCGGAACGCCATGTCACGCCTTGAGCTTGACCAGCGCCTTCGGGCGCGTGCACAGGTGGATCGGGTTCGACTGCGCCTCGATCTCGACGCCCTTGCCGAAGTCCATCAGCTCTTGCTTCGCGTAGTACGGAATGCCCGTCGTGTTGACTGCCTCGACGTAGTCGGCCGGCGCGAAGCGCGTGATGAACAGGTCCGGCACACCTTCGGGAATCGCGTGCGCTTCGTCGTCCGCGACGTAGCCAACATCGCCGACGCGGCCCCGATAGCGCTCGAACGTGCAACCGCCGAAGTCGAACGCATCGCGCGCGTCGCCACGCAGCGACGCCGCCATCGCGGTCGCAAGGTACGTCTCCTTCACGGTCTTCGCGACGATCAGTTTGTTCCAGAACGAACGGCCGCAGAGTACGCGCACGCCCGTGTACGTCGTCGCGCCGAGCGCATCTTCGATCGCGTCCTGCACCTCGACGCACTTCACGCGGATCTCGGTGTCGGCCTTGCCCAGCTCGAACGGGATCACCGTCTGCTCGATGCCGAAATACTGGAGCAGGTCGATCAGCACCGTCTTGCCGTCCGCATCCAGAACAGCGCCCTTGATCGCGCCGATACGATGGAATTCGTGCGTCGCGTCGAGCTGGCGGCGCATCTTCGCGAGCCGGCGATTCACGACGGTCTGCAGCGCCTCCAGCTCGGTCTCGGAACCGAATGCGCGCAAATTCTGGATCTCGTCCGCCTTGATCACTGCGCGCTGCGGCAGATGCACCGTATTGAACGGGATCATCTTGCGCTTGCTGCCAACGACAACGCCTGCCGGCGAACCGCGCTCGCCAGCCGCGACGAGTGCGAGCGTGTCGCCGTCGCGCTCGATTTGGATCGTCGTCGTCGTGATGCCGTCCTCTTCGAACAGGCCGAGTGTGCCGATCCGGCCAGGAACATACGGCTGATCGTTAATCGCAGCACTCAGGGACGACAGCGAGAACGCATCGTCTTGAAACAGGGCGATATCCGCCATACAACCTCCGACATGAAAATGGATACAAAAAAGGCCACGCGGTCGGCGTGGCCTTGAATGGGGTATGTCGCAATCAGCGGACGATCACGTGTCGCTCGGCGAGATCGCCACGACCGGCGGCATCGAGACCCGTGAGCAGCCCGCCCGCGACTTCGGCGAGCCGGACGATCCCCGTCGCCCGACGCGACGCGTCGGACGCCGCCAGCGGCGCATAGAGCACGGCTGCTGCGACTTCGGAACCGTCGTTCGCGGCGTTGTCGTACGGCGCGTATTCGCCGGTACTGGTTACGCCGAGCACCTGCCCGGCCGGCAGTGCAGCGCCTGCCTTCACGACGATCCGCTCGCGCGAGATCTGGCCGTTGCCCTCCGACACGAGAAATTCCGCCGTCAGAGCGGCCTGTACTTTCCAGTTCGACATGAGTTTTCCCCTCCTCGGGTTACGTCAAAGTTACTTGCCGCTCTTGCGAGCCGCGTAGATGGACGCCGCACGCGGCGCATTCGCGACCACGGGCGCGTCTTGCGACGCAACCGGGGCAGCACGATGGTTGATCGGCTTCTGCGAAGCCGTGACACGCTCGAACAGCCGCGCACGCACCTGATCAGCCGTCAGCCCGTCCGTAACGAAGCCGGCCGTCAGCTCGGTCAGGCTCGCGGCCAGACAGATACCGGCGATGTCCTGCGCACTGCGGATCGCCGCGTCGACGGTCGCCCGATCGCGCAGGCCGGTCGCCAGCACGATGCCCTCGGCGCAGTGCTCGATGCGAGCGTCGCGACACGTCGCGTACACATGCGCCGCCAGCGCCGTGACGTCCGGTGCTGCCGGCGGCTGCGACGAAGGATCGGCCGGCGGATTGACCGGCGGCACCTCGCCGTCGCCCTCCAGCACCGCCACGATTTCGGCCGGCACCGCCGCGTAGCGCGCAGCGAGCCGCGCAGCGCCCGCGTACGCGGCGATGCGGATCGGGTCTACGATCGCATCGCAGAAGCCTTGCTCCTTCGCTTGCGCGGCCGTGAGCCAAGTCTCGGCGTCCATGATCGCGCGGACCTCCTCTTCGGTCCGGCCGCTGCGCTCGACGTAGGCCGCCAACATGCTGTCCGACATGCTTTCCAGCAGATCAGCGAGCTTGCGCAGATCGCCCGCCTCGCCGGCCGCGACCGTGTGCGGGTTGTGAATCATCAGCCGCGCGTTCGACGGCATCTCGATCGTGTCGCAAGCCATCAGGATCAACGACGCTGCCGACGCGGCGACGCCGTCGACGCGCCCCTTCACCTTGCCGGCATACCGACGCACCGCGTTATAGATAGCGAACGCGTCGAACACGTCGCCACCCATCGAGTTGATCGCGACGACGATCGATGTCGCGGTTGCCGCCACCTCGTCGAGCTTCGCGGCAAACAGATCGGCATCGGTGCCCCAGAATCCGATGTCGCCGTAAATCCGGATCTCGACCTCGCTCCCGCCCGCCGCGTTCGCTTGCGCGCGGATGTCCCACCACCGCTTCTTCCCTTTCATTCGCCATCCCCATTAGAAAGATCGCCCGCTCCGTCAACCGGATCGAGCGTGTCATATCGAATCCCGAGCCGACGCTCGCGTGCGAGATCGTCCGCGTTCTCCCGGTCGACCTGCTCCGGATCATCACCACGCGACAACACCGCCCCCGTCCGACTCGCCAGACCGGAGCGGATCTCCATTCGCTTCGCCGTGACGTCCTGCACCGGATGGATATACGGCCAGCCCTGTGGCACCCACCGCACCCGCAGATAGTCGCGACGGCGTCGGTAGTAGTCCGGCATCGTCATCGCGCCCGACAGCGCGCAAGCGTCGACCCACCAACGCCAGACCTTCCGGCAAAACTGGTGGATGAACACGTTCCACTGGATCTGCTCGATCGAACGACGGAACTCGTTCAAGATCACCCGCAGTACGCGATCGCTCACGTCGCGCAGATCGCCCGTCATGACTTCGTACGGCATGCCGACCGAAGCCGCAGCCGCCATCAGTTGCTGACGCATGAACGGCCCGTAGTCGGTCCCTGCGCCCGGCGGCTCTGCAAACGTGACGCTTTCACCCGGAGCCAGCTCCTGCATGCTCCCCGGTTCGAGCGACACGACCGGCGAGAAGCCGTCGACGTCGTATTGCATTTCACCGCCCGTCACCGGATCTCCCGGAAAACCCGGCTCGGCCGGCGGCTTCGTGATGAACCCGGCGAAGAGGTTGCTGACCTCCTGCCGGAACAGCACCGCATCGTCGAAGTTGTCCAGCGACTTGAGCCGCAGCAGCACCGTCGACAGCTCCGGAACCCCGCGCACCTGGCCGGGCCGCAGCGCGAGAAAAACGTGCGCGATCTCGTCGGCCGGCACACGTACGGTCTGCATGTTGGCAGTCGATGCACGCCCGTACTCGCCGGGATGACGCTGCAGCAGGTGATACGCAACGCGTCGACCGTCCGTGTTGAACTCGACGCCGTTCACGATCTCGCCCCCGCCCGGCACAATCTCGTTCTTCTCCATCGGAAGCAGATCGCCTTCGAGAAGCCGGATCTGCATCGGGACCGCCAAGCCTTCGCGAGGACTGCGCAATTGACGACGCACCAGCACCTCGCCGTCGCCGAAGAACGCACGCGCTGCGAGCGTCTGTACACCTGCCATATCGAACAGATCGTCCGCGTCGATCTCCTCGCAGCTATCCTCCCAAAGTTGCTTTTGCATCTTGCGCACCGCATCGTTCGGATGCTGCGGGTGCGCTTGGATGCCGTTCCCGATCGTGTTCGATACGAGTCGCGCGATCGCCGTTTTTGCCCAGGGATCGTTGCGGATCGCGTCGCGAGCACGCGAGCGCAACAGCGGCAGGTTTTGCACCGCCGCCGCATTCGGTCCCGCGCTCGGCGTCCGCCACGACTTCGCCCGTGCGCCCGTCGTGCTCGCCGACTCGTAGGCCGCCGCATTGAGCCGCGTCGGCACCACGAATCCGCGCCGCGCGAGTGACGGAAAGCCCCCCTTCATCGCACCCCCTTGCCGGCGTGGCGAATCCGGACAATCGACGAACGCCCGGCCGCGCCATTCAGATCGCGAATGATCTCGGTGCGCGCCTCGCGCAGCTCGCCGATCGAGCGATATTTCACGCGCCGGTCGGCATACTGGACTTCCAGCTCGCCCTTCGCGATTGCAGACTGGATGTTCTGCAGATCCTGTTTTGTGTATGCCATGCCATTCCCTCGTTTAGCGCCGCTTCAGGTACGTCGAGCGACCAACACGACGCCCCTGAATGCGCGAAACCCCGCTCGGGGGCGGGGTTTCGGTGGGTTTTGCTACCTGCGGCGACGGCCGCGGAGTCTCTGTAACGGCCTCTTCGATCGGCGGATCGGGAAGCACCTCGGCAGGCAGCGCCGACGGCAACGCCTCCAGTACCGGGACCGCGTCGAACAGCGAGACCTGCGATGCGCGATGCTGCTCGACCTGCCAGTGCGCCTCGGTCATCAAGTGCACTTTCACGCTGCGGGCCGCGTGCAGCGCGTAGCCTTCGCAGTCCAGCGCCTCGTTGCGCGGGCTGATCTTCTTCCACACGCGCTTACCGCCGCGCGGCCCCGGCACCTTCACCTCTGCCGTGAGCTGCGATAGGTAGTCGCTGCGCACGCCGCTATACCAGTGCATGCGGCCCGGCCCGTCGCCTTCGAGCTTCAGCCGGTTTTCGAGGATCAGATCCTTCGCGCGGCTCACGCCAACCATGTACGGGCGCAGCCCGTACTTCGCTGCCTTGCTGTTGTTGCGCGTTGAGTCGATCGACGCCTTCGGCACGCTGAAGATCTCCGCGTCGACGTTGCTGCTGCCCTTGACGGCCATGACGTTGTAACCGGCGTGCTGCGCAGCACGCACATACTTGTATACCGCGTCCGACGTAGCGCCGTCTGACGAGTCGATCGACGTTGCACGTACACGCAGCAGCCAGCCGTTCTCATGCCGGTATGCGTGCGACAGCAGCATCGTCAACGCGCCCCATACGCCGCCCGTCATTGGGTCTTGCTGTTGCTCCGTCACATTGCCGTAGATCTCGCCCCATGCGACGAGCCAGCTTTCCTCGCCGCGCCCCCATGCACGCAGGACGATTGCGAGCCGATCGTGCTGCACGTCGACGCCAAGCGTCAACACCAGACCTCCGAGCGGCACCGTCAGCTCCGCGTATGGCAGCGCACGTTGCGCGAGCACGTCCAGCTCGGGCAGATCGGTCTTGTACTTGTACGCCCGGCCCTGCGAGTTGTTCACGAACGACCGCATCTTCGTATCGTCACCCTCGCGCAGCGCCTTGTCGGCCGTCAGCCACTTCTTCACCAGCTCTGCCATGTTCGAGCCGGGGAACGGCGACACCAGCTCGTTGATGCGGAAGCCGGCAACGCCGTGAAACGGTGCCGTCGCGACCCATCGCCCACGACGAACAGCGCGGATGCGCGTCGCGTCGTCCCACAGCGAGCCGCAATGCGGACAGGTGTACCGGGCTGTCTCCGGTTGTGCGCGGCCGTAGACCTCATGCTCGACTTCGGCGCCTTCGCTCCAGGTGACGTTTTCCCACGCCAGCTCGTGCTCTTCGTCGCAATCGGAGCACGGCACCAGATACACGCGCTGATCCGACGCAGCATAGCCCTGCTGGATACGTGACAGGCCGTCGACGGTCGGCGTGCCGCCCAAGATCATCTTGCGCCGCCGGTCGGAATAGCTTTTGTTCCGCTCCTCCAGCAGCGTGATCGAGTCGCCCTGCTCTCGCACGTTCGTGTTCGCATCGTCCGGCTCCTCGACCGCAACGACCGGGGCCGGCGTCGACTTCACATCGTCCGGCGCGTTCGACGTGATGAACTTCAGGAAGCCGCGCGCGAACGTCTTGTGATCCCACAAGTTGTTTTTGTCGCGGGCAGCGTGCACCGGCAATTTCGCCGACAGGCGAGGCGTCACCTCGACCATCGGCTCAAACTTCTCCAGGTTGAACTTCTTCGCCGTCTTCTCTTTCGGGAACATGACGATCATCGGACACGGATCGACGTCGATCCGCTTGCCGATGTAGTTCAGCAGCACGCCGTCCGTCCACGCGACCTGCGCCGACTTCATGCACACGACCTTCTGCACGGTCGGATCGTCCAGCGCTTCGTGCATGCCGAACACCCACGGCGTGATGTTGGGGTTGTACCGGCCGGGGCTGGCCGATCCCTTCGCGCTCAACCTACGATGTCTGCGCGCCCACTCCGTCGTCCCAATCCGCTCCGGCGGACGCAGCATCTTCGCGATCCGGCGAATCACTGCGTTGACTGTCTGGGTCGTATTCAGAAAGCTGCTCAAGGCATCCATATATATGCTCGTTCAACCATTCGACGTCTACCCCGACGCCGTAGAGCGTGTGCAGCTCCTGCACCAGCTTGTCAGACAGCGACAGCAGCTCCGTTTGAAATGCGCCGACCATCAGGCCGTACGCCTGTTCGAGCTGCGCCGCGTTGACGAGCTGCCCCTTCTTCTCGGCCAGCGTCAGTAGCTTGATCTCGCGATCGACGATCTCGGTCTTCGCGCGTTCGGCGACAAGATCGATGCCGGTCCCGCTTGCGCGGCCCGCAGCAATCTCGCGCAGGTGCCTGATATACGCGACGCGGATCTCGTCGATCGATGCCACGCGATAATCGAGCTGGACCTTGTCGACGAACCGAGAAACGGCCGACTGGTCAAGGTCGAGATGGTCAGCAATCTGCTGCTGAGTCGGCATGAATATGACCCCCTATGGAGACTCGCCAGTAGAGAAAAAACGCGGGTGCGAGCCCCCGCGTGTGGCGATGCCCAGAGGGTCCCCGCCTGCTCAAAAAATAGGCAGACCCGCACCGATCGCGACATCGGCGGTCACGCCGTCGCCTGCTCGGTCCATCGCCCAGACGACGCGGTCCATCGCATCGTCAAACACGAAGCACCGCGCGGTAACGCGCCCCATGCTTCGATCTTCATCCCACGTCGACCAGACCTCGCTCGGCCCGGCGCTCGTCGACTCGATTCGCATTTCAGCGCCCCAATGCAAAAAGCCCCGAGGGCTTTCGCACTCAGGGCTTCGATATTCAATTCGTAAGGGCGAACGCCCTCCCAACAGATCCCGACAGACAGTTATCGTTGTTGGTCGCGGCGCTCCCGCGATTCAGTACGCCTGTCGGGCGAAGGTGCGACACGAGTATGCGGTCGCTCATTTATCCAGTGACGCGGTAAAGGATGTGCAGAGTTTAAGCGATCCTCTCTTGAAATGGAATACGTTTCATCCTCGCAATTGCCGACGCAATGTGTCGTACACCGATCCATCGACCGCATCCAGCAGCGCGAGCATGTCGTGGAAGCGCCACGACCAGTTCTTCCGATACTCGTCGAGCGATACGCCGAGCGCGTGCGCCCGGCCAGCGTCGTCGACCTGCCGCTTTCCGGAACCGGAACAGCAGGGGCAAATATGCCGGCCCTTCGAATCCGAAGCCGGCGACGCAGCGATCCGCCCCATCCCGCCGCAGTCGTCGCAAGGTTCGTATTCCCGAAAGACCAGCGGCCCGTTACGTCCCTCGAAGAACGGGATACGCTCCTCTGATACACACAGCTTCCCGCTGCCTCCACACACATCACACGCGTGCGTTGATGTCGTGACGGCCCGCGCGCGACGCACGACGCCACGCCCTTCGCACTCGACACACTGATCGTTCACCCACTCGTCCAGCAACCGCAGCGCGAAGCGCTCGACGATGTCGACCTTCGAACGCTCGACAGCGTGCCCCGCACGTTGATCGCGACGCTCGTCGCGCGACAGGCCCGTGAACCGCGTACGCTTGAATCGGCCCGACGTCCGGATCATCTGCGCCAACAGCAACGTTGCACGTCGAACCATTGTCTGCGTCGGCATCGGCCCGGCTTTGATTCGGGCCAGCAAGCTCCCGAGATCGTTCGCAAAGGCGAGTGCGCCCAAAGTAACTTTAGGATCGGCAATCGGATCGGTGAACTGACCACGAACGCTCATCGCAACGCCCACCCGCTCTTTCAAATCGATCATGACTCTCTCCTAGTCGTCCTAATGTCTCAATGTCCCAAGGGAAAAGGCTTGCAGGGGTGCGCGCCCGCGACATGCGACATGCGCCGCTCACGTCGCGCATGTCGCGCCCCTGCACCCGCGCCCGAGACCGCGCCTTGGGACGTTGGGACATGGGACGTCCACAGCGCGCCAAGACGGGGCTAGTGGCGCGCTTACCGTGCAGGCACAGCGCGCCACGCGATTACAACGGACTGTCGTCATCACCTGCTGCGACCAGTTCGCGCTCCGCTTCCGGCTCTTGCTCTTCCTTCACGTAGTACCAACCGCGCGATCCAGTCGACTCGCGCTTGCGCACCCAGCCGAGCGACTTCAACGCCTTGCCGATGCGGCGCTGCTCGGCCAGCGTCCACTTCGACGTATCGAGCTTCAGGATGTCCGCGAGGATCTCTTCCATCGTCGTGCGTGACACGAACTCCAGGGCCTTGGCAATCTTGTCCTCGTACACATCGCCCTCGTAGCGCTCCGCTTGCTCGATCTCGAACAGCGGGCGCTCATGCTCTTCTACGTGCCACACGACGCCCGAGCGATACAGGTGCACGGCTTCCGCCCAGAGCTGCTCGCGAACGGCCACAATGCCATCGATGTCGACCAGCCCGCCGACACGCAGCGGCCAGTAACGCCGGTTGCCCGATTCGTCTTTCAGGTACGTGTCGAAGTTGACCGAGCCGGCGAACACGCACTGACGCGGGACGTCGGTCGCACGCTTACCGTAGAAGTTGCGGAACCGGTCGACAGCCGTCGCGAAGAAGCTCTTTACGGCCGACGAGTCGGCCTTGTTCAACGAGTCCAGCTCGGCCAGCTCGATCACCCACTTCCCGGCCAGCACCGCGTACGTGTCCTTGTTGCCGATCTGGATCGGCGTATCGGTGAACCACGGAGCGCCGGCCAGCACCTTCAGCGCCGTCGATTTGCGATGCCCCTGCTTGCCTTCGAGGATCAGGACGTTGTCGACCTTGCAGCCCGGCTCCATCACGCGCGCGACGGCGGCGATCATCCATTTCATGAACGCGAGCTGCACATACTCGCTGTCGGCGACACGCAGGTAGGTCGACGGCATCGATCGCACGCGCGACACGCCGTCCCATTTGAGCCCTTCGAGGTATTCGCGCACGTCATGGAAGTGCTTCTCGTCCGCCACCAACAGAACCGCGTTCATCACGATATCGGTGCGCACCGAGAGGCCATAGCGCTGCGACAACCAAAGCGCGCAGCGCTGATCGTCCATGTCAGTCCACTCGCCCTTCACGCCTTGCCGGAACGGCGGTGCCTTGCGCTTCATCACGCGGCCACCGAAGTCGTCCTGTTCGATGACGCCCTGCCAAGCTTTGTGATTCGCCAGGATCATGTGGACGTTGCCGAGCGTCGGCAGCAGCGTGCCCTTGTCCGAACGCGCGAGATCCTGCTCCCATGTGTGCGCGCCGTTCTCTGCCTCGCGGCCATCCCATTCCGGCTGTTTCGCGGCAGCGGACGTCGCGGCGGATTTCGTCGGCGTGTCGTCCGCGGTCGACACCGCAACCGTCGCCGGCCGGATCTCTTCGTTCGCTGGCGCGATGACGCGCAGGATTGCCGCCTGCACTTGCGCTTCGACTGCCTCGACGCCCTCTTCGACGTGCAGGTCGTTGAAATCGGTCAGCTTGCGCTCGCCGCGCTTGGCGAATGCGGGATAGACCACGCTAACGTCGGCGACGGCCGCTGCCGCCTCGTAGGCGCGCTTCAGGCCCGTGTTCTCGAAGCGCTTACGGCGCAACGGCATCACGTCGTTTCCGTAGCTCACCTCGACATACGACACGCCGTTGTCGTCACGACGCCGTGACACGGCGACCATGTACCACGTGTTCTTCGCCTCGATCCGCACCGGGTCGGCACCGAACACCAGTTCACCCCGGAAAGCGAGCTCGTCGGCGAGCCAGTCGCGCAGGCGCTGCTCGATCTTCCAGTCGTCGTCGGCGCAGACCAGCACGTGCACATCCGGATACGTCGCACGCAGGTAGCGCACGGCCGAGAGGATGCCGCCCGCGTCGAAGCAGACATTGACTGCGAACGCCTCGTCGATCGCCATGCGAATCGAACGCGCGGTCGCGTAGCCTTCGGCAACCAGCACGATCTGGTCGTCTGCGCCGACCTCGCCGAGCAGATACGACGCGCCCTTCTTTTCCATGCCTTTGTTGAAGCGCTTCGCGCCGTCCGGGGTGATCTTCTGCAGGCCGACGAGGCGAGCGTCGTCGCCGTACTGATACATCGGCACGAATATCGTGCCATCCGCGTCGAAACGTACGCCTTCGGCCGTGATGCGCTTGCGTTCAAGATAGGTGGACTCGCCATGCTCTGCCGCGCGGTTCCACTGATCTCGCGCGCGGTTCGCGGCGAGCTTCGCCTGACGCGCATCGCGCTCGGCCTGCTCGCGGTCGGCTGCTTCCTGCCGGCGACGCGTCTCCGCGAGCACTTCCTCGCTCATCGGTGCGCCGCTCCATTCGAATCGCTCGGTGCCCGGATCGTCGCCCGAGAAGTGGCCGAACGTGCCGCCATAGCCGATTACCGCGCCCTTGCTGATGATCTCTCGAAGCTGATACCAGTATTTCTTGCGCGGCCCGTACCGATGATGTTTGCCGTCCGCGATCGGATGGCCTGCAGGCAGGTCGGGATGCCCCGCAGCACGCAATTGCTGAATGATCTGGTCCAGTGTCGCCATATGAAAATTTCCTCTGTCAAAGTCACTTTGGCCGCCCGAGTTGCCCTTGGCGGCCAGATCACAATTCGTTGAGTTGCGCGCTGTTAGCTCGCACGACGAGCCGCCTCCAGCTCGACGAGACGACGGTCGCGCTCGACCTTGTGAGAAAAGCTTCGCCACGCTGCGCGTCCTGCGGCATAGCACTGGCGTCCGCTCGGCGAGCGGCTGTACTGCGATGCGCTGCGTCGCAACGCGCTACTGATTCCGTTCACGTTCACGTGTGTCTCCAGTTATTTGCCGCGCAGTCGATGCCATTCCGCCGACATGAGATCGTCGAACGCGGTAAGGTCCAGCGCGCAGAGACGACGGGTGAGCTGGTCGCGGAACGCGTGACGTTCCGCCTTGGTTGCGAGCGCGGCACATGCGCGCGCGGCTCGCTCGATGAACAAACGCACACGGCCGGCTGCGCTTGCTTCCTCAAGAATCGGAGCGAGACGATCGGGGAAGGTAGCGATCAGTTCGGATAGCAAGCGCCCGGCTTCGGCGGGGGCATACTCGAATCGGGATGCGAGCGTCGTGACAGCGCACGCCGATTGCTGCTCAGGCGCGCAGCAGAGGCCGATGTGTTCGCGGTCGGGCCGGCAACAACCCATGCCGGGCTTAAACCGTTCCATGACGACGACGGCGACGTGCAGCGAGGTTGCGAGCAGCGTGGATCAAGCGCTGGAACAGACGCTGGCCCTTGCGGCCAGTCGCGATGATCTTCTCGGCGTGTTGGTCGTCGATGCGCTGATCAGCCAGGGCACGCGTCACATCGTCAGCGACGAGACCAACATGCGCCTGCAGGTGCAGCGCCGTCGAAACAAGACGCAGCGTGCCGGGTTCGCTAATGTCGTCAGCGACTTGGTCATCGACATGTTCGGCAACCAGCCCGAAGCGCGCGTTCAACGCATGCAGCGCGTCGAGCGCATACACCTCGCCCTCCGCCTTTTCCTGCATCCACTCGATCAGCAGCTCGAACATTTCCATCGACAAGCGACTGTCGCCAACGCCGCGCAGGCGGAGGCGAAGCGATTCCGGCGTGATGTTCTTACCGCGCCGGATCGTGAGGTGGTTCGCCGCGTCGGCGACACCGCCGGGCGTGTTGCGAACGGACGTATAGAGGACGTCCAGCCATTCGGTACTGTCGTATCGGCAGGTCATAGCGGGAGATTGGTAGATCGCGACTTTCATCCTGTCGCGCGCACGGTGGCGCAACTAAGATTCAGATCACGAGATGCGTAACTGCGGCTGTCACGCCTCGATGGGGTGTCACAAGGGTTTGTCGTGTACGTCCAGAGAAACAAACAGGTCGGGGCGCGCGAGCTTCAAGAACAGCAGACGCGCTCGCGGAATGCCGTTTCGACGCCATTCAGATACGGACGGCATCCGGACTTCGCACAGTTGGGCAGTCGCGGCCGTTCCGCCAAAGGCATCGATCACGGCGCACGCGTACGGGTCTCGATTCAGGAACGTATTCATGCCGCCATGTTAGGCGTTCCTTACACGAAAAGCAAGGCATTCCTTATGCCCATTCAGTTAGGCTTTCCTAATGACGACACTAGCCGAACGCCTGGAACAGGCAATGAAGTTGCCGCCTGAGAAAAAGGCTGCAGATCTGGCGCGAGCGTGCCGAGTGCGAGCGCCCTCGGTCAGCGACTGGTTAAGCGGGAAAACTAAAAAGATGGAGGGCGCGAACTTGCTGCTCGCGGCCGAATTCCTGAACGTTGACCCGTGGTGGCTCGCCACCGGGGAAGGCCAGATGGTGCGTCGCGCCAATGCGCCCGCACCACAGAGGCAGGAGACCCTAGGCGCGCATGCTCAAGCGCTAGTTGACGCGCTGGCCAAAGCAGACAAGATTGGGCTGCCGTCGACGGCATTTGCCGCGCTGCTGGAAACCCTCAAGGTGTTTGAAGATCTACGCGGACAGCAGCCCGGCGACCTTCTTGATCTGAATGCGCCAGACCCGCAAGAGGGGTAAGGTTCCAGTCGAATACAGCGGCCCTACGGTGCGTTCCGACACTCCCAGAACGTATCCCGCGCCCTCTGATCGGTCCGCCAAGAATCTCAACATCCCAATCGAAGTCGTCACTGCCGTGCGGGCCGATAACCCGCACCAGCACACCGATACGCGACCGGTTTCGGCATCGACTGACGATCGCCACATCGCCCGGTTTGCACCGCAATTCCCCTGTTGACATAGCCCCGCGACAACCTCCCCTCGGCAGTATTTTCACTTAACCACTGTATAAACATACAGTATTAAGTCGGAAGAATACAACACCTTTCAGAAGCGTTCATTCCACGTGCCTCGGCCCGATGGTCAACAAAGAGCGACGTCATCGAAAAATAGTTAGGCATTCCTATTGCACGAAGACGAAGGAATGCCTAACATTCATCTCCATCGCTGCCGCTCGTGCAGCCTTCGGAGAAGCTCATGAAAATGCTCGACCATCAGTCCACTGATCGCCACGAATGGCTTCGTGACGAAAGCACGCCCCGCATCAAGCCGTCCGAACCGGCCCGCCAAAGCAACTTTGAAAAATCGAAGATCTTCCGCTGGACGGTCGTCGCCGCTCTGCTGTTTGTCGTCGTGAACGTGTTCCAAGACGATCCTGTCGTCGCACCGACGACCGCCTACCACGTCACCGTCTAAATCGCCCCGACATTGCCGGGGCGAGTCCCCGGCGTCATGGAGACCACCATGCCGCGCATCAAAGTCAAAGCAGAACCCCTTTTCGACGCCGAACGTCGCGACACCCTCTCACTTCGCACCATCACGCGATACGACCGGAACGCACGCCGTCCGTCGACACCAATCCTCATCGGCAAGTACGTTGTCGGACGCCGCCCGTTGGCGGACAGCGTGCACACGGAATATTTGATCCTCGACGGCACGGAGATCGCCCACAAGCAGATCTCGATCCCGAGCGAAGGTGACTGCGCCAGCGCGATCAAGCGCCTGCGAGACGCAAAACGCGCGGCAGGCATGGCGGCATCGAACGTGATCGCTAAAGCGAAGAAAGCCGGCAAGGCACGCACCGCAGCTGCACAGGAGGTTGCGTAATGGACGACCGCGCGCAACAGCTCGACCTGACCGCGCCGATTCCCACCGGGAACATCAAGGCCGCAGCCGCAGCGGCTGGCGCAACGTCGGCGGACTTGTGGATGGTCCCCTACGATCAGCTTCACTACGACCCGGCCGACAACATCCGAGCGGTTGATACCGAATGGGTGGCACACCTCGCCGCGCTAATGCGGGAGAACGGATACGACAAGGGTTCCCCCCTCCATTGCTACGCCCGGAAGGTTGACGGCAAGGATCTGCTCTACGTTTACAAGGGGCAGCACCGCTATCTCGCAGCCGGACACGTGATCGCCACCGGGAAAGATCTGGGCAAGATCCCGGTAGTCGTCCGCGACGCGAAGAATGTCAACCGCGCCGAAATGGTGATCGACGGCTATCTCAGCAACAACGGCAAACCGTCGTCGCCGCTTGATCTGGCCGCTGCCGTCGCAGAGTTGCGCGACATTCACGGGATGACGCTCGCGGCCATCTGCAAGCGCCTGAATGTCACCGATCAAACAGTGCGCGACGTCGGCCTGCTTGAACGAGCACCGGCTGAACTGCATCAGCTCGTACGGAAAGGCCAATGTACCGGCACGCTGGCCATCGAGCAGATTCGCCTGCATGGCGGCGACAAAGCGCTCGAACGTATCGTCGTCGGGATCGCCAAAGCCGCTGAAGCCGGCAAGACGAAGGTCACGAAGAAGTACCTCGAAACAGCGCCCCTCCTCGATACGCAGCCGGACCCGGAACCTTCGCCCGAGCATGCAACCGCAGCAGTCGACACCGCACCGCTCGCAGCGTCGACGGCTGCGGAAGCCAGGATCGAGATGCAGGCAGCGTCTCGCGAACGCGCCCCCGCCAAGATCAGCGAGAAGCAGTCAAAGCAACTTTTGCAGGCCCTGCAGGCTGTACTCCATGACAAGAATTTTGGCCGACTTGCAAAGCCGACGATTGAAGCAGTTCATGCAGCGCTGCTGCCGCTCACTGAGCTACTCGGCGACCCCACATCGCAAAAGGTCTGGCCGATCACGGAGCCCGACGAGAACGGCGGGTGCAAGCCCGTCGAGTGTGTGCGCGGACCTGAACGATCGGGTCGGATCAAGGGACCGCTCGCTCATATTCGCATCGCGCAACCGAGTCCGGGAGCATGGATTTACGCGATCGAATACAACACCGGGACCAGCTTTGCGAGCGAACCTCTGAAGGTATCTCCGCAAACGCGCGCAGTATGGACGCGCGTCCAGGCCATTCGTTCTGGCGCTGCCCGGCTGATCGACACCATTAAGTCACCCGTCCACGGGCAGACCAAGGCAGAGCAAGCCTCGTTTAAGCAGATCCTCGCGTGGGCGCACGAGATCATCGCCATGCCCGATCCCGACATGACCGCCGAATTCTCCGCTGCCACCGCCAAAGGGGAACGCCCAGACCTCAGTGACGTACTGACGGCCATCGAACATAAGCGTCGGATCAAGTCGAACGCGGAGCTGCTGACCGCTGCATTCCCGGCGCGAAAAGGGAAGTCCGGCCTCGATCCGGCGTCCGCATGGCCGTTCCCGAAAGGAGCCACAAATTGACCCCGCGCCCGGCCCTTTCTACCCCACGTCCGCTGCCGCGAAAGCGGGAACACGCGAAGAAGCGCCCGGCGCTCGCACTCGCGAGCGTCGACGGTGCTTCGATGCAGTCGAACAGCAGCGGGCTGGCGCCCGCAACATCGATCCAGAACAACGATGCGCCGCTCGCGCGGCGAAAGGCAATCCAGACGAACGAAGCCTTGGCGGATACCCGCCAAGGCAGGCTCGCGCGCCTCGACGCCCTTCGCACCGAGGTCCGCTCGCTGGTCATCGAGATCTCGCACGCGGCCGACGTCGAGCTGCTGGACCTGATGGCCAACGAGGTCGGATCGTTTGCACGCCACAAAGCCGCGCAGGATGCGCGCACCTGGGCCGCGACCGCCGGCATCACGCTGGAAACCGGCCTGATGCAACTGGCTCGCGCACTACCAGGCACAAAAGATGAAGCAACGAAGAATCAAGGAGCATCCGCATGACCGTGGCAATGAAACCGATCTACCTCGATATCGAATCGGTCTCCGCTGCAATCTCCCTGTCGCCGGCAGTCATCCACAAGCTCGTCCGGCAAGAAGAGTTTCCGAAGCCGCGTGCATTGTCAGGCCGACGCGTTGGATGGCTCACGCGGGAAATTGAGGAGTGGGCAGAGGCACGAACACCGTCCGAGTTTCTGCCCCCGCCAAATTGTGGAACCGGCCGCAAGAAGGCTATCGCACATGTGCCCGACTAACTGCCTCCAGCTTCGCATCCAATTTCGACAACCACTGCCGGCGCTCGGCGTCATAGTCGTGGCGATTGTAGACACCACCGACTCCCGGCAGCATATGCCCGATGATCGCCTCACCGACCTCATATGGACACCCGAGCGCAGCCAGCATGGTTCGAGCCGTTCGGCGCAGGTCGTGAGGTGCCCAATGGGTAACTGCGAGGCGCGGCCGGACCTGCTTCGGTCGCGTTTCACTGTAAGGCATGTGGAAGTGAACCGACTGCCCGAACACTTTCTGTTGCATCGGACCGCCCTTCTCAGCCGGGAATAACCACCCCTTCCCGTATCGGTCCAGACGCCGACGAACAATCGCTTCTGCGCGACCAATCAACGGCACGCGCAAGTCGGTAGCGTTTTCGTGGCGAGCGTTTTTCGTCTTGGCCTTCGGCACCGTCCACCAAAGGCCGTCCGGCTCTTCAGCAATCTCCCGCCCTTCCATCGCGCCAATCTCTGCGCCACGCGTTGCCGTCCATAGATACAGCGTCAGAGCGTCCTCCACATTACGACTGAAGTTCGGCAACCAGTTGATCACCGCGCCTGTCTCTGCGTCGCTTAGGAACCGCTTCACGGTTCCTGTCGGCTGCCCCTGTATGCGTTTCCCATTGCTGCGCAAGCGACCGCGCATGATCTGACGCCACCAGTTTGGCGCGGAGTCGGGCAGTTTGCCTGCGTCGAGCGCGTAGTCCCACGCGGCTCCCAACTCCAGCCGAAGCTTCGACGCCTGCACTGGGATGTGACGAAATGAATCGATTTTCGTAAATGCTCGTTCGCGCGTCAGCTCGGCGGCCGGCGAATCAGCGAGATCGCCAATCATGGTCCGGAACATCCGGGCGACTTCAGCCGCTCCTTTCGGTTTGCGATTGTGCTCGACGTGTCCTTTCAGGTATGCCGCGCACACTTCACCCACTGTTAGCAATTCCCCTTGCTGTACCATTACGGCAACAGTGCCGAGTGCTTGCCGCTTCGAAAGCGCCGGGTCGTTGCCTGCGTTGCGCTGGTCCCTCAAGCGCTCCCATTCAACGGCCGCAGCCGCGATCGAGAGCACGGGCCATTCGCCGATTTTGATTTGCCGCATGCGCCCGTCGACGGGCGACTTGTACCTGTAAATCCAGCTACGACGCGACGTTGTTGCCTCAAGCCGGAGACCAGGACAACCGTCGATGTTCAAGTGTGCACCGGGCAAAAGTTGCTTTGCCGTGCGCGCGTCAAACCGCATTCAAACCTCGGCGTAGGTTTCCGCCATACACTGGACAGTACCGGCGTAGGCGTAGGTTTCATGAAAGGCGAAAAGCTACGCTGACGATGGAAATTTAGCAAGATGTCGCGACACGGGGAAATTCGATAGCGAAGCCCCCGAAACTGACGGAAAGCCTTGATGGATAAGGACGTGCAGGAAATTACGGAACGAAAACAGCAGCTTACAGAAGCTGCTTTTAACAACCATACCCCGATGATGCAGCAGTACCTGCGCATCAAGGCCGACCATCCCGACACGCTTGTCTTCTACCGGATGGGCGACTTCTACGAGCTGTTCTTCGAAGACGCGGAAAAGGCCGCACGCCTGCTCGACCTGACCCTCACGCAACGCGGCGCATCCGCCGGCACGCCGATCAAGATGGCGGGCGTACCGCACCACGCGGTCGAACAGTATCTCGCCAAGCTCGTGAAGATGGGCGAATCGGTCGCGATCTGCGAACAGATCGGCGATCCCGCCACGTCGAAGGGCCCCGTCGAGCGCAAGGTCGTGCGCGTCGTCACGCCCGGCACGCTGACCGATGCAGCACTGCTGTCCGACAAGAACGATGTTTACCTGCTCGCGATGTGCACGGGCCACAACAAGCGTGGCGTCGCGGTCAATGTCGGCCTCGCGTGGCTGAATCTGGCAAGCGGCGCGCTGCGGCTCGCAGAAATCGAACCCGAGCAGCTCGCTGCCGCGCTCGAGCGCATCCGGCCGGCCGAGATCCTGACGCCGGATGGCGCAACCGACGCCGTGCAGGCAGGCGCAGGCGCAAGCAAGCGCGTGCCGGCGTGGCATTTCGACATCGCGTCGGGCACGCAGCGCCTGTGCGACCAGCTCGATGTCGCGAGCCTCGACGGCTTCGGCGCACATTCGCTGACGAGCGCGTGCGGCGCGGCCGGCGCGCTGCTGCTCTACGCAGCGGCCACGCAAGGCCAGCAGTTGCGGCACGTGCGCAGCCTGAAGGTCGAAAACGAAACCGAGTACATCGGGCTCGATCCGGCCACGCGCCGCAACCTCGAACTGACCGAGACGCTGCGCGGCACCGAGTCGCCGACCCTGTATTCGCTGCTCGACACCTGCTGCACGACGATGGGCAGCCGCCTGCTGCGTCACTGGCTGCATCACCCGCCGCGCGCGTCGGTCGCCGCACAGTCGCGCCAGCAGGCGATCGGCGCGCTGCTCGATGCACCGGCAAACGCAAGCCTCGATGCGCTGCGCAGTGCGCTGCGCCAGATCGCGGACGTCGAACGGATCACCGGGCGCCTCGCACTGCTGTCCGCGCGCCCGCGTGACTTGTCGAGCCTGCGCGACACGTTCGCCGCCCTCCCCGCGCTGCGTGAGCGCATCAGCGCGATCGTCCCGAACGCGGACGCCCTCACCCGCGTCGACGCGGCACTCGCACCGCCCGCCGAATGCCTCGACCTGCTGACGAGCGCGATCGCGCCCGAACCGGCCGCGATGGTGCGAGACGGCGGCGTGATCGCGCGCGGCTACGACGCCGAGCTCGACGAGCTGCGCGACATCTCGGAGAACTGCGGACAGTTCCTGATCGATCTCGAAGCGCGCGAGCGCACGCGCACCGGCATCGCGAACCTGCGCGTCGAATACAACAAGGTGCACGGCTTCTACATCGAGGTCACGCGCGGCCAGACCGACAAGGTGCCCGACGACTATCGCCGGCGCCAGACGTTGAAGAATGCCGAGCGCTACATCACGCCCGAACTGAAGACTTTCGAGGACAAGGCGCTGTCCGCGCAGGAACGCGCCCTGGCGCGCGAACGCGCGCTGTACGACGCAGTGCTGCAGGCACTGCTGCCGTTCATCCCCGAGTGCCAGCGCGTCGCATCGGCGCTCGCCGAACTCGACCTGCTCGCCGCATTCGCGGAACGCGCCCGCGCGCTCGACTGGGTCGCGCCGACCTTCACCGACGAGATCGGCATCGAAATCGAACAGGGCCGCCACCCGGTCGTCGAGGCGCAGGTCGAACAGTTCATCGCGAACGACTGCCGGTTCGGCACCGAGCGCAAGCTGCTGCTGATCACCGGCCCGAACATGGGCGGTAAGTCGACGTTCATGCGGCAGACCGCGTTGATCGCACTGATGGCTTACGTCGGCAGCTACGTGCCGGCCAGGTCGGCATGCTTCGGCCCGATCGACCGGATCTTCACGCGCATCGGCGCGGCGGACGATCTCGCGGGCGGCCGCTCGACGTTCATGGTCGAGATGACCGAAGCCGCGGCGATCCTCAACGACGCGACACCGCAAAGCCTCGTGCTGATGGACGAGATCGGCCGCGGCACGTCGACGTTCGACGGCCTCGCGCTCGCGTGGGCCATCGCGCGCCACCTGCTGGCACACAACGCGTGCTACACGCTGTTCGCGACGCACTACTTCGAGCTGACGCAACTGCCGGCGGAATTTCCGCAAGCGGCCAACGTCCACCTGTCGGCCGTCGAGCACGGCCACGGCATCGTGTTCCTGCACGCGGTCAACGAAGGCCCGGCCAACCAGAGCTACGGCCTGCAGGTCGCACAGCTCGCAGGCGTTCCGGCGCCCGTGATCCGTGCCGCGCGCAAGCACCTCGCGTACCTCGAACAGCAGTCGGCGTCGCAGCACACGCCGCAGCTCGACCTGTTCAGCGCGCCGCCGGTGGCCGCCGACGATCTCGAATGCGCGGACGCACCGGCGCTGCCCGACACACCGCATCCGGCGCTCGAAAAACTGCGCGACATCGATCCCGACGATCTCAAGCCGCGCGAGGCGCTCGACCTGCTGTACGAACTGCGCACGCTGGTCCGGTCGCACGATGCCGACAGGCACGCGTAAGCGCATTCCGCGCGGCCTGCCGGCCCGCACCGCCGCCGCGCTCGTCGCGGCGGTGCTCGCGCTCGCGCAGGCCGCCGCGCTGGCTGCGCCGCCGAAGCGCAGCACCGCGCCCTACTCGTTCGCGGTCGTATCGGGCGTGATCAACACCCCTGCGGACGAACCGGCCGCCCAGCGGCTGCTCGATGCGATCGCGCGCGAGCGCAATCTCGCGTTCGTGGTCTACGCGGGCGATCTCAAGGGTTCGAAGGAAGCGTGCCGCGATGCACTGTACTCGCAGCGCGGCGCGATCCTGGATGCGGCACGCGTGCCGCTCGTATTCATTCCCGGTCACGACGACTGGGCAACGTGCAACACCGTGGCCGGAGGTAGCTACGATCCGGTCGAGCGGCTCGACTTCCTGCGGCAGACGCTGCTCGCCGATTCGGCACTGCCCGACCCCGGCGCGCTGCCGATCACGCGGGAAAGCGAAGTCGCACGGTTCCGGCCGTATCGGGAGAATGCACGCTGGATGCGCGACGACATCGTCTACGTCGCACTCAACGCGCCGGCGCCGAACAACCATTACCTGACGGCCGGCGGCCGCAACGGCGAATTCGAGGACCGCATCATCGCGAACGGTTTCTGGATCGACCACGCGGCCGAATACGCGAAGCGGCGCGAGGCGCGTGCGATGGTGGTGATATTCGAAGGCGATCCGCAGTTCGAGCGCTATGAACGCGCGGAACGCTTCGCATGGCTGCGTTTCAACCGGCCGCGCGTGCGGGACGGCTTCCGCGAGTTGAAACGAACGCTGGTGAAGGCGGCGGCGACGTTCCGCGGCCCGATACTCGTGATGCACGCGAGCAGCGAAGCGCTGGCGAACGGCTTTCTGATCGACCGCCCGCTGCGTGCGGACGACGGTGAACTGGTCGGTAACGTGACGCGCGTCGCGATCGGACCGCGCCATCCGGCGAATCAGTGGGTCAAGGTGAGCGTGTCGCCGGCACGGCAGACGATCTTCAACGTGAGCCTGCAGGAAGTACCGAAGAACCTGCCGGTGCCGCCCGCGCTGCCGCTCGTACCCCGTGACGACGTCCCGCTGCCGCAGATGCCGGAAATCCCTGCATTGCCGGCGCTACCTGACTCATCGTCGGTCGCGCCGCCGCTGCAGGGCGACGGCACCGCCCCGGGCGGCGCGTCGTGGCCTGTGCCAACCCCAGCGTCGGGGCCGGCGCCCGGCCTGCCTGCAAGCTCAGTGCAGGGTGCGCCCTGACGGCGCTTCGCCGTCTTCGTCTTCGTCCTCGTCAACGATCTCGAGCCCTTCCGCGCCATGTGCGTGCTCATGCTCGATTTCGTCTTCGGTGGCTTCGCGAACGTCCTTCACGGTCAGCGCGAAACGCAGCGCCATGCCTGCCAGCGGGTGGTTGCCGTCGAGCACGACCTTGTCTTCGGCGATGTCGGTGACCGTATAGATCAGCGAATCGACTTCCTCGTCGCCGTCTTCCGGCGTGCCTTCGAACTGCATGCCCACTTCGAGCGGCTCGGGAAAACGATCGCGCGGCTCGATCTTCACGAGTTCGGGATCGTAGTCGCCGAACGCGTCCTGCGGCTCGAGCTGGACCTGTGCCTCGTAGCCCGGCTCGTGGCCGTCGAGCTGTTCCTCGATCTTGGGGAACGTGCCATCATAGCCGCCGTGCAGATAAACCATCGGCTCGTCGCTTTCCTCGATCAGATTGCCCTGTGCATCCGACAGCTTGTAAGTGACCGACACGACGGTGTTTTTTGCGATTTTCATCCAATTCTCCCAAATACAAGTCTCATTATACGATGCGCAACCGGTCTCAAGCCGAACCGCGGGATGCCGCTGCCGCCCCGCTCGGCGCGCCGCCCTCCGATCTTCCCACACCGCTGCTCGGCGGTCTTACGCCGACGCAATTCATGCGCGGCTACTGGCAGAAGAAGCCGCTCCTGATCCGCCAGGCGATCCCCGGCGTCGCGTCGCCGGTCTCGCGCGACGCGCTGTTCGAGCTCGCCACGGACTATGACGCGGAATCGCGACTGATCACCCATTTTCGTAACAAGTGGCAACTGGCTCACGGCCCGTTCGAACCGGGCTCGCTGCCGGCCGTCACGCGCAAGGCCTGGACCCTGCTCGTACAAGGGCTCGACCTGCACGTCGACGCGGCGCGCGCGCTGCTCGACCGCTTCCGCTTCATCCCCGACGCGCGGCTGGACGACCTGATGATCTCGTACGCGACGGATGGCGGCGGCGTCGGCCCGCATTTCGATTCATACGACGTCTTCCTGCTGCAGGTCGAGGGCCGGCGCCGCTGGCGCGTCGGCGCGCAGAAGGACCTGTCGCTGCAGCCGGACGTGCCGCTGAAGATCCTCGAAAACTTCGAGCCGAGCGACGAATGGGTGCTGGAACCCGGCGACATGCTGTACCTGCCGCCGCACATCGCGCACGACGGCGTGGCCGAAGGCGAATGCATGACCTGTTCGATCGGCTTCCGGGCGCCGTCCGCAGGCGAACTGGGCGCCCAGTTCCTGTACTATCTCGCGGAGCGTGGCGGCCTGCGGGACGGGTGCGGCGACGACCTCTACCGCGACCCGAAGCAGCCGGCCGTCGACACGCCCGCGCAACTGCCTCCGGCGATGGTCAAGCGCGTTGCCGAGATCGTCGACGCGATTCGCTGGCGCAAGCGCGACGTCGCAGAGTTTCTCGGCTGCTACCTGAGCGAGCCCAAACCGAACGTCGTTTTCGACCCGCCCGCGCGCCCGCTGTCCGAGGCCGCGTTCGTCACGCAAGCGTCACGTCGTGGCGTGTGTCTCGACAGAAGGGCCGCATTGATGTATAACGCGCGCTCGTACTTCATTAATGGCGAGGAAGGACCGCTCGAGCAAGCCAGCGAATGGCTGCCCGAACTGGCCAATCAACGCCAGATGGAGGCGAAACGGTTTGTAACACTATCCCGGGCTCCCTCAATGACAGCTTTATTGCACGAGTGGTATCGTGCGGGCTGGATACGGGTCGGAAACCGGAATTAGTGTGAGTCGCCCCGTATGCCCGTACAGATCAAATTCTGTATGGGAAAGACAACGTATTGACCCCGCATTTGTCGACGGTCGATAGGAAAGTGCATATAATTTCCGCCCAAGCCGTAGGGAAGATTCACGCTCTAGAAGTGCATCTCCACCAGCGGCCCAGGTCGGTGTTGGAGCACATTACCGGTATTGTTTCGCGCTGTTGCTTACCTTTAACCATAAAAGGACGTGATCATGAAGAAATCCCTCCTCGTAGCTTCCCTGTTGGCTGCTGTTGCACTGGCTGCTTGCAACAAGAACGCTGATCAAGCTGCTTCGTCGGCTGCAAGCGACGCGGCTGCTGCTGCTTCGACGGCTGCTTCGGCAGTTGCTGGTGCAGCGAGCGACGCTGCTGCCGCTGCTTCGTCGGCAACGGCTGCTGCGAGCGACGCTGCTGCTGCAGTGGCGTCGGCTGCTTCGGCAGCGACGGCTGCTCCGGCTTCGGGCGCAAGCCAGTAAGCCTCAGCGTCAGCTGAAAAAAAACCGGCCCGAGGGCCGGTTTTTTTACGTCTGCCGTTTTCGCGTCTGTCGCCCGGCAGTCGTACCGGGCCGCCGCAACGGCCCTGCCCCGCTCATCCGAGCGCCAGCCAGTCGAAGCCCGCGTCCTGCGTGGCCACGATCACGTCCTCCCCGTTCGTCCCCAGTACGCCGCCAAACGCCTGGCGGACCAGTTCCGGCAGGTTGTTCTGCTGGCTCAGGTGCGCCCCGACCAGGTGCCGAAGGCGGCTGCGCTCAAGCGATGCGAGGATGGCCGCCGCCGCGTCGTTGCTCAGGTGGCCGTGGTTGCCGCCGATGCGCGCCTTCAGCGACTGCGGATAGCGGCTCGCGGCCAGCATTGCGGTGTCGTGGTTGGATTCGAGCACCAGCGCGTCACAACCGCTCAGTACCGTCGTGATGTGCGGCGTGGCCATGCCGACGTCCGTCAGCACGCCGAGCCGGCTGCAGCCGTCCATAAAGACGAACTGGAGCGGCTCGCGCGCGTCGTGAGGGACCGTATAGGGCATCACGGCCAGATCGCGAATCGCGGCCGTCTCGTCGCCCCACAGCACGTGGAGGTCGACATCGGCCTCGTCCGCGCCGACCGCGCGCGCGGTGCCCCAGCTCATGTAGAGCGGCAGCGACGCCCGGCGGGCGAGCGTCAGCGCACTGCCGACGTGGTCGCTGTGTTCGTGGGTAATCAGGATCGCATCGAGATCGCCGATGCAGAGATTCAGACGGCCGAGCCGACGCTCGACCTCCTTGGCGGAAAAGCCGCAGTCGAGCAGCACGCGGGTGGTCGTCGTGCCGCTCGAGGCCTCGACGACCAGCGCGTTGCCTTCGCTGCCGCTTCCGAGGCTGGCGAATCGCACGCGCTCAGTTCAGCTGCGCGTGGAGCAGCGAAATGATCCGCTGCGCGTCCGACGAGTTGTCGACCTGGCCGTTTGCGCCGATCACCGCGACCTGCGTGCCGCCGTTGCCTTGCGCACGCACGTTGACCAGGAATTCCTTGCCCGGCTTCGCGGCCGCCGGGCCGCCGTAGAACAGCTTGCCGAACAGGCCGTCACGCTTCAGCTCTTCCATCGAATTCGCATAGCGCACGGTGTACACGCCCTTCTCGCGGTCGCGATTGTCGACCGTGAAGTTGGTCCGGTCGAGCGCCAGGCCCACTCGCAGCCACGCACGGTCGAACGACTCGGCCAGCTGCAGCGTTGCCGCGCCGTTGCTCGCGTCGCTGACCTGCGCCGGCGCCGTCGCGGGGCGTGCATCGGTCAGCAGCTGCTTCGCCTGCGCATCGGTCAGGCCGAACTTCTGCATCAACTTCGACAGGAACACCGCTTCCAGCACCGGGTTGCGCGGACGCTCCTCCCAGCGCGACGACGTGCCGCCCTGCGGGCCGACCATCATTTCTTCCATCGCGCTGTGCGTGATCGAGATGTCGGTGTTGCCGTCCGACGTGCGGTTCACGAGCGTACGGAAGCGGTCGCGCGTACCGGACGAGTATGCGAAATCGATGACCTTGCCGATCGTGCGACGGAACCAGTCGTCAGGAATGTTCGCGCGGTTTTCGGCCCAGTCGGTGGCCATGATGCCCGTCGACGGCGCGTCGGTCTTCAGCGAGAAACCGTTCTCCTGCCAGAACTCCTTCAGGATCGGCCACAGCTGCTCGGGCGTCCGGCCATCGACGACGAGCCAGCGGCGGTCGCCGTCGCGCTCGATGTGCATGCCGAACGGATCCTGCGCGCTCGGAATGCCGTCGGTCGCGTTGCCGGCCTGGGTCGTGGCCCGCGGCGGCAGCGTGCCGAGGCCGGCATTGCTCGGCGGCGCGACGAACTGCTGCGTCGTCGGCACCGGCTTCAGGTCGCTCGGCACCGCGAGCGGCGGCGCCGAACCGGTGTTCTTGTAGTTGACCCGGTCGGGGGCCAGATAGTCGTTCAGCGTATCGCAGCCGGCGAGCGCGCCCAGCGCCAGCGCCACCACCGACATCTGGATGGCGCGAGAGGAAAAGGCGAAACGTTTCATGAAATCCTTCGTCTTGCTAGAACGCTCGTCAGGAGCGGCGCCGGACGGAGCCGGCCGGTGCGGGTTGATCAGGGTACGAGCCGGCGGCCGCAGGACGCGGCCGCCCCGGCATCAGGCGAGGACGCCGGCCTCGACGAGGGCCGAACGCACGGCATCGTGGCAGCGCTCGTCGAGCGCCGTGAGCGGCAGCCGGATGCCGCCCTGCATCTTGCCCATCGCCTGCAGCGCCCACTTCACCGGAATCGGGTTCGCCTCGATGAACAGGTTCTTGTGCAGCGACAGCAGCTTCATGTGCAGTTCGCGGGCCGTCTGGACGTCGCCGGCCAGCGCCGCGCGGCACAGCTCGCTCATCGCACGCGGTGCGACGTTCGCCGTGACCGAGATGTTGCCGTGGCCGCCGAGCAGCATCAGCGCGATTGCCGTCGGATCGTCGCCGCTATAGATCGCGAAATGCTTCGGTGCAGCCTTGATCAGGTGCGCGGCGCGATCGATGTTGCCGGTCGCTTCCTTCACGCCGATGATGCCCGGGACTTCCGCGAGGCGAAGCATCGTCTCGTTCGCCATGTCCGCGACCGTGCGGCCCGGCACGTTGTACAGGATCACCGGCAGGTCGACCGCTTCGGCGATCGTCTTGAAGTGACGGTACATGCCTTCCTGCGTCGGCTTGTTGTAGTACGGCACGACCTGCAGCGTCGCGTCCGCGCCGACGGCTTTCGCGTGCTTCGTCAGCTCGATCGCCTCGGCGGTCGAGTTGCCGCCCGCGCCCGCGATGATCGGGATGCGTTTCGCCGCATGCTCGACCGCCGTGCGGATCATCAGGATGTGCTCTTCGACGTTGAGCGTTGCCGACTCGCCGCTCGTACCGACCACGACGAGCGCATCGGTGCCTTCCGCGATATGCCAGTCGATCAGTTTGCGAAACGCCGGCAGGTCGAGACTGCCGTCTTCGAGCATCGGGGTGACGATCGCGGGGATGCTGCCGCGGATTTGAATGCCGTCTTGGGTGCCGTTAGCCATGAAACGCGATTGAGGTTATGTACCGGTAAACGTTGAGATTGTAGCGGATTAGCCGGGCAGTTCGTAACGTGGAATTCCCGCCCCCGCCTTCGGGGTCGCGCCCTCGCGCACTGCGCAGAGACGCTGGACGAACGCCTCGCGCGGCGCGGCAACGAACCCGTCCTCGTACGCCACCACCCGCAGGCGGCCGTGCACGGCATCCAGCAGCTCGCCCGGGGCGAGCAGGAACGCGGGGTTGGACGGTTTACCGACCGATTCGTTTCCTTGCGCGAAGGTTTCGTAGATGAGCACGCCGCCCGGCGCCACCGCATCGAGCAGATGGGGCCAGAGCGGACGATGCAGATAATGGGTGACGATCACCGCCGAAAACTGCTCGCCGGCCGGCAATGGCCACGGCGCGCCTTCGAGATCGGCGTCACGGGCGTCGACGCCCGGAATCGCACGCAACGCGGCCAGCGCGACCGGGTCGCGGTCGAGTGCGACGACCGGATGCCCGCGCGACGCGAACCAGCGCGCATGGCGCCCGCCGCCCGCGGCGACATCCAGCACCGCGCCGCCTGCCGGCACGAGCCGCGACCATTGCGCGACCCAACGCGACGGCTCGGCCTGGGCGACGTGGCCGCCCGCGGCGGCGATGACGGATGCGCTCATGCGGTCGATCAGTTGTACGACAGGCCCATCGCGTCGCGCACGTCGCGCATCGTTTCCGTCGCGTACTTGCGCGCCTTGTCGCAACCGTCCGCGACGATCGCGCGCAGCAGCGACGGATCGTCCATGTACTTCTGCGCACGCTCGAGCATCGGCTGCTGCTCGCGCAGGATGCCTTCGACGACCGGCTGCTTGCAATCGAGGCAGCCGATGCCCGCCGAACGACAGCCCTTCTGCACCCAGTCATGCGTCGCTTCGTCCGTATAGACCTGGTGCAGCTGCCACACCGGGCACTTGTCGGGATCGCCCGGATCGGTGCGGCGCACGCGCGCGGGATCGGTCGGCATCGTGCGGACCTTCTTCGTGATCGTCTCGGCGTCTTCACGCAGGCCGATCGTGTTGCCGTACGACTTGGACATCTTCTGCCCGTCGAGACCCGGCATCCGCGATGCTTCGGTGAGGAGCGCCTGCGGCTCGACGAGGATGATCTTGCGCGCGCCTTCGAGATAGCCGAACAGGCGCTCGCGGTCGCTCATCGACAGACTCTGCGATTCCTGCAGCATCGCGCGCGCCTGTTCGAGCGCCTCGTCGTCGCCCTCCTGCTGGTATGCATTGCGCAGCTCGTGATAGAGCTTCGCGCGCTTGCCGCCGAGTTTCTTCGCGGCATCGAGCGCCTTCTCCTCGAAGCCCGGCTCGCGGCCGTACAGGTAGTTGAAGCGGCGCGCGATCTCGCGCGTCATCTCGACGTGCGGCACCTGGTCTTCACCGACCGGCACGAGCGAGCCGCGATACAGCAGGATGTCGGCCGCCATCAGCACCGGGTAGCCGAGGAAGCCGTAGGTCGACAGGTCCTTGTCCTTCAGCTTCTCCATCTGCTCCTTGTAGGTCGGCACGCGTTCGAGCCAGCCGAGCGGCGTGCTCATGCCGAGCAGCAGCGCGAGTTCGGCATGTTCGGGCACCTTGCTCTGGATGAACAGTGTCGCCTGGGCCGGATCGATGCCGGACGCAAGCCAGTCGATCAGCACGTCCCACACGTTCTTCTCGATGACCTCGGGAGTCTCGTAGTGCGTCGTCAGCGCATGCCAGTCGACGACGCAGAAGAAGCACGGGTACTCGGACTGCAGCTTCACCCAGTTTTTCAGCACGCCGTGGTAATGACCGAGGTGCAGCGACCCGGTGGGTCGCATGCCGGAGAAAATACGTTCAGGGAACATGATTGTCGTTAGAAAAGCGAGGCGAATGGGGACAGGATGGCGCTCAGGACGGCGTAGCCGACGTTGACGAGCGGGCGCAGCCAGAAATTCGTCAGCACGCCCGTCGCGACCAGCGCGAGGACGATGATGAAACCGTACGGCTCGATGCGCGACAGCGCGATCGATTGCTTCGTCGGCAGCAGCGCCGCCAGGATGCGGCCGCCGTCGAGCGGCGGCAGCGGAAACAGGTTCAGCACGCCCAGCACGAGGTTCGCGCTGACGCCGGCAAACGCCATCCGCGTGAAGAACGGCTCGTCGATACCGACGGCGGGCAGCACGAGCGTCAGCACGCCCCAGATCAGCGCCTGCACGAAGTTGCACGCCGGCCCCGCGAGCGATACCCACAGGCTGCCCCAGCGTGGATCGCGCAGGTTGCCGAACGACACCGGCACCGGCTTCGCATAGCCGAACAGGAACGCGCCGCCCGTCAGGAAATACATCGCGAGCGGAATCGCGATCGTGCCGAGCGGATCGATGTGGCGCATCGGGTTGAACGACACGCGCCCCATCATGTAGGCGGTGTTGTCGCCGAGCAGGCGGGCGGCGTAGCCGTGCGCGGCCTCGTGCAGCGTGATCGCGAAGATCACGGGCAGCGCGTAGACGGCGATGGTCTGTATCAGGGAAGCATCCATATCGCGTTATTGTAACAAGCGCACTCGCGCAAAAAATGGAACGGCGCGCTTACGGCGCCGAGAGGCCGAACGGCTCGAGCGCGCCGCGCCCCGCGCGCACGAGCTCAGGCTCGTCGCCGGTGAGGTCGATCACCGTCGACGGCTCGCGCGGGCACGCGCCACCGTCGATCACGAGATCGACCTGTTTCTCGAGCCGCGCGCGAATGTCTTCGGGATCGTTGAGCGGCTCGTCGTCCGGCGGCAGGATCAGCGTCGTGCCGAGCAGCGGCTGGCCGAGCGACTCCAGCAACGCGAGCGTGATCGCGTGATCGGGCACGCGCAACCCGATCGTCTTGCGCGACGGATGCGACAGCCGGCGCGGCACTTCCTTGGTCGCCTGCAGGATGAACACGTACGGGCCGGGCGTCACCGACTTGATCTGGCGGTACTGGCGGTTGTCGACCATCGCGAAGTTGGCGAGCTCCGACAGGTCGCGCACGAGCAGCGACAGGTGCTGCTTCTCGTCGAGGCCGCGAATCCGGCGCACTCGCTCGACCGCGTCCTTGTCGTCGAGATGGCACGCGAGCGCATAGCTCGAATCGGTCGGCATCGCGATCACGCCGCCCTTGCTGACGATCTCCACGGCCTGCTTGATCAGGCGCGGTTGCGGATTATCCGGATGAATCCTGAAGAACTGGGACATGGGGGTACGTGGGGGTACGTAAAGGAAGAGAAGTCGGATGCGCGCGCCGGCGGCAACGCGGGCGGCAGGCCGCCGCCCGGTGTCAGAGCCAGCGCTCCCAGACCGGTGTCAGGTCGGGCGGCAGCGGCGGCAGGCCGCCGAGCTCGACACGGCCCTCGCCTGGCGCATGGAAATCCGAGCCGCGCGATGCCTCGAAGCCGAAGCGGCGTGCGACGTCCGCGTATTCGCGGTACTGGTCGGGCGTGTGGCTGCCCGTCACGACCTCGATCGCGCGGCCGCCCAGATCGATGAACTCGCCGAAAAACGCGTCGAATTCGACGGGCGTATAGCGATAACGGCCCGGATGCGCGACCACGGCTTCGCCGCCGGCCGCCCGAATCCAGGCGACGGCGTCGGGCAGCGTCGCCCAACGGTGCGGGACGAACCCGGGCTTGCCGTCGCCGAGCAGGCGATCGAACACGTCGGACGTCGATTCGGCATGGCCGTTCTCGACGAGAAACCGCGCGAAATGCGTGCGGGAGATCAGGTCGGGATTCGATACGTACTTCAGCGCGCCTTCGTACGCGCCGGGAATGCCGAGCGTGGCGAGCTGCTCGCCGATCGCCAGCGCGCGCGCCGCGCGGCCGTGGCGCGTGCGATACAGGCCGTCGACGAGCACCGGATTCGCGGGATCGACGTTCAGGCCGACGATGTGCACGGTGCGCGACGCCCACGTGACCGAAATCTCGACGCCGCTCAGGTAGCGCATGCCGAGCGCTTCCGCCTCGCCGCGCGCCGCCGCCTGACCGCCGATTTCGTCGTGGTCGGTCAACGCCCACAGGGTCACGCCGCCGGCATGGGCGCGGCGCGCGACGTCGGCAGGCGACAGCAACCCGTCGGAAACATTCGAATGGCAGTGGAGATCGGCGTTCATTGTCGGCATGGCAGGTAAGGCTTCATTCTACTGCAACGCGGCAATGCGCCGCCCGCCTGCCCCGCCGCTGACGCCGCGCGGCTTACGCGCAGAACGCCTCGATCAGCGCCGCGATCTGCTCGGGCTGGTCGTGATGCACCATGTGGCCGGCATCCTCGACGAGCTTCTCGCGCCAGTCGGAAAACGCGTTGAAACGCGCCTTGAATTCCGGCAGCGGGATATCGCCGGCGATGTGTGCGAGCGTCGGCGAGTTGACGGCCTCGACGTGCAGCACCTTCGCACGCACCTGCGCCCAGGTAGCCATCACTTCGTCGAGCCGGTACAGCAGCGGGCCCGGCATCTTGTGAGCGGGGTCGGCCAGCAGGTGGTAGAGGCCGTCGTCGCCGCGCTTCGACCAGTGCGCGGCGAGGAACGCGGCGCGACGCGGGTCCAGCCGGGGATTGGTTTTGGTCAGGCGCGCCGCCACGTCGTCGAGTGACGCATAAGGGCGCAGCGCGGGCGGTTCGCGCAACTCGTCGAGCCAGCCGCGCAGCCGGCGCGGCGCCTGCTCGGCCCGCGCGGGCGCGAGCCCGAAACCCTCGAGATCGACCACGCGCCGCACGCGCTCCGGCCGTGCGCCGGCATACAGGCACACGACGTTCGCGCCCATGCTGTGCCCGACCAGGTTGACTTCGCCGGCCGGCGCATAGTGGTCGACGAGCGCATCGAGATCACCCAGATATTCGTGGAACCAGTAGTGGCCGCCACCCTGCCGCGCGACCGGCCAGTCGGACAGCCCGAAGCCGCGCGCATCGGGCGCGATCACCTGCCAGTCGCCCGCGAGCGCATCGACGACGAACTGGAACGACGCCGCGACGTCCATCCAGCCATGCAGCATGAACAGCGTCGGCGCATCGGGCCGGCCCCAGCGCCGGACATGCAGCTGGACGCCGCGCACCATGACGAAATCGGAAACAGAACTCGAGGCACTCATCGCAGCCGCTCAAAAAAGAATGGTCGTTCGATTATAGCGGTGGCGCTTTCTTTCCGGCGGCCGGCAGTCGAGGCGCCGCTCTAGCGGCGCCGGCGCGCACGGGCCGCCGGGACGCGCCATCTGCCGGGTGCCCTGGACAGCCGGCGGCGGTCGAAACGCAGCCGAACCCGAGCGGGTCAGCGCGGCGCGCTTCCGTCCGCCCCGTCCTGCGCGGCCAGTTCGTCGAGTTCGGCCTTCTCGAATCCGGCATCGCGGCGTGCGTCGAAATTGAACGGGCCGCGCAGCCGCGGTGCATGGTATTGCTCGGCGAGTTGCCGGTAGGTCGGCACGGGATCGCGGCCGGCTTCGTCGCACAGATGCCGGAACCAGCAGTTGCCAATCGCGACATGGCCGATTTCGTCGCGCAGGATCACGTCGAGGATCGCGGCCGACGCCTCGTCGCCCGCCTGTACGAGCCGCGCGCGAATCGGCGGCGACGCGTCGAGCCCGCGGGCCTCGAGCGTACGCGGCACGAGCGCCATGCGCGCAAGCACGTCGCCCTTGGTTCGCTCGCACATCTCCCACAGGCCGTTGTGCGCGGGAAAATCGCCGTACGCATGCCCGAATGCCGCCAGGCGGTCGGACAGCAGCGTGAAGTGGTACGCCTCCTCGGCCGCCACCTTCAGCCAGTCCGAGTAGAACGCGTTCGGCAGGCCCGCGAAGCGCCAGACGGCGTCGAGCGCGAGGTTGATCGCGTTGAACTCGATATGGGCAAGCGCGTGCAGCAGCACGGCGCGCCCTTCGGGCGAACGCATGCTGCGTCGCTCGAGCTGGCGCGGCTCGACCAGCGGCGGGCGCGCCGGGCGCCCGGGCAAGTCGGCCGGCTCGGGCAATTCGAGCGACGGGGCGATCGTCGCCCGCCCGGCCAGCAGCGCATCGTGGAGCGAGCGCACCTGTGCGGCCTTGGCCGCGGGTTCTGCGTCACGCAGTGCGACAAGCGCGGCGCGGCGCACGCAGGCACGCGCATCGCCGAAAGAAGAAGACTCCATGCTCATAAACGGGGACACCCTGCGCGCGCATCGCGGGAGCGCACGCACGCGACGGTTTACAATAGGCGATTGTTCCGCGGCGCAATGCGAACGCGCCGGGCAAACCGGACGCGCCATTCTACCGGCGCCCATCATCGAAGAGACAAGGAGACTCCGTGACGATCTACAAGCTGGGCGATACGGCCCCGACGATCCACGAAAGCGTATTCGTCGCCGACACGGCGGCCATCATCGGCAAGGTCGTGCTCGAGGAGAACGCGAGCGTCTGGTTCGGTGCGACGATTCGCGGCGACAACGAGACGATTACCGTCGGCGCGGGCAGCAACGTCCAGGAAGGCGCGGTACTGCATACGGACCCGGGCTTTCCGCTGACGATTGCCGAAAACGTGACGATCGGCCACCAGGCCATGCTGCACGGCTGCACGATCGGCGAAGGGTCGCTGGTCGGGATTCAGGCGGTGGTCTTGAATGGAGCGGTGATCGGCCGCAACTGTCTGGTTGGTGCCGGCGCGGTCGTGACGGAAGGCAAGACGTTCCCGGACAATTCGCTGATTCTCGGCGCACCGGCGAAAGTCGTGCGCGAGCTGACGGCGGAAGACATCGCGCGGCTGCGCACGAACGCGAAGACGTACGTCGAGCGGCGTGCGCATTTCAAGGAGCAACTCGTGCGAATCGGGTGATTCGCACGGATTTCAAGGAAGAAGAGTGAGCGACCAGTTACAGAAATTCATGTTCAATGCGGCGCCCGTGCGCGGCGAGATCGTTTCGCTGCGCAATACGTGGCAGGAAGTGCTCTCCCGCCGCGACTACCCGGCCCCCGTGCGCACGGTGCTCGGCGAGATGATGGCCGCATGCGCGCTGCTGTCCGCGAACCTGAAATTCAACGGCACCCTGATCATGCAGATCTTCGGCGACGGGCCGGTCCAGATGCTGGTCGTCCAGTGCGGCTCGGATCTGTCGATGCGGGCCACCGCGAAGTTCGCCGGCGACGCCGCCCAGACGATCGGCGACGACACCAGCTTCGCATCGCTCGTCAATGCGAGCGGTCACGGCCGTTGCGTGATCACGCTCGACCCGGCCGACAAGCTGCCGGGCCAGCAGCCGTACCAGGGCATCGTGCCGCTGAACGGCGTCGACGGCCCGCTCGAATCCGTCTCGCAGGTGCTCGAGCATTACATGCATCACTCGGAGCAGCTCGACACGCGGATGTGGCTCGCGGCCGATCGCGACCGTGCGGTCGGCATGCTGCTGCAGAAGCTGCCGGGCGACGGCGGCATCGTGCCGCGCAACGCCGAAACCGATACCGATACGTGGGAACGCGTCTGCACGCTCGGCGGCACGCTGTCCGCCAAGGAACTGCTCGAGGTCGAACCGGAAGTCGTGTTCCGCCGGCTGTTCTGGCAGGAAAACGTGCAGCACTTCGAGCCGGCCGGCACGCGCTTCCAGTGCTCGTGCTCGCGCGAGAAGGTCGGTGCGATGCTGCGCATGCTCGGCCGCGAAGAGGTCGACAGCGTGATCGTCGAGCGTGGCCACGTCGAGATCCATTGCGAGTTCTGCAATCAGCGCTATGAATTCGATCCGGTCGACGTCGCGCAGCTGTTCGCGGCACCCGGCGTCGAGACGGGCATCGCGCCCGCGACCGAACAGCGTCACTGAGCGGCGACCCGATGCCCGCCGTCCGGGCACGGGCGCATAATGACGCACGAGCGTCGCACGCAAGGCTCGCGCGCCGAAGTCCCGCACTTCGGCGCAAGCCGCTTCCCGTCGTCGGCGCGCTGCAGGAGAAACACATGAATCGCCCGCTTCGTCTCCCGTTTCGAACCGTCGTCCTGACGAGCGTTGCCGCCTGCACGCTCGCGCTTGCCGGCTGCGCGATGCCGCCGCCGACTTCCACGATCCTGAGCCGCCTGCCCGAACCCGGCGCATCGGGCGGCCAGCCGCCCGCGCTGTCGAGCGCCGAACGCAAGCGCTATGACGAGATCGACCAGCAGGTGCTGCGCGAACAGAACAGCGCGATGGCAGCCGAGGCAGCCGCGCGCGCGTGGGCTTATTACTCGCCGCCGCCCGTGACCGTCTACGGCGGGTATTACGGCGGATGGGGCAATCGCTGGGGCACGGGTATCAGCTACGGCTACCCGGGATGGTGGTGGTGAGCATCCATCGCTCAGCCGATTGACTACCGGCAGGAAATAAAAAAGCGCGGCATTTCCCGCGCTTTTTCAATGGGTTCGAACGATCGAGATCAGTGATGCGCGGCCTTGCCCTTGTCGCCGCCATGATGCCGCGACGGCTTCGCGATCGACTGCGGATTCGGCACGACGCGCACCGGCGCCGCGGACACGGCGCCGCGCGTCGACGTATTCGACGGCATGTTGTTCAACGGCGCGGCCGGCGCATTCGGCGACACGAACTGCACGAATACCTCGCCGTCCTTCACCATGCCCATCTCGTAGCGCGCGCGCTCCTCGATGGCCGCGGTGCCGCTCTGCAGATCCTGCACTTCGCCGGCAGTGCGCTCGTTGCGCAGTTTCTCGTCCGCATTCTTCTGGAGCTGGTCGTCGAGCTGCTGACGCAATTCATGCACCCGCAGCCAGCCGCCGTGTCCCCACCATAGGGGGTACTGAATGAGCGCCAGCAAGGCAATCAGGACGACAGTGACAAGCCGCATGTAAGAAACGCAGATATAAGAAGCGCCGCTCCGCGCACATGCACAGAGCGGCGTCGATATGACGAACCCGATAGTAGCGCGTTAGCGCAGGTTATAGAAAGCCGATTTACCCGGGTAGCTCGCGATGTCGCCGAGATCTTCCTCGATGCGCAGCAGCTGGTTGTACTTCGAGATACGGTCGCTGCGCGACAGCGAACCCGTCTTGATCTGACCGGCGTTCAGGCCGACCGCGATATCCGCGATCGTCGAATCTTCCGTTTCGCCCGAGCGGTGCGAGATCACGGCCGTGTAGCCTGCGCGCTTCGCCATTTCGATGGCCGCGAACGTTTCGGTCAGCGTACCGATCTGGTTGATCTTGATGAGGATCGAGTTCGCGATGCCCTTCTCGATGCCTTCCTTCAGGATGCGCGTGTTCGTGACGAACAGGTCGTCGCCGACCAGCTGCACCTTCTTGCCGAGGCGGTCGGTCAGCAGCTTCCAGCCTTCCCAGTCGCTTTCGTGCATGCCGTCCTCGATCGACACGATCGGGAACTTGTCGGCGAGCGTCGCGAGGTAGTCGGTGAATTCGGCCGACGACAGTTGCAGGCCTTCGCCCGCGAGCTGGTACTTGCCGTCGTGATAGAACTCGGATGCCGCGCAGTCGAGCGCGAGCAGCACGTCTTCGCCCGCACGGTAGCCGGCCTTCTCGATCGCCTGCAGGATCGTCGACAGGCACTCGTCGTTGCTGCCGAAGTTCGGCGCGAAGCCGCCTTCGTCGCCGACTGCCGTGCTCATGCCGCGGTCGCTCAGGATCTTCTTCAGTGCGTGGAACACTTCCGCGCCGCAACGCAGGGCTTCACGGAACGTCGGCTGGCTCACCGGGACGATCATGAATTCCTGGATGTCGAGGCTGTTGTTCGCATGCGCGCCGCCGTTGACGATGTTCATCATCGGCACCGGCAGTTGCATCGCGCCCGAACCGCCGAAGTAGCGGTACAGCGGCAGGCCGGCCTCTTCGGCCGCTGCCTTCGCGACGGCCATCGACACGGCCAGCATCGCGTTCGCGCCGAGGCGCGACTTGTTGTCGGTGCCGTCCAGCTCGAGCAGCGTCTTGTCGAGGAACGCCTGTTCCGACGCGTCGAGGCCCATGATGGCTTCGGAGATTTCGGTGTTGATGTGCTCGACCGCCTTCAGCACGCCCTTGCCGTTGTAGCGGCCGGCTTCGCCGTCGCGCAGTTCGATCGCTTCACGCGAGCCGGTGGACGCGCCCGACGGCACCGCCGCGCGGCCCATCGTGCCCGATTCGAGCAGCACGTCGCATTCGACGGTGGGGTTGCCGCGCGAATCCAGAATCTCGCGGCCGATGATATCTACGATTGCACTCATGGGTTTCCTCTGAGAATGACGATGGATTCTTCAAACTGCGACGGCGCGCGCGCCCGAACCGCTTTCGCTACTGACGCGCGAAACCGTCGCAAGGTTCATTCGATCTTTAATTGAAATCGTTTTCCAGGAACGGGTGGCGCTTCACCGCCTGGTCGAGCGTGACGAGGGTCTCCAGCAGCGCGCCCATCCGGTTCAGCGGCACCGCGTTCGGGCCGTCCGATTTTGCCTCGGCCGGATTCGGGTGCGTTTCCATGAAGAGGCCCGCGACGCCCGTCGCGACCGCCGCACGGGCAAGCACCGGCACGAATTCGCGCTGGCCGCCCGAGCTTGTGCCCTGCCCGCCCGGCAACTGCACCGAGTGGGTCGCGTCGAACACGACCGGGGCGCTCGTCTCGCGCATGATCGCGAGCGAACGCATGTCCGACACGAGATTGTTGTAGCCGAACGAGACACCGCGCTCGCACGCCATGAAGCGGTCTTCCGACAGCCCCGCTTCACGTGCGGCGTCGCGCGCCTTGTCGATCACGTTCTTCATGTCGTGCGGCGCGAGGAACTGGCCCTTCTTGATGTTGACGGGCTTGCCCGAGCGCGCGCACGCCTGGATGAAATCGGTCTGGCGGCACAGGAACGCGGGCGTCTGCAGCACGTCGACGACCGACGCGACCTGCTCGATCTCGTCGATCGAATGCACGTCGGTCAGCACCGGCAGGCCGAGCTGGCGCTTCACCTCGGACAGGATCCGCAGGCCCTCGTCCATTCCGAGGCCACGAAACGACTTGCCCGAGCTGCGGTTCGCCTTGTCGTAGGACGACTTGTAGATGAACGGAACGTTCAGCTTCGCGCAGATTTCCTTCAGGCGGCCTGCCGTGTCGATCGTCATTTGCTCCGACTCGACGACGCAGGTACCCGCGATCAGGAAGAAAGGCTTGTCGAGACCGACCTCGAAATCGCACAGCTTCATGCTTGCACTCCGCGCGCTTGCTTGTTGGCGAGCGCGGCTTCGACGAACGACTTGAAGAGGGGATGACCGTCACGCGGCGTGGACGTGAATTCCGGGTGGAACTGGACGCCGACGAACCACGGGTGCATCGAACGCGGCAGCTCCATCATTTCCGGCAGATCCTCGCTCGGGGTACGGGCGCTGATGATAAGGCCGCCGGCTTCGAGCTGGGGCACGAAGCGGTTATTGACTTCATAACGGTGGCGATGACGTTCGTTCACGTCCTTGCCATAGATTTCCTCGGCCATCGTGCCGGGCTTGATCGGGCAGCGCTGCGAACCGAGGCGCATCGTGCCGCCGAGGTCGGATTCCTCGGTGCGCGTCTCGACCTTGCCGTCGCGGTCGTACCACTCGGTGATCAGCGCGACCACGCGTTCCGGCGTGTCCGGCTCGAATTCCGTGCTGTTCGCCTGCTTCAGGCCGACGACGTCGCGTGCGAATTCGATCACCGCGAGCTGCATGCCGAGGCAGATGCCGAGATACGGCACCTTGGCTTCACGCGCATAGCGGATCGCCGCGATCTTGCCTTCCGTGCCGCGACGGCCGAAACCGCCCGGCACCAGCACGGCGTCGAGGTGCTTCAGGCTGTCGACACCGTTCGACTCGATCTCTTCCGAGTCGATGTATTCGATGTTGACCTTGGTCGACGTATGCAGCGATGCGTGGCGCAGCGCCTCGATCAGCGACTTGTACGACTCGGTCAGGTCGACGTACTTGCCGACCATGCCGATCGTCACTTCGTGCTTCGGGTTCTCGAGCTTCTCGACGAGTTCCGACCACATGCTCAGGTCGGCGTCCTTCGGCGACAGCTTCAGTTCCTCGCAGATGATCCGGTCGAGGCCCTGGTCGTGCAGCATCTGCGGAATCTTGTAGATGCTGTCGGCGTCCCACACCGAGATCACGGCGTCTTCCGGCACGTTCGAGAACATCGAGATCTTCTTCGATTCGTCGTCCGGAATGCGGCGGTCCGCACGGCACAGCAGCACGTGCGGCAGGATGCCGATCTCGCGCAGCTTCTGCACGCTGTGCTGGGTCGGCTTCGTCTTCAGCTCGCCGGCCGTCGCGACGTACGGCACCAGCGTCAGGTGCACGAAGCACGCGCTGTTGCGGCCGAGGCGCAGGCTCATCTGGCGCGCGGCTTCAAGGAACGGCAGCGATTCGATGTCGCCGACCGTGCCGCCGATCTCGACGATCGCGACATCCGGCTCGCCGCAGGTGGCCGATGCCGCCCCGCGCTCGATGAACGCCTGGATTTCGTTCGTGATGTGCGGAATCACCTGCACGGTCTTGCCGAGATAGTCGCCGCGGCGCTCCTTGCGGATCACCGATTCGTAGATCTGGCCGGTCGTGAAGTTGTTGGCCTTGCGCATCTTCGTGCTGATGAAGCGCTCATAGTGGCCGAGGTCGAGGTCGGTCTCCGCTCCGTCTTCCGTCACGAACACTTCGCCGTGCTGGAACGGGCTCATCGTGCCGGGGTCGACGTTGATGTAGGGATCGAGTTTGAGGAGGGTGACTTTCAGACCGCGCGATTCGAGGATCGCGGCGAGGGAGGCGGCGGCAATACCCTTGCCGAGGGAAGAAACTACGCCGCCGGTGACGAAAACATATTTGGTCATCGCTGAATGCTCGCGGGAAAAACGGATTATACCGTAAAGCCCGCCCTTCTCTCAGCAATTGACTCGATGATCGCGCCCTTTCGCGCCGCCCCGCACCAGCCGTGGGCGCCGGGGCGAAGCCCCCCCGCCGGCCGGCGCAGCCGCACGCACTGGCGGCGCGGCCCGGTCACCCGGCCCGGCGTCAGGCGCGCTTCGCGAGCGGGGCGCCGCCCTGCGACACGTCGCCCTCGGCCGCCTTCAGCGAATTCAGCATCCGCTGCAATGCGCGGGCGGTCTCGAGCGGCCGCTCCATCGGGAACAGGTGGCTGCCTTCCAGCCATTCGACGCGGCCGCGCGCCGCGCGGCGCGTCGCATCGAGCCCGACCTGGCGCACCTCGCGCGAACGCGTGCCGGCGAGAAAACCGAGCGGCACCGGCGCGCCGTGCGCGAGCCTCGGGCCGAGCGTGTGCGGCAGCGTCCGGTAGATCAGGTATTCGACCTGCCGGTCGAACGCGAGCACCCGCTCGCCGTCGGCCCCGGCCTGCGGAATCCCGTAGTCGATGTAGTCGGCCAGCATCCGTTCGTCCCAGCGGGCGAACGCCGGTTTCTCACGAAAGTGCCGCCAGACTTCGTCACGGCTCACCCAGCGCGTGCGCCGGTTGCGCGTCGCGGCCGCCGGCGACAGCCGCTCGTCGAGCCCCGCCCACTGGCTCGCACGCAATGCGCCGGCGCGCCAGCCCGCGATGATCGGCGAATCGATCATCACGACGCCGCGCACCCATTGAGGCTTCTTCAGCGCAGCCATCAGCGACAGGTAGCCGCCGAGCGAATGGCCGACGAGCCAGACGGGACGCTCGTAGCGGCTGCCGATATCGTCGAGCAGTTGCTCGACGAGATGCGGCCAGTCGCGCGTCACCGGGTAGCGGCGGTCGTGGCCGATCCGTTCGATGTAGCGCAGCTCGTAGTCGTCGGCCAGTTCGGCGAAGATCGTGCGGTACGTCGACGCCGGAAAGCCGTTCGCATGCGAGAAATGGAGGATGTCCTTCAAACGCCGATGTCTCCCTTGTCGACCGGAATTGATGCGGCCCTTGCCGCGCTCACCGATCCATCCAGTATCGCCGCCGAACGTCGCGATGAAGCTCGAAGGCAAACCCGCCGTCGGCCGGCGCGACGTCGAACCGCACGGCGCCGTCGCGATCGGTGCGCGGCAGCGGAATCCCGCGCCCCTCGTAACGTGCGAGAACCGCCCGGTGCGGATGTCCGAAACGATTGCGATAGCCTACAGGAAATACCGCGACGCGCGGCCCGACCGAATCGAGGAAAGGCTCGACCGACGACGTGCGGCTGCCGTGATGCGGAACGACCAGGATCTGCGCGGCAAGCGTGTCGCGCGCCGTGCCCACGAGCTGGCGTTCGACGGGCGCTTCGATGTCGCCCGTCAGCAGCGCGGACGTCCCGCCCGCGTCGATGCGCAGCACGCACGACTGCCCGTTCGACGAACCCGCGCCCGGACCGCCCGATGGCCAGAGCATCGTGAACACCACGCCGTCCCAGGTCCAGCGCTGCCCGGCCGCGCATGGCAGCCGGTCGGCAACGCCGGCGGCCATCGCATCGCGCCACAGCCCGCTCGTCGGCGGAATGCCCGCCAGCAGCTGGCGCACGTCGGCAGCCGCATAGACGGCCGGTGCGCCGCCCGCGTGATCGGCGTGCGCGTGACTGAGCACGAGCGAATCGACCACCGCGATGCCTCGTGAGCGCAATGCCGGCGCGACGATCCGCGCACCGGCATGCGTCCACTCCGCGCCCGGTCCCGCGTCGAACAGCAAGGTCCGTCGGGCGGTCTCCACCAGCACCGACGCACCCTGCCCGACGTCGAGCACGGTCAGCCGGAAACCGCCCGGCGGCGGCGCATCGGCTGCCGGCGCGACGAGCGGCAGCCACGTGAGCGGCGCAGCCCAGCGCAGCGGCCAGCCGCGCGGCATCAGCGCCCATGCGACGCCCGCGCAGGCCAGCGCCAGCACCGGCCAGTCGGGCATGCGCAACCAGAAGACGCCGGCCGGCCAGTCGGCGAGGTATCCCAGCAACGTCATCATCGGTTCGAGTGCCGCGTGCGCAAGCCGGAACGCATAGGCGTCGAACGGCGCCGGCAGCGCGATGCCGGCCAGCACGACCGGCGTCACGACCGAGCTGACCCAGGGAATCGCGAACGCATTGCCGAACGGGCCCGACAGCGATATCTGCGCAAACCAGGCGGCCGTCAGCGGCGCGAGGCCGATCGTCACCGCGTACTGCACGCGCGTGGCCTCGGCGATGCGGCGCCCGGCGCGTGCACCCCACGCGCGCGCCCGGTTCGACAAGCCAGCGGTGCCGCCACCCTCCTCACCCCCATCGCCTTGCGCATCGGCCTCGCGCACGGCGCGCCAGCCGGAAACCGCCAGCAGGATCACGGCGACCGCCCCGAACGACAGCCAGAACCCGGCCGACAGCACGGCCCACGGATCGGCAAGCAGTACGCCGCCGAGCGACGCGCACAGCACCGCGGAAGCCGGCACGCTGCGCCCGGCCAGATACGCAATGCCGCCGGCCGCGATCATCCACCATGCGCGCTGCGCCGGCACGTTGAAGCCGGCGAGCGCCGCATAACCGGCCGCGGCCGTCAGCGCGGCGAGCGCGGCCGCGTACGGCGCCGGCAATACGAGCGTCGCGGCCCGGGCGCGCCAGCGCAGGCGACGCCAGACCATCGACACGAGCCCGCCCGCGATCGCGCCGACGAGCCCGACATGCAGGCCGGAGATCGCGACGAGGTGGCTCGTGCCCGTGTTGCGCAGCACGCGCCAGTCGTCGTCGCCGATGCCCGACTGGTCGCCGATCGCGAGCGCGGCGACGATGCCGCGATGGCCGGCGTCGCCGCCAAGCGTCTCGCCGATACGCAAGCGCAGCACGTCGCGCAGCCGATCGATCGATGCACGCCATCCCGACGCGCGCGCATCGAGCAATACCGCCCGCCGGGGCGCGCTGACATAACCGACGGCGCGAATGCCCGCGGCAAGCCAGGCCGCCTCGCTGTCGCGCACGCCGGGATTGGCCTCCGCATGCGGGCGCTTCAGGCGCACGACGAAACGCCAGCGCTGCGCGGCGCGCAGATCGGGCAGCGCGTCGCGCGTCGCGGCCGCGTCATACGCGCGCCACGACAGACGGATCAACGGCGGGAAACGGGCCAGCCCCGCATCGTTCGACTCGACCGCGAACAGCAGCCGCGCACCTGTGTCGTCGACCACGGGCAGCCCCCGGATCACACCGGTGACGACGATGTCGCGCCCTTCCCACTCGACGGGCAGGCTGTCGCCCAGCCGCCATTCGGCCCGCGCGGCCGCGTAGCCGAATCCGGCGACGCTGGCCGCGAGCGCGCAAAGCATCCATCCGAACGCGACGGTCATACGCATACGCCGGCGGCGCATGCACCACGCGCCCAGGACCACGCAGCCCGCGAGCCCGGTCGCACCGATCGTCCATGCGAACGCACCCGGCAGCGTCGCCTGCCGCTGCAGTACGACCACGCCGAGCGCGAACGCGATCCACCACACGCGCATCGTCCCTCCTCGTCGATCCGGCGCCGCCATTGCGAATACGGCGCCTTCCGGCAACGATTATGCGGACGAAAGAGCGAGTCGCGGCAGCGCGGCGAGCGCGTTAGCCGAAGTGCATAGGGAGAGCGCGCCGGTGTCGATCCCGCGCAGTTCGGCGAGCACGTCGCCGATGCGCGGCACCTGGTCGGGCGTGTTGCGGGATTTGTATGCCCATTCGGGCGCGATGTCGGGCGCATCCGTCTCGACGACGATCGCCTCGAGCGGCAACTGTGCCGCGAGCCGGCGGATCTGCAGCGCCCGCGTGAACGTCACGTTGCCGCCGAAGCCGAGATGCAGCCCGTGCGCGAGATACGCTTCGGCCTGCTGAAAACTGCCGTTGAACGCATGCGCGATGCCGCGCCGCACGCCGAAGCGGCGCAGCCCGGCCAGTACGCGGTCCTGCGACTTGCGCACGTGACACAGCACGGGCAGGTCGAATTCGCGCGCAAGCTTCAGCTGCCCCTGGTAGAAGAACTGCTGCCGCGCGTCGTCGAGCCCCGGCACGAAATAGTCGAGTCCGATCTCGCCGATCGCGACGAAGCGCGGATCGTCGAGGCTCGCCTCGATTTCCATGCGCAACAGGTCGAGATCCTCGTCGCGTGCGCGCGGCGTATACATCGGATGGATGCCGAGCGCATAGACCGCGCCCGGCGTGCGGTGCGCAAGCTCGCGCACCGTCGTGAAGTTGTCGCGCCCGACGCTCGGGATCACGATGCGCGACACGCCGGCCGCGTGCGCCGCCTGTACGACCGCGTCGCGGTCGGCGTCGAACTCGGCGGCATCGAGATGGCAGTGCGTATCGATCCACATGGCGATGTTCCAGCACGCTGGCGCCGCGCCGGGACGAACCCGGCAGCCGGCCAGCGGCGTTCACTTACACCGGCAACGCCGGCTCCTCGTGCAGCACGCCGTCGCGCAGCCGCATGATGCGGTCACAGCGCGCGGCGAGATCGGGATCGTGCGTGACGATCACGAAGCTCGTTTCGAGCGTTTCCGACAATTCGAGCATCAGGTTGAACACCGTATCTGCCGTCGTGCCGTCGAGGTTGCCGGTCGGCTCGTCGGCGAGCACGCACGCGGGCTTCGTGACCAGCGCGCGCGCGATCGCGACGCGCTGCCGCTCGCCACCCGACAACTCGCCCGGCCGATGCTTCGCCCGCGGCCCGAGACCGACGCGTTCGAGCATCGCCTGGGCCTCGGCACGCGCGGCCTCGGTCGTCATCCGGCGGATGCGCAGCGGCATCGCGACGTTGTCGAGCGCGGTGAACTCGGGCAGCAGGTGATGGAACTGGTAGACGAAACCGAGCGCACGGTTGCGCAATTCGTTGCGCTCGCGCTCGGCGAGTTGCGTGAACGGCTTGCCGAGCAGCGACACCTCGCCCGCGCTCGGCTCGTCGAGCCCGCCCAGCACGTGCAGCAGCGTGCTCTTGCCGGAGCCCGACGCGCCGACGACCGCAAGCTTCTCGCCGCGCCGCACCGTCAGCTCGGTATTGTCGAGCACCTGCACGTTGAAGCCGCCCTGTACGAACGCCTTCGTGATCCCGCGCGCCTGAAGCACGTATTCCTGCATACCTGCCGAATCCTGTGTGTTGTGTTGTCGTGAATCCGCGAATGCGGTCGCGCGATCATTCATAGCGAAGGGCCTCCGCCGGCTTCACCTTCGCCCCGCGCCAGCTCGGATAGAGCGTCGCGACAGCCGACAGCGCGAACGCGATCAGCCCGATCCGGATCACGTCGCTCGCGACGAGTTCCGACGGCAGCTCGCTGATGAAGTACACCGACGGCGGCAGGAACTGCACACCGAACAGGTGCTCGATCATCGGAATCAGCCACGGGATGCTCCATGCGATCAGGCAGCCGAGCGCGACGCCCGACGCCGTGCCGACGAAGCCGATCGTCACGCCCTGCACGACGAAGATCTTCATGATCGACCCCGGCTGCGCGCCGAGCGTGCGCAGGATCGCGATGTCGGCCTGCTTGTTGGTCACCGTCATCACGAGCGACGACACGAGGTTGAACGCGGCCACCGCGATGATCAGCGTGAGGATGATGAACATCATCCGCTTCTCGATCTGCACGGCCGAGAACCACGTCTTGTTCTGCTGGGTCCAGTCGCGGATGTACAGGCTGCCCGACAGCGTATGCGACAGCTCGACCGCCACGTCCGGCGCCTTCTGCATGTCCTTCAGCCGCAGCCGCACACCGGTCGGCGCGGCCATCCGGAACAGCGCCTCGGCATCGCGGATGTTGATCATCGCGAGCGTGCTGTCGTATTCGTAGTGCCCGGACTCGAACACGCCGACGACCGTGAACTGCTTCAGCCGCGGCATCATGCCGGCCGGCGTGATCGAACCCTCCGGCGCGACGAGCGTCACCTTGTCGCCGACCGTCACGCCGAGGTTGCCGGCAAGCGCGTCGCCGAGCACGATGCCGAACTGGCCCGGCACGAGCGCGGCGAGCTGGCCGGCCTTCATGTCCTTGCCGATATCCGACACCTGCGGCTCGAGCGTCGGCTCGACACCGCGCAGCATCACGCCGCTCACCGCGTCCTGGCGAGTGAGCAGCGCCTGCGCGTCGACATATGGCGCCGCGCCGATCACCGACGGATTGCGGCGCGCTTCCTGCGCGGTCAGCTGCCAGTCGGGCATCGAACCCGTCGGCGAGAACACCTCGACGTGCGCGAGCACCGACAGCATGCGGTCGCGCACTTCCTTCTGGAAGCCGTTCATCACCGACAGCACGACGATCAGTGCCGCGACACCGAGCGCGATCCCGAGCATCGACACGAGCGCGATGAAGGAAATGAAGCCGTTACCGGTCGTGCGTTTGCCGGCGCGCGTGTAGCGCCAGCCGATCTGCCATTCGTACGGAAGTTTCAAGCGAATCCTTTCTGCTGGTTACGGCGGGGAGGCGCCCCGCGGCCGGACCGCCGCCCGGTGGCGGCCACCGGCCCGGGCACGGTCGAAAAACGGCCGCCGGACGCGAACGGGCCGTCAGCCGGCCCGATCACGCGCGCAGTTTGCCATACAATGCGCACCATCATGCACGACCGACGCCTCCATTTTCTCGTTCCGTTCGCGCTGCCGTCGGCGGCCGATGCGGCCTCGTCCCTGCACACGCTGGACAGCCCCGCGCTCGAAAAGTTGCTCGCACGCGCGAGCCTCGTCGAGCGCGTGGCCGGCGAGGACTTCCAGCGCACGCTGCCGCACGAGCGCTGGCTGGCCCGCCAGTTCGGCGCGACCCAGGGCAACGCCGCCGACGAGGCGCCGCTCGCGCCCTACATGCTGCTGGCGGACGGCGGCGATCCGGGCGCCCGGGCCTGGGCCTGCGTCGAGCCCGTCCACGTCGAAATCGCGCACGATCACCTGGTGCTCGTCGATCCGGCGGCCCTTGCGCTCGACGACGGCGACGCGGCCGCGCTGCTCGCGGTCGCCCGGCCGCTGATCGAGGAGCTCGGCGTACGGCTCGAAGCGCCGAACCCGTCACGCTGGTACCTGTCGAGCGAGCAGCTCGCCCGGCTCGCCGGCGCCGCGCCGCTGCGCGCGAGCGGCCGCAACATCGAAATCTGGCTGCCGCACGAGGCGCATACGGGCGAACGCTCGCGGATGTGGATGAAGCTGCAGAACGAAGTGCAGATGGCCTGGTTCCAGCACCCGGTCAACGAAGCGCGCGAAGCGCGCGGGCTGCCGGCCGTCAACTCGATCTGGTTCCATGCGCAGGGCACGCTGAAACCGGTCGGCCAGCCGTTCGCGCGCGTGCTGTCCGCATCGCCCGCGGCGCTCGGCCTTGCGCGCGCCGCGCGGATCGACGCCTCGGGCGTGCCCGCCGCATTCGGCGCACTGCCCGCTGCCGGCGGCGCGACGCTCGTCGAACTGCCGGCGCTGACCACCCCGTTCATCGAGCAGGACTGGGCACGCTGGCACGACGGACTCGCCGCGCTCGAGCGCGACTGGTTCGCGCCGGCCCTCGCCGCGCTGCGGAACGGCGAGCTGGCGGGCGTCGATTTCACGCTGTGCGGCGACACGAGTTCCGTGACGCTGCGTGCGACGCGCTCAGACCTGCGCAAGTTCTGGCGCCGCCGCGCGCTGGCCTCCCTGTTTGAATAACAAGCACACCCCGTATGACCCGGATCGTTACCCGCCCCGTCGCGCCCGCCGACGCCGAAGCGCTCGCGCGCCACGGCCTGCATCCCGTGCTCGCGCGCCTGTACGCGTCGCGCGGCGTGCAGTCCCCCGCCGACATCGAGACCGCGCTCGCGCGGCTCGTCCCGCCCACCGAGCTGAAAGGCTGCGCCGATGCGGCGTCGCTGCTCGCCGACGCGATCGCCGACAAGCGGCGCCTGCTCGTCGTCGCCGACTACGACTGCGACGGCGCGACCGCTTGCGCGGTCGCGGTGCGCGGCCTGCGGATGTTCGGCGCGCAGATCGACTACCTGGTGCCGAACCGCTTCGAATACGGCTACGGCCTCACGCCCGAGATCGTCGAACTCGCCGCCGCGCGCAAGCCCGACCTGCTGATCACCGTCGACAACGGGATCGCGAGCGTCGCGGGCGTCGAAGCGGCGAACGCGCGCGGCATCGACGTGCTCGTGACCGATCACCACCTGCCCGGCGACGCACTGCCCGCCGCACGCGCGATCGTCAACCCGAACCAGCCGGGCTGCGCGTTCCCGAGCAAGCACCTCGCCGGCGTCGGCGTGATGTTCTACGTGCTGCTCGCGCTGCGCGCCGAGCTGCGCCGCCGCGGCGCCTTTGCGAGCAAGGAAGCCGAGCCGCGCCTCGACGGCCTGCTCGACCTCGTCGCGCTCGGCACCGTCGCCGACGTCGTGCGGCTCGACGGCAACAACCGCGTGCTCGTCGCGCAAGGGCTGCAGCGCATCCGCAACGGCCGCATGCAACCGGGCGTCGCCGCGCTGTTCCGCGCCGCCGCGCGCGAAGCGCGCACGGCATCGGGCTTCGACCTCGGTTTCGGCCTCGGCCCGCGCCTGAACGCCGCCGGGCGGCTCTCCGACATGTCGCTCGGCATCGAGTGCCTGATCACCGACGACATCGGCCGCGCATGGGATCTGGCGCAGCAGCTCGACGTGATGAACCGCGAGCGCCGCGAGATCGAGGCCGGCATGCAGCAGCAGGCGCTCGCCGATCTCGCCGACGTCGACCCGGCCGACGCGTGCACGATCACCCTCTTCAACCCCGAGTGGCACCAGGGCGTGATCGGCATCGTCGCCGGCCGGCTCAAGGAAAAATTCCACCGCCCGTCGTTCACGTTCGCGCACGCGGACGACGAAGGCAAGCGGGTCAAGGGTTCGGGCCGGTCGATCCCGGGCTTCCACCTGCGCGACGCGCTCGACCTCGTGTCGAAACGCGAACCGGACCTGATCGTCGCGTTCGGCGGCCACGCGATGGCGGCCGGCCTCACGCTCGACACCGAGAACGTGCCGCGCTTCGCCGCCGCGTTCGAGGCGGTCGCGCGCGAATGGCTGTCCGACGACGCGCTCGCCCGCGTGATCGAGACCGACGGCGAACTCGAGGACGCCTACTTCACGCCGCAGTTCGTCGGGCTGCTCGACGAGGCCGTCTGGGGGCAAGGTTTTCCGGCCCCGCTTTTCTCGGGCGAATTCGACGTCGTGTCCCAGTCGCTCGTGAAGGAAAAGCACCTGAAACTGCAGCTTGCACGCGGCCGCCAGCGCTTCAACGCGATCTGGTTCAACCACACGGAACCCCTGCCGGAAAGCGCGCTGGTCGCGTACCGGCTCGTCGCCGACACGTGGAACGGCGTCACGCGCGTCCAGCTGATCGTCGAACACGCGGCCGGCTGAGCGCCCGCCGATGCATGCGCGCCGCGCCGGACGGGGCCGCGGTGCACGCGCGAGCACCGTTTGCGTCACCGGGCAACCCTGCCGATCGGCTATAATTCCGCTTTTTTACGAAGCAAGAATAGCGAGCGATCATGGAAGCGGAACGTCTCAACGCGATCGAAAGCTCCCTGCTCGACCTGCGCAATCGCGCGGGCGAGCTCCGGGGGTATCTTTGACTACGACGCAAAAGCTGCGCGTCTGACCGAAGTCAACAAGGAACTCGAAGACCCGAACGTCTGGAACGATTCGAAGAACGCCCAGGCGCTCGGTCGCGAGAAGAAGCTGCTCGAGGGCGTCGTCACGACGCTCACCGCGCTTGACGGCGACCTGCGCGACGCGCTCGACCTGTTCGAGCTGGCCCGCGAGGAAGGCGACGAAGACACCCTCATCGCGTCGGAAGAAGACGCCGCGAAGCTCGAGGCGCGCGTCGGCGACATCGAGTTCCGCCGGATGTTCTCGAACCCGGCCGACCCGAACAACTGCTTCATCGACATCCAGGCCGGCGCCGGCGGCACCGAGGCGTGCGACTGGGCATCGATGCTGCTGCGCCAGTACCTGCGCTACTGCGAACGCAAGGGCTTCAAGGCCGAAGTGCTCGAAGAGTCCGACGGCGACGTCGCCGGCATCAAGAACGCGACGGTCAAGGTCTCGGGCGAATACGCATACGGTTTCCTGCGCACCGAAACGGGCATCCACCGCCTCGTGCGCAAGTCGCCGTTCGACTCGTCGGGCGGCCGCCACACGTCGTTCTCGTCGGTGTTCGTCTATCCGGAAATCGACGACTCGATCGAAGTCGAGATCAACCCGGCCGACCTGCGCATCGACACGTACCGCGCATCGGGCGCCGGCGGCCAGCACATCAACAAGACCGACTCCGCGGTGCGGATCACGCACATGCCGACCGGTATCGTCGTGCAGTGCCAGAACGACCGCTCGCAGCACCGCAACCGCGCCGAAGCGATGGCAATGCTGAAGTCGCGCCTGTACGAAGTCGAGATGCGCAAGCGTCAGGCCGAACAGGACAAGCTCGAATCGAGCAAGACCGATGTGGGCTGGGGCCATCAGATCCGCTCGTACGTGCTCGACCAGAGCCGCGTGAAGGACCTGCGCACGAACGTCGAAATGAGCAACACGAGAGCCGTCCTCGACGGCGACCTCGACGACTTCATCAGCGCGAGCCTCAAACAGGGCGTGTAAGCGCCGCGGCGCGGCCTGGCCAGGCCGCGCCCCCTTGCCCTTCCCGTTTGCGTTGCCGCACCCACTCCGAATTCCGACCATCATGACCGAACCGACCCAAACGCAGCCCGCCGTCACCGCGGACGAAAACCAGATCATCGCCGAGCGCCGCGAGAAGCTGCGCGCCCTGCGCGAGCAAGGCGTCGCCTACCCGAACGATTTCCGGCCCGAGCACCACGCTGCCGACCTGCAGGCGAAATTCGCCGACTCGGACAAGGCCGCGCTCGAAGCGAACCCGGTCGAGGTGTCGGTGGCCGGCCGCATGATGCTCAAGCGCGTGATGGGCAAGGCGAGCTTCGCGACGGTGCAGGACGGGTCGGGCCAGATCCAGTTCTTCGTGACGCCGAACGACGTCGGCGCGGAAACCTACGACGCATTCAAGAAGTGGGACCTGGGCGACATCGTCGCCGCGCGTGGCGTGCTGTTCCGCACCAACAAGGGCGAACTGTCGGTCCAGTGCAAGGAACTGCGCCTGCTGTCGAAGGCACTGCGCCCGCTGCCGGACAAGTTCCACGGCCTGTCCGACCAGGAAATGCGCTACCGCCAGCGCTACGTCGACCTGATCGTCACGCCGGAAACGCGCGACACGTTCCGCGCCCGCACGAAGACGATCGCATCGATCCGCAAGTTCATGGACAACGCCGAGTTCATGGAAGTCGAAACGCCGATGCTGCACCCGATCCCGGGCGGCGCAGCGGCGAAGCCGTTCGTCACGCATCACAATGCGCTCGACATGCAGATGTTCCTGCGCATTGCGCCGGAGCTGTACCTGAAGCGCCTGATCGTCGGCGGCTTCGAGCGCGTGTTCGAGATCAACCGTAACTTCCGGAACGAAGGCGTGTCGCCGCGTCACAACCCGGAATTCACGATGATGGAATTCTACGCCGCGTACACCGACTACCGCTGGCTGATGGACTTCACCGAGCAACTGATCCGCCAGGCGGCGATCGATGCGCTCGGCACCGCGACGATCCAGTACCAGGGCCGCGAACTCGACCTCGCGAAGCCGTTCCATCGCCTGACGATCACGCAGGCGATCCAGAAGTACGCACCGGACTACACCGACGGCCAGCTGTCGGACGACGCGTTCCTGCGCACCGAACTGAAGCGCTTCGGCGTCGACGTGTCGCAGCCGGCGTTCCTGAACGCGGGTACCGGCGCACTGCAGCTCGCGCTGTTCGAGGAAACGGCCGAAGCGCAGCTGTGGGAGCCGACCTTCATCATCGATTACCCGGTCGAAGTGTCGCCGCTCGCACGCGCATCGGATACGGTGCCGGGCATCACCGAGCGTTTCGAGCTGTTCATGACCGGCCGCGAAATCGCGAACGGCTTCTCGGAGCTGAACGATCCGGAAGACCAGGCCGCACGCTTCAAGAAGCAGGTCGAGCAGAAGGATGCGGGCGACGAGGAAGCGATGTTCTTCGACGCCGACTACATCCGTGCGCTCGAATACGGGATGCCTCCGACCGGCGGCTGCGGGATCGGCATCGACCGTCTCGTGATGCTGCTGACCGACAGCCCGACGATCCGCGACGTGCTGCTGTTCCCGCATCTGCGCCGCGAAGACTGATCGCCCCGCCCGCGTGTGCGCCGCGCCCCGCGGCGCGCACGCGTCAGCTTTGTAACGACGCGTAAATCCCTTCGGCCGGCGTCCGCCGGCTCTCGATCCTCCCCCGTTTTATTCCCCCGTCGCGACGGCCTTCTCCGGGTTTTCCCTGTCATAGTCGCCAGCGCCCCGCTGCAATTCGTTACACCTTGATACGGCGCGCCACTTGCCGGTGGACGACACTCCTTTTGCGTCACCACGCATGACACGGGACCAGAACGAGGCGCAGGAACGCCAAGTCTGCTCGAGCCCGAAGCGTGGGATCCGGCCCGACGCCGCAGTGCCGATCCGGATCGACATCGGAGAAAAAAATGGACAACCAGAATCAGACCACGCCGCAAAAGCAACGCCTCCACCCGCTTATCGCCACCGCCGCCGGCGCCGTCATCGTCGCCAGCCTCGCGGCGACGGCTGCGATCACGGGCATCTTCCCGAAGGCCAGCAGCAGCAACGCACAGAACGGCCAGACCCAGGCCGCGCTGATCGCGTCGCAGCCGGCCGTCGATACGGCCGCGGCGGCCAGCGCCGCGCTGGCCGCGCAAGCCCAGCAGCAGGCGGCCGAACAAGCCGCCGCGCAGCAGAAGGCGGCCGAACAGAAGGCTGCCATCGCGCAGGCCGAGCCGAAGCCCGCGCCGCGCCCGGCTGCACCGCACCGCCGCCATACGACGGCACCGCAGCCGCCGCAATACGCGCAGCAGCCGTCGGCGCCGGCCCAGACCTACTGCCAGAGCTGCGGCACGGTCGTCGCGATCACGCAGACGCGCACGCCGGGCCAGAGCTCGGGGATCGGCGCCGTGGGCGGCGCTGCAGCCGGCGGCCTGCTCGGCAACCAGTTCGGCCACGGTAACGGCCGCACCGCGATGACGATCATCGGCGCGCTGGGCGGCGGTCTCGCCGGCAACCAGGTTGAAAAGCAGGTGCGTGCGGAAACCGACTATCAGGTGCAAGTGCAGATGGAGAGCGGCGCGACGCGCACGTTCACGTACCACAACCCGCCGCCTTTCGGCCAGGGCCAGCGCGTGCGGATCGAGAACGGCACGCTGGTCGGCGCGTAATCGCCTGATCGCATCGGTGCCCCCTGCCCGCGTGTCATACGCGGGCAAGCGGCCTGAAAAAGAAAACGGCTCGTGAGCGATTGCTCACGAGCCGTTTTTTCATGACCGGCCGTCTGCGCCGTTACGGCGCACGCGGTGTTCAGTCTTCGTCGTCGAAATCCGATTCGTCGATCCAGTGGGCCTGGATCGCTTCGAGGATCTTCTCGCCCGAGTGCTTGGGATCGTCGTCGAAACCGTCGAGTTCGAGCACCCACTGACGCAGGTCGACGAAGTTGATCCGCTGCGGGTCGATGTCGGGGTGCTTGTCCGCCAGCGCAATGGCTATTTCACGCGAATCGGTCCATTTCATCGCCTGCCTCCGGTTTCTGTCAGTGATTTTCCTTCGCGTGGTTGATCGAGTACTTCGGAATCTCGACCACCAGGTCCGAATCTTCCTTCACGATCGCCTGGCACGACAGGCGCGACGTCGGCTCGAGGCCCCACGCCTTGTCCAGCAGATCGTCCTCGTCCTCCTCGGACGGTGTCAGATCGTTGAAGCCTTCGCGGATCACCACGTGGCACGTCGTGCACGCGCACGACTTCTCGCATGCATGCTCGATCTCGATCCCGTGTTCGAGCAGGTTGTCGCAGATACTCTTGCCGGGCGTCGCGTCGATCACCGCGCCGTCCGGGCACAGTTCGACGTGAGGCAGCACCACCAGTTGAGGCATGTCCGTTCCGTCAGTCAGGGTGCGGCGCCAGACGCCGCACGGTTCAATATCGCGCGGGCCGTTACCGGCCGATGCGCAGTTCGTGAGTTCAGATCTCGTCGAGCCGGCGGCCCGACAACGCGCGCTTGATGCTCTTGTCCATCCGGCGCGCCGCGAATTCGTCGGTGCCGTCGGCCAGCGCCTTGGTCGCGATTTCGATCGCGTCCGTGTCGTCGCCCTGCGCGATCGTGCGCAGCGCCGCGGCCAACGCATCGACCTGCGTGCGCTCGTCCGTGTCGAGCAGTTCACCGTCGGCCGCCAGCGCGGCCTGCGTCGCCTCGAGCATCCGCTCGGCCTCGACCTGCGCTTCGCGCAGCGCGCGGGCGCGCATGTCGATTTCGGCAGTCTTGAAACTGTCCTCGAGCATCTTCGCGATGTCGTCGTCGGCAAGACCGTACGACGGCTTCACGACGACCGACGCCTCGACGCCCGAATGCTGCTCACGCGCGAACACCGACAGCAGCCCATCCGCATCGACCTGGTAGGTCACGCGAATGCGCGCCGCACCGGCCGTCATCGGCGGGATGCCGCGCAGCTCGAAGCGCGCGAGCGAGCGGCAGTCGGCGACGAGCTCGCGCTCGCCCTGCACGACATGGATCGCCATCGCGGTCTGGCCGTCCTTGAAGGTCGTGAATTCCTGTGCGCGCGCGATCGGAATCGTCGAGTTGCGCGGGATGATCTTCTCGACGAGGCCGCCCATCGTCTCGACACCGAGCGACAGCGGAATCACGTCGAGCAGCAGCCAGTCGTCGCCGGTGCCGCGATTGCCTGCGAGCAGGTCGGCCTGGATCGCCGCGCCGAGCGCGACGACCTGGTCCGGATCGAGGTTCACGAGCGGCGGCTGGCCGAAATACTTCGCGACCGCGTCGCGAATCACCGGCATGCGCGTCGCGCCGCCGACGAGCACGACACCCTTGATGTCGGCCGGCGTGACCTGCGCGTCGCGCAGCGCCTTGCGGGTCGGCGTGAGCGTACGCTGCACGAGCGGCTCGACGAGCGACGCGAACGTATCGTGCGAGATCGTCTGAACGAGATGCGCACCGCCCGACAGCGTGACGTCGAGCGACGCCTGCGGCGCGGACGACAGCGCTTCCTTCAGCACGCGCACGCGGTCGAGCAGCAGGCGCACGTCCTCGGGCGCGAGCGTCTTCGCATCGATGCCGGCCTGCGCGAGCACGTGACCGAACAGCGCATGGTCGAAATCGTCGCCGCCGAGCGCGGAATCGCCGCCCGCGGCCAGCACTTCGAACACGCCTTTCGTCAGCTTCAGGATCGACAGGTCGAACGTGCCGCCGCCGAGGTCGTACACCGCGTAGAGGCCTTCGGCCCCGTTGTCGAGGCCATAGGCAATCGCCGCGGCGGTCGGTTCGTTCAGCAGGCGCAGCACGTTGAGGCCCGCGAGGCGCGCGGCGTCCTTGGTCGCCTGACGTTGCGCTTCGTCGAAATACGCGGGCACCGTGATCACCGCGCCGACGAGGTCGTCGCCAAGCGAATCTTCCGCGCGATAGCGCAGCGTCGCGAGAATCTCGGCCGACACTTCGACGGGGCTCTTCACGCCGTCGACGGTGCGGATCTGCACCATGCCCGGCGCATCGACGAATTCGTACGGCGCGTTCGCCGCACCTTCGACCTCGGCCTTGCCGCGGCCCATGAAGCGCTTGACCGACACGATCGTGTTGCGCGGATCGGTCGCGGCCTGCTCCTTCGCTTCGTGGCCGATACGCCGGCCGCCCTTCTCGAGATAGCGGACCACCGACGGCAGCAGCACACGGCCCGCTTCGTCCGGCAGCACCTCCGGCACGCTGTTACGCACGGCCGCGACGAGCGAGTTCGTCGTGCCGAGATCGATCCCGACGGCGAGTCGCCGCTGATGCGGCGCCGGCGCCATGCCCGGTTCGGAAATTTGCAGTAAAGCCATCTTGGTTCGTTCGGGCGCTCGGCCCGTTTGCTGCGCGTGCCGCGAGGCACGCGGTTAAGTTTCGAGGCGCTCGATCTGCGCGCCCACTTCCGACGCGACCCGTTCGATGAACATCAGTTGGCGCACGGCCTCGGCGGCCGCCTGATCGGCGCCGCTGTCGAGCAGCGTGCCGAGACGCTCCACACGAATGCGCCGCTCTTCGCGCAACTCGGCCAGCAGCACGTCGAGCGCGTCGACATTGCGGGCGGCCGCGGCATCCTCGATGCCCTCGCGCCACTCCATCTGCTGCATCAGGAACGCGGGCTCCATCGCGGTGTTGTTTTCCGCACCGATGTCGACACCACGCAGGGACAGCAGATACGACGCGCGCTTCAGCGGATCGCGCAGCGTGCGGTACGCCTCGTTCGCACGGGTTGCCCATTGCATCGCGATGCGTTTCTGCGCATCGCCGGCCGCCGCGAAGCGGTCCGGATGCACCTGCGTCTGCACCGTCCGATAGGCGGCGTCGAGCGCCGTCTCATCGAGCGCGAATTGCGCCGGCAGGTGAAACAGGTCGAAGTGGCTGTCTTTCAGCGAAACCATCGTCGCGTTCAATTCCGGTTCGTCGCACGGCAAACGCCGCACATTAAAAAGGCGGCCCGTGCCGCCTCTTGCCCGCATCGCGCGGAGATCCGCGTCACACGCGGAACGATTCGCCGCAACCGCACTCGTCCTTCACGTTCGGGTTGTTGAACTTGAACCCTTCGTTCAGGCCTTCGCGGGCGAAGTCGAGCTCGGTGCCGTCGATGTACGCAAGACTCTTCGGATCGACGATCACCTTCACGCCATGGCTCTCGAACACCTGATCCTCGGGAGCCAGCTCGTCGACATACTCGAGCTTGTACGCGAGCCCCGAGCACCCGGTCGTGCGAACGCCAAGCCGCAGGCCCATACCCTTGCCGCGACGGACGAGGTATTTCTGGACGTGCTGTGCTGCTTTTTCGGTCAGTGTAATTGCCATGATGTCCTTGCCGCGGCACGCCACCGGGGCCTGCCGCGTTTCCTTCTCTAGCCGCTCGATGCCGCTCAGGCTGCTGCCTGATCGCCTTCCTTGGTGTCGTGGCGCTTCTTGTAGTCGGCCACAGCTGCCTTGATCGCGTCTTCCGCGAGGATCGAGCAGTGAATCTTCACCGGCGGCAGCGCGAGTTCTTCGGCGATCTGCGTGTTCTTGATCGACAGTGCTTCGTCGAGCGTCTTGCCCTTCACCCACTCGGTGACGAGCGAACTCGACGCGATCGCCGAACCGCAACCGTACGTCTTGAACTTCGCGTCTTCGATCACGCCGTCCGCGCCGACGCGGATCTGCAGCTTCATCACGTCGCCGCAGGCCGGCGCGCCGACCATGCCCGTACCGACCGTGTCGTCGTCCTTCGCGAACGAACCGACGTTGCGCGGGTTTTCGTAGTGATCCAGAACCTTGTTGCTGTAAGACATGACTCAGACTCCTTGACTCGTTACGTCTGCGTGCGCGAATCCGCCCGCGGGTATGTTCAATCCGGCGCTCAGTGTGCGGCCCATTCGATCGTCGACAGATCGATGCCTTCCTGGTGCATTTCCCAGAGCGGCGACAGTTCGCGCAGCTTCGCGATCTTGCTGTTCAGCAGGTTGATCACGAAGTCGACTTCCTGCTCCGTCGTGAAGCGGCCGACCGTGAAGCGGATCGAGCTATGCGCCAGCTCGTCGTTGCGGCCGAGCGCACGCAGCACGTACGACGGCTCCAGCGACGCCGACGTGCACGCGGAGCCCGACGACACCGCGACGTCCTTGATCGCCATGATCAGCGACTCGCCTTCGACGAAGTTGAAACTGATGTTGAGGTTGTGCGGGACACGGCGTTCCATGTCGCCGTTTACGTACGTTTCCTCGATCTGCGACAGGCCGCGCAGCAGCTTGTCCCGCAGCATGCGGACGCGCTCGTTTTCCGTCGCCATTTCTTCACGTGCGATGCGGAACGCTTCGCCCATGCCGACGATCTGGTGCGTCGGCAGCGTGCCCGAACGCATCCCGCGCTCGTGGCCGCCGCCGTGCATCTGCGCTTCGATGCGCACACGCGGCTTGCGGCGCACGTACAGCGCGCCGATGCCCTTCGGGCCGTACGTCTTGTGTGCCGAGAACGACATCAGGTCTACCTTCAGCTTCGCGAGATCGATCCCGACCTTGCCCGTCGACTGTGCGGCGTCGACGTGGAACACGATGCCCTTCTCGCGGCAGATTTCACCGATCGTCTCGATGTCCTGGATTACGCCGATCTCGTTGTTCACGTGCATCACCGACACGAGGATCGTGTCCGGACGCAGCGCGGCCTTGAACACGTCGAGGTCGATCAGGCCGTCATCCTTGACGTCGAGGTAGGTGACTTCGAAGCCGTCGCGCTCGAGCTCGCGGCACGTGTCGAGCACGGCCTTGTGCTCGGTCTTCACCGTGACGATGTGCTTGCCCTTGCCCTTGTAGAAGTTCGCGGCACCCTTGATCGCGAGGTTGTCCGACTCCGTTGCGCCGGACGTCCAGATGATCTCGCGCGGATCCGCGTTCACGAGCGCGGCCACCTGTTCGCGCGCTTCCTCGACCGCACGCTCGGCATCCCAGCCGTACGCGTGGCTGCGCGATGCCGGGTTGCCGAACTGCTCGCGCAGGTACGGCACCATCTTGTCGACCACACGCGGGTCGACCGGTGTCGTCGCGCTGTAATCCATGTAGATGGGCAGGTGGAGAGTCTCTTGGGTCATCTGTCGCTCCGGGAATTCTGTGCAGGGACTATGTGCGTTATGGGGTATGGCGGGCGCCTTCGCGCTCACGAACTCGCGATGTTGAACACCGAATTGGGACCGAGCGGCATCGTGCGCACCGGCTCGGCCGGTGCGGCGACGGGCTCCGGCGTGCGGCGATCGCGCAACACCGCAGGGGCGCCTTCGCGTGCGCGCTGCTGATCGACGAGATCCTGCAGCGACACGGAGTCGAGGTATTCGACCATCTTCTGGTTCAGCGTCGACCACAGCTCGTGCGTCATGCAATGGCCGTCGGGCTGCTTCGAGCCGTCGCACGTGCCTTTGCCGCCGCACTGCGTGGCGTCGAGCGGTTCATCGACCGCGATGATGATGTCGGCAACGGTGACGTCCTGCGCGCGACGCGCGAGGTTGTAGCCGCCGCCCGGGCCGCGCACGGATTCGACGATTTCATGCCTGCGCAGCTTCCCGAACAGCTGTTCGAGATACGAGAGCGAAATCCGCTGGCGCTGGCTGATGCCTGCAAGCGTCACCGGGCCCTGCTCCTGGCGCAGTGCCAAGTCAATCATCGCCGTGACGGCGAAACGGCCTTTGGTGGTGAGTCTCATGGTGTCTAGGGGACTGCAATCTTGACGATTTTGGTCAAGTATAAATATTTGACGTTTTTAGTCAAGTATCCATGTCTTTGAAAGGGTATTCGTAGACCGCTGAATACCGTGCGATCAGCGCTCCGTGCGGGCCCGAAGCGTCTCGAGCAGGCCCGCGCACGCGCGCTCGACCTGGTCGAGCACCTGCTCGAAGCCCTGCGCGCCGCCAAAATACGGATCGGCCACTTCGGTTTCAGTCGAATCCGGCGCAAATTCCATCAGCAGGCGCACCTTGTCGAGATGCTGCGGCGGACAGCGGCGGCGCAGCTCCGCGAGATTCGCCTCATCCATCGCGAGCAGCAGGTCGAAGCGCTCGAAATCCGCCGCGCTCACCTGTCGTGCGCGCAGCGCCGACAGGTCGTAGCCGCGGCCGCGAGCGGCCGCCTGCGCACGCGTATCGGGCGGCTCGCCGACATGCCAGTCGCCGGTGCCGGCCGAATCGATCGCGATCCGGTCCGCCAGCGCGGCCGCATCGACCTGGTGACGCATCACGCCTTCCGCGGTGGGCGAACGGCAGATGTTGCCGAGACAGACGAAACAGATCGAAACGCGGGTCATCGCACTATCGGAAAGCCGCGGCGAACCGCGCGGGAGAAGAACACGCCATTATACAAAGGCGACCGGAATCGCGCCGCCGGGCAAAGCGACGGCGCCGTGCATTACAGCGCCTTCGGCACGACGAGTGCGACGTCGCCGGATGCCGCCGGCAACGGCTTCGCCGCGTCGTCGACCAGCCCGAACGACACCGCACGCGCCAATTCTGCGGATGCCTGGTGAACTGCGAGCGGGCCACGCGACGGCGCATCGGCCATCGCATGCAGATAGGCAGCCGCGGCCAGCGGAACGACGATTGCCAGCGGCCAGTACATCGATATTGTCTTTTTCATGATGCGGACCTCCTTGACCTCGTACCCCGAAACCCAATTCCGGGGACTACAGACGAGATTCTATAGATCGCATCTATCGAGATAAATATCCAAATAGCGAACGCTCTGTTGTCGCCGGATGAACAGTCGTCAGCCGAGGTGGCTTTGCGACGCCGCGTACAGTTCGCGGAACGTGCGCCCGGTCGGGGTCGGCATGTCGCGCGTGTCCATCCAGCCGCCCATCATCGGCAGGCGCCGCAGCGTGCCGCCGGCGCCCAGCCGCTCGAGGATGCGCACCGCGAGCTTTGTCGTCAGCGCGTACAGCATCGGCCGCCGCGCGACGAAACCCCATGCGGTGAGCGCCGCCCGCTCGCGCCACGGCCGCAGGTGCCGCTCGACCTGTTTTTCGCGCAGCGTGCGCAACAGATGCGACAGCGGAATCCCGGCCGGGCAGACGCTGTCGCATTCTCCGCAAAGCGTCGCGGCCTGCGGCAGATCCAGCGCGCGATCGAGCCCGACGTAACTCGGCGTCAGCACGGAACCCATCGGCCCCGGGTAGACCCAGCCGTACGCATGGCCGCCGACCTTCTGGTAAACCGGGCAATGGTTCATGCATGCGCCGCAGCGGATGCAACGCAGCATCTCCTGGAACTCGCCGCCGATCAGCCCCGTGCGGCCGCCGTCGACGAGCACCACGTAGTTGTGCTCGGGGCCGTCCTCGTCACCCGGCCCGCGCGGCCCGGTCAGCAGCGAGAAATAGTTCGACGTCTTCTGCCCCGTCGCGGAACGCGGCAGCAGGCGCATCGCGGTCGCAAGATCCTCGAGGGTCGGCAGCACCTTCTCGATGCCCGTCACGGCCACATGCACCCGCGGCATCACCGTGCACATCCCCTCGTTCCCTTCGTTCGTCACGATCGCGACCGAACCGGTCTCGGCGATCACGAAGTTGCCGCCGGTCACGCCCATGTCGGCCGACATGAAATGCGGGCGCAGCACCTCGCGCGCCTCGCGCGTCATGTCCGGAATCTCGGTGAGCCGCTCGCGGTGGTGCGTGCGCGCGAACAGGTCGGCGATCTCGTCCTTGTCCTTGTGAACGACGGGCGCGATGATGTGGCTCGGCGGCTCGTTGTCGTTGATCTGCAGGATGTATTCGCCGAGGTCCGTCTCGATCGATTGCACGCCCATTTCCGCGAGCACCGCGTTCAGGCGCATTTCCTCCGACACCATCGACTTGGTCTTGATGACCTTCTTCACGTCGTGACGGCGCGCAATGTCGGCCACGAGCCGCGCGGCGTCCGCCGTCGTCTCAGCGAACAGCACGGTCGTGCCGCGCCGCGTCGCCTCCTGCTCGAAGGCCTCGAGCCACACGTCGAGGTTCTCCAGCGCGCGGTTGCGGCGCGCCTTCAGCGCCGCCCGCGTGGCCGGGAAGTCGATCGCGGTCATCGCGTCGGCACGCGCGGACACGAACTTCGTCGACAGCTTCTTCAGGTTCTGCTGCAAGCGCTGGTCGGCCAGCTTCTGGCCGGCGCGCGCCTTGAAATGCATCGATTGGACTTGCATCGCGGTATCGGGGAAAAGTGAGCGGAACCGGGCGTCAGACGTCGCCCGCCAGCACCTGCGCGACGTGCAGCACGCGCGTGTCGCGGTCGCCGGTGCGGCGCAACCGCCCTTCGATGTTCAGCATGCAGCCGAGATCGCCGAGCACGACGGCGCCCGCGCCCGACGCGCGCACGTTCGCGCACTTCTCGTCCGCGATGGCCGCCGAGATGTCGCCGTACTTCACCGCAAACGTGCCGCCGAAGCCGCAGCAGTGCTCGCAGTCCTTCATCTCGGTGACCGCAATGCCGCGCTGCGCGAGCAGCGCACGCGGCTGTGCCTTCACGCCGAGCTCGCGCAGGCCCGAGCACGAATCGTGATAGGTGACGGGTCCCGTGAATTCACCCGGCGCGAGCGAGACCTTCGCGACATTCGCCAGGAAATCGGTCAGTTCGTAGACCTTCTGCTGGAACCGCGTGTAGCGCCCCATCAGCTCGGGGTCGTCGCGGAACAGGTCGCCGTAGTGCGCGCGGATCATCCCGCCGCATGAACCCGACGGCGCGACGACGTAATCGAACTGCTCGAACTCGCGCAGCGTCTTTTCCGCGAGATCGCGGGCGAGCGCGCGGTCGCCCGAGTTGTAGGCCGGCTGGCCGCAGCAAGTCTGCGCGGGCGGCACGATCACCTCGTAGCCGGCGTCGCGAATCAGCTTGAGCGCCGAAAAACCGATTTCCGGACGCATCAGATCGACCAGGCAGGTCACGAACAAACCGACTCGCATACGCGCTCCTTCGAGAAAACGGCTCTCATTATCCGCCGTTTGGCCGGCGAGACCAACGCCGGCTCGCGCGCAAGCCCGCACTGCGCGAAACGAGGACTTCCTCGAACGGCGTTCGCTTTTTTCACGATACGAGATACAATCGTTGCAACACCGCTTGCCGCGTCAACCGATTTCTCCCCCGACATGAGCCAACCCACCCCGGATTCCAAAACGTCGATCCAGGTGATCGAACGCATGATGCGGTTGCTGGACGCGCTCGCCGCGCACAGTGACCCCGTGAGCCTGAAGGAACTTGCGCAGCGCACGGAGCTGCACCCGTCTACGGCGCACCGCATCCTCAACGACATGGTGACCTGCCGCCTCGTCGACCGCTCCGATCCCGGCACGTATCGCCTCGGCATGCGGCTGCTGGAGCTCGGCAACCTCGTGAAGGCACGCCTGTCGGTGCGCGACGCGGCGCTGATGCCGATGCGCGAGCTGCACCGCCTCACCGGGCAGACCGTGAACCTGTCGGTGCGCCAGGGCGACGAGATCGTCTACATCGAGCGCGCGTATTCGGAGCGCTCGGGGATGCAGGTCGTCCGTGCGATCGGTGGCCGCGCGCCGCTGCACCTTACGTCGGTCGGCAAGCTGTTCCTTGCAGCCGACGAAACGTCGCGCGTGCGTGCCTATGCAACGCGCACGGGGCTGTCCGGCCATACGCAGAACAGCATCACCGACATCGCGAAGCTCGAGCGCGAGCTGACGATCGTCCGCCAGCAATCGTGCGCACGCGACAACGAGGAACTGGAGCTCGGCGTGCGCTGTATCGCGGCCGGCATCTACGACGATTCGGGCAAGCTCGTCGCGGGCCTGTCGCTGTCGGCACCGGCCGATCGTCTCCAGGATGCCTGGCTCGGCCAGTTGAGCCGTACTGCCCTCACCATTTCGGAATCGCTCGGCTACCGGCCGGCGCCCACGAAGGATGCGGACGGGCTGCAGCGGCAGGCGTAAGCCGCTCCCGCGCTCCCGCAGTAAAAAAGCCCCGCGATTGCGGGGCTTTTTTTCGACCATCGGCGCGGCGGCGAACCGCCACGCCGCCGTGCGATCAGGTCCCGCCGTTCGGCGTGTTGGCCGCCGTCAGGCGCTCGCCGCCGCCGGCGTCGAGCCAGTTGCGCAGGCGCGCCGCGTCGGCGAAGCGCGAATACTTGCCGAACGAATCGAGCAGCACCATCACCATCGGCCGGCCGTGGATCGTCGCCTGCATCACGAGACATTCGCCCGCTTCGTTGATGAAGCCCGTCTTCTGCAGACCGATGTCCCACGAGCCGTTGCCGCGGATCAGCGCGTTTGTGCTGTTGTAGGCGAGATTGCGCTTGCCCGTGTACACCTCGTAGCTGCGATCGGTCGAGAACTGACGGATCATCGGGTACTGGTACGCCGCATTGACCATCTTCACCAGATCGCGCGCGCTCGACACGTTCGAGCTCGACAGGCCGGTCGAATTCTCGAAATGGGTATCGGCCATGCCGAGCGACTTCGCCTTCGCGTTCATCGCGGCGATGAACGCCGGACGACCGCCCGGGTAATAACGCGACAGCGCGGCGGCCGCGCGGTTTTCCGACGCCATCAGCGCGATGTGCAGCATGTCTTCACGCGACAGCACCGAGCCGACCGACAGGCGCGAACCCGTGCCCTTCTCGTAGTCGCGATCTTCGTCGGTGACTTCGATCTGGTCGGCCATCGGCGCCTTCGAGTCGAGCACGACCATCGCCGTCATCAGCTTCGAGATCGACGCGATCGGCACGACGGCGTGCGAATTCTTGTCGAACAGCGGCTCGCCGGAATTCTGGTCGACGACGTACGCGACGCTCGAACGCAGCGCGAGCGCGTCCGGCGTGTCGTGCAGGCCGAACGCCTGGCCGACGCTCTGCCGACGCGGCTGGAACGCGACCTTGCGAACCGCGCCGTGATGGCCGGCACGCACGCTGTTCGCCGCGAGCGTCACGCGCTTGCGCGACGCCTTTGCGCGCGGCGCATCGGCCGCGGCGACCTTGGCGGATTTGTCGGAGGTAGCCTTGGCCGACTTCTTCTTCGCGGACGAAGCAGGAGCGACAGCCTTTTTCTTGGCGGCTTGTTGGGTCTTCGCAGTGGCGGCAAAGGCGTCAGCGGGCGTGACGGACGCGGTGGTCGCCAGCAAGGCGACAGCGACCGACACAGCCGTGCCGAGCGTCATGCTCTGCAACAATCTGCGCGGTGAAAACGATTCGGCTTTCATTGGGGTCTGGACAAAGCGGGCGGGAGGTTTCCGCAAGTGTAGTTAAAGCTGAAAAAAAGAGCAATATTAGGCACTTACCGATCGTCGTTAAACCGGAATGTAAGGGTTGGCCAACCTCTGACCAATGAACCCTCCCGCTCCCATCGAAAAAATTCATGGGATGCGCTGCCCGACAGTACCCGTCTCCCGATTACACACGGTTAATTGAGATAACGTCACTTCGGAGGCGATTTAAAGCGGGGAAACTACGTATCCGGCGCTCGGGGTGCCTGGGAGCCGGTCTCGGCCGTGGCGGCGGCACGTCGCCACGGTACGCGCATCGAAACGGCGCGTTTTCGACAGGAACAGAAGGATAACGTTCCATGACCCTGTCAGGTTTACCTGTGCATGATCATGGTGCGCCGCGTGCGCCCCGCGTCCGTGCGCACCATCTGGGAGACGCGCGTGAAACCGATTCCGAACGGGCACGATAACTTGTTGTTTTATCGATAATTTGTCGCGATTGTGCAACGCACAAAAAACACTTGACATCCGTTTTCTCTGCCCTAAAATAGGCCTCATTGCTGCGTTGCACAAAGCACGCGCATCCGAGGTTCCCCGTCGTAGTGCCCTTTACCCTGCGATCGACGCGATCGCTTTTCAGGAGCTGGACATGTCCTTGCTGACCCCCGAGCAAATCGCCGCTGCACAGAAAGCCAACCTCGAAAGCCTGTTCGGTCTGACGACCAAGGCGTTCGAAGGCGTCGAGAAGCTGATCGAACTCAACCTGCAGGTCGTGAAGTCGACGCTGGCCGAAGGCCAGGAAAACGCACAGCGCCTGCTGTCGGTGAAGGACGCACAGGAACTGATCGCCCTGCAAGCCAGCCTGTCGCAGCCGGTCGCGGAAAAGGTGCTGTCGTACGGCCGTCACCTGTACGAAATCGCATCGTCGACGCAAGCCGAGTTCGCGAAGGTTGCAGAAGCGCAATTCGAAGAGCAGAACAAGAAGGTCCAGGCACTCGTCGACAACGTCGCGAAGAACGCCCCGGCCGGTTCGGAAACGGCTGTCGCCGCACTGAAGTCGGCACTGAACGCTGCGAACACCACGTACGAAACGGTTCAGAAGGCCACGAAGCAAGCCGTCGAAATCGCTGAAACGAACTTCAACGCTGCTGCTGCCGTCGCAACGAAGGCTGCTACCGCCGCTGCCGCACGTCGTTCGAGCAAGCCGGCCGCGTAAGCGTCCCCTGCTCCTGAAAGAGCCGCGCACAGCGCGGCTTTTTCGTTTCTGGCGCCGCACCACGCCGGAATCGCCAAGCCGCCGGCCGTGCTCGAACGGTCGTTTGAGCATCGGCCGCCCGCAAAAGAAAACGCCGCCGCCCGGATCGCCCGGGAGGCGGCGTTTTTTGTGGCCGGCAACATGCCGGCCCCGGTCGCGTTACTTCTTGCGCTGCGGCGGCAGGTCCGTACAGACGCCTTCGTACAGTTCGGCGGCCATGCCGACCGATTCGCCGAGCGTCGGGTGCGGATGGATCGTCTTGCCGATGTCTTCCGCGTCCGCGCCCATCTCGACGGCGAGGCACACTTCGCTGATCAGGTCGCCTGCGTTCAGGCCGACGATCGCGCCGCCGATCACCCGGTGGGTTTCCTCGTCGAAGATCAGCTTCGTGAAGCCTTCGTCGCGGCCGTTCGCGATCGCGCGGCCCGATGCGGCCCACGGGAACACGGCCTTGCCGTACTTGATGCCTTCGGCCTTGCACTGGTCTTCCGTCTTGCCGGCCCACGCCACTTCCGGATCGGTGTACGCCACCGACGGGATCTGCAGTGCGTCGAAGTACGCCTTCTCGCCGTGCGCGGCTTCCGCTGCGACGTGGCCTTCGTGCACTGCCTTGTGCGCGAGCATCGGCTGGCCGACGATGTCGCCGATCGCGAAGATGTGCGGGACGTTCGTGCGCATCTGCTTGTCGACGTCGATGAAGCCGCGGTCCGTGACGGCGACGCCTGCCTTGTCGGCGCCGATCTTCTTGCCGTTCGGGCTGCGGCCCACCGCGACGAGTACGAGGTCGTAGCGCTGCGCTTCCGCCGGCGCCTTCTCGCCCTCGAACTTCACGTAGATGCCGTCTTCCTTCGCTTCCGCGCCGACCGTCTTGGTCTTCAGCATCACGTTGCCGAAGCGCTTCGCGTTGTACTTTTCCCAGACCTTCACGAGATCGCGGTCCGCGCCCATCATCAGGCCGTCCATCATTTCGACGACGTCGATCTCGGCGCCGAGCGTCGAGTACACCGTCGCCATTTCGAGGCCGATGATGCCGCCGCCGATCACGAGCATGCGCTTCGGCAGCTGACGCAGTTCGAGCGCGCCGGTCGAATCGACGACGCGCGGGTCTTCCGGCATGAACGGCAGCTTCACGGCCTGCGAGCCCGCCGCGATGATCGCCTGCTTGAACCTGACGACCTTCTTGCCGTTTTCGCCCTGCACTTCCATGTGGAACGGATCGACGAATGCGCCGACGCCCGTGACCACTTCGACCTTGCGCGCCTTGGCCATGCCGGCGAGGCCCGTCGTCAGTTTCTTGACGACGCCGCCCTTGAAGTCGCGCAGCTTGTCGAGATCGACTTCCGGCTTGCCGAACGTGATGCCGTGCGACGCGAGCGCCGCGGCTTCCTCGACGACGAGCGACGTATGCAGCAGCGCCTTCGACGGGATGCAGCCGACGTTCAGGCACACGCCGCCGAGCGTCGAGTAGCGTTCGACGAGCACGGTCTTCATGCCGAGGTCGGCTGCGCGGAACGCGGCCGAGTAGCCGCCGGGGCCGGCGCCGAGCACGAGCATGTCGCACTCGATGTCGACGGCGCCTGCGTAGCTGCCGGCTTGCGGCGCGGATGCCGGGGCGGCCGGTGCCGGAGCAGCCGCTGCGGGCTTGGCCGTTTCGGGTGCTTTCGCGGGAGCGGCGGCGCCTGCCGATGCTTCGACGATGGCGATGACGGTGCCTTGCGAGACTTTCTCGCCGGCCTTGACCTTGACTTCCTTGACGGTGCCGGCGACGTCGCTGGGCACTTCCATGGAGGCTTTGTCCGATTCGAGCGTGATGAGCGTTTGCTCTTTTTCGATCACGTCGCCCGGCTTCACGTTGACTTCGATGACATCGACGCCGCTGAAATCGCCGATATCCGGAACCTTGACTTCGATGAGACTCATTACTGTCCCCTTCTTGATTAGCTGCAGACAGAGAGGGAGAAACCCGCGGAAGAACCCACTACTGCGACTACGGCCTGACAAGAGAACGTGACGCTGGGCAGGACCACCTTTGCCGTCCGCCCAAGGACGCGCCTTTCTTTTGGTTACTTTTCTTTGGAAGACAAAGAAAAGTGACCGCCGCCCCGCGCAGGGGCGACGCTAATAGACCGTTAGCAAGACAGGTTCAACGACGAAACGTGGATGACCGACATAAAACCCACGCCCCCGCGAGCACACTCCCCGCTCATCAAAGAATGATGCGACGGAAATCCGCGAGCAACGCGCCGAGATACGCATTGAACCGCGCGGCTTCCGCGCCATCGATCACGCGATGGTCATACGACAGCGACAGCGGCAGCGTCAGACGCGGCACGAACTGCTTGCCGTCCCACACCGGCTTCATCTGGCCGCGCGACAACCCGAGGATCGCGACTTCCGGCGCATTGATGATCGGCGTGAAGTTGGTGCCACCGATCCCGCCGAGCGACGAGATCGAGAAGCAACCGCCCTGCATCTGGTCCGGCTTCAGCTTGCCGTCGCGTGCGGCCTTCGACAGCTCGGCCATTTCCTTCGCGATATCGACGAGCCCCTTCTTGTCCGCATCGCGGATCACCGGCACGACGAGGCCGTTCGGCGTGTCCGCGGCAAAACCGATGTGGTAGTACTGCTTGAACACCAGGTTGTCGCCGTCGAGGCTCGCGTTGAAGGTCGGGAATTTCTTCAGCGCGGCGACGACCGCCTTGATCACGAACGCGAGCATCGTGAACTTCACGCCCGCCTTTTCGTGCTCCTTGTTCAGCTGCACGCGCAGCGCTTCGAGCTCGGTGATGTCCGCTTCGTCGTTGTTCGTGACGTGCGGGATCATCACCCAGTTGCGATGCAGGTTCGCGCCCGAGATCTTCTTGATGCGCGACAGCGGCTTCGCCTCGAACGGGCCGAACTTCGAGAAGTCGACCTTCGGCCACGGCAGCAGGTTCAGCTCGCCGCCGCCTGCCGGCGCGGCTGCCGCGCCCGGTGCCGCGCGCTGGCCGGTCATCACGCCCTTCACGAAGCCCGTGACGTCTTCCTTCGTGATGCGGCCCTTCGGACCCGAGCCCTGCACGCGCGCGACTTCGACGCCGAGTTCGCGTGCGAACTTGCGCACCGACGGCGATGCGTGGCTGGCGCGGTATTCGCCCGACGGTGCCGCGGCCGGAGCCGGTGCGGCAGCGGCCGGTGCGGCCTTCACGGGTGCGGCGGCGGGTGCCGGCGCCGGCGCTGCAGCGGCGGGCGCCGGTGCGCTCGCCTGCGGTGCGGCAGCCGCTGCACCTGCGGCTTCGAGCAGCACGATCAGCGTGCCTTCCGACACCGAATCGCCCACCTTGACCTTGATTTCCTTCACGACGCCCGCTGCCGGGCTCGGCACGTCCATCGTCGCCTTGTCCGACTCGAGCGTGACGAGCGACTGTTCCTTCTCGACCGTGTCGCCGACCTTCACGCCGATCTCGATCACCGGCACGTCCTTGTAGTCGCCGATGTCGGGTACCTTCACTTCGAGCGTGCCGCCGGCGGCTGCCGGTGCGGCAGCCGGTGCCGCTGCGGCCGGCGCAGGCGCTGCCGCCGGAGCCGGTGCTGCGGCCGGCGCGGCCGCGCCGTTGGCCTGCGCCGCGGCGCCGCCTTCGAGCAGGATGATCAGCGAGCCTTCCGACACGGAATCGCCCACCTTGACCTTGATTTCTTTCACGACGCCGCCTACCGGGCTCGGCACGTCCATCGTCGCCTTGTCCGACTCGAGCGTGACGAGCGACTGCTCCGGCTCGACCGTGTCGCCGACCTTCACGCCGATCTCGATCACCGGCACGTCCTTGTAATCGCCGATATCCGGCACCTTCACTTCGATCGCTTGACTCATCTGTTTCTGTCTCCATGGCCGCGCGCGCTTCTCGCGGAAGCGGCGCGCGGCATCACACGGCGTGTGCGTTAAACGGTCATCGGGTTGGGCTTCGACGGATCGAGGTTGTACTTGGCGATCGCGTCCGCGACCACCTTGCGCTCGATCGTGCCCTCGTCGGCCAGCGCGTTGAGCGCGGCGACGGTGACCCAGTGACGGTCGACTTCGAAGAAGTGACGCAGCTTCTCGCGGGTATCCGAGCGGCCGAAACCGTCGGTGCCCAGCACGACGAAGCGGCGATCGATCTGGCCGCGGATCTGGTCGACCAGCGCGCGGACGTAGTCGGTCGACGCGATGACCGGGCCCTGCGTGTCCTTCAGGCACTTCTGCACGTGCGACAGGCGACGCTCCTCGGTCGGATGGAGCAGGTTCCAGCGCTCGACCTGGTGGCCTTCACGCGCCAGCTCGGTGAAGCTCGGCACGCTCCACAGGTCGGCGGCGACGCCCCAGTCGTTCTTCAGCAGGTCGGCGGCAGCGATCACTTCGTTGAAGATCGTGCCCGCGCCGAGCAGTTGAACGCGCGGCGCCTTCTTGTCGGCGTCGGCCTTCTTGAACGCGTACATGCCCTTGATGATGTCGGCCGCCACGTGCTCGCCCTGCGGAATCGCCGGGTGCTCGTAGTTCTCGTTCATCACCGTGATGTAGTAGTACACGTCCTCCTGGTCCTGCACCATGCGGCGCAGGCCGTCCTGGACGATCACCGCGAGTTCGTAGCCGAAGGTCGGGTCGTAGCTCACGCAGTTCGGCACCGATGCCGCCCACAGCAGCGAGTGGCCGTCTTCGTGCTGCAGGCCTTCGCCGTTCAGCGTCGTGCGGCCCGCGGTACCGCCGAGCAGGAAGCCGCGCGAACGCATGTCGCCCGCGGCCCATGCCAGGTCGCCGATCCGCTGGAAGCCGAACATCGAGTAGAAGATGTAGAACGGCACCATGATCTCGCCGTGCGTCGAATACGACGTCGCCGCCGCGATCCAGTCGCACATGCCGCCCGCTTCGTTGATGCCTTCCTGCAGGATCTGGCCGGTCTCCGATTCCTTGTAGAACATCAGCTGGTCGGAATCTTCCGGCACGTACTTCTGGCCCTGCTGGTTCCAGATACCGATCTGGCGGAACAGGCCTTCCATGCCGAACGTACGCGATTCGTCCGGGACGATCGGCACGACGCGCTTGCCGAGCGCCTTGTCCTTCAGCAGGATGTTCAGGATCCGCACGAACGCCATCGTCGTCGAGATCTCGCGGCCCTCGCCCGTGCCCTTCAGCAGCGGTTCGAACGCGTCGAGCGCCGGCACCGGCAGCGACGTCGCCTTCTCGCGGCGATGCGGCAGGTAGCCGCCGAGATCCATGCGCTGCTTGCGCATGTATTCGAGTTCCTTCGAGCCTTCCTCGAACTTCAGGTACGGCACGTCGGCGATCTGCTCGTCGGTGATCGGCAGGCGGAACTGGTCACGGAACTTCTTCAGTTGCTCGACCGGCAGCTTCTTCTGCTGGTGCGTGATGTTCATCGCCTGGCCCGATTCGCCCATCCCGTAGCCCTTGATGGTCTTCGCGAGAATGACGGTCGGCGCACCCTTCGTGTTCGTGGCTTCGTGGAAAGCCGCGTAGATCTTGTGCGGATCGTGGCCGCCGCGGTTCAGCGCCCAGATGTCGTCATCGGACCAGTCGGCGACGAGCGCCTTCAGTTCAGGCGTGTTGAAGAAGTGCTCGCGCACGAACGCGCCCGACTCCGACTTGTACGTCTGGTACTCGCCGTCGACGACTTCCATCATGCGGCGCATCAGCGCGCCCGTCTTGTCGCGTGCGAACAGCGCATCCCAGCGGCTGCCCCAGATGACCTTGATCACGTTCCAGCCGGCACCGCGGAATTCCGATTCCAGTTCCTGGATGATCTTGCCGTTGCCGCGCACCGGGCCGTCGAGACGCTGCAGGTTGCAGTTGATCACGAACACGAGGTTGTCGAGCTTTTCGCGGCTCGCCATCCCGATCGCGCCGAGCGATTCCGGCTCGTCCGTCTCGCCGTCGCCGAGGAATGCCCATACCTTGCGGCCTTCCGTCTTCGCGATGCCGCGCGCTTCCAGGTACTTCATGAAACGTGCCTGGTAGATCGCCATGATCGGGCCGAGGCCCATCGACACGGTCGGGAACTGCCAGAAGTCCGGCATCAGCCACGGGTGCGGGTACGACGAAATGCCGTTGCCGTCGACTTCCTGGCGGAAGTTGTCGAGCTGCTCTTCCTTCAGGCGGCCGAGCAGGAATGCGCGCGAGTAGACGCCCGGCGACGAGTGGCCCTGCACGAACACGAGATCGCCGCCGTGCTGCTCGGACGCTGCGTGCCAGAAGTGGTTGTAGCCGACGTCATAGAGCGTCGCGGCCGACGCGAACGACGCGATGTGGCCGCCGACGTTCGTGTCCTTGCCTGCACGCAGCACCATCGCCAGCGCGTTCCAGCGCGTGTACGAACGGATGCGGTGCTCGATGTCCTGGTCGCCAGGGATCTTCGCCTGGGCTTCGACCGGGATCGTGTTGATGTACGGGGTATTGGCGGAGAACGGCAGGTGTTCGCCGTGCATGCGGGCGAACTCGATCTGCTTTTCGATCAGGTAATGCGCGCGGCCGGTGCCCACGGAGGAGATCACGCCATCGAGCGACTCCAGCCACTCGACGGTTTCTTGCGGGTCGTCGTCACGTTCGGCGGCGACATATTTCATCACTTCGTTCGGTACAGCGGACATTCTCGTCTCCTGGGTCCTGGAATGTGAGGATCGCTCTCGTGCAGACGACGCGACGCGACCGGCTGCGGGCAAGCTCCAGCGGATTGTAATGAGCGTGCGCGGGCCTGCGCAACAAAATTTTCGAATAGTGAGATCTTTTCTCGCAATACGAAATATTGCTGCGCTGCACCCATATTTCGGGGCTCTCCGGCGCGTCCCGGCGAAACAAATCCGTTTCCGTTCAACATATCCGGTATAGGTTTTCCATGTATTGCGCTGCGCTACAATCCTGCCATGTTGACCGATCGGCTTTTCGCACGCTCGGCGCGACCGTCGGGCCCGCCGGCGGAGTCGCAGCCGTCCCGTTGGCACCACGGACCGTGGTGGTCCAATTCCTATTTGCTGACGCCACTGCTGTCGATCCTCGTGTTCCTGGTGGTGATGAGCCTCATCCTGTGGAGCCTCAACCGCCGCGAACAGCAGCAGCAGGAAGACACCCTCTTCCGGAACGTCGCGTGGGCGCAGCAGCAGATCCGCCTGTCGATGACGGGCGCGCAGGAACAGCTCCAGGCACTGTCGCGCGATCTCGCATCCGGCCGCCTCGACCAGAACGCGTTCCAGATGGCCGTCGCGGACGTGATGCAGACGCACCCGGAAATCCTCTACCTGAACTGGTACACGTCGCCCGGCGTACAGCGCTGGCCGACCGTGCATCCGCCGCTGCTCGGCCAGCGGCTCGCGAAGCCCGGCGAAGCGCAGATGCAGGACGCCGTGCGCGGCGCATACGACGAGGCGCGCAGCACGCGCCGCCAGGCCTATTCGCCGCTGATCTACGACGACTTCGGCAACGGCTTCATCACGCTGCAGACGCCCGTCATGCGCGGCGACCGCGAGTACCTCGGCTCGATCGCCGCGGTGTTCTCGGTCGAAGGCATCCTGAAGCACGACATCCCGCAGGAACTGTCGTCGAAGTACAAGATCTCGATCACCGACGCGAACAACCGCGAGCTGTCGTCCACGTCGACGCGCCCGCGCCTGCCGCGCGACTCGCACTACGACCTGCCGCTCGATCCGCCCGGCCAGGGGCTGACCGTGCGCGTGTACGCATTCCCGCAGCTCACGAACCTCACCAACAACACGCTCGTGTGGCTCGTGGCGGGCCTGTCGTGCTTCGTGCTGTGGAGCCTCTGGAGCCTGTGGAAGCACACGCGCCAGCGCTTCGAGGCGCAGCAGGCGCTGTACGCGGAAGCGTTCTTCCGCCGCGCGATGGAGAATTCGGTGCTGATCGGCATGCGCGTGCTCGACATGCACGGCCGCATCACGCACGTGAACCCCGCGTTCTGCCGGATGACGGGCTGGGACGAAACCGACCTCGTCGGCAAGGTCGCGCCGTTCCCGTACTGGCCGCGCGACGCTTACCCGGAAATGCAGCGCCAGCTCGACATGACGCTGCGCGGCAAGGCGCCGAGCTCGGGCTTCGAGCTGCGCGTGCGGCGCAAGAACGGCACGCTGTTCCATGCGCGCCTGTACGTGTCGCCGCTGATCGACAGTTCGGGCCGCCAGACCGGCTGGATGTCGTCGATGACCGACATCACCGAGCCGAAGCGTGCACGCGAGGAACTCGCGGCTGCGCACGAGCGCTTCACGACGGTGCTCGAAAGCCTCGACGCCGCGGTGTCGGTGCTGGCCGCCGACGAAGCCGAGCTGCTGTTCGCGAACCGCTACTACCGCCACCTGTTCGGCATTCGCCCGGACGGCCATCTCGAGCTGTCGGGCGGCGGCTTCGACCGCGCGCAGGCATCGTCCGACTCGATCGACATGGTCGACGCGTTCGCGGGCCTGCCGGCCGCCGCGCTGACGAGCAGCACGGCCGATGCGCAGGAGGTGTACGTCGAGAGCATCCAGAAGTGGTTCGAGGTGCGCCGCCAGTACATACAGTGGGTCGACGGCCACCTCGCGCAGATGCAGATCGCGACCGACATCACGACCCGCAAGAAGGCGCAGGAGCTCGCGCACCAGCAGGAAGAGAAGCTGCAGTTCACGAGCCGATTGATGACGATGGGTGAAATGGCGTCGTCGATTGCTCACGAATTGAACCAGCCGCTCGCCGCGATCAACAACTACTGCTCGGGCACGCTCGCGCTCGTGAAGAGCGGCCGCGGCACGCCCGAGACGCTGCAGCCCGCGCTGGAAAAGACCGCGCAGCAGGCGCTGCGCGCCGGGATGATCGTCAAGCGGATCCGCGAATTCGTGAAGCGCAGCGAACCGAAGCGCCAGCCGGCCCGGGTCGCGGACATCGTCGCCGACGCGGTCGGGCTCGCTGAAATCGAGGCCAGGAAGCGCAGGATCCGGATCGTCACGGAAATCCTCGCAAGAATGCCTATTATTTATGTCGACCCCGTGCTGATCGAGCAGGTGCTCGTGAACCTGATGAAGAACGCGGCCGAGGCGATGGCCGACGTGAAGCCAGCGTCGGCGGACGGCGTGATCCGCGTCATCGCCGACATCGAGGCGGGATTCGTCGACATCCGCGTGATCGACCAGGGCCCGGGCGTCGACGAAGCGACCGCCGAGCGCCTGTTCGAACCGTTTTACAGCACCAAGTCCGATGGCATGGGCATGGGGCTGAACATCTGCCGTTCGATCATCGAATCGCATCGGGGGCGTCTGTGGGTGGTCAACAACGTCGAGCCGGATGGCCGCATTTCCGGCGCGACGTTCCACTGCAGCCTGCCCATTGGGGAACCCGCTGATCTCGGCCAAGGGGGGCGCGAGGCATCGGCATCACATACCGTTACGGGAGAACTATGAATAGCCCTGTCACCACCACTCAGGAAACCGTCTTCGTCGTCGACGACGACGAGGCCGTACGGGACTCGCTGCGCTGGCTGCTGGAGGCGAACGGCTATCGCGTGCAATGCTTCTCAAGCGCCGAGCAGTTCCTCGATGCGTACCAGCCGGCGCAGCAGGCCGGCCAGATCGCGTGCCTGATCCTCGACGTGCGGATGTCGGGCATGAGCGGTCTCGAGCTGCAGGAGCGCCTGATCGCCGACAATGCCGCGCTGCCGATCATCTTCGTCACGGGTCACGGCGACGTGCCGATGGCCGTGTCGACGATGAAAAAGGGTGCGATGGACTTTATCGAGAAACCGTTCGACGAAGCCGAGCTGCGCAAGCTCGTCGAGCGGATGCTCGACAAGGCCCGAAGCGAAAGCAAGAGCGTCCAGGAGCAGCGTGCCGCGAGCGAACGCCTGTCGAAGCTGACCGCGCGCGAGCAGCAGGTGCTCGAACGGATCATCGCGGGCCGCCTGAACAAGCAGATCGCCGACGATCTCGGCATCAGCATCAAGACGGTCGAAGCGCACCGCGCGAACATCATGGAAAAGCTCAACGTCAACACGGTCGCCGATCTGCTGCGCCTCGCGCTGTCGAAGAAGCAGGCCTGAGCGTCGCACGCGGCTCCGGGCAGCCCTGCCCGGCCGGCCGCACCATCGGACACTACCGCGCCGCGCGATGCGGCCCACTCGCGCGGCATCCCGGCGCTTCCTCCCGGAGCGCCGGCACCGGCGCCATGACGCTTTCCTTGTATTCGCTGTCGGACGACAGCAGGCGACCGGTATAATTGCGTGCTTTGCTGCGGCGCTTCGCGTGCCGCACGCCCGCATTCCAACTTCCCGGCAGGACCACCACCATGACAGCCCTCCTCATCGACGGCAACGCCCTCTCGAAGACCTTGCGCGCGCAGGCCGCCGAACGCGCCGCCGCCCTGACCGCACGCGGCCACCAGCCCGGTCTCGCGGTGATCCTCGTCGGCGCCAACCCGGCGAGCGAAGTCTACGTGCGCAACAAGATCAAGGCGTGCGAGGACAACGGCTTCTTCTCGCTGAAGGATGCGTACCCGGCCACGCTGTCGGAAGCCGACCTGCTCGCGCGCATCGACGAGCTGAACCGCGACCCGAAGATCCACGGCATCCTCGTCCAGCTGCCGCTGCCCGCGCACATCGACAGCCACAAGGTGATCGAGGCGATCGCGCCGGAGAAGGACGTCGACGGCTTCCACATCGCGAACGCCGGCGCGCTGATGACCGGCAAGCCGCTGTTCCGGCCGTGCACGCCGTACGGCGTGATGAAGATGTTCGAGGCGCACGGCATCCCGCTGCAGGGTGCGAACGCGGTCGTGATCGGCCGCTCGAACATCGTCGGCAAGCCGATGGCGATGATGCTGCTCGACGCCGGCGCGACCGTGACGATCTGCCACAGCAAGACGCGTGACCTCGCCGCGCATACGCGGCAGGCGGATGTCGTGGTCGCCGCGGTCGGCAAGCGCAACATCCTGACCGCCGACATGGTGAAGCCCGGCGCGACGGTGATCGACGTCGGCATGAACCGCGACGATGCGGGCAAGCTGTGCGGCGACGTCGACTTCGCGGGCGTGAAGGAAGTGGCCGGCCACATCACGCCGGTGCCGGGCGGCGTCGGCCCGATGACCATCACGATGCTGCTGATCAACACGATCGAAGCCGCCGAGCGCGCGGCCGACGCAGCCGCCTGACCCTGCCCGTTCAGCCGGCGTGCGGTTCCGCGCGCCGGCGCCTCGCCGGCCGCACCTGGCCGGCCGCACCTTGCCGGCCGCCCCGTCCCGCATTCGACCCCGCGCCAATCGCGTCGTTAGAAACTAACGATTGGAAAGCGCGCGATGCGCCCCAATAATGTCGATATCGGGCGCCGCGCTGCCGTGCGCGCCTTACCCTTTTCACTCCGGTTCATCCGGCAACAGACAGGGAGTCTTATGTCCGCCAGCGCCAACACCAACCCGCTCCTCGACTTCTCGGGCCTGCCCCGCTTCGGCGAGATCCGCCCGGAACACGTGACGCCCGCGCTCGACACGCTGCTCGATGCCGCCAACCGCGCGGTCGAGACGGCAAGCGCCGCCGCGACGCCGGCAACCTGGGCGGATGTCGTCGAGACGGTCGAGCACGCGACGGAGCCGCTCGGTCGCGCGTGGGGCATCGTCGGCCACCTGAACGCGGTCGCCGATACGCCCGAACTGCGGGCCGCCTACGGCGAAAACCTGCCGCGCGTGACCGAATTCTGGTCGAGCGTCGGCCAGAACCTCGCGCTGTACGAGAAGTACAAGGCGATCGCCGCGAGTGCCGAATACGCAACGCTGTCCACCGAACGCAAAAAGATCCTCGACAACGCGCTGCGCGATTTCCGCCTGTCGGGCGCCGAGCTGCCCGAGGACCAGAAGCCGCGCTTCGCGGAACTTCAGGAACAGCAGGCCGCGCTGTCGAAGGCCTTCTCCGATCACGTGCTCGACGCGACCAACGCGTACGCGTACATCGTGCAGGACGACGCCGAACTGGCCGGCCTGCCCGGCGACGCGATCGAGGCCGCCCGCGAAGCCGCGCAGAAGGACGGCAAGGAAGGCTGGAAATTCACGCTGCACTTCCCGTCGTACTTCCCGGTGCTGCAATACGCCGACAACCGCGCGCTGCGCGAGACGCTCTACCGCGCCTATGCGACGCGCGCGTCGGAACTCGGGCCGCAGTACGGCGACGGCAAGGCAGAATGGGACAACACGGCGATCGTCGCCGATGCGCTGAAGCTGCGCCGCGAAGAGGCGCAGATGCTCGGCTACCGCAACTTCGCCGAAGTGTCGCTCGCGCCGAAGATGGCCGAATCGCCGCAGCAGGTGATCGCGTTCCTCGAGGATCTCGCGACGCGCGCGCGCCCGCACGCGGACAAGGACTGGGACGAGCTGCGCGCGTTCGCCGCGAAGGAACTCGGCCTCGCCGAACTCGCGCCGTGGGACGTCGCATACGCGGCCGAGAAGCTGCGCCAGCAGCGCTACGCGTTCTCGGAAAACGAGGTCAAGCAGTACTTCCCGGAGCCGGCCGCGCTGAAGGGCCTGTTCACCGTCACCGAGACGCTGTTCGGCGTCCAGATCAAGCCGGACGATGCGCCGGTGTGGCACAAGGACGTGCGCTTCTTCCGCGTCGAAAACCGCGACGGCTCGCTCGTCGCGCAGTTCTATCTCGACCTGTACGCGCGCGAAGGCAAGCGCGGCGGGGCGTGGATGGACGACGCGCGTTCGCGCGCGAAGCGCGGCAGCACCGTGCAGACGCCGGTCGCGTACCTGACCTGCAACTTCTCGGCACCGGTCGGCGGCAAGCCCGCATGCTTCACGCACGACGAAGTCATCACGCTGTTCCATGAATTCGGCCACGGGCTGCACCACATGCTCACGCGCGTCGACGAGCTCGGCGTGTCGGGCATCAACGGCGTCGAATGGGATGCCGTCGAGCTGCCGTCGCAGTTCATGGAAAACTTCTGCTGGGAATGGGACGTGCTGTCGTCGATGTCGTCGCACGTCGATACGGGCGCCGCGCTGCCGCGCGAGCTGTTCGACAAGATGATCGCCGCGAAGAACTTCCAGAGCGGGCTCGGCACGCTGCGCCAGATCGTGTTCTCGATGTTCGACATGCTGCTGCACGTCGACTTCGACCCGGCAGGCGCCACCGGCGTGACCGCATTCGCGCGCGAGATCAACGAACGCTATCACGTGATCCCGCAAGCCGCGTTCTCGCGCTGGCCGAACACGTTCAGCCACATCTTCGCGGGCGGCTACGCGGCCGGCTACTACAGCTACAAGTGGGCCGAGGTGCTGTCGGCCGATGCGTACGCGGCGTTCGAGGAAGCGGCCGCCGCGAGCGGCAGCGTGCTCGACGCGGCGACCGGCACGCGCTATCGCCGCGAAATCCTCGAGGTCGGCGGCAGCCGCCCGGCGATGGATTCGTTCAAGGCGTTCCGCGGCCGCGAGCCGCAGATCGATGCGCTGCTGCGCCACAACGGGATGGCCGCACCCGCGCACTGAGCGCCCGCTGTCCGGCTCGTCCGGCTGCATCGAAAGGCACCGCCGCGGCGGTGCCTTTTTTTCATGGCGCCGGGAGTTCGCCGGCTGCGTCGTCGGCGTTACCGGCTTCGTCGTCGAACAGCGAGAACTGCCCGTGGCGCTCGGCGGTATCCTCGTCGATGCGCACGCCGACGCCGAGCAGCCGCACCGCCTGCGCACGCCGTTGCAGCCCCTTCGCGAGCAGCGTGACGGCCGTATCCGCATGCGTCGCGTCGGCCACGCACTCGACCGTCGTCCGCTGGAAATCGGCGAAGCGGATCTTCACGTACAGCTTGCGGATCGACCGCGCAGCGCCCGCCCGTGCGATACGCGCGTCGAGCTGCACGACGAGGCGGCGGATTTCTGCCGCGCACTGCTCGAGCGTCGTCAGATCGGTAACGTAGGTCGTCTCGACGCTGACCGACTTGCGCTCCTGGTCGGCCTGCACCGGCCGCTCGTCGATCCCGCGCGACAATTCGTACAGCCGCCGCCCGAACGCGCCGAATTCGCGGTGCAGGTCGATCAGCGGCCAGTCGCGCAATTGCGCGCAGGTCTGGATGCCGAGCCGGTCGAGCCGCGAGGCCGTCACCTTGCCGACGCCGTGCAGCTTGCGCACCGGCAGCGCCGCGACGAACGCGTCGATCTCGTGCGGCCGCACGACGAACAGCCCGTCGGGCTTGTTCCAGTCGGACGCGATCTTCGCGATGAACTTGTTCGGCGCGACGCCGGCCGACACGGTCACGCCGACCGTATCGTGCACGCGCTGACGGATCTCCCTCGCAATCAGCGTCGCACTGCCCTGGCACCGCTCCGACCCGCTGACGTCGAGGTACGCCTCGTCGAGCGACAGCGGCTCGACGTCGGGCGTGTAGTCGCGATAGATCGCCATGATCTGCCGCGATGCCGCGCGGTACTTGTCCATCGCTGACGGCAGGATCAGCAGGTCCGGACACTTGCGCATCGCCAGCGCCGACGACATCGCCGAATGCACGCCGTAGCGCCGCGCCTCGTAGTTGCAGGTCGCGATCACGCCGCGCTGGTCGGGCCGGCCGCCGACCGCGAGCGGCCGGTTGCGCAGCGACGGGTCGTCGCGCATCTCGACCGACGCGTAGAAGCAGTCGCAATCGCAATGAATGATCTTGCGCATGCGCGGCAGCACGTCGCCCGGCGGCGGCGCGTGCGGATCGGCAGGCGGAATGATGGTCGGGTTCACGGTGCCGATACTGTACAAAAACACAGTGCCGGTTTCAACTGTCGCGTGCGGTCGCGCCCGGCGGTGCCGTACCGGCCCGCTTTGCACGGATCGTACCGGCCGGCGCGGGCAGCGGCGCCTATACTCGTCTGCCGCAATACACGAAACGCAAAGGTGACGGATGAAGACGATCGGACTGATCGGCGGGATGAGCTGGGAATCGTCGGCCGAGTACTACCGGATGATCAATCGCCATTCGAAGGCGCTGCACGGCGGGCATCACAACGCGAAAAGCGTGCTGGTCACGGTCGATTTCGCGGAGATCGAAGCGCTGCAGCGCACGCACGACTGGGCCGCGCTCGGCGAGCGGATGGCGAGTGCCGCGCGGCAGCTCGAAGCGGCCGGCGCCGATCTTGTCGTGTTGACGACCAATACGATGCATCGCGTCCACGCCGCGATCGAAGCCGCGGTGACGCTGCCGTTCCTGCACATCGCCGATCCGACCGGCGCCGCGCTTCGCGATGCGGGCATCGAGCGCGTCGCGCTGCTGGGCACGCGCTACACGATGGAGTTGCCGTTCTACGCGGAGCGGTTGCGCGACAGGTTCGGCATGGAGGTGCTCGTGCCGGACGAACGCGGGCGCGACGACGTGCACCGGATCATCTACGACGAGCTGTGCCACGGCGTCATCGCGCCGGAATCGCGCGCGACGTACGGGACGATCATCGAGGAACTGGCGACGCGCGGCGCCCAGGCGGTGATCCTCGGCTGCACGGAAATCACGCTGCTGATCGGCGCGGACGACTCGCCGCTGCCGGTGTTCGATACGACCGCGCTGCATGCGAAGGCGGCGGTCGAGTGGGCGGCGCGATAGCGGCGCCGCGCGCAGAAAACAAAAAACCCGGCATGGAGCCGGGTTCTTGTCGACGAAGCGTCGCATCGGTCATATGCGCTGCACATCGTCTGGTGTGCTTGGTTGCGGGGGTAGGATTTGAACCTACGACCTTCGGGTTATGAGCCCGACGAGCTGCCAGACTGCTCCACCCCGCGTCAGAGAAATAAATTATAGGGTGAGGAAGTACTCACGTCAATACTTTTGTCACAATTTCTTCCCGATTCCCCGAGACGGCGGTGCGAGGCACCGCCCCCGCCCCGCACGACGGGCGCGTTCGCACCGCGTGCTCGCGGTAAGATGGCGGCCTTCGCATTTACCCCGCACGCACACTCCCCGTTCATGAAAATCGCCACCTGGAACGTCAACTCGCTCAACGTCCGCAAGCAGCACGTACTCGACTGGCTCGCGCAAAGCGGCACCGACGTGCTGTGCCTGCAGGAACTGAAGCTGCCGGACGAGAAATTCCCGCGCGCCGATCTTGAAGCCGCCGGCTACCGCAGCTGGTTCACGGGCCAGAAGACCTACAACGGCGTCGCGATCCTCGCGCGCGACACGCTGTCCGTCGACGAATCGGACGTCGTACGCAACATTCCGGGCTTCGACGATCCCCAGCAGCGCGTGATCGCCGCGACGGTCGACGGCGTGCGCATCGTGTCCGCGTATTTCCCGAACGGCCAGGCGCCCGACTCGGACAAGTTCGTCTACAAGATGCAATGGCTCGACGCGCTGCAGGCGTGGCTGCGCACCGAGCTGCAGCGCTACCCGAAGCTCGCGCTGCTCGGCGACTACAACATCGCGCCGGAAGACCGCGACGTGCACGACCCCGCGAAATGGGAAGGCCAGAACCTCGTGTCGCCGCAGGAGCGCGCCCACTTCGCGCAACTGATCGAACTCGGCTTCGTCGATGCGTTCCGCCGCTTCGAACAGCCGGAGAAGACCTTCACATGGTGGGACTACCGGATGATGGCGTTCCGCCGCAACGCGGGGCTGCGCATCGACCACGTGCTGCTGTCGCCGGCGCTCGCGCAAACCTGCACGTCGTGCGAGGTCGATCGCACGCCGCGCACGTGGGAACAGCCGTCCGACCACACGCCCGTGGTCGCGGTCGTCGGCTGACCGGGCAGCCCGCGCGCGTTCAGCGCCGCGCGGGCGCCGGCCCGAGATGGGCCCACAGGAACCCGAATTCCGCCGCGTCGGCTTCCGCGCGTTCCAGATCGTCGGCACTGCCGTGGCCGCCGTCGGTGTTCTCCCAATACCACACCCGTTCATGACCGAGCGCACGCATGCGCGCGGCCATCTTGCGCGCATGCGCGGGATGCACGCGGTCGTCGCGCGTCGACGTCGTCAGCAGTAACGGCGGATACGCGACGCCTTCACGCACGCGGTGATACGGCGAATACGCGGCCAGCGCCGCACCTTCGTGCGGATCGTCCGGGTCGCCGTATTCGTCGAGCCACGCGGCGCCCGCGTGCAGCTTCGGATAGCGCCGCATGTCGAGCAGCGGCACGCGGCAGAGCACCGCGCCGAACAGCTCCGGCCGCTGCACCATGCACGCGGCAACCAGCAGCCCGCCGTTGCTGCCGCCCTCGATGCCGAGCTGCGCGGCGCTCGTCACGCCGGTCGCGGCCAGATCCTCGGCCACCGCGATGAAATCGTCGAACGAGCGCTGGCGGTGTTCGCGCTGCGCGTCGACATGCCAGCGCGGCCCGAACTCGCCGCCGCCGCGGATGTGCGCTAACGCCATCACGCCGCCGCGCTCGAGCCACCCGATGCCGAACGCGTCGCTGTAGCCCGGCAGGTTCGGGATCGCAAAACCGCCGTAGCCCGACAACAAACACGGCCGCGCGACGCGCGTGGCGCCTTCGGCCGGATCGAGTGCATCGCGCGGCCCGATCAGCGTGTACGGCACCATCGTGCCGTCTTGCGAGCGCGCGCTCGCGCGGCGCACGACGAGCCCCGTCGCGTCGAACTGCACCGGCGGCCGGTCGAGCAGCACGCGGCGCGACGACGCATCGTCCGCGCGGTCGGCCAGATCCGCCAGCCAGCATTCGGGCGGATCGAGATAGGTGTCGACGTCGACGTACACCTCGTCGTTCAGCGTCGACTCGACGGGCTCGACATCGATCTGCGCGTCGCCCGCCCACTCGAACGGCCGCGCATCCCATGTCCACGTACCGTCGTCGACCTGTCGCGGTTGCCACAGCATCGTGCGGTTGTGCACGTCGTCGAGCCAGCTCGCGATCAGCGTCGTGCGCGTGTGCGTCCACGTGCACGCGGACGTCGTCGGCTGCGGCGCGAACAGCGTCGTGAGTTCGCGCGACCCGGCCAGGAACGCCTGCTCGCGGATCGCCAGCAGCGAGCCGCCCGCATGGCGCACGCCGCCGCAATCCCAGTCGAGGCGCGGCTCCAGCATGAGCCAGCCTTCCCAGAACCCGACCTCGACATGGGGCGGCACGTCGTAGCGCGCCCACTCGCCCGCGTCGGTCAGCCGGTACGCATGCGCGTCGAAGAAGTCGACGCTGCGCCACGCGACGTGGCGGTTGTCGATCGGATCGAACCCCGCGCCCGCGCTGATGTCGTCGGGTTCGCCGCTGAAGACGACCGGCGCATCGGCAAGCGCGGTGCCGCGCACCCAGCGCCGCGCTTCATACGGATAGCCGGCCGCGGTGGCATGCGCGTCGCCGCGATCCCAGCTCACGTAGACGGTATCGCGATCGATCCAGCCGACCGTGTGATGCCCCGGCTCGTCGATCGTGAAGCCGCCGTCGACGAAACGACGTTCGACGAGATCGAATTCGCGCACGACGACCGCGTCGGCACCGCCCGGCGACAGCGACAGCAGCGCGCGATCGCCGTCCGGATACAGGATCGCGTCCTGCTCGAACACCCACGATTCGCCCTCCTCCGCGCCGAGCGCGTCGACGTCGAGCAGCGTTTCCCACGCCGGCCGGCCTGCACGCCAGTCGTCCCAGCGCGTGCGGCGCCACAGCCCCTTCGGATGGAGATCGTCCTGCCACAGGTCGTAGGCCCAGTCGCGCCAGCGGGTTGGAATCACCGGGCGTTCGCGCGGCAGGTACGCTTTCGCGAGGCGCGCCGTGAGCGCGCGATAGGCATCGTCGTCACGCAGCGCGGCGCGCGTGCGCGCGTTCTGCTCGTCGACCCACGTGCGGGCGCGCTTGCTGTCGAGCGCTTCGAGGAAACGGAACGGGTCGGCCCCGGCGGGCCAGCGGAAGGAATCGGACATTGCGGATGGGCGGAATGGCAAACGGCGTGCAAACCGCGATTATGTCCGATCGCGGCATGCGCGATGCCCGCGCATGCCGCAAATCGTGCTCAGGGCTCCAGATGGAGTTCCTGGATCTTGCGCGTGATCGTGTTGCGGCCGATGCCGAGGCGCTCCGCGGCCTCGACCTTGCGACCGCGCGTGAAGTCGAGCGCCTCGCGGATCACGGCCGCCTCGAAGCGGCGTGCGAGTTCGTCCATCACGTCGGCCGAATTCTCGCGCAACAGCCGCGCCACCTCGGTGCGCAAACCATGCTCCCACACCGGATAGCCGGCCGGCGCGCTGCCGTTCGGCGCGGCCGCGACAGGCGCGGACGCCACCGGCGCCGTGCCCGTCACCGGTGCAGAGAGTGCCGTATCGCCACCACCGACGTGCGTGCCCGCACCTTCGCCCGCAGCGACGACCGGCGCGCCGGCCGGCACGAGGTCGGGCGGCAGGTCCTTGATCTCGACCGTCTGCGCGGGCGCCATCACGGTCAGCCAGTTCGCGAGGTTCTCGAGCTGGCGCACGTTGCCGGGAAACGCGAGCGACGTCAGGTAGGCCAGCGCCTCGTCGGACACGCGTTTCGGCTCGACGCCGAGATCGCGCGCGCTCTTCTGCAGGAAGTGGCGCGTGAGCAGCGCGATGTCCTCGCTGCGCTCGCGCAGCGGCGGCAGCCGCAGCCGGATCACGTTGAGCCGGTGGTAAAGGTCTTCGCGGAACAGGCCCTGCCGCACGCGCGATTCGAGATTCTGGTGCGTCGCGGCGATCACGCGCACGTTCGCGCGCAGCGGGTTGTGCCCGCCGACCCGATAGAACTGCCCGTCCGACAGCACGCGCAACAGGCGCGTCTGCAGGTCGAACGGCATGTCGCCGATTTCGTCGAGGAACAGCGTGCCGTTCTCGGCCTGCTCGAAGCGGCCCTGCCGCGTCGACTGCGCGCCGGTGAACGCGCCGCGCTCATGGCCGAACAGCTCGGATTCGAGCAGGTCCTTCGGGATCGCCGCGGTGTTCAGCGCGATGAACGGCCCGTTCGCGCGCGGGCTGTGACGGTGCAGCGCACGCGCGACGAGCTCCTTGCCGGTGCCCGATTCGCCGGTGATCAGCACGGTCGCAGCCGAGTGAGACAGGCGACCGATCGCGCGGAACATGTCCTGCATCGCGGGCGCCTGGCCGAGCATCTCGGGCGCCTCGGCCACGCGCTCGTCCTGCGGCACGCCGCCGCGCAGGCTTTCCTCGACGGCGCGGCGGATCAGCTCGACCGCCTTGTCGACGTCGAACGGCTTCGCGAGATATTCGAACGCGCCTCCCTGGAACGCCGCCACAGCGCTGTCGAGATCGGAGAACGCCGTCATGATGATGACGGGCAGGCCCGGCAGGCGCTCGTGCATCGCCTGCAGCAACTCGAGGCCCGAGCCGCCCGGCATCCGGATGTCGGATACGAGCACCTGCGGCGTCTCGTGGTCGAGCGCGGCCAGCGCGTCGCGCACGTTCGCGAAGCTCTTCGTCGCGAAGCTGTCCCGGGCGAGCGCCTTTTCAAGCACCCAGCGGATCGATTGGTCGTCGTCTACTATCCAGATCGGCTTCATAGGTCGGTCAGATATTGGTGAATCCGGTGAATCGCCATGCCGTCGCTCAATGATCGAGCGGCAGCAGGATCTGAAATTCGGTACGTCCGGGCCGGCTTTCGACCTCGATCGTCCCGTCGTGCTGCTGCACGAACGTCTGCGCGAGCGTCAGGCCGAGGCCGCTGCCGTCGTCGCGCCCGGACACGAGCGGGTAGAAGATCCGGTCGCGGATGTCTTCCGGGATGCCGGGTCCGTTGTCGATCACGTGCAAGTCCAGTGCCAGCCGGTACAGGCGCTTCGCGATCGTCACCTTGCGCGCGATGCGCGTGCGCAACTCGATCTTCGCGTCGCCCTGCGCGATCCGTTCGCGCAGCGCCTGCGCCGCGTTGCGCACGATGTTGAGCAGCGCCTGGATCAGTTGCTCCTTGTCGCCGCGCAGGTCCGGCACGCTCACGTCGTAGTCGCGCTCGATCGTGAGCCCGCGCGGGAATTCCGCGAGCATCACCGCGCGCACGCGTTCGCATACTTCATGAATGTTCACGTCGCCGACGATGTGCGGATGCCGGTGCGGCTCCAGCAACCGGTCGACGAGCGTCTGCAGGCGGTCGGACTCCTTGATGATCACCTGCGTGTATTCGCGCAACTCGCCGCGCTCGCGCTCGCCGAGTTCGAATTCGAGCAGCTGGGCCGCGCCGCGAATGCCGCCGAGCGGATTCTTGATCTCGTGCGCGAGGTTGCGGATCAGCTGCTTGTTGACCGCGGTCAGGTCGTGGATGCGCTCCTCGCGATCGGTGCGCGACTGCCGTTCGTTCTCGAACAGCTCGACGAGCACGAAATCGGGCGCGGTCTCGAGGAAGCCGACGATCGCGTGCACGTGCAGCGGTTCGCGGCCGGGCCGGTCGAGCACGGTATCGAGGTGCGTCGCGTGAAAGCGCTCCTCGCCGATCGCGGTGATCGTCGACGCCAGTTCGTTCGCGTTCGGAAAAATCTCGCCCCACGGCCGCTGCGCGAGCTGCCGGCGCGAGATGTCGAGCATCGCCTCCGCGGAGGGGTTCGCGAACGCGATCCGCAGCGTCTTGCGGTCGAGCACGAGCACGACCGTCGGCAGCGCTTCCAGCCCTGCCAGCAGGCCCGAGCGTGCGAGCCGCTCGTCGTCCGTCAGTCGCTCGGGCTGCCCCGTTTTCGCCTTGATCAGATTCTTCAGAACCATCTGCGTGCTTGTCGCGCCTCAACGGGCCAGAAAAGGAAAATCACCGGAACAAAAAAGGGACGGCTGAACGCCGCCCCTTTCAGACTCCGCCGCCCCCGCCGCCAACCGCGCGGCGGGAACGAACCGGCAAAACGGCGCTGAATCGAAGCGCCATCGCCGATTACAGCGAGTAGTACATCTCGAACTCGATCGGGTGCGTCGTCATGCGGAACTTCGCCAGCTCCTGCTCCTTCAGCGCGAGGTACGCGTCGATCATGCCGTCCGTGAACACGCCGCCGCGCGTCAGGAACTCGCGATCCTTGTCGAGCGCTTCGAGTGCCTGGTCGAGGCCCGCGCAGACGGTCGGGATCTTTGCATCCTCTTCCGGCGGCAGGTCGTACAGGTTCTTGTCCGCTGCTTCGCCCGGATGGATCTTGTTCTGGATCCCGTCGAGGCCGGCCATCATCAGCGCCGTGAAGCACAGGTACGGGTTCGCCATCGGATCCGGGAAGCGCGTTTCGATACGGCGGCCCTTCGGGTTCGACACGTGCGGAATGCGGATCGATGCCGAACGGTTACGCGCGGAGTACGCGAGCTTGACCGGTGCTTCGAAGTGCGGGACCAGACGCTTGTACGAGTTCGTCGTCGGGTTCGTGATCGCGTTCAGTGCACGGGCGTGCTTGATGATGCCGCCGATGTAGAACAGCGCCAGTTCCGACAGGCCGGCGTAGCCGTTGCCCGCGAACAGGTTCTGGCCGTCCTTCCAGATCGACTGGTGAACGTGCATGCCCGAACCGTTGTCGCCGACGACCGGCTTCGGCATGAACGTCGCCGTCTTGCCGTACGAGTGCGCGACGTTGTGGATGATGTACTTCGACCATTGCGTCCAGTCGGCGCGCTGAACCAGCGTCGAGAACTTCGTGCCGATTTCGTTCTGGCCCTGGCCCGCCACTTCGTGGTGGTGCACTTCGACCGGAATGCCGAGCTGTTCGAGCAGCAGGCACATTTCCGAACGCATGTCCTGGAACGTGTCGACCGGTGCGACCGGGAAGTAGCCGCCCTTCGTGCCCGGACGGTGGCCCGTGTTGCCGCCTTCGAATTCCTTGCCTGCCGACCACGGCGCTTCTTCCGAGTTGATCTTCACGAAGCAGCCCGACATGTCCGTGTTCCACTGGACCGAGTCGAAAATGAAGAATTCCGGTTCCGGACCGAAGTAGGCCGTGTCGCCGATGCCCGTGCTCTTCAGGTACGCTTCGCCGCGCTTCGCGAGCGAACGCGGATCGCGCTCGTAGCCCTTGCCGTCGGCCGGCTCGACCACGTCGCAGGTCAGCACGAGGGTCGACTCTTCATAGAACGGGTCGACGAAAGCGGCGCTCGGGTCCGGCATGAGCAGCATGTCCGACGCCTCGATGCCCTTCCAGCCGGCGATCGACGAGCCGTCGAATGCATGGCCGCTTTCGAACTTGTCTTCGTCAAACGCCGAAACCGGCACCGACACGTGCTGCTCCTTGCCGCGCGTATCCGTGAAGCGGAAATCGACAAACTTGACGTCCTCGTCCTTCACGAGCTGCATGACGTCGGCGACGGTTTTACTCATAACCTCTTCTCCTGATTAGAACAATTCCGGCGGACTGGGAACCGCCTCGTTTATCGAGCTGACCGGGGTCTTGCTTTGGCGCAGCGCGCCCCGATTCGACCGAATTCTATATAGCAGCTTCCGTGCCACCTTTGCGAACGACGGGCGCAAATCGCGCCGGAGCTCGCCACGACAGGGCCAGGCTGCGCGATTCCGGGGCCTTGCGCCGCACCGGTCGCTCGCCGAAAGCACTGTGATGGTGCAATTCCGGCAGCCCGCCGCAACCAAGGAATCATTCTGGTGCATGCGTGCCATTCTGCACTTTTTTGGTGAACACGTGGGCCACGCGTGCACCGCACCGCACGCGGCCATTCGTGCCGCGACGCCGCGCTAGAATGCTCGTTTGACCGATACGGAGACTCCCTGCCATGAGTACGCTCGACCAGCTTTACGCGAAGGCCGACGAACGCCGCGCCCAAGGCGCGCTCAACTACGCCGGGGCGCTGCTGCCGGCCGAGGCCTTCGAACTGCTGCAGCTCGATCCGTCGGCGCGCCTCGTCGACGTGCGCACCCGCGCCGAACTCGACTGGATCGGCCGCCCGCTCGTCGGCGACGGCCAGTACCTGCACCTCGAATGGACGCGCTACCCGGGCGGCGTGCCGAACGCCGAATTCGTCAACGAACTGAAAGCGGCCCTCCCGGCCGATACCCCCATCCTGTTCCTGTGCCGCAGCGCCGCGCGCTCGAAGCTCGCCGCGGTCGCCTCCACGCAGGCCGGCTTCACGAAGGCGTTCGACCTGCTCGAAGGCTTCGAGGGCGCGAAGGACGCCGAAGGCCACCGCAAGACGGTCGACGGCTGGTGCTTCCGGAAACTGCCGTGGATCGGCGCCTGACGGCGCGCTGCGCCCGCCGGTGACGACAGCCTCATCGTCGAGCCGGGCGATGACATGCCGATGACGGGCCGCGTTGCGCGGCCCGTGGTTTTTGTGCGGCCGGCTGGCGCGCCGCTCAGGCGCGCGACGTCTCGGCTTCGACGACGTCGCCGCCGAGCAGGTGCACGCCCTCGCGCAGCTTCACGTACGCGGCCGCGACCGCTTCCGGCTCGCCCTTCACGCCGAGGTCGATGTGACGGCGCGCGAAGATCCCGCCACGCTCCGCATCGCCCACGCTCGGCAGGCTGAACACGCGCACGCCCGGGAAATCGCGCTCGATGCGCTCCATCAACGGCGTGAGCGTCGATTCCGGCAGCTCGAACACGTACAGCGAACGCTCCGCGTGCGGCGTCGCGTGATGCAGGTGCGCGTACTTCGTATCGAGCACCCATTCGATCATCGGCCACGCCATCACCGGGAAACCCGGCACGAAGTGCAGGTCGCCGACCGAGAAACCGGGAATCCGGTTGTAGCCGTTCGGGATGATCGTCGCGCCCACCGGAAACACGCCCATGTTGAAGCGATGCTGGTTCTCCGGAGAATCGAAATCGACCGGCGTGGCCGGGTCGGTGTGGGTTTCGCGGATCCGCTCCGAAATCAGCACCTTCGCTTCCGGGTGCAGCTCGAGCGTCACGCCGAGCGCGGCGGCCGCGCACTGGCGCGTGTGGTCGTCCGGCGTCGCGCCGATCCCGCCCGTCGAGAACACGATGTCGCCCGACGCGATCGCGCGTGCGAGGGTCGCCGTGATGCGCGCCGGATCGTCGCCGACGTATTCGGCCCAGTCGAGCGCGAGGCCGCGTGCGCCGAGCAACTCGATGACCTTCGCCAGATGCTTGTCCTGCCGGCGGCCCGAAAGGATTTCGTCGCCGATGATGATGATGCCGATGCTCATGCCTGCCCCATGTCGATTGCGGTGGCGCGCGAACTCGCACGCAGGTCCTCCAGCGCGCGCAGGCAATAATGCCCAAACCACAGCGCCGAGAAGACGAGGATGAAAGCGTAAACCCAGATCATGGCCGCCGCGACGAACGGGAACAGCACCATCATCCAGACCGACGATACCCACACGAAGGTCGGCACGGTGCCGAGCAGCCCGGTCGCGACGCCGATGCCGATCAGCGGCCAGCGGTGCCGGCGCACGAGCGCCCGGCGCTCGTCGCGGCTCGCGTGCAGCGCGAGCGCGTCGTAGGTCATCACGCGATACGTGAGCCAGCCCCAGATCACGGGCGGCAGCAGCGCGAAGAACGGTGGAATCAGCCACAGCGGAATCGTGACGACCAGCACGACGACGCCGGCCAGCGCCGCCCACAGCGAATTGAACACGCTGCCGAAGAACGTGCCGCCCCGCTTCGGCTCGAGCGCCGCGAACTGCCGGTTCGACAGGTGCTTGATCACGACCGGCATCGAAATCGTCGCGATCAGCAACAGCACGGTCAGCACGATCAGCGGAATCGCGAGCGACACGACCACGAACGGCGCGACGACCGCATGCAGCTGCGACATGCCGATCGCGTCGAACGCGCGGTACAGCAGGGCCGTCAGCACGAAGCCGTCGAGCGCGCCGCGTGCGAGGTCCAGCAGCGTCTGCCACGAGAACCACAGCACGACGCCCCACAGGACGGCCGAGACGAGAAACGGCATCAGGGTGAGCCAGAGCATGCGCGGATGCAGTGCGCTCGCGAATGCCCGGACGAAGGAACGCAGCAAGTCGTTCATGCGAGCCTGTATCGACGGAGAAAAACGGGGAAAGGATAAACCACGCGGCCCGCATGCGCCAAAGCACATGCGGGCCGCGTGGGAGAGCCGCTCAACGTGGGAATGGCCGGATCAGGCCGACGCCGCGCCGCGCTTGGCGGGGAACAGGCGCCGGAAGATCCGCACGAACGCGAGGCCGTGCTGCGCCCAGAAGCCTTCGCCGTAGGACACGCCCTCGACCTGGTCGCGGATGCCGGTCGGCTCGACCGTGCGGTTCCACGACGCGGTGCCGAACATCATGTCCCACCACGGGAACAGCACGCCGAAGTTGCAGCCGTACTTCGTGCCTTCGTGGCCGTAGCCGACCGCGTGGTGGCGCCGGTGGAAGATCGGGCTCACGAACAGGCGCTCGCCGAGCCAGCCGAACGACAGGCGCGCATTCGTGTGCTGAATGCTCTGCATGAAGTTGGTGAACGCGGTCAGCACGACGAACTGCGACGGCGTCACGCCGATCACGAGCGCGATCGCCGCGAAGAAGCACGATTGGATCACGTCGTCGAGCACGTGGTTGCGGTCGTCGCACCACAGCGACATCTGGCGCTGGCTGTGATGCACGGCGTGCAGCTCCCACCAGACGCCGAACTTGTGCTGCCAGCGGTGATACCAGTAGCCGGCGAAATCGAGCACGACGAGATAGATCGCGAACGCGACGATCGGCTTCGAGGTCACGCCCGGCCACAGGTAGTCGAGGTTGACGTTCGCGACCCCGTGCAGGCGCAGCCACGCCTGGAAGTTGTCGAACAGCGGCTGCAGCGCGAAGAAGAAGAACAGCGAATAGATGCCGAGCTTCGCGATCGCGGTGTAGATCACGTCGACCCGCACGGCACGGCGGTTCGTCCAGCGCTCGACGGGCCGCAGCGCCTCGAGCGGGCGCAGCAGCACGAACATCAGCACCATCTGCAGCGCGCCGACGATCACCCAGTACAGCGCGTCGTAGGTGTCCTCGTCGTAGTCCATCAGGTTGAACTTGAAGAGGAGCGGCTGCACGACGTCGACGTACAGCCAGGTCTGGATGTCCGATACGAACGCATCGATCAGGTGCAGCATCGTTCTCCCCCGCCCGTCACGCGCCGTTCGCGGCGCGCCACGGCGCGCGGTCGTAGAAGTAGATCCCGTGCGGCGAACGGCCGACGGCGATCGTCTGCACCAGCTTGCGCGACGCCAGGTCGATGATCCCGACCTTCTTCGCGAAGCGGAACGTCACCCACAGCGTCTTCTTGTCGGCGGACAGCTCCATGTCGTCCGGGCCCGGCAGCAGGCCGGTGATGTCGCCGACGTTGGTGAGCGTGTTCTCGTCGATGATGCTGATCGTGTTCGCGACCCGGTTCGTCACCGCGACGTGGGTGCCGTCGGCGAGCGAACGGAAGTTGTGCGCGCCCTTGCCGGTGTAGATCTGCTTGACGACCTTCTGGTTGCGCCAGTCGACCACCGCGACGTAATCCGCGCCCGTCATCCCGACGAGCAGGTACTTGTCGTCCGGCGTGAGCCACAGGCCGGCCGGCACCTTGCCGACCTTCATCTTCCACTTGACCGTCTGCGTCGGCAGGTCGATCGCCGCGATCTCGCCGGACACCTGCAGCGACACGAGCAGCGTCTTGCTGTCCTTCGTGAACGCGAGGTGGCTCGGCATGACTTCGAGCGGCACGCGCTTCACGAGCTTCAGGTCGCGGCCGTCGTAGCCGTAGATGTCGACGCGGTCGAGGCGCAGGCCGGCGGCCGCGAACCACTTGCGGTCGGGCGAGAAACCGAGCTGGTAAGGATCGTCGATCCCTTCGACGGTGCGCTGCAGCTTGCCCGTCTTCGGATCGAGGAACATCAGGCTGTTCGAGACCGAATTTGCAACGATCAGCGACGAATTGTCGGGCGTTGCCATCAGATGGTGCGGTTCCTTGCCGGTCGGCATCGTGCCGACGACCTGACGGGTCTGCTGGTCGATCAGGGAAAGCGTCGCTTCGGCCGAATTGAGGATGATCACGTTATTCGCGTGGGCGGCGGGCGCCAGCACGGCGGCGGCCAGCGCGAGCGTGCGGCCGAGGGAAAGGAAAGTGCGCATGAAGACTCACGTCGTGGAACAACCGTCATTGTAAAACGTTCAACCGGCCCGGCCGGTTGACCTGGGCCGGCATTGCGCCACTTCGACGCACGCGGCGGCGTGCCCGGCCGGGCGGCCCGGCAAGCGCCGCGCGGCCGGCCGGGGCCCGCCGCCGGCGCGGAGCCCGGGAAGCCGATGTTGCGCTAGCGCTGCATCGACTCCCAGACCTTGTGCAGACGCTTGACAGAGACAGGCATCGGCGTGCGCAGTTCCTGCGCGAACAGCGAAATCCGCAATTCCTCGAGCAGCCAGCGGAATTCCGCGAGCCGCGGATCGGCGACGCCGCCGCGCTGCGACACCGCGCGCTGGTACTGCTGGGCGAGCGGCAGCAGGTCGGCCGACTGCTTCGCGTCGCGCGCCGGATCGGCCTTCAGCTTGTCGATCCGCAGCGCGATGCCCTTCAGGTAGCGCGGGAAGTGCGCGAGTTGCGCGTAGGGCGTATCGATCACGAAGCGCTTGCCGACCAGCGCGGCGAGCTGCTGCTGCAGGTCCGCATGCGCCTGCGCGAACGGTTTCGCCTGCGCGAGCTTCTTCACGAGCCCCGCGTATTCGGCCAGGACCTGCCCGACCAGCCGCGCGATTTCCTGCGCGAGCAGGTTCAGGCGGCTTCGGCCCTCGTCACGGCGCGCGTGGAAGCTCGCGTCGTCGTCGGGCAGCGGGTCCTGCAGGCACGCGCGGTCGAGCGCCGTGTCGATCAGCTGGTCGCGCAATTCGTCCTGCGTGCCGAGCGACATGTACTGCATCGCCATCTCGCGCAGGCCCGGCAGGTTCTTCTCGAGGAACTTGATCGGCTCCTTCAGCTGCAGCGCGAACAGCCGCCGCAGGCCGGCCCGGTGGATGCGCGCGGCCTCCTCCGGCGAATCGAACACCTCGACGTCGCAATGCGTGCCGCGATCGACGAGCGCCGGGTAGCCGTACAGCGTCTGGCCGCGCCGGCGGATTTCCAGCAGCTCGGGGAGCTTGCCGAAATTCCACGTCGTCAGGTTCTCGTACAGCGCCGTCGCGCCGGCTTCCGCCGGAGCGGACGTCTGCGGCGCCGCGCCCTTCGCGGGCTTCGGGCCGCGGCCGGGTGCGCCGGCCGGACCAGCCGCCGCCGGCGCCTGGCCGACCGGCTGACCCGCATCGCCCTCCCCGCCAGCCGCGATCGTCGACGCCGCCGCGATCTTCTGGAACTGCTGCTGCGCCTGCGCGCCCAGCTCCTGGCGAAGCTGCGCGAGATTGCGCCCCATCGCGAGCTGGCGGCCGTGCTCGTCGATCACCTTGAAGTTCATGAACAGGTGCGCGGGCAGCGTCTCGAGCTTGAAGTCGGCCGTTTTCATCGCGACCTGCGTCTCGCCGCGCACGTCGGCGATCAGCGCCTCGACGAGGCCGCCCGCGCCGAAGCGCTCGCGGCCCATCCGCTCGACGAAGCCGGCCGCGTACTCGGGCAGCGGCACGCAGTGCCGGCGCAGTTTCTGCGGCAGCGACTTCAGCAGCAACTGCACCTTTTCCTTCAGCATCCCCGGCACGAGCCACTCGCAGCGGCGCGCGTCGACCTGGTTCAGCGCATACAGCGGCACCGCGAGCGTCACGCCGTCGCGCGGCGTGCCCGGCTCGAAGTGATACGTGAGCGCCATCTCGACGCCGGCCATCGTCGCCCGCTTCGGGAACAGCTCGGTCGTCACGCCGGCCGCCTCGTGGCGCATCAGGTCGTCGCGCGACAGGTACAGCAGCCGCTGCTTGTCCTCGGGCCGGCCGCCCTTCTTCACCTCGTCGCGATACCAGCGCTCGAATGCGGCGCCCGTGTGGATGCCCGCCGGAATCGCCTGGTCGTAGTACGCGTAGATCAGCTCGTCGTCGACCAGCACGTCCTGCCGGCGCGACTTGTGCTCGAGCTGCTCGATGTCGGCGAGCAGCTTGCGGTTGTGCGCGAAGAACGGCAGCTTCGTGTCGAATTCGCCTTCGACCAGCGCGCCGCGGATGAACAGCTCGCGCGCCCGCGCCGGATCCTGCTTGCCGAACGCGACGCGCCGGCGGTGGTAGATCGGCAGCCCGTACAGCGTCGCGCGCTCGAACGCGCTGACCTGCGCCGGGCGCTTCTCCCAGTGCGGCTCCGACAGCGATTTCTTCAGCAGGTGCGCGCCGATCTTCTCGACCCACTCCGGCTCGATCTTCGCGAGGCAGCGCGCATACAGCCGGCTCGTCTCGACGAGCTCGGCCGCCATCACCCAGCGGCCGGCCTTCTTCGCGAGTACGGAGCCCGGCCACAGGTAGAACTTGATCCCGCGCGCGCCGAGATAGTGCGGATCGTCATCGGCCTTCAGGCCGAGGTTGCCGAGCAGGCCCGTCAGCAGGGCCAGATGGACCTGTTCGTAAGTCGCCTCGGCTTCGTTGAGCCGCCAGCCGTGCTCGCGCACGACGGTCAGCAGCTGCGAATGGACGTCGCGCCACTCGCGCAGCCGCAGGTGCGACAGGAAGTTCTGCCGGCATGCGTCGACGAGCTGGCGGTTCGACTTCTTGTGCGCGACCGCCTCCTCGAACCACGCCCAGATCTTCAGCCACTGCAGGAACTCGGAACGCTCGTCGGCGAACCGGCGGTGCGCCTGGTCGGCCTGCTCCTGCGCCTCGATCGGGCGGTCGCGCGGGTCCTGCACGGACAGCGCGCTCGCGATGATCAGCACCTCGCGCAGCGACTGCTGGTCGCGCGCGGCGAGAATCATCCGGCCGACGCGCGGGTCGAGCGGCAGCCGCGCGAGTTCGCGGCCGAGCGGCGTCAGCGCGTTGTCGTCGTCGACCGCGCCGAGCTCGTTGAGCAGCTGGTAGCCGTCCGCGATCGCGCGGCCGGGCGGCGGCTCGAGGAACGGGAACGATTCGATCGCCGTCAGGTGCAGCGACTTCATCCGCAGGATCACCGACGCGAGCGACGAGCGCAGGATTTCCGGATCGGTGAAGCGCGCCCGCGCCTGGTAGTCGCTTTCCTCGTACAAGCGGATGCAGACGCCGTCGGCCACGCGGCCGCAGCGGCCCGCGCGCTGGTTCGCGGCGGCCTGCGAGATCGACTCGACCTGCAGCTGCTCGACCTTGTTCCGGTACGAATAGCGCTTCACGCGCGCGAGGCCGGTATCGACGACGTAGCGGATGCCCGGCACCGTCAGCGAGGTTTCGGCCACGTTGGTCGCGAGCACGATGCGGCGCGCGTTCGATGCCTTGAACACCTTGTCCTGGTCCGCTGCCGAGAGCCGCGCGAACAGCGGCAGGATCTCGGTGTGCGGCGGATGGTGCTTGCGCAGCGCCTCGGCCGCCTCGCGGATCTCGCGCTCGCCGGGCAGGAACACCAGCACGTCGCCGGGGCCTTCGCGGCACAGTTCGTCGACCGCGTCGACGATCGCATCCATCAGGTCGCGCTCGGCCTCGCGCGCGGTCTTCACGCGATCGCGGCCGCCCGTGCCTTCGGCATTTTTCACGGCCGGGCGATCCTCGGCCACCGGCCGGTAGCGCATCTCGACCGGATACAGCCGCCCGCTCACCTCGATCACGGGCGCGGGACGCTCGTCGGTGCCGAAATGGCGCGCGAAGCGGTCGGCGTCGATCGTCGCGGACGTGACGATCAGCTTCAGGTCCGGCCGCCTCGGCAGGATTTCCTTCAGGTAGCCGAGCAGGAAGTCGATGTTCAGGCTGCGCTCGTGCGCCTCGTCGATGATCAGCGTGTCGTACGCCTTCAGCAGCGGATCGGTCTGCGTCTCGGCGAGCAGGATCCCGTCCGTCATCAGCTTGACGGACGCGCCCGGCGCGAGATTGTCGGTGAAGCGCACCTTGTAGCCGACCACCTCGCCGAACGGCGTGCCGAGTTCCTCGGCGATCCGCCGGCCGGTCGACGACGCGGCGAGCCGCCGCGGCTGCGTATGGCCGATCAGGCCCGTGCCGCCGGCGCCGAGGCCGCGGCCGAGATCGAGACAGATCTTCGGCAGCTGCGTGGTCTTGCCCGAGCCGGTTTCGCCGCAGACGATGACAACCTGATGACCGGCGATCGCGCGTGCGATTTCGTCGCGCTTGCCCGACACGGGCAGGCTTTCGGGGTACGTGATCGGCGGGACGGGATTCGGCGCGACGACGGCGCGCGGCGGCCGCTCGCGGCGCGGGGAACGCTCGCCCGTTGCCTGGGGTGCGCCCTTCGCGGCGGACTGGCGCGCATCGCCGCGCCGTTCGTCACCGCGCGGCCCGCGCGGCGCGTCTGCCGGTTTGCCCGCCTGCTTTTCCTGCTGCTGGCGCGCTGGCTGGCCCTGCTGCTCGCGTGCGTCGGCCGCACCATCCGGGTGCCGGGCCGACGGCGTATTGGCCCGCGTCGGCGCGGGACTTTTAGAAACATTCGACATGGGGGCGCATTATAATCCCGCCCATGAATTCCCAAACCGACCTCCCCCCCGCCCAGACCGGCGCCGCGACGCCGCCGGCCGCCGACGATTCGGCCGCCAGTCACGCGCAGTTCGTCGACTGGATGCGCTCCGTCGCGCCCTATATCCACAAGTTCCGCAACAGCACGTTCGTCGTGGGGTTCGGCGGCGAGGTGGTGCAGCAGGGGCTCCTGAACGCGCTCGTGTCCGACATCGCGCTGCTGCAGGCGATGGGTATCCAGATCGTGCTGGTGCACGGTTCGCGCCCGCAGGTCGAGGAGCAGCTGAGCCTGCACGGTGTCGAATCCGAGTTTTCGCACGGCCTGCGCATCACCGATGCGCGCGCGCTCGAATCCGCGAAGGAAGCGGCCGGCGAAGTGCGTCTCGACATCGAGGCCGCGATCAGCCAGGGTCTGCCGAACTCGCCGATGGCGCACGCGCACATCAGCGTCGTGTCGGGCAACTTCGTGACCGCGCGGCCGGTGGGGATTCTCGACGGGGTCGATTTCGCGCATACGGGCATCGTGCGCAAGATCGACGCCGAGTCGATCCGTCATTCTCTCGCGAGCCGCAAGCTCGTGCTGCTGTCGCCGCTCGGCTTCTCGCCGACCGGCGAAGCGTTCAACCTGTCGATGGAAGACGTCGCGTCGGCCGCCGCGATCGCACTGCGCGCCGACAAGATCATCTTCCTGACCGAAGCGCCCGGCATCGTCGACGACGAAGGCGGGCTGGTGCGCGAAATGTCGCTCGACGCGGCCGCCGAGCTGCTCGATTCCGGCAACGTCCAGGGCGACGACGCGTTCTTCCTGAAGCACTCGATCCGCGCATGCCGCGGCGGCGTGACCCGGGCCCACCTGATCCCGCAGTCGCTCGACGGCAGCATGCTGCTCGAACTGTTCCTGCACGACGGCGTCGGCACGATGATCTCGTACGAGAACCTCGAGAGCCTGCGCGAAGCGACGCCGGACGACGTCGGCGGCATCCTGTCGCTGATCGAGCCGCTCGAGTCGGACGGCACGCTGGTGCGCCGCGGCCGCCACCAGATCGAACGCGACATCGACCACTTCTCGGTGATCGAGCACGATGGCGTGCTGTTCGGCTGCGCGGCGCTGTATCCGTACCAGCAGGAGAAGATCGGCGAGATGGCGTGCCTGACGGTCGCGCCGGAAGCGCAGGGCTCGGGCGACGGCGAACGCCTGCTCAAGCGCATCGAGCAGCGTGCCCGCGCGCGCGGCCTCACGCACATCTTCGTGCTCACGACGCGCACCGAGCACTGGTTCCTCAAGCGCGGCTTCGTCAAGGTCAGCGTCGACGACCTCCCCGAAGACCGCCGCAAACTCTATAACTGGCAGCGCAAGTCGCTCGTGCTGATGAAGCAGCTCTGAGCGCAGGCACGACTGCCCTCCCCCCAGTTCGATTACAGGAGAAGTACACGATGGCTCGAATGATTCAATGCGCGAAGCTCGGCAAGGAAGCCGAAGGCCTCGATTTCCCGCCGCTGCCGGGCGAACTCGGCAAGCGCATTTACGAGAGCGTCTCGAAGGAAGCGTGGCAGGGCTGGCTCAAGCAGCAGACGATGCTGATCAACGAGAACCGCCTGAACATGGCCGACCCGCGCGCGCGCCAGTACCTGATGAAGCAGACCGAGAAGTACTTCTTCGGCGACGGCGCGGACCAGGCGTCCGGCTACGTGCCGCCGACGGAAGGCTGATGATGCGATGCGCGCGGCCGGCAGCCTGCCGGCCGCGTGCTCCGGGAAAAACGGCACCGTGTTTCGCACGGTGCCGTTTTCTTTTGGCGACATCCGCTCGGGGCGTTCCCGCCTCCCGCGCGGCGGCATGGCGTGCCGCTCAGCCGGCCGGCTTCAAAGCACCGCCGTCGCCCGGCTGCGCGCTCCCGTCGGCCGCGGGTGCCGTGCTGCCGCCTTCGGTGCCCCATTCGGCCGCATCGCTGCGCTCGGCCGTCGATAGTTCGTCCGCGCGATACCCGGTGCGATTCAGCAGCGCGAGCATGCAGACGAGCGACACGAGCGCGTAAAGCCCCGACGCGACCGCGACGCCGACGATGCTGCCGGTCGTGTTGAGGATCGCCTGCGCGAGCACGGGCGTGCCGCCGCCGACGACGAGCGCGCTCAGCTGATACGCGAGCGACAGGCCCGTGTAGCGGATGTTCGCCGGGAACACCCGCGCCAGCACGCCGCCGACCGCGCCGTAGAACATCGCCGACGGAATCGTCGAGATGCACATGCCCGCGACGGCGACCCAATACGAACGCGTCGCGAGCGCATGGAACATCACCGGCATCAGCGCGATTTCCGGAATCAGGATCCAGCACATCGCGCGGCGCATGTCGACCTTCGACACGAACCACGCGCCGACCGGCTGCATCAGGAACTGCACGACGAGCGAGATCGACAGGATGCCGAGAAACGTGCCCTGTGCGTAGCCGAGTTCCTTCGTCGCCCACGACAGCGCGAACGTGCTGCGGAAGTACGTGACGTTGATCACCGGCAGCGTGCCGGCCGCGAGCAGCACGACGACCCAGTGATCGCGCACGACGTCGCGCAGCGGCAGCTTCACGGTGCGCTTGCGCGCGAGCACGCGCTGCATGTCGGCCGACTCCTCGAGCCTCAGCCGGATCACCATGCCGATGATCACCAGCACGGCCGACAGCAGGAACGGAATGCGCCAGCCCCACATCAGGAACGACGGTGTCGGCAACGTGCTCAGCGCGAAGAAGGCGGCGGTGGCGAGCAGGTTGCCGGTGGGCGAACCCTGCTGCGCGAACGCCGCGTACAGGATGCTGCGATGCTTCGGCGCGTTCTCGCTCGCGATCAGCACCGCGCCGCCCCACTCGCCGCCGACCGCGATGCCCTGCAGCACGCGCAGCGCGACGAGGCCGGCCGGCGCCCATACACCGATCCGCGCATAACCGGGCAGCAGGCCGATGCCGGTCGTCGCGAGCCCCATCATCACCAGCGTGATCACGAGCGCGGTCTTGCGGCCGACACGATCGCCGAGATGCCCGAACACGATGCCGCCGAGCGGCCGCGCGGCGAAGCCGGCCCAGAACGTGACGAACGCAAGCAGCGTCGCGACGCCGGGATCCATCCTGCTCGAAAAGAACACCTTGCCGAACACGAGCGCCGCGGCGGTGCCGTAAATGTAGAAGTCGTACCACTCGATCGTGGTGCCGACGAACGCCGCGAAGGCGGCGCGGCCGGGCCGCGGCTGCGGCGCGGCGGACGGGGATGGCTGACGGCTCATCGATGTCTCCATGTTTGTGTTTCCGGGGCGCGACTGCCGCGCGCCTTTCCCGGGTGGCCGGCATGGCGCCGCCGGCCGGCGGCGTCGTGTCAGCCGGGGGCTTCCCTCAGCACGCCGGCGTCGAGCAATTGCTGCTGGAGCGCGGGATCGACGCCGAGGCGATCGAGCACCGCGCGCGTGTCGCCGCCCAGCGCGGGCGGCGGCGAACGATAGGTAGCCGGCGTGCGCGACAGCTTCACCGGCGACGCGGTGCCGCGATACGCGCCGATCTCGACGAACAGGTTCCGGTGCAGCGCATGCGGATCGTGCGCGACGTCGGCCACCGTTCGCACCGGCCCGCACGGCACGCCGGCCGCCATCAGGTCGCGCGCGAGCGGCTCGCATGCGTGCGCGGCGAGCCGCGCTTCCAGTTCGGCCTTCAGCTCGGGACGGTGCGCGCAGCGGTTGCGGTTGTCGACGAAACGTGGATCGCCCGCGAGCGCCGGCACGCCGAGATGCGCGACGAGCCGCGCGAACTGCCGGTCGTTGCCGATCGCGAGGAAGATCGGCACGGTCGCCGTGCGGTAGCTGTCGTATGGCGCGATGTTCGGATGCGCGTTGCCGCTGCGCGCCGGCACGCGCCCCGAACCGAAGAAGTTCGGCAGATGCGGATGCAGCAGCGACACGCCGCAGTCGTACAGCGCGATGTCGATCGACTGTCCGCGCCCGCTCTTCTCGCGCTCCGCGAGCGCCAGCAGGATGCCCGCGAGCGCATTGAGGCCCGTGACCATGTCGACGATCGGCAGACCGATGCGCGTCGCGTCGCCGTCGCGCTCGCCGTTGACGCTCATCAGCCCCGCCATCGCCTGGATCACCGCGTCGTAGCCGGGCAGCCCGCCGAGCGGGCCCGCTTCGCCGAAACCCGTCACCGCGCAGTGGATCAGGCGCGGGAAGCGCGGCTGCAGGTCGCGCGCGTAATCCATCCCCCAGCGCGCGAGCGTGCCGGGCTTGAAGTTCTCGACGAGCACATCGGCCTCTTCGAGCAGGCGCCACAGGATCGCGCGCCCCTCGTCGCGCGACAGGTCGAGCGCGAGCCCTTCCTTGTTGCGGTTCACGCCCATGAAGTACCACGCGGTGTCGCCGAGGAACGGCGGCCCCCAGCCGCGCGTCTCGTCGCCGTCCGGCGGCTCGATCTTGACCACCGTCGCCCCGTGGTCGGCGAGTGCCTGCGTGCAGTACGGGCCGCCGAGCACGCGGCTCAGGTCGACGACCTTCAGGCCGTCCAGTGCGCCACGCGAGGCGGTCATCGTTCGACCTCCGGCAGCAGGTCGAGCGCGGTATCGAGCGCGATGGGCGTGCCGCGCAGCAGCGCAGTGCAGGCGGCGGATTCGTCGTCGCGCGATGCCGGCGCAAGCGGGTCGACCGGCAGCAGCTTGTGGCGCACGACCAGGTGCGCGAGCGCGAGACGCCGGAAATCCGGCGCGAGCCGCGCGCCCTCGCACGCCATCAGCACGGCCGCGCTTGCGTAGTACAGCGCGGACGCGGCCTGCCGCACGCGTGCGTCGTCGCCTTCCGCCGCGACCCGCGCAAGCGCGTCGCAGGCGCGCGCGAGGATGCGCTGCAGCGCCGCGCGGCTCGCGTCGGGCAGCGGCGCCGCGCCGAGGCGGTCGCCGAGAAAGGTACGCAGCGCGTCGAGCGCCTGCTCGCGCTGCGCGGCCCGCGCGACGTCGAGCGCGACGATGTTGCTCGTGCCTTCCCAGATCGAGCCGAGATGCGCATCGCGCACGAGGCGCGCATCGCTCCATTCCTCGATGTAGCCGGTGCCGCCGCGCACTTCCATCGCATCGCCCGTCACGCGCCGCGCATCGCGGCACGCGCGGAACTTGATCAGCGGCGTCAGGATCCGCACGCAGCGCGCGGCCTGCTCGTCGCCGGCATCGGCCTGCGGCAGCAGCAGCGCGATCTGCATGAACATCGCGCGCGCGGCCTCGGCCGGCAGCAGCATCTTCAGCAACTGGCGCTGCATCAGCGGCATCTCGATCAGCTTGCGGCCGAACGCCTCGCGGTGCGCGGCGACGTGCAGCGCCTCGTTCAGCGCGCGCCGCATCAGCCCCGCCGCGCGCACGCCGTTCGACAGCCGCGACATGTTGATCATGTCGGCCATCTGGTGGAAACCGCGGCCGATCTCGCCGATCAGGAACGCCTGCGCGCCTTCGAGCGCGATCTCGCCGCTCGCCATCGACCGGCTGCCGAGCTTGTCCTTCAGGCGCACGATCCGGTAGCGATTGCGCGTGCCGTCCGGCAGCGTCTTCGGCAGCAGGAACAGCGCGAGGCCCTTGATGCCGTCCGGCGCGCCGTCGGGCCGCGCGAGCACCATCGCGAGATCGGCATCCGCGTTCGAGCAGAACCACTTGTCGCCGGTCAGGCGCCAGACGGTCTCGCCATGCGCGTCCGTCTCGCGCGTCGCCCGCGTGGCGATCCGGCCGACGTCGGAACCCGCCGCCTGCTCGGTCATGAACATCGCGCCCTGGTACAGCGTGTCGAAGTCGCGCGACGCGAGCCTCGGCAGGTAGCGCGCGACGAGCGCCGGATCGCCGAAGCGGCGCAGCGTACGCGTCAGCGAATCGGTCATGCTGACCGGGCAGCACAGCCCGAATTCGGCCTGCACGAACAGGAACGTCAGCGCGTACTTGACGAGCGGCGCAACGGATTCCGCCCCGTGGCTCAGCGACGCGAGGCCGAGCTCGGCATACGCAACACGTTCGAGCGCGACATACGCGGGATCCTTGTCGATCCGCTGCACGGCCTCGCCGCGCCGGTTGCGGTGTTCGAGCACGGGCGGGTGCTTGTCCGCGCGCGACGCCCATTCGTCGAGTTCGCCCGACACGCGTGCGCCGAGCGCGCGCAGCCGAGGCTCCAGTTCGGCATAGTGCGCGTCGCCGAGATGCAGCTTCAGCAACGCGCCGAGATCGGGATCGGCCGTGAAGAAATCGAGGCCCCGGCTGTCGGGGATGTTGGATGCGCCGGCGTCCGGCGTGCGAGCGGTGTCGTTCATGCGTGCGTCTCCTGGGTTGCCTGCACATCGGCCGGCGGGGGGGCGCCGCGGCGCCCGGCCAGTCCCGTGCGAAGCCTTCCGCAGAGCGTAGGCGCGCGATCGATAAGCGTCCAATACAGGATTTGTCCGGTACGATAGATGTCGCTTATCGATGCCGACGCCGCGAGGAGACACCATGGAACTGAGGCAGTTGCGCTACTTCGTGGCGGTCGCCGAGGAACTGCATTTCGGGCGCGCGGCAAAGCGCCTGTTCATCTCGCAGCCGGCGCTGAGTTTCGATATCCGCAAGTTCGAGGACGCGCTCGGCGTCCAGCTGTTCTCGCGCACCAACAAGACCGTCGCGCTGACCAACGCGGGCGAGGTGCTGCTCGGCGAAGCGCGCCGGCTGCTGCTGCAGGCGGCCGAGGCCGAACGCCTGACGGTGCGCTCCGCGTCGGGCCTCGCGGGCCGGCTGCGGATCGGCTTCGTTCATTCGATGCTGTATCGCGGGCTGCCCGATGCGGTGCGGCGTTTCGAGGCCGACTACCCGGGCGTCGAGGTCGTGCTGAGCGAGATGAACACGCAGGCGCAGGTGCAGGCGATCCAGCGCGGCCAGATCGATCTCGGCTACGCGCACTGGGGCCACTTCCCGCCCGAGGTCGAATCGGTACCGGTCTATGCGGAACCGTTCGTGTGCTGCCTGCCGGCCGCACATCCGCTCGCGCGGCGCAGGCAGGTCGCGCTTGCCGCGCTGGCCGCGGAACCGTTCATCCTGTTCCCGCGCGAAGCGGCGCCGCACTATCACGACCTGATCATCGCGCAATGCGTGAACGCCGGCTTCAGCCCGCTGATCCGCCACGAAGCGCGGCTGTGGCAGACGATCCTGTCGATGATCGAGTTCGAGATGGGCGTCGCGCTGGTGCCGCGCGTGCTGCAGCAGGCGAAGAGCGACCGGCTCGCGTTCCGGCCGCTGAAGGATGCGTCGCTCGAATCGCGCACGCTCGCGCTGAAGCGCAGCGGCACCGCCGAGCCGGTTGCGCTGCGCTTCGCCGACTACGTGCGCGCGTCGATCGACGCACTGCCCGCGCTCGCGGGCTGAGTGCACGGCTCGCGAACCGGTGCTTGCGGCTATTTAAAAAAAATTGCAGAAAGGGCTTTACGAACCCCAAAAGCTCTGACATAATTTGATTCTTCTTTGGGCGGTTAGCTCAGCGGTAGAGCACTGCCTTCACACGGCAGGGGTCACTGGTTCGATCCCAGTACCGCCCACCAAAGAATTCAAGGGCCTGCGTCTCACGACGCAGGCCCTTTTCGTTTTGGCGTCGCGCGCATCGTCGAATTCGACCTGCAGCGCTACGCGTACGCGTCATCACGGCGAGCACGACGACGGCTCACGCGGAACGCCCCACCCGCTGCGCCGTCGCATCGAACGCCCGTTTCGCCTTGTCGACGATCTCGTCGACCTCCGCCTCGCGAATCACGAGCGGCGGCGACAGCAGCATCCGGTCGCCGGTCGCGCGCATGATCAGGTTGCCGTTGAAGCAGAAGTCGCGGCAGATCGTCCCGATATCGACGTTCGCACCGAACCGCTCGCGCCGGTTCCGGTCGCGCGCAAGCTGCACGCCTGCCACGAGCCCCGCTCCCGAAATCTCCCCGACGATCGGATGGTCGCCCAGCGCATCGCGCAGCCGGCGCTGGAAGTATGGCCCGATGTCGTTCTTCACGCGCTCGACGATCCCTTCGTCGCGCAGCAGCTTCAGGTTCGCGACCGCGACGGCTGCCGCCACCGGGTGGCCCGAGTACGTGAGGCCGTGGTTGAATTCGCCGTTGTCGATGATCGGCCGCGCCACGCGCTCGTGAATGCCGACAGCGCCCATCGGCACGTAGCCCGACGTGAGGCCCTTGGCCATCGTGATCAGGTCCGGCTCGAAGCCGAAGTGCTGGTGCGCGAACCATTCGCCGGTGCGCCCGAAGCCGCCGATCACTTCGTCCGCAACGAGCAGGATGTCGTACTTGCGGCAGATCCGCTGGATTTCCGGCCAGTACGTCGACGGCGGGAAGATCACGCCGCCCGCGCCCTGGAACGGCTCGCCGATGAACGCCGCGACGTTTTCCGCGCCGAGTTCGAGGATCTTCGCCTCGAGCTGCTGCGCGCGGGCCAGGCCGAACGCTTCCGGCGTTTCGCCGGCCGCCGCCTCGCCGAAGAAATACGGCTGGTCGATGTGCACGATGTGCTCGACCTTCGACGGCATCTGCTCGTGCATGTAGCCCATCCCGCCGAGCGTGCCGCCCGCGATCGTCGAGCCGTGGTAGCCGTTCTTGCGCGAGATCACG